>CAJYUW010000030.1 GCA_913778205.1 uncultured Curtobacterium sp.
AGGCCCGTGGCGGCGCCGCCACGGGCCTCCCGTCCGTCCGCGCGTGCTCAGCGCGCGATCGCGTAGCCCTGCGCGCCGCGGGAGTTCGCGGCGGCGCCGACGACCCCGGTCGCCGGGTCGCGTGTGACGCACGACAACCGGCCGAGCGACCAGTCCCCGGCCCGGGTGACGAGGTGTCCGCGGGACTCCAGCGCGGTGATCACGGCGTCCCCGAGACGGTCCTCGACCACGAGGCCCGCCGGCTCCCAGGTGCGCGGCCAGAACGAACCGGGGAAGGACGTCGTGTGCAGCGCCGGAGCGTCGATGGCCTGCTGCGGCGAGTACCCGCCGACGATCCACCGCAGCAGGAAGAGCAGCTGCCACTGGTCCTGCTGGTCGCCGCCGGGGGAGCCGAGGGCCAGGACCGGGGACCCGTCGCGCAGCACGAGCGTGGGCGTGAGGGTCGTGCGCGGGCGCTCGCCGGGGGTCAGCGTCGATGACGTGCCCTCCTCGAGCCAGGTCATCTGCAGGCGGGTGCCCAGGCAGAACCCCAGCTCGGGGATCGTCGGCGACGACTGGAGCCAGCCGCCGGACGGCGTCGCGCTGACGATGTTGCCCCACCGGTCGACCACGTCGATGTGCACGGTGTCGCCGCGGGTCTGGCCGGTCGGCGCGACGAACGGCTCGCCGCGGTCCTCCACGGGCACGGCCTGCTCCGCGTCGCGCGCGACCCGGACGGTCGGCTCGCCCACGGTGCCGTCGGCCTCGGCGTCGTACACGGTGCGCAGCGGCGGCGTCGCGTGCTCGTACCCGGGGACCGTGCCCGGCCGGAGCTCGGCCGAGGCCCGTTCGCCGATGAGGGTGCGCCGGGTGTCGGTGTACGCGTCCGAGAGCAGGGCGTCGAGCGGGACGTCGCCGTCGCCGTAGAACAGGTCGCGGTCGGCGAGGGCCAGCTTCTGTGCCTCGACGATCGTGTGCGCGCCGAGCTCGGTCGAGGGGTCGAGCAGGGTGTCGTCGAGCGGGTCGAGCAGGCGGAGCGTCTCCAGGAGCGCCGGACCCTGCCCCCAGGGCCCGGTCTTCGCGATCGTGCACCCGCGGAACCCGGCCGTGGTGGCGGGCTCGTAGGTCGCGCGGAACGCCTGCAGGTCGGCGGCCCGGATCACCCCGGCGTGGTCGGTGCCCGACGAGTGCCGGTGCGGTTCGCGGACGAACCGGTCGATCGCCTGCGCCACCACGCCCTCCGCCCACTCGGTCCGTGCCGCGTCGATGCGGGCGGTGCGCCCGGCGTGCTCGCCGCCCGCGGCGGCGAGCCGCTCGTAGACGGCGGCGAGCGCCTCGTTGCGGAGGAGCGTCCCCGCGACCGGCACCGCGCCTCCCGGCAGCCACCGCGCGGCCGAGGTGGGCCAGTGGTCGCGGAAGAGGTCCTGGACCGCGGTGATCGTCCGCACGACCGCCGGCGCGACCGGGTGGCCGTCGCGGGCGTACCCGATCGCGGGCGCGAGGACGTCCGCGATGTCCCACGTCCCGTGGTCGCGGAGCAGGAGGAGCCAGGCGTCGACCGCTCCGGGGACGGTCGCCGCGAGCGCTCCGGCGCCCGGTACGAGGTCGAGCCCCTCGGCGCGGTAGTGCTCACGGGTCGCACCGGCCGGAGCCGGTCCCTGGCCGCACAGCACCACGGGTGTCGGGTCGTCGGCCGTCGCGAACACGGCGGTCAGGTCCCCGCCCGGTCCGTTCAGGTGCGGCTCGACCACCTGCAGCACGAACGCGCCGGCGGCCGCCGCGTCGAACGCGTTCCCGCCGCGCTCCAGCACCGACTGCGCGACCGCGGCCGCGGTCCAGTGCGTGGCGGCGACCGCGCCGAACGTGCCGGCGAGGTCGGGTCGGGTCGGCGTGGTCGTGGGCGGGGTGAAGGCGGGGTTGGGCATGCATCGATCCTGCTCCCCTCCCGCGTGCACGGATGCGAGTCCTCGGACGTCGGTGCCCCCGGAACTGGGGTTGTCCGGTCGCGGCCGCGGGCTTGTGGACTCGTCACGAAAAGGTGACCATCGTTCGTCGGCACCCGCCACCGAGGGTGTCCGAGGGCGGCGCAGGGGCGCGGCCTCTCACCGACCGCCCTCCCTCCGGCGGTCCTCGATCAGGGGAACCATGCGCACCATCACCTCCACGGCGCGACCGCGGCCGCTCCGCCGTCGCCTCCTCGCGACGCTCGCCCTCGTCGCGACCCTCGCCGGCGGACTCGTCGGCACCGGGGTCGTCGGCGCCGTCGCACCCGCTTCCGCCGCGCCCGCGGTGTACGTCGGCACCGTGCCGGCCGGCGCGACGCTCATGCCAGGCGACTCGGTCACCTCGAACAACGGACAGTTCAAGCTGGTCATGCAGGGCGACGGCAACCTCGTCGAGTACGGCATCGGGCAGCGGGTGCTCTGGGCGTCGAACACGACGGGCAAGCCCGGCGCGTTCGCGCAGATCCGGACCAACGGGACGCTCGCGATCGTGCACAACAACGTCCGCATCGCACTGTGGGGCGGCCCCGGTCAGGTCGGTCGGAACTTCGGCGTGCGGCCCGACGGCAGCATGCGCATGATCAACACCGCGAACCGCACGGTGGTCGAGTTCCCGAACTTCCAGGACCGTATCGGCGCCGGCGACGTGATCCTCCCCGGGACCACCCTCCGCTCCGACACCTCGACGGCGCGGATCCTCACGATGCGCTCGGACGGCGTCCTCGTGCAGACCGTCAACGGCAAGCAGGTCTGGGCGTCCCCGACCGGCGGCAACCCCAACGCCTACGCGACCGTGCAGGCCGACGGCAACCTCGTCGTCTACACGCCCGCGCGCAAGGCGCTCTGGGCGAGCCGCACCCCGGGCGGCCCCGGGCAGCTCCTCGTGCAGCTCGACGGCAACGTGGTCCTCTACGGCAAGAGCGACACCCGCACGTGGTCGACCCGGCCGGTCACCGGGCTGCTCTGGCCCGTCGCCAGCACGAAGATCTCCGGCAAGTACGGCGACGACCGCGGGGCCGGGCACACGCCGCGCTACCACCAGGGCACGGACGCCTCGGTGGGGACCGGCACGGCCGTGTACGCCTCCGGCTCGGGCAAGGTGACGAGCACCGTCGCGAACAACGCCTCGTACGGCAACTACGTCGTCGTGACCTACGGTGTGACGACGGTGCTCACGGCGCACCTCAGCAAGATCGAGGTGAAGACGGGGCAGATCGTGTCGAAGGGGACCGAGATCGCGAAGTCCGGCAACACCGGGCAGTCGACCGGCCCGCACGTGCACGTCGAGGTGCGGCAGGGCGGGAAGCTCGTCGACCCGCTGACGGTGCTGCACTTCCGCTGACGTCGGCGGCCACGAGCACACTCGCGACCCCGGTCAGGACGCCTGCGGCCTGAGCTCGGACCGACGGCGGTCAGCGGAGCCACGGGAGGGCGGGTCCACTCGATCGCGGACCGTAGGCTGGGGCGATGCGCCGGACTCTCGCCCTCGTCGCGATCGGCATGGACCAGCGGCGGGCATCGGCGACGTCGCTCGTGGCGATCGCCCCCGCAGCGGTCGGCGGCGGGGTGGTCACCGTGCCGGGGCTCGAGGTCGTCCTCGGCGCGGGCGACCTGCTCGCGAAGGGCACCTCGTTGCTCACGACGGTGCCGGCCGCGGTGGCGGGCACGGTCGCGAAGCTCCGGTGCCGTGCCGTGCCGTCGACGTCCGGGTCGGGCTGACCGTGGGGACCACTGCCGCGGTGTGCTCCCCGGTGGGGGCGTGGGTCGCACGCCTCGTCGATCCCCGCGTCGGTACCGGGATGTTCGCCGCGTTCCTCGTCGTCGTGGCGGTGATCGTGCTGCGCCGCGGTCGACGGAGCCGGCCGACCGCGGTCGCGACCGGCGGGGAGGTCGCGTGACGGGCCTCCAGTCCGGTGCGTCGGCGGAGGACGTGCTCGCCGCGCTCGCCCGCACCACCGGCGACGTCGCGGCGGCCCGCCGGGTCGCGCGGCGCTTCGCCGCGCTCGACGAGGGCGAGCGCTCGGCGCTGCTCTGGAGCGAGGACGCGGGTGCGCGCCTGGTCGCGGTGCTGCTGCTCGTGCAGGCGATGCGGCAGCGCCCGGGCGACGAACTGACCGAGGAGTACCTCGGCGCGGCGAAGGCCGAGCGGTTCGACGACCCGGTGCTGGTCGACCTCGCGGCGGAGGAGCTCGTCGGGGCGCCGCTCGTCGCCGGCGGCTCGACCGGAGCGCTCTTCGCGCTCGCCAAGTCCGACGTCGCGATGGTGCGACGCATCGCGGTGGTGGCGACGCTGGCGTTCGTGAAGCAGGGGGACGCGGACGTCGCGCTCGGGATCGTGGGCCGGCTGGTCCGCGAGCGGGGCGACGTGGTGCAGTCCGCGGTCGGGTGGGTCCTGCGCGAGGTCGGCAAGCGGGCGTCCGAGCCCGCCCTGGTCGCCTTCCTCGAACGGCATGGGCGCCTGCTCGCGCCGTCGGCGCTCGCGACGGCGACGGAACACCTGCCGCCGTCGGACCGGGACCGCCTGCGCGGGTGACGGACGGGAGGCACGGCTCGCCTCAGCGGACTCGCGCCCTGTGAGCAGACTGTGCGGTCGGCACTACCGACCACATGGTCGGTACAGTGGCGGGGTGACGGCGACCACCCCCTCCTCCACGGACCGTGCCACCCGACGCGGATGGGCTGCCCTCGGCGTGCTGACCCTCGCGGTGGTGCTGCTCGCGATCGACGGGACGGTCCTGTCCCTCGCGGTCCCGTCGCTCACCGCCGACCTCGCGCCGACCGCCACGCAGCTGCTGTGGATCGGCGACGTGTACTCGTTCGCGCTGGCGGGACTGCTGGTCACGATGGGCAACGTGGCGGACCGGATCGGGCGCAAGCGGTTGCTCCTGCTCGGGTCGGTCGCGTTCGGCGCGGCGTCCGCCGCTGCCGCGTTCGCGCCGACGCCCGAGGTGCTCATCGCCGCGCGGGCACTGCTCGGCATCGCGGGAGCGACGCTCATGCCGTCGACGCTGTCCCTGGTGCGCGCGATCTTCCGCGATCCTCGGCAGCGCACGACCGCCATCGCCGTGTGGTCCGCGGGTGCGACGGGCGGCGCCGCAGCAGGCCCCCTCATCGGTGGGGCGCTCCTCGAGCACTTCTGGTGGGGGTCGGTGTTCCTCATCAACCTCCCCGTCGTGGTCGTCATCGTCACCGCGGGCGCCGTGTTGCTGCCGGAGTCGCGCGGGTCGTCCGTCGCGCCCGTCGACCTGGCCTCCGCGGTGCTCTCCGTCCTCGCGATCGTGCCGCTCGTGTACGCCGTCAAGCACCTCGCCGGTCACGGTGCCGACTGGACCGTCGCGGCGGGCGTGGCCGTCGGTGGCCTCGCCGGGTGGTGGTTCGTCCATCGACAGCGTCGACTCGCGACGCCACTCCTCGACCTGCAGCTGTTCCGGATCCCGGCCTTCAGCGGTGCCGTCGTGGCGAACTCGCTGTCGGTCTTCGCCTTCAGCGGGCTGCTGTTCTTCTTCTCGCAGTACCTGCAGCTCGTGCGTGGGTTCCCGCCGCTCCTGGCCGGCGCCGCCGAGCTCCCGGCGACGATCGCGTCCATCGCGGTCATCGCCGTCATCGGTGTGCTGGTGCGACGGGTCGGCCCGGGGCGGTCGATCGGCCTCGGGTTGGCGGTCGCGGCCGTGGGCATGGCCGGCCTCGCCCTCGCCGAGGGGATGCCGACGTACGCGGGGCTCGCGGTCGCCCTCGCGATCGTGGGCCTCGGCATCGGCGTCTCGATGACACTCGCCACCGACGCGGTCGTCGCAGCGGCGCCGAGGGAACGCGCGGGTGCGGCGAGCGCGATCTCGGAGACCGGCTACGAGCTCGGGGTCGCCCTCGGCATCGCGGTGCTCGGGTCGCTGCAGACGGTGTTCTACCGGGTCGCGCTCGATCCCGACGCTCCGTCCGCCGTGCGGGAGTCCCTCGCGAGCGCCGCGCAGGCCCTGGACCCCGGGTCGCCGCTCCTCGCCCACGCACGCGAGGCGTTCACCGGGGGCATGCAGATCGCGTCCGTGTGCGCCGCGCTGGTGCTCGCGGTCGCGGCCGTCGTCGCGCTCCGGGTCATCCCGAACCGGCAGGATGGACCGCGTGAACCCTGACCGTGATCGCGAACGGACCCGAGCCGCCGTCCTGGAGTCGGCGGAACGGTTGCTGACGGAGCGGGGCACCCGGGTGAGCGTGGCCGAGGTCGCCGCGGAGGCCGGGGTGTCGAAGAGCGGACTCCTGCACCACTTCCCGTCGAAGGACGCGCTGCTCCTCGCGGTCGCGGAGCACGGACTCGCCACGTTCAAGGCAGAGGTGCTCCGACACGTGGACCTGACCGAGAACCGTCCGGGCAAGGTCCTCCGTGCCTACGTCCGGACGCTGTGCGGCGGCAGCCCGCGCGCGATGGCCGTGTTCTCGCCGTCGTCCCTGTGGACCGGCCTGACGGCGGTACCCGGGATCGCGTCCGTTACGGCCGAGGACGCCGAGGACTGGCGGGGGACCTTCGCCCGTGACGGGCTGCCCGAGGCCCGGATGCTCGTCGTCCGGCACGCGGCGGAGGGACTCGCGGCGGCGGCGGGGATGCCGCCGTACCTCGACGAACGGGAGCTGGCGGTGGCGCGGGAGGCGTTGCTCGCCCTCGCGGAGCCCGAGGCATGAGATCCGACGGTCGACCGCCGACACCCGACGCCCGACGCCCGACGCCCGACGCCTGACGCCCGCAGCGGGTGCGAGGCGACCACTGCCCACGAGGGAGAGCCCATGGCCTGGACCATCACGACGACCCCGTTCGACCACCCTGACGCCGACCGCCTGCGTCGAGCCCAGCAGCGTGAGCTCGACGGCCGCTACGGGTCGAGCGACCACGAGCCGGGCGTCCGGCCGTCGGCATCCGACGTGCCGGTGTTCCTCGTCGCACGCGACGACCACGGCGAGGCGATCGCGTGCGGGGGCCTCCGACCGCTCGCCGACGCCGTGCTCGGCCCCGGCGTGGTCGAGGTCAAGCGGATGTACGCCGTCCCCGAGGCGCGGGGCACCGGGGTGGCGACGGCCGTCCTCCGGGCGCTCGAGGCCGAGGCCCGACGGCTCGGTGCGCCGCGACTCGTGCTCGAGACCGGCCCCGCCCAGCCGGACGCGATCCGCTTCTACCGCCGGGAGGGCTACGAGCCGATCCCGCTCTTCGGCGCGTACGTCGGGTCGGACGTCTCGGTGTGCTTCAGCCGGTGGCTCGACGGGACCCCGGACGACGGTCAGCGCGAGAACACGTCGTCGAGCGTGTAGGTCCCGAGGCGGCGTTCCAGCAGCAGCCGTCCGAGGCGCGGGAGTGCGTCGATCGTGCCGGGGTGGTTCGCGTGGCCGATCACGATCCGGCCCGCGGTGAACCACTGGTCCGCGAACCCGACGATCTGTCCGGCCCCGATGTCGCCCGAGTCCGCGAGCGTGCCGTACCAGAGCAGCGGCGTGGAGTACCCGACCCGAGCGGCAGCCGCGTCGACCCGGGCGTCGTGGTACCCGTAGGGCGGACGGAAGTACGGGCGTGCGTCGACGCCGAAGGTGCGCTCGATGAACTCGTGGTTCCGGGTGAGCTCGTCCTCGATGCCCTGGTCCGAGAGTCCGGTGAGCGCGGGGTGGTCCCACGTGTGGTTCCCGATCTGCACCTGCCCCGACGCGACGAGCGGACGCAGCGCATCGGCGTGCTCGGTCCACGAGGGCCGCACGCCGTTCACGAAGAATGTCAGCCGCGTGCCGGTCTCGCGGGCGAACCGGACGTAGGCGCCGACGACGTCCGACGACGCGCCGTCGTCGACCGTCCATGCGATGCCGGGCGTGCCCGCGGGCAGGCCGGTGACGGTGCCGGAGGGGAGCGGTACGCGTGCGACGGCAGGCGGCGTCCACGTCGGTGTCGGGGTCGGTGTCGGCGTCGGGGTCGGGCTGTGTGACGCGACCGGGGAGCGTGACGGGTCCGTGACCCGACGGGGTCCGGCCGGCGAGCAGGCGGACAGGGCCGATGCGGCGAGGAGGGCGCCCGCTCCGGCGAGCAGGGTGCGTCGGGTCGTTCGGTGGTCCATCCCCACCAGGCTCCGCCGCGGTCGCTTCCGGCACATCGGCTCGCGGAACGATCTCGCGGTGGCCGATCGGCCACCGCGGCGTCGTCCTCCGTGCGGGCCGCTCGCGCGGAGGCGTTCGGCGGCTGAGCCCGCGGGCGCCGTGTGGCCGAGCCCGCGGGCGCCGTATGGTGGACCGGTGCTGGAGCCGACGGACCTCCTCGGGGAGTGGGAACTGCGGCGGCGGGTGGTCGACCGCCTCGCCGACGTCGCGGGCACCGTCATCGGGAGCACGACCCTGACCGCGACTGATGCCGACGAGGTCCGTTGGGACGAGTCCGGCACGATGACCCTCGACGGCCGCACCGTCCCCGTCTCGCGGACGCTGTCGGTCCGCCGGAGCGACGACGGGTCGTGGGTGGTGCACTTCTCCGACGGCCGGGTCTTCCACCCATGGGTGTGGGGGACCTCGGTGGCACACGCCTGCATGCCCGACGACTACACCGGCGTGCTCGACGGTGACACCGAGCACTGGACGGTCCGCTGGGATGCTCGCGGCCCCGCGAAGGACTACACCCTGACGAGCGAGCTCCGACGACCACGGTCAGTCGATCGCTCCTGACAGCACCACGGACCGGTCGCTCACCGCCTGCACGCCGGCGGAGTGCGTCGCAACGAGGACCGCCGCGCCGTCCCCGGCGAGGTCCCGGAGCGTGTCGAGCACGAGGCCTTCGTTCGCAGCGTCGAGCGCACTCGTCGGCTCATCGGCGAGGATCACCGCCGGTCGCTTCACGAGGAGACGTGCGAGCGCGACGCGCTGCTGCTCGCCCCCGCTGAGTTCGTACGCCCGACGTGAGGAGACCCCGGCGAGTCCGACTGCTTCGAGTGCGCCTGCTGTGGTCCGCCCACTCCGGGCCCGACGGGGCACGGCGATGGTGACGTTCTCCGCGGCGGTCAGTTCCGGGACGAGCCCGAAGTCCTGGAAGAGGTAGCCGAGCGATCGACGACGGACCGACCTCGCCTGACGAAAGCTCCGGCCGGCTGCGACCCCGCCGACCCGCAGCGTCCCGGCATCGAACCGATCGAGGTGACCGATGCAGTCGAGCAGCGTGGACTTCCCGGAACCGCTCGGACCGAGCACGGTCACGAACTCTCCCGCTCCCACGTCGAAGGACAGGCCGTCCCACAGGAGTCTGGTCCCGCGCCGCTTCACTGCGTTCCGCACCTCGATCATCATCCGGTTCGTCCTCTCGTGCGCTTCGTCACGGACGTGCTCCACGCGATCATGCCGAGCTGGGCCACGGACAACACGGTGACCGCGATCGCGGCGGTCAGCCCGGCGGCGTCTGTGCTCCGAGCCACCGGGTCGAGTGCCGAGATCCGTCCCGAACCGTCCGGACGGGCTGCCCACCACGTGTTCGCGGTCACGATGGCCGCCGCGGCGAGGACCAGACCCTCCACCACCAGGGACGCCGCATTGACGGTCGCCCACGCGTTCCCGGCCGCGATGCGCACCAACATCCGCCGTCCGTGGCGACCCCGGTGCGCCGTGGCGGCGATCGCGCCGACCCCCATGGCGACGACGATGCTGGCCAGGAGCGCTCCGGCGTCCACCCAAGCGTCACGCGCGGCGCGACGCGCACGTTCCGCGGCGTCTTGCCCCACCTGCACGATCGCGCTGAACTCCGAGTCGAGCGAGGCATCGGAGATCGCGCGGCTCGCGGTCGCCGGTGATGTGAACACCAGGTCTCCGGTCGACACCCAGGCCCCGAGCTGGTCGCGGGAGAACGTGTTCGCGGGGTCCGGAACGACGATCAGCACGGCAGCGTCCACCCATGCCGGAACGGTCGTGTCGCCGGGGTACGTGTAGAGGGAGCGGCCGTCGAGCGTGCCGCCTCCGATGTGACGGACAGACCGCGCGGGTGCGCCCCGCAACTCCCAGGACCGGAGCGCTCGGAGGAGGTCGTCGCGCTCGAGCCCGTTCCCCGGCATCGTCCAGACACCCACCTGCTGGGCGTCAGCGCTGATCCGATGACCGTCCGCGGCCCGGACGTCCTGCTCGTCGAGGTAGGTGCCGTCGACGAACACCGCAGGCACCGTCTCCCTCCCGCGCCCGGAGCCGATCTCCACGGTCGCCGCGAGGAGGGCCGTCCCGTCCGTCAGCCCGCGAGCGGCCATCGATCCGATCCGGTCCCAGTACTGCTCGGTCCCCGCTCCCGGTCGCGGATCGGGGGTGACCCAGAGTTGCGTGGCCGTTCCGGCTGCGCGGAGCTCACGCTCCGCATCGCCGGAACGGACGATCGCGGCACTCCCGGCGAGGTCGAAGCACGCCAGGACCACGACGACCACCGCGGGGATGCGTGCGGCGTGCGCCGCGAACACGAGGGCACCACCGGGACGCGCGCCGCGGATCGATGCGGGGAGCGGGAGCCGCATCGCGATCAGCGTGCAGAGGAGGTGGACGACCACGACCGGAGGCAGGAGTACCACGAGGGCGGCCGACGTCGCCCGCGCGAGGACCAGCGGGTTCGCGAATCCGTTGTAGACCGCGAGGAACGCGGCCGCCACGACCGCGAGGGTCATCGTCGTCCACACCGCCGAGGTCAGCGCCCGAGCTTCCGACGACAGGACGGCCACCGCTCCGGAGCCCGCCAGGCGACGAACGGCGATCCGCCGGGGTGAACCGATCGTGCCCACGACGCAGAGCGCGGCGGACGCGAGCAACACCGCGGACACGAGGCTCGACCTGCCTCCTCCGAACTCCAGCCAGGAGACCGGGAGGAATGATCCGATGCGCTCGGTCTCGACCGAGAACCCGGCGCTCCGGAACTCGGACTCGACCCTCACGAGCGCGCCTCCGCCGACGATGAGGTACGTGCCGGCGGTGTCGTGCCGATCGAGGACGTGCATCGGTTCGACGGTGGTCGTGATGCTCCGTGCGAACTCGGGGTAGCCGTCTGCGAGCCACTGCGAACCGAGGGTGCCGGGAGCTCCCGTCACGAGCAGGGTGCGCCGACGGTCCGGCGCGGACGGATCAGCGACGACGCGCACGACGGTGATGCCTTCCGCCGCCGCGGCACGCTCCAGCCGAGCCGCCAACACGCCGTTCGACTCCGTCGACGACCCTGCGGTCGCCAGCAGCGCCGTCGACGCTTCCGGCACGCCCCGCTCGCTCTGCTCCACCGCAGCGAGGAAACCCAGGACCAGTGCCAGCAGCGGCACCATGACGTAGACGATCCGCACCGACCGCAACACACGGCTCCTTCTCATCGGTCGGGAGGAGGGCGCCCGCCCGGGCGCCCTCCCGCTGCGATCAGCAGTTGTGGTAGTACGCCTTGTTGCCGCTGGTGGCCTTCGGGGTGAGCGCCTTCGCGTACTTGCCCCCGGCGACGTTCGTCACGCGCTTCGTCTTCTTGCCGACCGCCGTCGCGCCGTGACAGCGCTTCTCCCGGAAGTAGTTCGAGTACGTGTCGTCCTTCCCGACGCCCCACTGCCAGAAGCTCCCGCCTCCGCCGTCGTCCCCACGCGTCGAACGCTCGCTCGTGGCCCCACTGCCGCCAGCCCCGATGACGACGCCGCCAGCGAGCGCGCCGCTCCCCAGGACGTCGGTCGTCGCGGCAGCGGACACGGCGGGACCGATCGCGAGCCCGAGTGCGGCGATCGACCCGATGGTGACCTTCCCGATGATGTTCATGTTCCTCCTTCAGCCCCCGGACGAGGCAATCCAGAGTGTGTACGGTGATGTTCCGGCTGTCAACCTGCCGCACGCGGTGCCAGACTCGAGCACATGGCCCGCAGAACCGACGGCACCGACGCCCCGCGCACCACCATCGCCGAGCCGAGCGACCTCGAGCCGTGGGCACCCGGTCCCGGCGACGTCCTGTCGGGTGACCGGATCGAGGGCAAGCGCGTCGGGGTGCTCGACATCGCGGGGGAGCGCGTGCCCGACCTCGAGCTGGAGGAGTCCGTCGTCGAGGTCCTCCGGGCCGGGGACGCCGACCTGCGCGGGCTCCGGGTCCGCGACGCCGTGGTCGAGGAACTCGACGCCCCGGTCCTCCGTGCATCGAGCAGCACCTGGCGGACGGTCCGGGTGTCGGGCGGCCGCGTGGGTTCCGCGGAGCTGTACGACTCCGCGATCGACGGCGTCGAGTTCATCGGCCTGAAGCTCGGCTTCGTGAACCTCCGCGGCGCGACCCTCACCGACGTCGT
The DNA here is from genome assembly GCA_913778205.1 of uncultured Curtobacterium sp. GTDB lineage: Bacteria > Actinomycetota > Actinomycetes > Actinomycetales > Microbacteriaceae > Curtobacterium. The sequence goes on from CAJYUW010000030.1 coordinate 12,248, forward strand.
GTTCCGCGACTGCGTCGTCGACGAGCTCGACCTCGCCGACGCGGAGCTCGTCCGGGTCGCCTTCCCCGGCACGCGGATCCGGGCGGTCGAGGGGACGGGCACCCGCATCGAGCACGTGGACCTGCGCGGCGCCGACCTCGACCGGGCCGAGCGGCTCGAGGGCCTCCGCGGCGCGACCATCGGCAGCGAGCAGCTGTACACGCTGGCCCCGCTGCTCGCGACGCAGGCCGGCTACCGCGTGGACTGACGCGCCGCCGCCTCGACCGCCGCCGCCAGTTCCGCCTGCACGAGGTCCCCGTGCACCGCTGCACCGACCGCCGTCCCTGCCGCGGCCGACGCGATCACCGTCGCCATCGGTGCGGTCACGTTCCCGGCCGCGTACACACCGCGCACCGTGGTCTGCCCGGCGCCGTCGACCGGCAACGCGGACCCGAAGCGGTGTCCACCCACGACGGAGTCGGTGGCCTCCAGACCGATCCCGGCGAGGGGGTCCACCCGCGCCTCGGCGGTACTCGCCGCAGCCAGGGCATCGAGCGCCACGAACTCGCCGCTGGCCAGGGTGACGCCGGCCAACCGGTCGCCCACGGACTCCACCGCGGCGACCGACTCGTGCACGACCTGGATGCCGCGGGCGCGGAGACCGGCCATGGCGGTGTCGTCGACGAGCGTCGGATCGGTGACGAACGCCGTCACGTCGTCGCTGAGCGCGCGGAACATCAGGGCGTGGTGCGCGCCGTTCGGGGTCGTCACGAGCACGCCGATGCGCTGGTCGCGGATCTCCCAGCCGTGGCAGAACGGGCAGTGCACGACCCCGCGTCCCCACTGCTCGGCGAGGCCGGGGACCTCCGGGAGGACGTCGACGGCACCGGAGGCCACGACCAACCTGCGTGCCGTGACGACCGCGCCGGAGTCGAACGTGACCGAGAAGCCGACCGGGTCGGTCCCGTCCCCGTCCGTGGCGGACGTCGCCACGATCCTCCCGGCCGTCACCTCGACGCCGTAGGCGGCGACCTCCTCGCGACCGACGCGACCGAGCTCGGCGGGGGACGTGCCCTCGCGCCCGAGGTAGTTGTGGACGCCGTCGGCCGGCGCGTTCCGGGGTTCGCCCGCGTCCACGACCAGGACGCTCCGCCGGGACCGGCCGAGGACGAGTGCTGCTGACAGGCCGGCGGCCGCGCCGCCGATGACGATGACGTCGTGGTGATCTCGCATGACGGCAGCCTGCGCGGTCGAGTGGAAGACCGGCAAGGAACGTTGCCGACATGGCAACATGGCGGCATGGCGCACGATCGGGAGGCTCGGATCACCCCACGCACGACGGCCGACGTCGTCGAGGCGGTCGGCCCACGACTCCGCGCGCTGCGTGGGCGACGCGACGTCACGCTGGCGGCGCTCGCCGCCGAGACCGGCATCTCGGTGTCGACGCTCTCGCGGCTCGAGTCCGGGCAGCGCAAGCCGACGCTCGAGCTGCTCCTGCCGCTCGCGCGGGCCTACCAGGTGCCGCTCGACGACCTCGTGGGGGCGCCGGCCACGGGGGACCCGCGGGTGCACCTCAAGCCCGAGCTGCACGGTGGGCGGGTGGTCGTGCCGCTCACCCGACGGACCGGCGGGGTGCGGTCGTTCAAGCAGCTCATCCCGCCGGAACCCGCCGACACCGACCGGACGCTGCGGACGCACGAGGGCTACGAGTGGCTGTACGTGCTGTCCGGTCGCCTGCGGCTGCTGCTCGGCGACCGGGACTTCGACCTCGGGCCCGGCGAGGTCGTCGAGTTCGACACGCACACCCCGCACTGGGTCGGCAACACGACCGACGAGGTCACCGAGGTGCTCTGCCTGTACGGGCCGCAGGGTGAGCGGGCACACGTGCGGTCACGGCCCTCGCGTCGGACCGGGCCCGACGGGCACCCGGCAACCGGGCGCCGGACGGGGTCCGGCGGGTGATCGGGGCCCGGCGCCGGACGGAGCCCGAGTGGCGCTCGGCACCGGGGCGAGGGTCGGGGTCCGGCGGGTGATCGGGGCGCGGTGCCGGTCGGAGCACGAGGGGCGCTCGGCACCCGGTCGCCGGGAGACGCGCGCCGGAGGGGCGCGTCCGCGACGGTCACCCGCGCCAGACCACCCGGGGCGCGAGCAGCCGGTGCCCAGAGGACGACGGCAGGACCGACCGCCCCGACCCCATCAGGAGTTCGACGGCGGCCGACGCCGCCTCGGCCAACGGCTGTTCGACGCTCGAGATCCCGACGGCCTCGGCGACCGGGGTGTCGTCGTAGCCCACCAGGGTCACGTCGTCGCCGAGTGCGAACCGCGCGCCGAGCGCGAGGGTGTCCGACGCGCACACGACCGCGTCGAACCGTGCCCCGTCGGCCACCGCGTCCGCGACGACCCTGGTCGCCGCCGTGACCTCGTCCTCGCTCGCGAGCTGGACACCCTCGAGCCCCGCCGCCGCGAGGGCCTCGGCCCACCCGGACCGCCGCTCGTCTCCGGTGCCGGACGGGCTCGGCCAGCCGAGGAACCCGATGCGCCGGCGCCCGCGTGCCACGAGGCCCGTCGTCGCCTCGCGGAGCCCGGCCCGCCCGTCGACGTCCACCCAGGGGTGCGGAGCGTGGTCCATGTCCTGCAGGCCCCAGGGTCGGCCGAACGTCACGAACGGGACGCCCGACTCGACCAGCCAGGACGCCCGGGGATCGCCGTGCGCCGTCGAGGTGAGCACGAACCCGTCGACGTCGGAGCCCTCGACCAGGCGCTCCATGTGCGCGAGCTCGTCGTCGACGTCGGAGGCGGTGAAGAGCAGGATCCGCATGCCCCGCTCGTCCGCGCTCTCGACCAGTGCGTGCAGGAACCGGTCGAGCACGGCGCCGGAGATGCCGTGCACGGGCGGAAGCCGCACCCCGAGGGTCGAGCTCTGCCGGGTGCGGAGGCGCCGAGCGGAGGCGTGCGGGCGGTACCCGAGGTCCTGGATGGCGGCCTGCACCCGGGTGAGGGTCGCCGGTCGGACGATCTCGGGCCGGTTCAGGGCGTTCGACACCGTCTGGCGGGACACGCCGGCGGCGGCGGCGACGTCGGCGACGGTGGCGGGAGTGGACACGGGCTTCACGCTAGTGGGTCGACGGTGTATGGTCGAGGCGTTTGATCGATCAAATTTGAACGATCAAGAGTCCACTCGACGAGGAGTACCCGATGCAACGACGCACAGCACGCACGCTGGCCGCGGGAGCGCTCGCGCTCACGGCCGCGCTCTCCCTCTCGGCCTGCGGGTCCGGTTTCTCCGGATCGGGCAGCGGCTCCGGCTCCGGCTCCGCCAGCGGCGGGCTCACCTCGAGCGACAAGCCCTTGAGCGTGCTCATCGGCTCCTCGGGCGACGCCGAGACCAGCGCCGTCAAGGCCGCTGCCGCCGCGTGGTCGAAGACCTCGGGTACGAAGGCGACCGTGCAAGCCGCGAACAACCTCGACCAGCAGCTCGCGCAGGGCTTCGCCGCCGGCAAGCCCGCGGACGTCTTCTACGTCAGCACCTCGTCGCTCGCCGGCTACGCGTCGAACGGCTCGCTGCTGGCCTACGGCGACCAGGTCAAGGACAAGACGGACTTCTACCCCACGCTCACGAAGTCGTTCACCCTCGACGGCAAGCTGTACTGCGCCCCGAAGGACTTCTCCACCCTGGCGCTCTTCATCAACAAGGCGGACTGGAAGGCGGCCGGACTCACCGACGCCGACGTCCCGACCACCTGGGAGCAGCTGAAGACCGTGTCCCAGAAGCTCACCCAGGACGGCCGCGTGGGGCTGGCGACGAGCCCGCAGGTCGAGCGGCTCGGCGCGTTCATGGCCCAGGCCGGCGGCGCGCTCACGAACGCCGACCAGACGAAGGCCACCGTCGACTCCGACGCGAACGTGCAGGCGCTCGACTACGTCAAGGGGCTGCTGCAGGACGGTTCGATGAAGTTCTCGAGCGACCTCGGCGAGAGCTGGGGCGGCGACGCGTTCGGCAAGGACAAGGCCGCGATGACGATCGAGGGCAACTGGCTCACCGGTGCGATGCAGTCGAGCTACCCGGGTGTCGACTACAAGGTCGTCGCGCTGCCGAAGGGGCCGAAGGGGTCCGGCACGCTGCAGTTCACGAACTGCTGGGGGATCGCGAAGGACTCGCCCAACCAGAAGGCGGCGCTGTCGTTCGTCGAGCAGATGACGAGCACGGACCAGCAGCTCGCGTTCGCGAAGGCCTTCGGCGTGATGCCGAGCGTCGAGTCGGCGGCGAGCACCTGGAAGCAGGAGTACCCGCAGGACACCGCGTTCCTCGACCAGGCCTCCTCCGCGCAGGGCCTGCCCACCAAGAGCGGGACGGCTGACGTGATCGCCGACCTCGACTCGAAGCTCGGCGCGCTCAAGACGACCGACGTGAAGACCCTGCTCGAGGGCGTGCAGAAGAACATGTCCGCCGCGCTGAAGGGCTGACGGACGTGTCCCGGAAGAACCGCGCGGAGGCCGTGTCCGGCTGGCTGTTCACCGCGCCCGTGGTGGTCGTGCTCGGCCTGTTCCTGCTCGTGCCGGTCGTGATGGCCGCGTGGGTGAGCGTCTCGGACTGGCGCGGGGTCGGCAGCCCGTTCTCGTCCGACGTGTCGTTCGTCGGAGCGCAGAACTACGCGAAGATCCTCGCCGGGGGCGGCCTCGACGAGCAGAACTTCGGCACCGCGCTGCGGAACAACCTCTGGTACGTCGTGTTCGTCGTGCCGCTGCAGACCGCGGTCGCGCTCGGCCTCGCCGTGCTGGTGAACGGTCGGGCACTGCGGGCCCGCGGGTTCTTCCGGACCGCGTTCTACTTCCCGTCCGTCACGAGCTCGGTGGCGATCACCGTCCTCTGGCTGTTCCTGTTCTCGTCGACGGGCGCCGTGAACGCGATCGTCGGGTGGATCGGGCTCCACGGTCCGAACTGGTTCAACGAGCCGACCGGCATCTTCCACCTCGGCGCCGGCACGCCGCCCGCGTTCCTCGCCGACCACACGATGCTCGGCATCTCGTGGTGGGAGTGGCTGTCCGGACCGTCGGTGGCCATGACGGCGTTCATCATGCTCGCCGTGTTCACCACCAGCGGTACCTTCATGCTCCTGTTCATCGCGGCGCTGCAGAACCTGTCGAGCGACGTCGACGAGGCGGCGATGATCGACGGCGCCGGCGCCTGGACCCGGTTCTGGCGGGTCACCCTGCCGCAGCTCCGCCCGACCCTGTTCACGGTGCTCACACTCGGCCTGATCGGGACGTGGCAGGTCTTCGACCAGATCTACACGGGCACGAAGGGCGCCCCGGCGAACACCACCCTGACCCCGGCGTACCTGTCGTACACGTCGGCGTTCGGCAACCAGCAGTGGGGCGTCGGCGCGGCGATCGCCTTCATCCTGTTCGGCATCATCGTCGTCTTCACCCTGCTGCAGCGCTGGGCGCTCAAGGAACGCCCGGTGTCGCGCCGTCGCATGCGCTGGATCGAGCAGGGAGGCGCACGATGACCGCCACCTCGACCCGGCCTGGAGGCGCGGTGCCGGACCTACGCGCCGCCACCGTCACGCAGGCACCCGGCCCGGGCCGGCGGCCACGCCGGCTCACCGGGCGCGGGATCGCCCTGCTGGTCGTCGGGATCGTCATCGCCGCGGTGTACCTGCTGCCGTTCTACGTCGCGATCGTGAACGCGTTCAAGACCGACCAGGACGCCTCGCTCCACCCGCTCGCGCTCCCCACGACGTGGACGGGTGCGGCGTTCCGGACGCTGTTCGAGAACTCGGACTTCGGCATCTGGACGATGAACTCGGTGATCGTCGCGGTGTTCGTGACCGCGGGTCGGATCTTCTTCGACTCGCTCGCCGGGTACGCGCTGGCGCGGCTCCGGTTCCCCGGTCGCCAGACCGTCTTCGCGTTCGTCATCGCCGTGATGGCGGTCCCCGGGGTCGTCCTGCTCATCCCGAAGTTCCTCGTGATCAACCAGCTCGGCATGTACGACTCGTACTCGGGCATGATCGTGCCGCTGCTCGTCGACGCCGCCGGGGTGTTCATCATGAAGAACTTCTTCGAGTCGATCCCGGTGAGCGTCGAGGAGCAGGCACGCATCGACGGGGCCGGGGTGTTCCGGACGTTCTGGTCGGTCGTCCTGCCGATGGCACGGCCGGCCGTGGTGACCATCACGATCCTGTCGTTCCAGGGGTCGTGGAACGAGCTCGCGCACTTCATCGTGTCGACGTCGTCGCCGAACCTGACGACCCTGACCAAGGGTGTGGCGTCGCTCGCCTCCGGTGCGCTGAGCGCCGGCAACCAGTACCCGATCAAGCTCGCCGCCGCGTTCGTCATGACGATCCCGGTCGCGGTCGCGTTCTTCGTCTTCCAGAAGCGCATCATGAACTCCAGCGAAGGGGCGGTCAAGGAATGACCACCACGACCACCAGCACACCCGCGACGAGCGCCGAGGCCCCCGTGGTGCCGCTCCAACCGCTCCTGCACGACGAGGTCGTCGTGCTCGCCGCTCCCACGCAGGTGTGGTCGGACCGGCACGGCACGGTCGGCACGAACCCGGTGCACGGCTACTGGACCGGCGACCAGCGCTTCGTCTCGACCGTCGGTGTGGCCATCGCCGGCACCGACGTCGAGCACGTCGCGACCGCACCGCACGGTGCCGGCGACGTCGTGTTCACCGGACTGCTCCGCGGTCTGGACGGCGTCGGGGCCGACCCGGACGTCCGACTCGACCGACGACGCACGGTGCGGACCGACGGGGTGCGTGAGCTCCTGCGCGTCACCGACCGACTCGCCGGCGGCGACCGGCAGGAGGGCGCGGCCGACCTGCTCGTCCGGGTCCGCCTGACACCGGACGCGACCAGCATGGACGCGGTGAAGGCGGGCGGCAGCGCCGTGCCCGTGCCGGCCGTGCGCACGGCGGACGGCGGCGGGGCGGACGCCGGACGGGCCTCCTGGACGGCCGGATCGGTCGACGTGACGCTGACCGCGCCCGGGGCGGACCTCGTGCTCGACGACGGCGACGTCGTCCTCACCTGGCGCGTCCCGCGGGACCGGGTCGTCGAGGTCGGGTGGGACTGCGCCGTCGTCGCGCCGGACGCCGTGGTGACGGGCGCGACCACCCCGCGGACGTTCGACGCCCCGGCCGGCGTCGACGACGACCGTCTGCGCCGCTGGCTCGACCGCGCCACGGACGACCTCGACGCGCTCCGCATGCGCCGTCCCGAGGGGGAGTTCCTCGCCGCCGGTGCGCCCTGGTTCTTCACGCTGTTCGGCCGCGACTCGATCTGGGCCGCCCGCTTCCTGCTCGCGGTCGACACCGCACTCGCGGCGGACACGCTCCGGGTGCTCGCCGCCGTGCAGGGCACCCGTGTCGACCCGGCCACCGCCGAGCAGCCGGGCAAGATCATGCACGAGCTGCGCCAGGCCGCGCTCGCGATCGACAACGACGAGCTGTCGCTGCCGCCGCTGTACTACGGCACCGTCGACGCGACCCCGCTCTGGGTGTGCCTGCTGCACGACGCCTGGCGTGCCGGGATGCCGGACGCCGAGGTCGAGGCGCTCCTCCCCGCGCTCGAACGGGCCCTGGCGTGGATGCGCGACCACGGCGACGCGGACGGCGACGGCCTGCTCGAGTACGTCGACGAGACCGGTCGCGGGCTCGCCAACCAGGGGTGGAAGGACTCGGGCGACAGCGTGCAGTGGCGCGACGGCAGCCTGGCCGAGGGACCGATCGCGCTGTGCGAGGTGCAGGGGTACGCGCACGAGGCCGCCGTGCACGGGGCGGACCTGCTCGACGCGTTCGGCCGAGACGGCGGGGACGCGTGGCGCGCCTGGGCCGACCGGCTCGCCGAGCGGTTCCGCGCGGCGTTCTGGGTGTCCGACGCGGTCGGCGCGTACCCGGCGATCGCGCTCGACGCCGCGAAGCGTCCGGTCGACTCCGCGACGAGCAACATCGGCCACCTGCTCGGCACCGGCATCCTGTCGGCCGACGAGGAGGCGACCGTCGCGGCACGCGTGGTGGCCCCGGACATGGCGAGCGGGTACGGGCTCCGGACCCTGTCGACCACCGCCGCCGGCTACTGGCCGCTGAGCTACCACGGCGGGTCCGTCTGGACGCACGACACGGCCGTCGTGGTGGCCGGACTGCAGCGCTCGGGACACCTCGCCGAGGCCCGGGTGCTCGCCGAGCAGCTGCTCGCCGCAGCGGTCGCGTTCGACTTCCGCGTGCCGGAGCTGCACGCGGGCGACGCGGCCGCGGAGGTCAGCCGGCCGGCACCGTACCCGGCGGCGTGCCGACCCCAGGCGTGGAGCGCTGCGGCGGCGTTCCCGGTGTGGGCGGCGCTGCGGTGACGGACGCCAGGCCCGTGGCGGGGCCGCCACGGGCCTGGCGTCCGATCCGGCGGGGGTAGCGTTCGGAGCATGGAGCTGACCAAGTACAACCACGCCACGGTCGTCCTCGAGCGGGACGGCGTCACGCTCGTCCTCGACCCCGGCGCCTTCACGCCGGAGGCCGCCGACCTCGTCCGCGCCGCGACCGGCGTGCTCATCACGCACGAGCACTTCGACCACTTCGACGTCGACGCCGTGCGCAGCGGGCTCGAGGCGAACGCGGAACTCGTCGTCCGGGCGCCGCAGGCCGTCGTCGACCAGCTCGGCGAGCACGACGGTCGTGTCGTCGCGGTGCAGGCCGGTGACGCGTTCGCGGTCGGACCGTTCTCGGTGCGGGTCTTCGGCGAGCAGCACGCCGTGATCCACCGCGACATCCCGACGATCGCGAACGTGGGCTACCTCGTCGACGACGCGGTCTTCCACCCCGGTGACGCGTACCTCGTCCCCGGGGTCCCGGTGCAGACCCTCCTGCTGCCGACGAGCGGCCCGTGGACCCACACGGCCGAGGCGGTCGACTACGTGCGCGAGGTCGCGCCGGAGCGGGCCGTGCAGATCCACGAGGCGATGCTCAGCGAGATGGGCCAGCAGTCCGCGGCGCGCTTCCTCGGCTCGGACGGTCTCGGGCCGGTGCCCGTGACGATCCTGCCGGCGGGGGAGTCGATCACCGTCTGACGGTCGGGTCGCGTCGTCCCGCGGCGGTGCGGCAGCGTGCGAGGATCGTTCTTCGTGATCACGATCGAACGCGTCGCCTGGGACGACCCCCGCGGGGTGGCCCTCCGCACCACCATGGACGATGAGATGCACGAGCGCTACGGCTCGGCGCACGCGGCGGAGGACCCCGCCGTCACCGCCGAACGCGACCGCGTGCTCACGGTCGACCCCGCCGACGTGATCACCTCGCTCCTCGCGGTCGACGAGGACGGCACCCCGCTCGGGCACATCGCCGTGCGACGGCTCGGCGACGAGGTCGAGCTGAAGCGCCTCATCGTGCTCGCGGCCGCGCGGGGCAAGGGCGCGGCGACGGCGCTGCTGGCCGAGGGCGAGCGGGTCGCGCGCGAGCAGGGCGCGGGCCGGGTGGTCCTGCAGACCGGTGACAAGCAGCCCGAGGCGGTCGCGCTCTACCGCAAGACCGGGTGGGAGCAGATCCCGGTCTACGCGCCCTACGCCGAGACCATGCCGTGGTCGTACTGCTTCGCGAAGGCGCTGTAGCCGCGACACCTCATTGCACTCTCAGGGTGAAAGTGCAATTCTGTCCGGGTGACCACCGCTGACCGGACCCGTGCGCTGCGTCGACGCATGATCGTCGAGGCGCGTCGGGCGACCGTCGCGCACGGGCTGCACGGGTTCACCATCGAGCAGCTGTGCGAGACCGTCGGGGTCTCCCGCCGGACGTTCTTCAACCACTTCGCGTCGAAGGACGACGCCGTCCTCGGCATCGAGCACGGCGCGTCCGAGGCGATGCTGCACGGGTACGCCACGGGCGGCGTCGTCCCGTCCGGGCTCGACCCGCTCGCCTCGGTCGTCGCGCTCGCCGTCGAGCAGGTGCGCGTCGTCGGGCTCGACCGCACCGAGCAGGACCTCGCACGCCAGGTGTTCGAGCGGGAGCCGGCCATGGTGCCGAAGTTCCTCGCCGTGGTGGACGAGCAGCTCGCCGCCGTCGCCCGCGCCGTCCGTGCCCGCTTCGGCTGGGACGACCCGGACGACCGCCGGGCGCAGCTCGTGGCCGAGACGGCCGGCGTCCTGCTCAAGGTCACCATGGCCACCGCCTTCGACGACGCACACGACGACGGCTCGGGGCCGCCGTTCGACGTGCTGATCGCCGAGAACCTCCGCCAGCTCAGGGCGGCCGTCACCACCACCGGACAGGACCCCACCGCATGACCGCCACCGCGCAGGGCACGAATCGCGCCCGACCCGGCTCCGACGGACCACTGCTGCTCACGCAGCGGCGGATCTGGATCATCTTCTCGGCGCTGATCGCCGGGATGCTCCTCTCGAGCCTCGACCAGACGATCGTCTCGACCGCCATGCCGACCATCGTCGGTGACCTCGGCGGGGTCGCCCACCAGGCCTGGATCACCACCGGCTACCTGCTGGCGTCGACGATCGTGATGCCGATCTACGGCAAGTTCGGCGACGTCATCGGGCGGCGCAACCTGTTCCTCGTCGCGATCGCCCTCTTCACGCTCGCGTCACTCGGGTGCGCGCTGTCGACGGACTTCTGGCAGTTCGTGGTGTTCCGCGCGCTGCAGGGCCTCGGCGGCGGCGGCCTGATGATCCTGTCGCAGGCGATCATCGCCGACATCGTGCCCGCCTCGGAGCGCGGCAAGTACCTCGGCCCGCTCGGTGCGATCTTCGGACTCTCCGCCGTCGGCGGACCGCTGCTGGGCGGGTTCTTCGTCGACCACCTGACCTGGCACTGGGCGTTCTGGATCAACATCCCGGTCGGGATCGCCGCGTTCGCCGTCGCCTGGTCCGCGCTCACCCTGCCGAGCAAGCGGGCCACCAGGAGGATCGACGGGCTGGGCGTCCTGCTGCTCTCCGCGACGACCGCGTTCCTGGTCTTCTTCACCGAGTCCGGCGGCAACCGCGACCACGGCTGGGGCGCCCCGGAGACCTGGGCGTGGGGTGCCGGCTTCCTCGTCGCCGCCGCGCTGTTCGTGTTCGTCGAGTCGCGCGCCGAGGACCCGATCATCCCGCTGTCGTTCTTCCGCAACCGGACCTTCGTCACCGCCACCGCGATCGGCTTCGTCCTCGGCGTCGGCATGTTCGCGGCGATCGGTTTCGTCCCGACGTTCCTCCAGATGGCGTCGGGCACCTCGGCCGCGGTCTCCGGTCTGCTGATGCTCCCGATGATGGCCGGCCTGATGGGCACCTCGATCCTCTCCGGGACACTCATCACGAAGACCGGGAAGTACCGGATGTTCCCGATCGTCGGGACGGTGCTGGTGGGCCTCGCGATGCTCTCGATGACGACTCTCGCCGCGAGCACGCCGATCTGGCTCATCTGCGTGTACCTGTTCGTGTTCGGCGCCGGGCTCGGGCTCATCATGCAGGTGGTCGTCCTCGTGGCGCAGAACGCCGTCCCGCCCGAGCAGGTCGGCACCGCGACGTCGACGAACAACTACTTCCGCGAGGTCGGGGCCTCCCTCGGCGTGGCCGTCTTCGGCGCGCTGTTCACCTCGCGCCTGACCGACGCGCTCCGTGACGTGTTCACGAGCGCCGGGGGCAGCGCCTCCGACGCGGCGTCCGCGAGCGCGAGCATCGACCCGACGGCGCTCGCGAAGCTCCCGCAGGCGGTGCAGGACGGCATCGTGAACGCCTACGCGGACTCGCTCGCCCCGGTGTTCTGGTACCTCCTGCCGTTCATCGCGGTCGCCCTCGTGCTCGCGCTGTTCATCCCGCAGATGCGGCTGGCCGACGTCGCCGGGATGGTCGCGCGTGGCGAGGCGGTCGGCGGCGCGGAGGCCGACGAGCTCGAGCGGGCGCAACGCGGGCCGGCCGTACCGGCGTCGGCTCCGGCCGCACCCGCCGCTGCGTCGCCCGCCGGAGCGGACGGCGACGGCCGAGACTCGGCCTGACGGACACGTCTCGTGCGAACGCGCACGAGACTCGTCCGCCAGCACGAGACTCGGGTCGCGTGGTGCGGACCGCTCCGACCACCGGACGGGAGGCACGGCGCCAGCTGGCACCGTGCCTCCCGGCCGTCCCGTGGTGCGCCTGCGCCGGCCGAGGGCTTCGCGCGATCTGTCGCTTCCGCGAGGGCGACAGATCGCCGCGCTCTGCACGCGCGCATCTGTCGCCCTGGCGGCACTGACGGTGCCCCGCCCCGTGCTCTGTCGCTTCCGCGCGCCGCGCCGAGCCGCGGGTGACAACGCGCCGCGCTCGGCGCCGTCAGCCGGCGGTGCTCGCGCGGACGACGAGTCGCGTGGGCAGCGACGGGACCTCGGCGGCACCGCCGTCGAACGTCGTGAGCAGCCGGAGCGCCGCGGCCCGGCCGAGGTCCGCACCGGGAAGGGCGACGCTCGTCAGGGCCGGCGCGGTGACCGACGACGAGGGCAGGTCGTCGAAGCCGGCGACGGCGAGGCGCCCGGGGACCGCGACGCCCCGCGATCCCGCGACACGCAGCACGCCGTACGCCAGGGTGTCCGCGGCAGCGACCACGGCCGTGACGTCGTCGTCCAGCCAGGCGTCGAGGGCCGTCGTCGCCACCTCGGTCGCCGCGTCCACGGTCAGGTCAGCGCGGGCGACGACCGGCGACACCGCGATGCCGGCGGCACGTGCGGCGGTCTCGAGCAGTCTGCGACGGACGGCGAACGTCGCCGCGCGCGAGGTCCCGTCGAAGTAGCCGATCCGCCGGTGTCCGAGGCCGGCCAGGTGCGCGACCAGTTGCTGCACGCCGGGCTCGAGGTCGTAGTTCACGGCGCCCGGCTCACCCGGAGCGTCGAGCTGCACGACGGGGACGCTCGCCACGAGGTCCTGGTGGTCCGCCGGCGCCTCGACGAGGATCCCGGCGGGGCGCAGTCGTTCGAAGCGACGGACGTCGGCGACGGCGGGCTGCTGGCCGCGCTCCGTGACCGAGAGGACGAGCTGGTACCGGTCGCCCAGGGTGTCGCGGACGCCGCGGATCACCTCGGCGAAGAACGGGTTGGACAGGTCGGGGGCGATGAGCACGACGAGGTCGCCACTGCCCCGCGCCAGCGAGCTCGCGGCGTGGTCCACGACGTAGCCGAGTTCGTCGACCGCCGCCCGCACCCGTTCGGCGATCGGTGCCGAGACCCGGCCGCGGTCCTTCCCGTTCACCACGAGGGACACGGTGGCGATGCTCGTCCCGGCGCGCTCGGCGACCATCGCGGCGGTGACGCGGGCGGTGGAGGGCACCCGCTGATCGTAGCGAGTCGGGCACCCCAGGCTTGACGTCAAGCGCTTGACGTGCTTCCATGTCAAACGCTTGACGTGCCGCGGGAGCTGATTCCTCCGCCGCGGACCCCACCACGTCGAGCCCCGACTTCCGTCCGTGTGACGGTGACGATCCCCGACGAAGTGGAGACCCCCGTGTCCGACGACCACGAACCCCGCAAGATCATCCTCGACTGCGACCCCGGCCACGACGACGCCGTCGCGATGCTGCTCGCCCACGGGAACCCCGACGTCGAGCTGCTCGCCGTGACCACCGTCGTCGGCAACCAGACGCTCCCGAAGGTCACCCGCAACGCCCTCGCCGTCGCCCGGATCGCGGGCATCACCGGCGTGCCGTTCGCCGCCGGGTCCCCGCGCCCGCTCCTGCGCGAGGTCGAGGTGGCCGAGGACATCCACGGCGAGAGCGGCCTCGACGGCCCGATGCTGCCCGAGCCGTCGTTCGGCCTCGACGAGCGACACGCGGTCGACCTCATCATCGACACGGTCATGGCGCACGAGCCCGGCACCGTCACCCTCGTCCCGACCGCCGGCCTGACGAACATCGCCCTGGCCGCCCGCAAGGAGCCGCGGATCGTCGAGCGCGTCAAGGAGGTCGTCCTGATGGGCGGCGGCGTGCACGTCGGCAACTGGAGCCCCGTCGCCGAGTTCAACATCGTGATCGACCCCGAGGCCGCCGACATCGTCTTCAGCGCCGGATGGGACGTCGTGATGGTCGGCCTCGACCTCACACACCAGGCGCTCGCCACCCCGGAGGTCGCCGCGCGCATCGCCGCCGTCGGCACCGGGCCCGCCGCGTTCGTGGGGGAGCTGCTCGACTTCTTCGGCAAGGCCTACGAGCACGCGCAGGGCTTCGACGCGCCCCCGGTGCACGACCCGTGCGCCGTCGCGTACGTCATCGACCCGACGATCGTCCGCACCGTGAAGGTGCCGATCACCGTCGAGACGAAGGGCGAGCACACCCTCGGCATGACCGTCGCCGACTTCCGGGTGCCCGCGCCGGAGGACTGCCGCACGAGTGCCGCCCTCGAGCTCGACCACGGGCGGTTCTGGGACCTCGTCGTCGACGCCCTCGAGCGCATCGGCGAGACGCCCGACACCGGCTGGACGCCCCGCGCCGCAGCCGACCCCGCAGCCGAACCCGCCGCCGAACCCGCAGCTGTCCCCGACACCGCCGTCACCCCGGAGCACTGACCCACCATGACCACCACCTCGACGACGACGTCGATCACCTCGAAGCGCTCCGTCGCGGCCCTCACCGCCGCGCTGCTCGCCGCCTGCGTCGCGTTCCAGCTCAACGCGAGCATGCTCAGCCCCGCACTCGTCACGATGGCGCGGGAGCTCCGGACCGACGACGCCACGATCGGCCTCTCGCAGACGCTGTTCTTCACGCTCGCGGCCCTGTTCTCGCTGTTCCTCCCGAGGCTCTCCGACATCGTCGGTCGCAAGCGCGTCCTGCTCGCCATGCTCGTCGTGATGCTCGTCGGGAGCGTCGTCGCCGCGCTCGCCGTCAACGTCCCGATGCTGTTCGTCGGCCGCATGATCCAGGGCGTCACCGGTCCGGTCGTCCCGATCGGCCTGCTCATCCTCCGCAACGAGATCGCCGACCCGAAGCGCTACGGGGCGGCCCTCGGCCTCCTCACCGCGGTCAACGGAGGCATCGCCGGGGTCGACGCGCTCGCCGGCGGCTGGATCGCCACGCACTTCGGCTTCCGGGGCATCTTCTGGGTGATCGCGGTCGTCACCGTCGTCGCCGCCCTCATGGTGGCCGCGTGGGGCGTCGAGTCGAAGCCGTCCGCCGGCACCCGGATGGACTGGTGGGGCGTGCTCCCGCTCGTCGTCAGCGTCGGCGCGCTCCTCACCGCGTTCAACGAGGCGGGCAAGCTCGCCGCCGCGGACTGGGCGCTCGTCGCCGGCGGGATCGTCGTCGCGCTCGTCGCGTTCGGCATCTTCTGGGCCGTCGAGTCCCGGGTGCGCGAACCGCTCGTCGAGACCCGCTTCCTCAAGCGCCGCGGCACCTGGGCGCTCCTCGTCACGACCCTCCTCACGATGACCGGCGTCTTCGCGGTGGTCAACGGGCTGGTCACGTCGCTCGCGCAGAACACCGAGGTGGGCTTCGGGATGGAGGCCGACCTCGCCTCGCTCGCGTTCCTCACCCCGTACGCGCTGGTCGGCTGGGTCGTCGGACCGTTCGCCGGTCGGCTCGCGCCCACGCTCGGCTACCGGGCGGTGCTGCGCGTCGGGCTCGTCGGGAGCATCGTCGCGACGTTCGTGATGGCCTTCGTCGGTGTGCACTCGCTGCCCGTGCTCGTCGCCGCGACCGTGCTCATCGGCATCACCTACGCCGGCATCGCGAACATCATCCTGAACGGGCTCGGGATCGTGCTGTCGCCGGACTCGAACCCCGGGTTCCTGCCCGGCCTCAACGCGGGGGCGTTCAACCTCGGTGCGGGCATCAGCTTCGCGGTCCTCCCGGCGCTCCAGATCGCGCTCGGCACCGGCGGGTCCGCCGGGACCGCCGGCTACTCCGGTGGCATGCTGCTCGGTGCCGCCATCACGTGCGCGGCGCTCGGCACGTCCTTCCTCATCCCCCGCCCGGCCTCGGCCGAGACAGGAGCAGCCGCATGACCGGCATCGTCGTCGTCGGCAGCCTCAACGCGGACCTCGTGGTCCGCACGGAGCGCTTCCCGAAGCCCGGCGAGACCCTCCAGGGGTCGGACCTCGCGATCCTCCCCGGTGGCAAGTCCGCCAACCAGGCGGTGGCAGCCGGGAGGCTCGGGGGCACGGTGCGCATGATCGGTGCGGTCGGCGGCGACGGGAACGGTGCGCTGCTCCGCGACTCCGTCGCGGCGGCCGGTGTCGACACGACGCACGTCGCGGTCCGCGAGGGGGTCGCGACCGGCACCGCCGTCATCACGGTCGACGCCGCCGGCGAGAATACGATCGTGATCTCCGCCGGGGCGAACGGCACGCTGACGCCGGAGGACGTCCCGTCGGACGTGTTCGCCGACGCCGGGGTGCTGGGGCTCTGCCTCGAGGTCTCCGTCGACGTGGTCCTCGCCGCGGCCCGCGCCGCGCACGCCGCAGGCGTGGCCGTCCTGACGAACCTGTCCCCGTTCGGCGCCGTCCCGCAGGAGCTGCTCGACCTGACCGACGTCCTCCTCGTCAACGAGCACGAGGCCGCCGAGCTCGGCGACCACGGCGTCCGTCGTTCGATCGTCACCCGTGGCGGCGCGGGCTGCACCGTGCACGACGGCGACGCGGACCCGGTCGCGGTCGCCCCCGTCCGCGTCGAGCCGGTCGACACCACGGGGTGCGGTGACGCGTTCATGGGCGCGGTGGCACTGCGGCTCGCCGCCGGTGACACGCTCGCCGACGCCGCACGCTTCGCCGTCGGGGTCGGGGCGTACGCCGCGACCAAGCCGGGCGCGCAGGCGTCCTACCCGACCACCGCCGAGCTGGAGGCGTTCCTGCGGGCGTAGGTCGGGCCTCCCGGCCCACTAGCGTGGTGCCATGCGCGTCGGAGTCCTCGACATCGGGTCCAACACCGGCCACCTGCTCGTGGTGGACGCCCACGGCGGGGCCGCGCCGCTGCCGGCGTCCTCGTTCAAGCAGCCGCTGCGCCTCGCCGAGCACCTCGACGGGTCCGGCGCCGTGACGCCGGAGGGTGTCGGCGCGCTCACGGCGTTCGTCGCCGACGCCGTGCGCGTCGCCGAGGAACGCGGCTGCGAGGACATGCTCGCGTTCGCCACGTCGGCCGTCCGCGACGCCGTGAACTCCGACGCGGTCCTCGCGCACGTCGAGGCGGAGACGGGCGTCGAGCTCGCCGTCCTGTCCGGCGGCGACGAGGCGCGCCTGACCTTCCTCGCCGTCCGGCGCTGGTTCGGCTGGTCCGCCGGGCGACTGGCGGTGTTCGACATCGGCGGCGGCTCGCTCGAGATCGCCGGGGGCGCGGACGAGGCGCCCGACGTCGCCTGGTCGATGCCGATCGGGGCCGCCCGGCTCGCGCGGTCGTTCTTCGCGGCGGGCACCCCCACCGAGGAGGACGTCCGCCGGCTCCGGCACGAGATCCGGGTCGAGATCGCGCGGGACGCGGGGCTGTTGCTCCGCGCCGGACGGCCGGACCGTGCCGTGGCGACCTCGAAGACGTTCCGGTCGATCGCCCGGATCTGCGGTGCTGCACCGTCGGCCGACGGGCCGCTCGTGCCGCGCGCCCTCGACGGTGCCGAGCTGCGGCGGCAGTTGCCCGCGCTGCTCGGCATGACCGTCGACCAGCTGGCCACGCTGCCCGGGGTCTCGCCGAGTCGGGCGCACCAGGTGGTCCCCGGAGCCCTCGTGGCCGAGGCGTGCCTCGACATCTTCGACCTGCCGGCGCTCGAGATCTGCCCGTGGGCGCTCCGCGAGGGTGTGATCCTCGAGCGGCTCGACCAGCTGTCCGTGCTGGGCTGAGGCCGGGTCCGGGGTCGGGCGCACGCCTCCCGGGGCTGGGTTCACGCCCTCCGGGGTGGGGCGAGGAGCCAGGGGCGGATGAGCTTCGTCACCGTCGGGAGCACCCAGAACGTCATGATCGGCGTGAGCACGAGTGTCGTGACGAGCACGCGGGGCAGCACGGCCAGCTGCCCGAACGCCGGGACGAGCCAGCCGACCAGGTACGTGAAGGCGAGGTTGACCGGGAAGAACCCGAGCCAGATGCTCACGGCCTGCTTCCACCGCGGTGGGGCACTCGACGCGGGGGCGTCCTGCGGGGCGTCGAACCAGCCCTCGATCCCGGTGCGCTTCTCGACGCGGGACTCGACGACGAGGTCCCGGCCGAGGTCGAGCCACCGCAGCCGGTCGTCGGAGTTCTCCCACGTGGCGAGCGTCTCGTGGTCGGCGAAGCGGTAGAGCACGTGCCACTCGCGGCTCGTCGCGTGCGAGCGGACCCAACCGGATCCGAGGAACCCGGGGTACCGGTTCGCGAGGTTGACGCCGGACTGCACCCAGCGGGTGGCCTCCGGGATGCGGTCGGGGTCGACCAGACGGGTGATGGACACGGTGACGGGCGGGCCTGCACTCACGGATGACGAGGCGAGGCTCCCTGGCTCTTGTGGAGTCATGGTCCCAGTGTCCCCGAAGCGTGTTTCGTGCTCGTGACGGAGCGGAGGTGGCGGTCGCGCGATCGCCGGGGTCGTGCGGCCAGTACGGTCACCTCATGAGCGAGTTGGAGCGGGGCCGGAACGAGACCCCGACCGAGCGGTGGGACCGGAACTGGAGCGACATCCAGCAGGAGCTCCGCATCGTGCAGACCGGGACGCAGATCCTCGCCGGGTTCCTGCTCACCCTGCCGTTCCAGCAGCGGTTCTCGTCGTTGAGCGCACGGCAGGAGACGGTCTACCTGACGCTCGTCGTCCTCGCCGTGGCCGTGACGGTGGTCGCGCTCGCCGTCGTCGCCACGCACCGGCTCGTGTTCCGGCAGCGGCAGAAGCACGACCTCGTGCGGGCCGGCAACGTCCTGCTGCTCGTGACGCTCTACGCCGCGGCGCTCCTGTTCGCGGGCACGGTGTGGTTCGTGTTCGACGTGGTGCTCGGCGGCGCGGGCGGCGTCGTCGCGGGCATCGCGGTGTTCGTGGGGACGGGCACGCTCTGGACGGCCCTGCCGACCGTGCTGCGGCGGACCGCCCGGGACACCGAGGGCTAGCTGGCGCGCTTCTTCGCCGGGGCCTTCTTCGCGGGTGCTTCCTTCGCTGGTGCCTTCTTCGCGGGTGCCTTCTTCGTCGTCCCCGCGGACGACGCTCCCGTGGTGCCCGTCTTCTTCGCTGCGCTCGTGTCCGAGCCGCTCGTCTTCTTCGCCCCGGTCGTCTTCGCGGTGCTCGTCCTCCTCGCTGCGCCCGCACCCTCCCGGGCCGACGTCTTCCCGCCGGACGCGTCGTCAGCCGCGTCGTCGGCGGTGGACTCCGCCCGCGCCGACCGCGACCCGCCCCGGGAACGCGACCCCGAGCCTCCCGTCCGCTTCCTGTCGACGGACGCCCGCAGGGCGGCCATCAGGTCGATGACGTCCCCGCCCTCGCCGTCGTCACCGTCCTCCTCGCGCTCGCCGAAGGTCGCCGCCGTGTCGACGTCGTCGCCGGACGCGAGCTTGGCGTCGATGAGCTGCTGCAGCTCCTCCTGGTAGGAGTCGGTGTACCGGTCCGGGTCGAAGTCGGCGGACATGCTGTCGACGAGCGACGACGACATCTTCAGCTCGTTCGCACTGACCTTCGTCGAGGCGTCCAGCGACGGGAAGTCCGCGGCCCGGACCTCGTCGCCCCAGAGCAGCCCCTGGAGCAGGATGACGTCGTCGTGCACGCGCAGGACGCCGAGCCGGGTCTTCTGCCGGAGCGTGAACTGCACGATGGCCAGCCGGTCGGTCTTCGCGAGCGTCTCGCGCAGGAGGACGTAGGCCTTCGGGGAGCGGGAGTCGGGCTCGAGGTAGTACGACTTCTCGAACATCATCGGGTCGACCTGCTCGACGGGCACGAACTCGAGGACCTCGACCTCGTGGGACTGCTCCTCGGGCAGCTGCGAGAAGTCCTCCGCGGTGAGCACGACCGTCTTCTCGCCGTCGTCGTAGGCGCGTTGGATGTCGGCGTACTCGACCTCGTGGCCGAACTCGCACACGCGCTTGTACCGGATGCGGCCCTTGTCCTCGTCGTGCACCTGGTGGAGCGAGACGTCGTGGGTCTCGGTCGCGGCGTACACCTTGATCGGCACGTTGACGAGCCCGAACGCGATGGAGCCCTTCCAGATCGACCTCATGGGGGACATGATGCCCGTCCCTGCACAGGAGCGTCCGGAGGGAGGCGTCCTCCACGGTTCTGCGTTCACTGGACCGTCCTCGGGCACGGACGAGCACGATGAGGACATGAGCCAGCTCGACAAGCAGGACCCGCGCACGCAGTACGCCCGGCCGCCGTTCCCCGCGCAGACGCAGCAGGGTGCCGGCCTCGCGAGCGCGATGCACCCGGCACCCGACCATGGCGAGACCGGGTACCAGGGGACCGGACGGATGCGCGGGTACCGCGTGCTCGTCACCGGAGCCGACTCCGGCATCGGACGGGCGGCGGCGATCGCGATGGCGAAGGAGGGCGCGGACGTCGCCCTGAACGCCCTCCCCGAGGAACGCAGCGACCTCGAGGAGGTCCGCGACGTCATCGGGGCACTGGGGCGGACGGCGGTCCTGCTCCCGGGCGACCTCACCGACGAGGACTTCTGCGACGGACTCGTGCGCGACGCCGTCAGCATGCTCGGCGGTCTCGACGCGCTCGTCACCGTCGCCGGGTCCCAGCAGGTGCACGAGGACGTCACGCAGCAGTCGACCGAGTCGTTCGACCGGACGCTCAAGGTCAACCTCTACTCGCTGTTCTGGCTGGTCCGGGCAGCGGTGCCGCACCTGGCGCCGGGCAGCGCCATCGTCACGACGAGCTCGGTGTCCGCGTACGAACCGCAGGCGCGGATGATCGACTACGCGGCGACCAAGTCGGCGATCATCACCTACACGAACGGTCTCGCGCGGCAGCTGGCGCCGAAGGGCATCCGGGCGAACACCGTCGTGCCCGGGCCGGTGTGGACGCCGCTGCAGCCCGTCAGCTACCCGGGCGACGAGATCGCGCACTACGGCGAGGGCACCCCGTTCGGGCGCCCAGCACAGCCCGTCGAACTCGGCAGCGCGTACGTGTACCTCGCCGGACCGGAGTCGTCCTACACCTCCGGGTCGACCCTGACGGTGGCGGGGGCGACCGGGGTGGCGCTGTGAGCCCGGTCGCGAGGCGCCGCACGGTCCTCGTCGGCGGTCGGGCGATCAGCCTGAGCAACACCGACAAGGTGCTGTACCCGGAGACCGGCACGACCAAGGGCCGGGTGATCGAGTACTACGAGCGAGTCGCGCCGTGGATGATCCCGCACGTCAAGGACCGTCCGGTGACCCGGAAGCGCTGGGCGAACGGCGTCGACGGGAACGTCTTCTTCGAGAAGAACCTCCCCGACTCCGCACCCGACTGGGTCCGGCACCACACCGTCGCGCACAAGGAGCACGACACCGAGTACCCGATCGTCGACGACGTCGCGACGCTCGTCTGGATGGCGCAGCAGGCCGCGCTCGAACTGCACGTCCCGCAGTGGCGCTTCGGCCCCCGCGGCGGACACCAGGACCCCGACCGGCTCGTGCTCGACCTCGACCCCGGCGACGGCGTCGGGCTGCCGGAGTGCGTCGAGGTCGCGGTCGCCGCGCGGGAGCTCCTGCAGGGCATGGGGCTCGAGCCGTACCCGGTGACCTCCGGATCGAAGGGCATCCACCTCTACGCCGCGCTCGACGGCCGTGCGACGACCGCGCAGGTCGCCGACGTGGCGCACGAACTCGCGCGCGCGCTCGAACAGGACCTGCCCGACCTGGTCCTGTCGTCCATGAGCCGCGCGGAGCGCGCCGGCAAGGTCTTCGTGGACTGGTCGCAGAACAACGGCAACAAGACCACGATCGCCCCGTACTCGCTGCGCGGGCGCGACCGCCCGACGGTCGCCGCCCCGCGCACCTGGGACGAGCTGACCCGGCGCGGGCTCGCGCAGCTCACGTTGGACGACGTGCTCGACCGCCTGGAGGCCCGTGGCGACCTCCTGCACCCGGTCGCGTCCGCCTCGCTGGCCGTCGGGAGACCCGACCACGGTCACTGGGACGGCGGACGCACCGAGGACGCGAACCGGGCGAGCGAGGACCGCCTCAGCGCGTACCGGGCGAAGCGCGACGCCACGAGGACGCCCGAGCCGGTGCCGTCCCGCGCACCGACCGTCCGCGACGACGGCACCCCGACGTTCGTCATCCAGGAGCACCACGCCACCCGGGACCACTACGACTTCCGGCTCGAGCACGACGGTGTGCTCGTCAGCTGGGCCCTGCCGAAGGGCGAACCGACCGACCCGGGGAAGAACCACCTCGCCGTGCAGACCGAGGACCACCCGCTCGAGTACGGCACCTTCGAGGGGACGATCCCGAAGGCCGAGTACGGGGGTGGCACGGTCACGATCTGGGACGACGGCACGTACGACCTCGAGAAGTGGCGCGACGGCGAGGAGGTCATCGTCACGCTCCACGGCAGGACCGGCGGTGCACGGCGACTGGCGCTCCTGCACACCCGGGGCCGCGGCCGGGGGCGGGACGGCGACGAGAAGAACTGGCTCATCCACCGCACGAAGGACCAGCCCGACCGCGAACCGGGCCGCGCGGCGGTCGGGGCGCACGCTGCCGCACCGGATCGGGCATCCGGGTCGACGGTGCGGGCGACCAGCCCGTCCTCCGAGCGCCCGGACGAACGCCGGACGATGCAGGCGAGCCTGGCGAAGGGCGAACCGCGACTCGACCCCGCCGAGTGGGCGTTCGAACTGAAGTGGGACGGCATCCGCGCCCTCGCCACCGTGCGCGACGGCCGGGTCACCCTGCGGAGCCGGAACGGCAACGACCTGACGGCGCAGTACCCGGAGCTGCAGGAGCTCGCGCAACGGGCCGGGGTCGACGGCGTGTACGACGGTGAGATCGTGGCGCTCGACCGCCGGGGTCGCCCGTCGTTCCAGCTGCTGCAGAACCGGATGGGCCTCACGAAGACGCGGGAGGTCGATGCCGCACGCGCGACGACCCCGGTCCGGCTGCTGCTCTTCGACGTGCTCGAGGCCGACGGACACGAGCTCACCCGGCACGGGTACACGGCGCGACGGGAGGCGCTGGCCACGGTCGTCGTCCCCGGCGGCGTCGTCGAGGTCCCCGACGCCGTCGAGGGCGACTCCGCGACGGCGCTCGCCGAGTCCGCACGACTCGGGCTCGAGGGCGTGGTCGCGAAGAAGCGCTCCTCGAAGTACGCCGAGGGGCGACGGTCCGAGACCTGGCTCAAGGTGAAGCACCACCTGACGCAGGAGGTCGTCGTGGGCGGGTGGCGTCCCGGCGCCGGACGACGAGCGGGCGGCATCGGGTCGCTGCTCCTCGGCGTGCCGGGACCGGACGGCCTCGAGTACGTCGGCCGGGTCGGCACGGGGTTCCGGGACCGGGACCTCGACGAGATCGCGGACGTCCTCGAGCCGCTGGCCCGGAAGACCTCCCCGTTCGTCGACGTCCCACGCCCCGACGCCCGGGACGCCCGGTGGGTCCGGCCGAGTCGGGTCGGCGAGGTCCGGTTCGCGGAGTGGACCGGCGACGGGCGGCTGCGTCAGCCGTCGTGGCGGGGGTGGCGGCCGGACAAGGACCCGGGTGCGGTCGTCCGGGAGTCCTGAACCCGCACATGCACACGCATGGGGTCCGCCCCAGGCGAACTTCCGTCCCCCGATCGGCGCCGTGGTGGGGGACGATCCGGCACACGGCTGCCGCAGGAGGACCGGTGGCTGTTACGTTCGCCCCGACGAAAGGGCGTACGGATGAACGCGAGCAAGTACCTGCCGCCGTTCACGCCGGAGGAACGCGGAGCGGTGCCGTCGTCCCGTCCCCACCGGACGGCGGCCGAGCCGGACCTCACGGCGGAGGGCGAGGTCACCTACGCGGACTTCCTGGGCGACGCGGTCGACGACTAGCGCGCTGACGCTGCCCGCGCACCAGGGCAGCCGGGCACCCGGGCACCCGGGCAGCCGATCCGCACGGGGCGACCCGTGCGCCGGATCAGGGAACGCACGGGCCGCCGTCGGGGCGCCGTGACCGGCGTTCAGGGATGACCGGCCACGGCGCGCTCGGAGCCAGCAGTGGTGAGCAGCTGGCAGGCTCACCACTGGGACGGGTCGGCGGAGCGTTTCGTCACGCCGGACCCCGAGATCGTCGTGCCGGAGGGGTTCAGGGCGCGGGGGCCGGACCGTCCGTGGGTGCTGCCTCGTCGGCGGCCGGGAGGTCCTCTTCGACGAGGTCGTCCTCGCCGGACTCGGTCACGTCGGCCGCAGCGGCCTTCGCCTCGTCGATCGCGTCCTGGGACCGGCGGAGGAGGTCGTCGTCGTGGTCTGTCATGCCCGGGACGTTACGCGGGCGTGCCTGTGCCGGCCTCGCGGCGCCGGGTGGTCACGGGCGGCACCGGAGCCGGCCCGGAGCGCGGGGCGCCGCGCGACGTGTCGAAGTCGACCGCGGACGTCGGGGCGGGGGTCGACGGCATCGCGGGCGCCGCCGGGGCGCCGAACGCGTCCGCGGCGTCGAGCACCGCCCGGGTCGCAGCGGCCGCCGTCCGCAGGGCATCCGGAGTCGGCATCGCACGGTGTGCTGCGGTCCGCACCTCGACGCCCCAGGGCTCGTCGAACCCGAGGTCACGCACCGTGCGGACGAAGCCGGGCAGGTCCCACGCACCGGAACCCGGGAGGTGTCTCGCAGCACGGGACTCCTCGGCCAACGTCATGCCGGCCGGCGTGTGCAGGAGTCCGTCGCTCAGCTCCGCGGCGGCGATGGCGGACGGGGCCACGCACTCGTGCACGGACGCCAGGGTGGACCCGCCGCGGAGCGTGTGCATCGCGTCGAGCAGCAGGCCGCCGTTCGGGTGCCCGGCGGTGGTGACGAAGCGGGAGGCACGTTCGACCGTGGGCAGGTTCGACCAGGGCTCCGGTTCGAGCACGAGCTGCGCGCCGAGCTGCTCCGTGCGCGCCGCGAGTGCCACCCAGTCGTCGAGCATGGCCGAGGGACGGACCGAGAGCGTCGTGTCGGCACCGACCACGACCTGCCAGGCCCGGAGTGCGGCGGTCGCCTCGAAGACCACGCCGTGGTCGGCGTCCTGGTCCGCGGACCGGTCGGCACCAGTCCACCAACGGTCGAGCGGGCCGAGCTGCACCCACACGATGCCGGAGCCGTCGAGGACCCGCCGGAGTTCGGCGAAGCCGATCGTGGCACGCACCTCGTGCAGGTCGCCGACCGTGAGCGACAACCCTGCGAAGCCGGCGTCGCCCACGGCGCGCACACGCTGGCCGATCGGCTCGTCTCCCGCCCACGTCGGGGACGTGGCGAGCAGGTCGTGTTCGATCACGAGGGCACCTCCGATTCCGGACGGGTGGCTGTCCCGCGCCACCGCTGTCCGTTGCGATCCGACGCCGACCCCCGACGTCAGATCGAGGTCTACCCCCGGCGGCCTGCGTGCGTTCCCAGTCGGTCCGCCGTCGGCCGGGATGCGCGGCCGGTCAGGCCACCCGGGTGCGGACGGTCCCGATGCCGTCGATCCGACCCTCGACGACGTCGCCGCGGGCGAGCGGGCCGACACCGTCCGGGGTGCCCGTCATGAGGAGGTCCCCGGGAGCGAGCCGGACGGACCGGGACAGCTCGGCGATCGTCTCGGCGACGGACCAGATCTGGTCACCGAGGTCGCCCGCCTGCCGGAGTTCGCCGTTCACCCGCAGCTCGACGGCCCCTGCCGTGGGATCGACCCCGGCGGCGGGCACGAGCGTGCCAACGGGCGCGGAGTGGTCGAACCCCTTCGCGGCGTCCCACGGTCGGCCGAGGCGCTTCGCCGTCGCCTGGAGGTCGCGACGGGTGAGGTCGAGCCCCACGCCGTAGCCCCACACGGCGTCCAGGGCGTCCGCCACCGCGACCTCGGCAGCGTCGGCCCCGATCGCGACGACCAGCTCGACCTCGTGCTCGAGCCGGTCGGTCAGTGGCGGGTACGGGGTGTCGGCACCGTCGACGACCAGGGCGTCGGCCGGCTTGGCGAAGAAGAACGGGGGCTCGCGATCGGGGTCGTGGCCCATCTCACGGGCGTGCGCGGCGTAGTTCCGGCCGATGCAGAAGACCCGGCGGACGGGGAACCGACCGCCGGAGGTCGTCGGGACGGTGGGTCGCGGCGGGGCCGGGATGACGAGGTCGCTCACCGGTCCAGCCTGGCACGGCCCCGCGAGGGGAACGGCTGCTCACCCCTCGGCGAGCGACGCGTCGGTACGGAGCTTCCGGGCGCGGGCGCGCTCCTCGCGCTCGCGGCGTTCGATGCGCATCTCCACCGACGACCGCCGTCGCCGAACTCGTCCACCCCCCGTCCATGCTCCGAGCATGACGGCGCAGGACCGGCCACGCGGCGAGCGTGACCGGTCCTGTGGAGGGTGCACCGTGCCTCCAGGCCGGTGCAGGAGCCGCGTCCGCGGACGGACCGACGTCGGAGCCGACCGGTTCAGTCCTGCGGCCACCCCGCGAACTCCCAGCCGGCGACCGACGGGTGGTCCTCGCCCCGTGAGTACGCGTGTGCGCGCGCGGCCTCGCGGGCGGCGGTGAGGCGGTCGAGCAGCTCGGCGTGCGCGGACGCGTCGACGCGCGTCAGCGCGTCGTGCGCCAACGCGAACCGGTCCATGTCGTTCCGCATCAGCATGTCGAACGGCGTCGTCGTCGTGCCCTGCTCCTGGAAGCCGTGCACGTGCAGGTCGTCGTGCCCGTGACGGCGGTAGGTGAGCTGGTGCACGAGCGCCGGGTACCCGTGGAACGCGAACACGGCGGGCGTCCCCGGGAGGAACACCTCGTCGTAGCGCTCGTCCGACACGGGGTGCTCGTGCTTCCGCGGATCACCGATCGACAGCAGGTCGACGACGTTGACCACCCGGACGCCGACGGACGGCGCGTGCTCGCGGATGAGGGCTGCCGCGGCGAGCGTCTCGACCGTGGGGACGTCGCCGGCGGCGACGAGCACGACGTCGGCGCGTCCGACGGAGGTCTCGGTGCCGGCCCAGTCCCAGACGCCGAGACCGGCCGCGGCGTGGGCGACGGCGTCCTCGAGGGAGAGGAACACCGGCTCGGGGTGCTTGCCGGCGACGATCACCTCGATGCGGTTCGTCGTCTCGAGCGCGTGCGCGGTCACGGCGAGCAGGGTGTTGGCGTCGGCGGGCAGCTTGATCCGGACGAGGTCCTGCTGCTTCGAGGCGACGACGTCGAGGAAGCCCGGGTCCTGGTGGGAGAACCCGTTGTGGTCCTGTCGCCAGACGTGCGACGAGAGCAGGATCGTCAGGTTCGACACCGGCATGCGCCAGTCGAGGTCCGAGGACGACTCGAGCCACTTGGCGTACTGGCCGACCATCGAGTCGATGATGTGCGCGAACGCCTCGTACGTGTTGATGACGCCGTGACGACCGGTGAGGACGTAGCCCTCGAGCATGCCCTCGAGCACGTGCTCGGACAGCAGCTCGACAACGCGCCCGCGTGCCGAGAGGTGTTCGTCGCCCGGCGCGCGGTCCGCACGCCACACGCGGTTCGTCACGTCGAACACCGCGTCGAGCTTGTTCGAGACCGTCTCGTCCGGGCCGAACAGGCGGAACGTCGAATCGTTCCGCTCGGTCAGGGCCGCGAGCCACGGGCCGAGGGTCCCCGTGGCCGAGGCGGGTCCACCCGCGGGGACGCCGTGGTCCTCGATCGCGGGCAGGTCGAGCGCGGTGCGGAGGCGACCGCCGTTGGCGAACGGGGTCGCGCTCATCCGGAGGTCGCCCTCGGGCAGGATGGACCGGAGGATGCCGATCGGTCGGCCGTGCTCGTCGAACAGCTCCTCCGGCCGGTAGGAGCGCATCCACTCCTCGAGCCGGGCCCGGTCCGCGTCGTCGGTCCGGACGTCCGGCAGCGGGATCTGGTGCGAGTGGAACGACCCCTCGTTCGGCCCCGTCCAGCCCTTCGGCGTGCGGAGGACGATCATCGGCCAGCGCGGACGGAGTGCTGCGGCGCCGGCGGGCTGCCCGGCCGCCGCGCGCTGCGCCTGCGCACGAGCGGCCGCCTGGATGTCGTCGATCATCGCGAGGGCTCGACGGAGCGCCCCGTCGAACAGTGCGTGCACGGCGAAGGGGTCGTGGCCGACCCGGGCGGAGTCCACCACGATGGGCTCGTACCCGTGTCCGCGGAACGTCGCGACGAGGTCGTCCTCGGGGATGCGCGCGAGGACCGTCGGGTTGGCGATCTTCCACCCGTTGAGGTTGAGGATCGGCAGCACGGCGCCGTCGGACACCGGGTCGAGGAAGGTGTGCGCCTGCCAGGACGCCGCGAGCGGACCGGTCTCCGCCTCGCCGTCGCCGACCACGCACGCGACGACGAGGTCCGGGTTGTCGAGCGCCGCCCCGTACGCGTGTGCGAGGGAGTACCCGAGTTCACCGCCCTCGTTGATCGAACCGGGGGTCTCCGGAGCGGCGTGCGACGGGATGCCTCCGGGGAACGAGAACTGCCGGAAGAACCGCTGCAGGCCGTCCGTGTCAGGCGTGATCTCCGGGTAGAGCTCGGTCCACGTGCCCTCGAGCCAGGCGTTCGCGTTCATCGCCGGGCCGCCGTGCCCCGGCCCACAGACGTACAGCAGCTGCCGGTCGGTCTCGGCGATGAGCGCGTTGCAGTGTGCGTAGACGAGGTTGAGCGCCGGCGAGGTCCCCCAGTGGCCGAGCAGGCGCGGCTTGATGTCGCCCGATTCGATCGGCCGGGTGAGGAGCGGGTTGTCGAGCAGGTGGATCTGCCCGGCGGTGAGGTAGTTCGCGGCGCGCCACCAGGCGTCGATCGCCCGGATGCGGTCGGTGGTCGCGATGGGTGCAGGGGACATGCGCCCACGCTACGGAGGCCCCGGTGGAAATTTTCCAGCAAGTCGTCCAAACCGTTCGGCTGGGGGTGCCGAATGCATGTCACAAGGGCAAAACGCCCAAGAAGCTCCCCGGTCACGCTCGGCCGGTACACGTCTCTCACACAGCGAGAGACAAGGCCACCGGCCGGAGCACTCGATCAAGCAAAGGAACTCATCATGCGCAAGAGCCTGAAGACCTCGATCACCCTCGCCACGACCGGCGCGCTCGTCCTCGGTGGCGCCGCGTTCGGTGTGAACGCCGCGCAGGCCTCGACGCCCGCGATCCAC
>CAJYUW010000031.1 GCA_913778205.1 uncultured Curtobacterium sp.
GGCGCCGCCCGGGGCCGCCCGCCCGACAGCGGGCCGGCCCACAGGGCCGACAGGGGGTACGGACAGGACCCGCTTCCCTCGGACGCTCTTTGGTTCAGTGGAGGTGTGCGGGACCGGACGGTCCCGTGGACGGGCCACGGCCCGGACACCGTCGTCCCGGAAGGACAGCTCCATGACCACCATCGCCATCGTCGGCGCCGGTAAGGGCCTCGGCGTCGAGACCGCCGCACGCTTCGCCCGCGAGGGGTTCTCGGTCGCGCTGATCTCGCGCAACCAGGACCGCCTCGACTCGCTCGCCGCGCAGCTCCGCGAGCAGGGCCACACCGCCGCCGGTTTCGCCGCGAACGTCCGCGACGGGGACTCCCTGCGCGCCGCCCTCGAACGGGCCACCGAGCAGCTCGGTCCGATCGAGGTGCTGCAGTACAGCCCGCTGCCCGCGAAGGAGTACATGCGGCCGGTCCTCGAGACGACCGCCGAGGACCTCGTCGGACCGATCGAGTTCTCCGTGTACGGCTCGGTGAACGCCGTCCGCCAGGTGCTCCCGGGCATGCGGGCACTCGGGAAGGGCACGATCCTGTTCGTCAACGGCGGCAGCGCGGTCCGTCCCGGCGCCCGGGTGACGGGGACCTCGGTGGCCTTCGCCGGCGAGAGCGCGTACGCGCAGCTCCTGCACGACGCCGTCGCCGAGGAGAACGTGCACGTCGCGCAGCTCATCATCCCGTTCGGGATCGACGACGGGCAGGAGGAGCACTCCGGCGCCGCCGTGGCCGAGCGCCTCTGGAGCATGCACGCCGAGCGCGGGGAGTTCCGCACCTACGCGGAGCCGCTGCCCGAGTGACCCGTTCCCAGGGGACACGCTGACGCAGCCCCTACCCTCGGCGCGTGGAGCCGGGGGCGTTCGACACGGCGGTGGGGGCCGCGCTGCTCTTCGGCATGCCCGCGGCGGTGCTCTTCGTCGCCGCCGCGCTCCGCAGGCTGAGCGTCCCGCGCTGGACCTGGGGTGTCTTCGCGGCAGGGATCGTCGGGGTCCTGGTCCTGCTCGACGGGGCGGGTGACGTCCGCTACCCGATCCCCGGCGCGACACCCTTCGAGGACTTCGGCCAGTGGGTCGGACTCGCCCTCGGTTGCGTCGGCGTCGCTGTGAACGGCGCGGTCTGCGCGCTGTTGGGCGGGTTCCGCAGACCGGCTCGCCCGTCCCTGCAGGTCTCCGGCCGGGAGGCACGGGTCCTGTCCGGCGCGTACCTCGCCCTGGCATCGGCCCTGGTCGTGCCCGTGGTCTCGTGGTCGTGCGGCCTCGGGCTGCCCTCCCCGCTCCTGACGGTGCCGCTCCTGGCCGTCGGGGTCGCGCTCTTCGGGCTCGCCCTCACGCTCCGGTCGCGGCGACTGGGGCTGCTCCCCGAGGACGACCGGCCGTCAGTGGTCTCCCTCTGGCCCGCCGACGCGGTCACGGGGGTGCTGCTGACCGCGATCCTGGTGGTCGCGAACGGGTCGCTCGGCGGCGGCGTGCCCGACCGGGTGCGGACCGTGCCGGACGCGGAGGAGCGCCGGAGCACGTCGCCGGCACCCGACCCGGACTGGCCGGGCCCCGTCCCGACCGGACACACGACGCTCGACGCCGCCGCCGTGGAGGCGGGCACGCGACGGGCGCTCGCCGACACGGTCCGGTGGGCGGGACCGCTCGACGACCTCTCGTCGCCGACGCCCGCCCGTGCCTCCGCACCGCCGGTGTCGCTGACCGAGGAACGCTGCGACGGCGGCGTCCGGTGGACGGGTTCGCTCGTGCTGCCGTCGGTGACCCCGCAGGACGTCGCCGACGCGGTGCAGCGCGGGTGGGAACGGTCCGGCTACGCCGTCGTGGACCGGGCGATGGGCACGGACTTCCTGATGCCCGTCGAGGATGCTCTGCCGGTGCGCCGCATGGCCCTCGGCGGCGGGCAGGACGGCGTGCACGTCGAGGTGGAGTCGTTCTGCGTCCCGCGCTGAGCGCCGTCCGGTGCCCGCTCCGCGGGGGCCCGGGTCAGCGTGCGGCCGCCTCGATCGCGTCCGCCATGTCCCGGGCGACCCGGACGTTCGCCGCGGCCGTGGGGTGGATGCCGTCGGGTGTCGTCCCGGGCTCGTACGCTCCGTCGGCCGTCCGGATCGCCGTGAACGGGTCGACGTAGGACCACCCGTGCTCCTCGGCGTCGGCGCGGAGCTCCCGGCTGAGCACGAGCTGCCCGGCCCGCCGGTCAGCGCCCCAGAGGCTCGTCGTGCGGTCCGACGGCGGCCCGGCGACGACGAGCACGTGGTGCGCGCCGACCGTGCGGACCACAGCGTCCACGTTCGCGGTGATCCGCCCGACGGGGACCGCCTGGTTGACGTCGTTCGTCCCGAGCTCGACGACGAGGACGTCGGCGTCCGGCACCGGGCCGATCTCGTGCAGGACCTGGTCGGAGCGGTACCCGCTGTGCGCGTACCCACCGACGGCGTGGAGGTCGGGGTCGGCCTCGAGCTGGTGCAGCCACGAGTCCGGCCGCGCCGTGATGGAGTCCCCCGCGTACGCGAACGTGACCGCGTCGGAGGCGTGTGCCGTGTCGAGCGCTCCCCGGACGACCTGGTCGGGTGTGCGTCGGAGCGCGGCGTCCTGCCGCAGCACGGCGTCCCGGCGGATGACCGTGTCCTGGTGGACGGCGACGGCGCCGTCGGCCGCCGCAGTGTGTGCGGTGGCGATGACGGCTGCGCCGGTGCCGACGAGGGCTGCGGACGCGATGATGCTCATGAGGACCACGAGGTGGCTGGTGCGGGACACGACTACAGGTATCCCCCGGAACGGCTCGGAACACCAGGCCCCAGACCTGGGGAACCGTCGCGGTGACTGTGGCTTCTCGCACCCGTTCCGGGCGACGGTTCAGTGTGCACGCCGCACCGCCAGGCGTCGACCACGTCCGGCGGTCAGCCAGGTCCCCGCGGTGACGAGGACGGGCAGGCCGACTGCGAGCAGCGCCAGCACGGGCCAGTCCGCCACGAACGGCATGTGGCTGACCCCCGGTGGCGTCTCCCCGAAGCGCAGGGTCAGCGCACGGATCGGCAGGAGTCCGAGCAGGGTGCCGATCACCGCGCCGACCGAGGTGAGGATGGCGGCCTGCCACGCCGTGGTGCGGCGGCGCAGGATCGGTGCCGCGCCGATCGCGTCGAGCACCTCGTCGTCGCGGCGCCCGTCCGCACGGGCCAGCCCGATCGCCACGGCCGTCGCACCGATGGTCACCGCAGCCGCGAGCGCGAGTGCCAGCGCCCGGACCGGGGCGCTCGCATCGACCGGGCCGGACTCGTAGGAGAAGGTCGGCGCCGGGGCCAGCGCGCGCGCCGAGCCGCCGGAGCTCTGCCACGCCGAGGCCAGCTCGCCGGTCTGCTCGGGTGAGACCTCCCCGTCGAGCCGCGTGACGAGCAGGCCGTCCACGGCGGGCACCCGGTACCGCTCGGCGGTCGCCTTCGTCATGAAGACGCCGACCTGGATCGGCGGGTCCTGCTCGTCGAGGACCGCGGGGATCGTGGTGGTCGCGTCGGGGTGCTCCGGGTCCGGCGAGGTGGCGTCCTTCCAGCTCCGGTCGTGGAAGGTGTCCAGTCGGACGGCGCCCTCGTGCACGAACTCGGGCCAGAGCGCCACCGCCTCGCCGTCCGCGAGTGCGTCGCGGACCGCCACCGACGGCCGGTGCCCGGTGAGCACGGCGTAGTCGTCGACCGTCCCGGTCAGGACGTGGGAGCTGCCACCGGGCTCGAGCCACGACCAGCAGGAGTCGTCCGGGCAGCCGGTCGGCCGCTCCCAGAGGTGGAGCTGCGTCACCGTGCTCGGTTCCTCGGGCGGCTGCTCGTCGAAGGTGCCGAGCACGCGGATGCGGTCGTGGTCGAGCACGCGTGCGCTCACCTCGGCCGCCTTCGCCGTCACCGCCGCGTCGTGGCCCTGCGGGAACGACCGGCTGTCGACGCGTTCGATGTCCGCCGTCGCCACCCCGACCGCGGTGCTGTACTCATAGTCGCGGACGTACTGGGCGTGCTGCGAAGCGTTCCACGTGATCACCACGGACGCGACGAACACGACGCTCATCACACTGGCGAGCACCGGGACCGTCCGGACCGGGTTCCGGCGGGCGTCACGGCCGGCCATGCGCGCGGCGAGGCCGAACCGGCTCGACACGCGCGCGACGAGGGCGAGCACCCACGGCGAGCAGATCGCGACCCCGAGCTGCACGAGGCACGGTCCGATCGCGACGCCGGCGCCGACGACCCACGCCCAGTGGTCGCGCTGGGCGCTCTGCTCCGGCCGGTCGTTCAGCACGAGGACACCGATGCCGCACGCGAGCGTCATGACGGCACCGACGACGACCAGGAGCGGTCCCCACACCCGACGGCGGCGTGTCGTCGCACGGCTCGGGGTCTCCGGTCGGAGCGAACCGCGGAGTGCGGCGAGGACGTTCACCCGGGTCGCCGCACGCGCGGCGGCGAGCGACGACAGCACTCCCGCGACGACCCCGGCCACGGCGATGCAGAGGAGCATCACCACGGGCACGTGCAGCCCCGGGAAGGCGTTCACGTTTCCGGTGTCGAGCAGGTGGAAGGCGAGGGCGCCGATCCCGGTCCCGAGCACCGTCCCGAGGACCGCCCCGGCGGTGCCGAGCACGAGGCCGGACCCGGCGACGACGGACCGGACGACCCGCCGTTCCGCGCCGACGCTCGTCAGGATCGCGTACGAGCGGGCGTCGGCGCGGGTGCCGACGAGGAACGCGGCACCCGCGAGCAGGCCGACCTCGAACAGCGCGAAGACCCCGACGAGCCCGAGTCCGGCGACGTACCACCCGAGGCTCTGCGGACCCGAGAAGGTACCGATCCGTTCGTCCGGCGGGTCGAGCACGACCGGACGCGACTGCACGACGATGCCGTGGTCGTTCAGCCGCTTGATCTCGGACCACGTCGGGGCGTCCCGCGGCAGGTACACCGTGACGGCGCCCGCGTCGGACCGGCCCGTGGAGATCGGGGCGGCGTCCGCGGCGATGCTCCCCCACGGCAGGTAGATCGTGGTCTCGTCCGGGTCCTGTCCGAGGTCCCGCATCGTCCCGGTGATCGTGAACCGCTTGGTCACCGGGTCGGTCACGTCGACGGTGTCACCGACCGAGAGGCCCAGCTCCGCGAGCATCGCCGGGGTCGCCATCGCCTGGTCGCGTGCGGTCGGGGCCGTACCGTCGAGGACGTGCCAGCGCCCGTCGAGCACCGGGTCCCACGTGTCACCGAGGGTCGCCGTGGTGCCGACCGGGCCGTGCGCACCGCGCAGGACGACGTCGGCGCTCGTCACCGGGATCGCGAGCGCGCCCGGGGGGACGTACCGCGTGACGTCCGCGAACGGGGTGTCGTCGTCGGCCTTCGCCGCGGGGCTGTTCGTGCGGGTCGTGGTGCTGGTCCACTCGACCGGGTCCTGCCGCATGCCACGGGCGTCCGGCTGCTGGGTCGTCATCTGCGCCTGGGCGTGCCCGAGGTCGTACCGGAGCTGTTCGGCCTGGGTCGCCTGCGTCGAGGCGAACAGCACCGAGACCCCGGCGAAGCCCATGGTGGGCAGAGCGATCAACGCGACGATGAGCGCTGCGCGTCCGGTCTTCGCGAACGCCATCCGTCGGCCCAGCCGGAGTGCCGGCCGGAGCCGGATCACGAGTGGGTCCGGTCCGCGAGGGCCATCTCGACGCCCGAGTACGCTGTCTCGTCGACGACGCGACCGTCGCGCAGGAACACGATGCGGTCCGCCCAGGCAGCGTGCCGGGCGTCGTGCGTCACGAGGAGCGCACCGGCCCCCGCGTCGACGTGCCGACGGAGCATCCGGAGGACGACCTCGCCGGTCTGCGAGTCGAGCGCGCCGGTCGGCTCGTCGGCGAGCACGAGCCGTCGTTCGCCGACGACCCCGCGTGCGATCGCCACGCGCTGCTGCTGCCCGCCGGACAGGTCGTCCGGGAAGGCGTCGGCCCGGTGGCCGAGCTCCACGTTGTCGAGCGCCAACTGCGCGGCGCGGCGCGCACGGCTCGACTTCCAGCCGTCGAGCTCGAGCGGCAGCGCGACGTTCTCGATCGCGGTCAGGGACGGGATGAGGTTGAAGTCCTGGAACACGAACCCGACGAGCCGTCGGCGCAGGGCGGCGAGCTCCTTCGCCGGACGGTCGGCGACCCACTCGCCGTCGATGCGGACCTCGCCGCTGGTCGGGGGCAGCAGCGTGCCGGCGCAGGCCAGGAGTGTCGACTTCCCGGAGCCGGAGGTGCCCATCACGGCCACCATCTCGCCGCGGCGGATGGTCAGGTCGACACCGGCCAGGGCGGTCACGGCCTTCGATCCGGAGCCGTACTGCACGCTCACCGCGTCGAGCTCGAGCAGCGGAGCGACGGCGTTCACCGGGCGCTCCGGACGGCCTCGTCGCTCGGCGCGGCTCCCGTCCGGGCGGGTGGTGGTGTCGCGTGACCGCTCGGTCGGTACCGTGCCACGCTCGACTCCACGTGGTCGAGCCAGCGGACCTCGGCCTCGGCCTGGAACACCATGGACTCGAGCACGAGGGACCAGGCGAGGTCGTCCGACGGGTCGGCCGTCCGCTTCAACCGGGTGAGGTCCTGGAGGTTCCGGACGGCGGCGCCGCGCTGCACCTGCACGAGGCGCTCGACGTCGACCCCGGGCACCGTCACGGCGATCGCGAACTTGATCGCGAGCTCGTCACGACCACGCTTCGCGGGGACCGGCTCGCTGAACCACCGCGCCACCGCTCCACGTCCCGCCTCCGTGGCGGTGTAGACCACGTGACCGTCCACGTCGGCGTCGCCCCGCGCGACGAGGCCGTCGCGCTCGAGCCGGTCGAGGGTCGTGTAGACCTGGCCGATGTTGAGCGGCCAGCTCCCGCCCGTGCGCTGCTCGAACTCCCCCCGGAGCTGGTACCCGTACCCGGGCCCGTCCACCAGCAGCGCGAGCACGCCCATCCGTACGCTCATGACACTCCCCCATCGTCCGGCCCGTCGTCGGGCATACCGAGTATGCCCATACCGGGTATGCACCGCAAGTGGGACCGAGCGGTGAGCCACGGACCGAACGCGCACGGAACGCCCCGGTCACTGTCAGAGCGGCTGCCTACGCTCGTGCCGTGCCCCTCCGATCCCACCGGCGGAACCCCGGACGGACGCTGGTCGTCGCCCTCGTCGGCGCCGCGCTCGTCGTCGGGGTCGTCGTCCTCCTCGCCCCGCACGTGCTCGACGTGCTCGGGACGCCGGGGTCCGCGATCGGGTCGCTGCTGCCCTGGATGGGCGTGCTGCTCGTGCCGGTGGCCGGGCTCGCGCTCGGCACCCGGTCGAAGCGGCTGGCGGTCCTGTCCGTCGCGTACGCCGCGGCCTGGTCGGTCGCGGTGCTCCCGGCGGTCCTCGCACCGGGGGCGACGGGGACACCGCAGTTCACGGTGGCCACGCAGAACGTCGAGGCCACCAACGAGGACCCCGCTGCCACCGCCTCGGCCGTCGCGGCGCGGCACCCGGACGTCATCGCACTCGAGGAGCTCACGGGCGACTCCGGGGACGCCGTCGCAGCCGCGCTCGCCGACGACTACCCGCACCACTACCGGGTCGGTTCGGTCGGGGTGTGGAGCCGCACCCCGCTCAGCGAGGGTGAGCCCCTGACGCTCGGGCTCGGCTGGGCGCGGTCCCTCCGGGTGACGGTCGAGACCGCGATGGGCGACGTCCGGCTGTACGTCGTGCACGTCGACTCCCTCCGGCTCGAGTCCGAGGACGCGCGTCCGACCATGCTGCGGTCGCTCGCCACGGAGGTCCGGGACGACCCGGCCGAGCGCCTGGTGGTCGCGGGCGACTTCAACGGCGGTGCGGCCGACCCACTCATGGCGCCGCTGCGCGCCGAGCTGTCCGAGGGCGGCGGCTTCGGCTTCACCTGGCCCGCGCAGATGCCCGTCGTCCGGCTCGACCACGTGTTCGTCCGGGGGCTCGGCACGGTGGCGACGGAGGTCCTGCCGGCGAACGGCAGCGACCACCGCGCCGTGCTCGCGCGCCTCGCGCGCTGACCCGCGCCCGCCGACGACGGCGCTGGCCGACGACGGATCCGGTCCACACGGCGTCGGCCGCCCGCACCACGGACGGACGGGAGGCCCGTGACCAAGCCGGTCACGGGCCTCCCGTCCGTCGGTGGTCGCGTCGGCGACCCGGTGTCAGCGGCCGAGGCCGGAGAGCTCCTCGAACTCCTCGTCGGAGAGCTCGATGGTCGCGCCCGCGAGGTTGTCCTCGAGGTGCGCCACGCTCGACGTGCCCGGGATGGGCAGCATCACGGGCGAGCGCTTGAGCAGCCAGGCGAGTGCGAGCTGCGCGGGCGTCGCACCCTTGCGCTCGGCGATCTCCGTGAGGGGCGAGTCCTCGCCGGTGAGCCCGCCGGTCGCGAGCGGGAACCACGGGATGAAGCCGATGCCCTGCTCCTCCGACCAGTCGAGGAGTTCCTCGGCGTCGCGCTTCTGGAGGTTGTAGAGGTTCTGCACGGTGACGATCGTGGCGTGCTCCTGCGCGGCCTTGACGTCGTCGACCGAGACCTCGGACAGGCCGATGTGGCGGATCTTGCCCTCGTCCTGGAGCTTCTTGAGCTCGCCGATCTGGTCCTCGAGCGGGACCTTCGGGTCGATGCGGTGCAGCTGGAACAGGTCGATGCGCTCGAGGCCGAGGCGGCGGAGGCTCATCTCGGCCTCCTGGCGGAGGTACTCCGGGCGGCCGACCGGCGGCCACTCGTTCGGACCAGTGCGGGTGAGCCCGGCCTTCGTGGCGATGACGACGTCGTCGCCGTAGGGGTGCAGGGCCTCGCGCAGCAGGTCCTCGGCGACGTACGGGCCGTAGGAGTCGGCGGTGTCGAAGAAGTCGACCCCGAGCTCGACGGCGCGCTTGAGGACGCGGATCGCCTCGTCGTGGTCCTTCGGAGGACCCCAGACGCCGGGGCCGGTGAGCTGCATCGTGCCGTAGCCGAGGCGGTGGACCTCGAGGTCGCCACCGATGCGGAAGGTGCCGGAGGACGCGGCGGGACGGGTGGTGTCGGTACCAGTGGTCATGCACGCCGTTCTACGCCGGGTGCGTGACGCGTCCCTGAGCGCTCGTCCCCCGTGCGGTCAGGCTGCCCGGCCCCCGGGGACGTCCGGTCCGTCGCGGGCTTCCGCGGGTACGGGGTCTCACCGCGCTCGAGCCCGCCGACGAGCTTCGCGATCCGGTTCGCCCGGGCCGTCGCACTCGGGGCCGTCGTCACCCGGTGCAGCACGGCGTACCGGTTGGTGGCGTCCAGCTCGGCGAACAGCGCTCGGGCGACCGGGGCGGCATCGAGCGCTGCCCGGAGGTCGTCCGGCACCGTCGCGGTCGCTGCCCCCGCGTACGCGCGGTCCCACCGGCCGTCGCCCTTCGCCCGGTCGACCTCGGCCTGTCCCCGTTCCCGCATCCGGCCGTCGGCGACGAGGGACGCGACGAGTCCGATGTTGCGCTGCGACCAGAGGGACGCGCGCCGTCGGGGCGTGAAGCGTTGCCGGAACGTGGCGGTGTCACGGCTGCGCTTCTGCCCGTCGATCCAGCCGGAGCACAGCGCCTCGTCGAGTGCCTGGTCGTAGGTCAGCGACGTGGGGTCGGTCGTGCCCTTCTTGGCGAGGACGAGCCACACGCCGTCGGGGTCGTCCTCGTGCGCGTCGAGCCAGGCGCGCCAGGCGGCGGCGTCGGGCAGCACGAGGTCCTCGAAGTCGTTCACGATGTCCAAAGCTCGCTCATACAAAGTAGCCACGTTTCTCGGAATCAACGAGGATGAATTGTTCGCAGCCTTCCTCCCTGACCCATAATCCTATCGAAGTGATAGGTTGTCGCTTTTCGATCCACCACCAGTCCCCAACACCTGAATCTAGCGGGCGTTTCAATCGCTCGATGTCGTCCCCGAGGAGAAATTCTATGGATTCTGAAGTTGTACCGATTCGGAACCCAACCTCAACCGCGTAGCGGCGCTTCTCGATCACTCCGATCAGGCCGAACGCGTCTTCAGACTGCACCCACTCCGTGTTCGCCGCAAACCACTCATAAAGTGCAGTGATAGTGTTTATGAAGGTCTTGTCGCCATTGTGCTTGCCGCCCGCAAGCCATAGCATGCTCTGATTTGATTGTCCGTAGACACCTGACTTGTCCACCTCAAGTGCCACAAAGTTGCGGTATTTCTTGCAGAAAAGGTCAATGGACTCTGCATCCGATAACGGTCGGTCTGCCTGCATCTGCATAACGCCATAGCTCCCCGCGCGACGAAAGAGACCCAAAAATCTCTCGCTGCGTCGGAGCCATCGGGGGCGCTGGAGGATCTCGGCTACCGCCACAGATCGCGCGAGGAGCGGGTCTGTCCGGAAGTGGGCCGCCCGTCTAAAGATCTCGTCAAAAATGTCAATTCCCGCATCTCGCAGGGCTTTCTCATATTTGTACCTTTCGTCCGAGGAGCGCCCCTCTTCACCCTTGGAGGTGAGACGGATGAGAAACGCGCCTAAGACTGCCACAAGCCCGGCAGTCCAGACCGACTCTGTGAGTGAAGTTGTCGACGGTACGTATTCTTTGGTGAAAGGAAAAGCGAGGTACCCGAATATCGCTCCCATCGCGGATATGGCTACTGCGAGGAGGTGATAACTCCCGTAATTGATGATCGCTTCGGGGCGGCCGGGTATGAGACCGTTGACTAGCGCTCGAACATTGGTGACTGCAGTGTGCAGGGTAACAGCAGTGATTACCGCTATTGCAGCTTCTCCATGTGCTCGGTTCGACAGAGCAACGACCAGAGTGGTGACGAAGAATACTGGCAGTGCTCTGAAAGTCACAAGGCGCCACAGCCTCTGCGTCACTCGAAGGCCGTACGTGTCGGCGAGATTCCTGTACGAGCTCGGCCAGTGATGCTCGTACCCGGCATAGATGACAG
Organism: uncultured Curtobacterium sp.; assembly: GCA_913778205.1. Taxonomy (GTDB): domain Bacteria; phylum Actinomycetota; class Actinomycetes; order Actinomycetales; family Microbacteriaceae; genus Curtobacterium. The sequence goes on from CAJYUW010000031.1 coordinate 10,951, forward strand.
TTAGGAGTCCGAAGCCGAGAAGACCAATGGCTAGTGAGGTTAACCAGTGCATTTCGTCCCCCTTCAGCATGAAGACCCTACATATGCCGTTCAACAGTAAGTGCAGCAACGCTGTTGAGTCTCGGCTGAGCCTACGTCGCAGGGCCGTTTGCCGCCGGAGGACTGCTCGCCGGCCGTGGCGGGCTCGCCTCACGCTCCAAGCTGGCGGCCGACCGTGTGCGGGCGGGAGCCGACCGCTCAGACCCAGTGCGGCTGCGACAGCAGTCCGTCCGGGTCCACCTGTTCGGCGATCCGGTGCAGCCGCGAGGTGTTCACGCCGAAGTACGCCGTCGGGTCGGTGATCGCCGCGTCGCAGTAGTTCGCGTACGCCGCGGTGCCCCACGCCGGCGTCATCGCCTCCCGGAACGCCCGCACGTACGCGTCGAACGGCGCCGGGTCCGTCCCGTCCGCGAACACCGACGTGTACTGCACGGTCATGAGCGCCGAGCGCCACGGGAACGCCGAGTCCGTCCGTCCGACCCGAGCCACCGCCCCGCCGAGGGCATCGAGCGAGACCCCGCCCTCGAGGTTCCCGGAGACGTCACCGGCGGCCTCCGCGTGCTGCACGAGGACGTCGATCTGCGCGTCCGTGAGCTTCGTGCCGCCGATCGAGGACGTCGCCGCCTCGGACACACGTTGCGCCTTGCCGGCCAACGCGGACATCGCAGCGCCGTAGGACAGCTGCTCGGCCGTGTGGCGCGTGGGCTTCGCTCCGGTGGCGGCGATGAAGCCGTCGACGGAAGCGTCGGCGCCGGTCTTCGAACCGGTCCACACGCCGGTCACGGTGACCGACAGCGAGGAGTGCCGCGAGCCGCCGAGGAGCTTGAGCGTCGACCAGAGCTCGTCGTCGGCGGTTGGGGCCCAGTCCTGCCACGCGCGGACGACGTCCGCCGCGGCCGAGGCCGGGAACGCGAGCTCGAAGAGCAGGACGTTCGGAGCCTCGCGGGTCCGGAACGTCATCGACGTCACCACGCCCACGGTTCCGCCCCCACCACCACGGCAGGCCCAGAACAGGTCCGGTTCCGCCTGCGCGGAGACGTCGTGCACGGCACCGTCCGGCGTGACGAGCCGCACGGACGTGAGCTGGTCGCACGTGAGCCCGAAGGAGCGGGTGAGCACGCCGACACCCCCGCCGAGGGTCAGGCCGCCGGTACCGACCGTCGGGCAGGAGCCGGCGCCGATCGCACGGCCCTGGGCGGCCAGCGTCGCGTACACGTTCGCGAGCCGAGCCCCCGGCCCGATCGTCGCGGTGCCGTCGGCGTGGACCTCGATGCCGTCGAGCTCGCGCGTGCTGATCACGAGCGACCGCGGGACGTCGGTGCCCGGGGCACCCCCGGCCGACCAGCCCGTGTACGAGTGGCCGCCCGCGCGGAGGGCGACCGGGGTGCGGGTGTTCCGGGCGAAGGCCAGGCCGGCCTGCACGTCCGCCTCGCTCGTGGCGAGCAGGATGCCCTGCGGGTCGGCGTCGTCGAAGCGCGGGTTCTCGAGCACGCGGGCGTCGTCCCAGCCCGACGAGCCCGAGCGGAGCAGGGTGCCGGACACCGCGGCCGCGAGGGCCTGCCACGAGTCCGGGTCGGGCCCGCCCGGTGTCGCGCTGGACGTCGGCGCGCCGCTCGGCGACGCGTCCGGCACGGACGCCGAGGGTGTCCGGCTCGGCTGCGGAGCCGCGCCGGAGCACGCCGCGAGCAGGCCCGCCACCCCGATGCCGAGCCCTCCGGCGAGCAGAGCACGTCGACTGGTCCGGCGGAAGGCGCGAGCGGGGTCGACGGGCTCGGTGGGGCCGGCTGGTTCGACGGGGTGCACCGCCCCTGTCTACGCCATGTCCGCGTCCTGCACGAGGGTGTCCTCAGCGAGCGCCGCTGCTGATCCGCACAGCGTCGGCCCAGTCCCGCACCCAGTCCGGCGCGGAGAGGTCCCGCGGCGACGGTCCGGTGACCGCGAGCAGCTCCGACGGGGTCACGTGCCCGCCGTCCCGGTGCAGGAACCGCGCCTGCACCACCGCGCGGGCGACGACGGCGTCCCGCCGGACGAAGGTCTGCTCCATGTAGACCGACCGCTCGTCCATCGCGAGCACCCGCGTGCGCAGGGCGAACCGCTGCCCGAGCGTCAGGGAGCGCTTGTACGTGATCGTCTGCGCGGCGACGACGGCGTACCAGCCGCGACGGGTCGCCGCCTGCCAGAACCCGGAGCGGGTGAGCAGGTCGAAGCGACCGAGGTCGAGGAGCGACAGGTACTTGCCGTTGTTCACGTGCCGCAGCGGGTCGAGGTCGGTGAGCGTGACCCGGAAGGACGTCGTCGTCTCGTCCCAGAGCGAGGTCCGGCGACCCGGGCGCGCGCGGGCGACCCGGGTGCGCAGTGCGAGGAGGAGCAGGCGGAAGTACAGGTTCACGGACCGATCACACCAGTTGCACTGTGCACCCGGCGACACCGTTGGAGGATCCGCACCAGTGCGTTCCCGCCTGGACGGGCACCGACAGTGCCTGCCTCCGAACGCGGGCCGGCGAGTAGACCGGACACATGCAGACACGCAAGCTCGCAGACCTCGAGGTCGGACCGCTCGGCCTCGGCACCATGGGCATGAGCGCCTTCTACTCCGGCGCCGGCTCCGACGACGACGAGTCGATCCGCACGATCCATCGTGCGATCGACCTCGGTGTCACCCTGTTCGACACCGCAGAGGCGTACGGCCCGTACACGAACGAGGAGCTCCTCCGCCGTGCGCTCGCCGACCGTCGCGACGACGTGGTGATCGCCACCAAGTTCGGACTCATCACGCACACCGCGGGCGAGACCACCCCGGCGACCGAGCGCGGCATCAGCTCCGCCCCCGAGTCGGTCCGCGAGGCGCTCGAGGGCTCGCTCCGCCGCCTCGGCACCGACCACATCGACCTCTACTACCAGCACCGCGTCGACCCGGCGATCCCGATCGAGGACGTCGTCGGTCAGCTCGCCGGCTTCGTCCAGGAGGGCAAGATCCGGCACATCGGCCTGTCCGAGGCCTCGGCCGCGACGATCCGCAAGGCCCACGCCGTGCACCCGATCACCGCACTGCAGAGCGAGTACTCGCTGTGGACGCGGGACCCCGAGGGCGAGGTGCTCGACACCCTCCGGGAGCTCGGCATCGGGCTCGTGCCGTACTCGCCGCTCGGCCGCGGGTTCCTGACCGGGGCGATCACGAAGCCGTCCGACCTGGACGACGACGACTTCCGCCGTGCGAACCCGCGATTCGCCGAGGAGGCCTTCGCCCAGAACATGCGGATCGTCGACTCGGTCAAGGAGATCGCCGACGAGGTCGGTGGGACGCCCGCACAGGTCGCGCTCGCGTGGCTCCTCGCCCAGGGCGACGACGTCGTCCCGATCCCGGGCACGAAGCGGGTCACCCGGCTCGAGGAGAACGTCGGTGCGACGTCGATCACGCTCTCCGAGGACCAGCTCGGCCGGCTCTCGTCGCTGCCCGTCCCCACCGGGGACCGGTACCCGGACATGTCCTCGATCGGTCGCTGACGCGCGTCACGGACCGCCGGTCGCTGACGCGACCACCTGACGGCCTGGAGGCCCGTGGCACGCCCGCCACGGGCCTCCCGTCCGTCCGCTGCGTGCGCCGGGACTAGACCTCCGCCGCGAACGACGCCACGCGGAGCTGCAGGTCCTCCATCCGCTGCCGTCGCGCGGCCTCGACGTCGTAGCCCTCGTAGGCGGGCGGCGGCAGCTTCCGGACGTTCCGCGAGCACTGGAAGTCCTGGCAGACGAGCGTCCCGACGGTGTTGCCGTTCCGACCGGCCTTGCCGGACCGCTTCGCGCTGTAGAACACGACGTCGTTCGGCAGCTTGACGTCCTGGCACCACGAGCACTGCGCGCGGTTGCGGGGCGAGGCCTCGGCCTGCCGGAACAGGATCCCGACGAGCTCGCCGTCGAGGGTGGGAACGACCGCGTAGGCGCGACGACCGATCTTCGGGTCACGCCAGCCGAGGAAGTCGAGCGCGTCCCAGTCGACGGTCTCGAAGCCCTCGGGGCGGGTCAGGTCGCTCGTCTCCTTGCGGGAGGCGTTGACGAAGGACGTGCGGATGGTCTTCTCGCTGATGGGCAGCATGGTGTGTCGCTCTCGACGGGGCCCGGGGCACGCGGACGCGCGCCGCACCGGGCGGGGGTGATCAGGGGTCGGTGACGGCGGCCGCACCGCACGGTGCGACCGGGGGCGTCACGCCCTGATGCCGGCGCTCTGCGCGCCGACCACCTCCTGGAAGCTCACCGTCCCAGCCTACGACGGCGTGTCAAGCCGGGCGTGTCGCGGTCAGTGCGGTTCGGGGGTCGCGCGCAGCAGGACAAGGGAGCCGTCGCACGACGGACGCACCCGGAGCGACCCGTGCCGACCGTCCCACTCGCCCGACTCGAGCGCGGTGCGCAGTGCGGCCACGGACCGCCGCGCCGTCACGTCGTCGACGAGGCCCCACGCCGGGTCCGCGCGGCGGACGGCGGGGTCGAGGAGGCGCTCCGGTCGTGCGTAGTAGGCCTCGGAGAACCCGTCCACGCACGTGAACGGGATCGGCAGCAGGGTCGTCTCGACGGTCCCGCCGAGCGCTGCCGCGATCCGGTCGAGCGTCGGGTAGCGACCGGCGTCGGCCGCCACGATCTCGGGGGCGTACTCGGCGAGCCACGACCCCCGCACCCGGTCCGGGTCGCGGGTGACGACGACCACGGGACCGCGTGTCACCCGACGCACCTCGGTGAACCGGGCCTCCGGGTCGGTGCTCCCGTCGTCGTCGAGCGTCACCACCGCGGCGTCGAACGCGCCGTCGGCGTCCGGCAGGGCCCCGGTCGCCCAGGCCATCGTCCGGGCGGTCGCCCGGTCCGTCGTCCGGGCGGTCGTCCGCCCGCCGTCGGGCGGCGCGTACGAGACGGGTCCGGTCGCCACGTCGAGCACGGTGTGGCTGTCCCCGAGGGCCCTGGCGACGGCACGGAGGACGGACGGCTCGGGGCGGCGGAAGCGTCGGAGGTCGTGGTCCACCACGTCGTCTCCCGGGGTGCTCGTCACGGGCCCAGCCTACGGACCGACGCTGCTACGCTCGCGGGATGTTCTCCGGGGGATTCGCCGTCGTGTCGATCGTCTACCTGCTCGTCGTGCTCGCCGCACTCGTGCTCGGGATCGCGCTCATCGTGCTCGTGTTCGCGGCGATCCGGGTCCTCCGGCTCTCGGCGCAGGAGCGGGAGCTGCGCATCGACCTCCTGCGCGTCCAGCACGCCGTCGAGCTCGACGACGGCGAGCCGGGCTCGCCCGCCGCGTAGCCGGCTGCCGCCCGGGCCCGGGCCTGGCCTGGGCGGGGCGGGGCGCCGACCGGGGTGCCGCTGTCGAGCGACGTGGTCGTTGTCGTACGACAGCGGCGTTGTCGCAGTGCCGCGTGAGCAACTTCCTGCGTGTGCAACGAGCGACGTGGTCGTCGTCGTACGACAGCGGCGTTGTCACAGTTCCGCGTGTGCAATCTCCTGCGCGTGCAACGAGCGACCAGCCCGTTGTCGTACGACGTCGGTGCTGTCGCAGTGCCGCGTGTGCAACCTTCTGCGTGTGCAACTTCTCGCGCGTGTGCAACGAGCGACCAGCCCGTTGTCGTACGACGTCGGCGTTGTCGCAGTGCCGCGTCTGCAACCCCCAGCGCGTGCAACGAGCGACGTGATCGTCGTCGTACGACAGCGGCGTTGTCGTTCAGCAGCGACGTCGCACGCGCCACCGACGCCCGCCGGATGCCACCGACGCCCGCCCAACGCCCGCCCAACGCCCCCGACGCCCCGACGCCCCAGGCGCCCCGACGCCCCGCCGCGCGGACTACACCGCGGCGGACCGCTCCGACCGCTCCGTCGCCGCCCAGGTCCCGAGCAGCGCCAGGTTCCGCTCGGACTCGCTGCCGGGCTCAGCCCCGTACGTGAACATCGTCAGGCCCGGGTCCGCGACGAGGTCGAGCGCCTCGTACGTCAGGTCGAGCGCCCCGACGACCGGGTGGTCGAAGCGCTTGCGACCCGTCCGGTGCGATCGCACGTCGTGGGCCGCCCACCACGTGCGGAACTCCTCGCTCCGGGTGGAGAGCTCCCCGACGAGGGTCACGAGTCCGGGCTCGCACGGGTTCGCGACGGCGGCGGCGCGGAGGATCGCGACGGCGTCACGCGCGGTCTGTGACCAGTCGCGGAAGAACTCGCGCGCGGCAGGGTCGAGGAACGTGAAGCGTGCGGTGTTCACCGGTCGCCCCGGACCGGCGAACATCGGCGAGTAGAGCGCGCGGCCGAGGTCGTTCGTCGCGACCACGTCCCCGCGCTCGTTCCGGACCCACGCCGGCGCACCGGTGATGGCGTCGAGGAGCTGTTGCACGCCGGGGCGCACCCGGGTCGGGACGTTCCGGTGCATGGTCTTCACCCCGGCGTTCGCGAGCCGAGCGAGGTCCCACAGGTGCGTGCGCTCGTCGTCATCGAGGCGCAGAGCGGCGGCGAGCCCGTCGAGCACGCCGTCGGACACGCCCTTCAGGGTGCCCCGCTCGAGCCGCGTGTAGTAGTCGACGCTGACGCCGGCGAGCATCGCCACCTCGTGCCGACGGAGACCGGGGACCCGACGGACTCCTCCGCCGAAGGTCGGCATCCCGACCTGGTCCGGGGTCAGTCGCGCCCGTCGTGAGGACAGGAAGTCCCGGATCTCCTTGCGCACGTCGATACCCATGCCGGTCAGGGTACGTGGCCGGACCGGTAGCGGGACAGGTACCGGGAGTGCCTGCCTCGGTACCGGGTCCACACGGACCGGACGGGAGGCCCGTGGCGGCGCCGCCACGGGCCTCCCGTCCGGCGGTGGTCGCCGCTACAGCGCGCGTTCCCGCGCGACCAGGCGCACCCGCGCCACCCGGTGGCCGTCCATCTCGGTGACCTCGATCGACCAGTCGTCGAGCTCCACCACGTCCCCGACGACGGGGATGCGGTCGAGGTGCACCTGCACGAGTCCGCCGACGGTCTCGTAGTCGCCGTCGGGCAGCACCGGGCCGCCGTCGGCCGCGAGGTCCTCGAGCACGAGCGCCCCGTCGACGTGCTCGGTGGCGTCGGACGCGGAGTCGGGCTCGGCAGTGTCCCACTCGTCCTTGATGCGACCGACGAGGTCCTCGAGCAGGGCCTCCAGCGTCACCATGCCCGCGCTGCCGCCGTACTCGTCCACGACGAGCGCGATCTGGTGGCCGTCGGTGCGCATCTGTGCGATCGCGCTCGAGAGCGACTTCGTCTCGGGCATCGCGAGCACCGGGCGGACGAGGGTCGCGAGCGGCGCCTCCGGGTCCGCGGGACGGAGCAGGTCGCGCAGGTGCACGAAGCCCGCGACGTGGTCGCGCGAGCCCGAGGTCACCAGGTACCGGGAGTGCCCGGCGTCGAGCGCGTGGTCGGTCGCCCGGCGGACGGAGAGCTCGGCGTCCATGGTGGACACGTCGTACCACGGACGCATCGACTCGCGGAGGGTGCGCTCGCCGGCGTCGAGGGCGCTCTTGGCGATCTGGCGGCCCTGGGCGTCGATGGCGTCGTGCTCGGCGACGAGGTCGCGGAGCTCCTCGGTGCTCATCGACTCGCTCCGGGCGTCCGGGTCGCCGCCGAGCAGGCGCACGATCGCGTTCGTCGTGCTGGACAGCACCCAGATCACCGGGCGCATGAGGGTCGCGAAGCGGTCGAGCGGCGGGGCCACGATCATCGAGAAGCCCTCGGCGCGCTGCAGGGCCAGGCGCTTCGGGACGAGCTCGCCGAACACCAGCGACAGGTAGGCGATGACGAGGGTGAGCAGCACGAGGGCGACGGCCTCTGCGGCACCGCGGTCGAGGCCGAGACCCTGGAGCAGCGGAGCGATGTCCGGTGCGATCGAGGAGGCGCCGTACGCGGCCGAGAAGAACCCGGCGACGGTCACGCCGATCTGCACGGCGGAGAGGAAGCGGTTCGGGTCGCGGCTGAGCTGCGCGACCCGTGCACCGCGGGGCCCCTTGCGTTCGAGCTGCTGCAGCTGCGACTCGCGGAGGGAGACGAGGGCGATCTCGGCTGCGGCGAACACACCGCCGACGAGCACGAAGAGGATGACGAGCCCGAAGGCGATCCAGGTGTCGGCGCCCATCAGCGGGTGATCCGCTCAGATCGGGGCGGAACCGGTCGCGATCGGGCGCTGGGCCTGTGACAGTCGTCCATGCCTGTGAGCCTGCACAGGGCGTCTGGGAAGGCACCCCGCGCTCACTGCGGTGGCGCTGTGGATCGGCTGGCTAGGCGGTGATCGGACGTCCGGTGCGCGCTTCGAGCCATGCCTCGGGGTCGATCGGCGTCACGCCGTCGAGCAGGACCTCGAGGTGCAGGTGCGCACCGGTCGAGACACCCGAGTTCCCCACCTGGCCGATGAAGTCGCCGGCCTCGACGGTGTCACCGACCTTGAGGGGGGTCGATCCCGGGATCATGTGGCCGTAGAGCGTGGCGACCCGCCGGCCGTCGATCACGTGGTCGATCACCACCGCGGTGCCGTAGTTGAAGTACGTGCCGGCGACCCGGACGGTGCCCTTCGCGACCGCTCCGATGGGCGTGCCGAGTCCCGGCGTGAAGTCGAGGCCCTCGTGCAGCGACGAGCACGCCCCGCACGGTGCCGAGCGGTAGCCGAAGCCGGAGCTCATCTGCACCGGGCCCGGGAACGGCGAGCGGACCTCGCCCCCGAACGACACCGAGCCGCTCGCGGTGGCCTGCTCCTTCGTCGTCGAGCCGCCGCCGATCGTGAACCCGTCGCGCGCGGGGTCGGCGAGGGCGGCGAGCTGCGTGACCGAGTAGTCCTGTCCGGCGACGCTCGGGGCGAGGGTCGCGGTGGCGATCGCGGTGCCGGACGCCGCGTGCGCCGGTGTCGCGGAGGCGGCGAAGAGGACGAAGGCGGCGAGGGCGCTGGTGAGGGTGACGCGGCTCGCCCGGTTCGCGGGGCGCAGCGGGTTGACCCGGGTGCGGAGCGGGCGCCGTGCCTGCGGACCGGTCGTCACGGTACCCGGGCGGACGGTGGTCGGCCCGGTCGTGGCGCGGTCGACGCGGCGGATGCGGGTCTCGGCGTGCGCGGTGCCGGCGTGCTCGGTGATGGCCCGGGCGGTGGCGACCCCGCGACCGGTCGTGGCCGCTCGATCGGGTGCAGGCGTGCGGTCGGTGATGACCGGGCGAGTCGTCCGGCGGGGTTGCTTGCGGGCCGCGGCGCGCTCGGCCTCGAGGGCTGCACGGCGCGACAGGTGCACGACCGGGGTCTCCGGGTGCTGGTCTGGGTGGGGTGCAGTCGTCATGGCCGCCCACCATTCTGCACGACTCTGTTCGTTTGTACAGACCCCAGTGTGATCATTCCGTTACCGGACGCACACCCTCGACACGGCCTCCCCCGTCGATCGGTACTGTCCGAGGAGAGCGACCGGAAGGACCGACGCCGATGGCCCGAACGCCGCGTGAACGCCACGAACCGATCGACCTGCGCTCCGCCGAGGTCGTCCTCGCCGGCACCCAGGACCTCCTCCCGGTGCTGCGTGCCGCCGCGGTCCGGGCCGGCGTCGACGCCATGCGGATGCGGGTGGTCGGGGTCGACGACCTGCCCGACCCGAGCGAGCGGGGTGACGCCGAGCTCGCCGTGATCGCGATCCGACGCCCGGGCGACGACCCCGCGTTCCACCGGGCGCACGAGGCCGCCGAGCTCATCGCTCCGCTCCTCGCCCCGCACGCGGTGCGGATCGTCGTCACCGTCTCCGGCATGACCCGGCTCGCCCCGAGGCTCGAGCGCACCCTGACGTCGGAGGTGCTCCACCAGATCAGCGCGGCCGCAGCCCCCACCGGTCGGAACCGCCCGTTCCGCAACCTCCGGATGCGGCTCGGACTCGCGGGGCTGAAGGCGTCGGGCGTCCGCGTGTTCCGGGTGTCGATCGGCGCCTGAGCCGGGGGCGGCCTCGTGCCGTCCGATCCGGTGCCCGGGTGTGCCGCACCGCGGGCCTCGCGCCGCCCGTCAACTGCCGTCACCCCGAGGCGCCGCTCCCGGGCGGTCAGTCCCCGTCCGGTGCCGCCGGTGCCGCGGTGTCCGCGTGCGCCGCGCCGGCCTGCGCCGCGCCGGCCTCCACGGTGCCGTGCGACGGTGCTGCGTCCGCGACGACCGCCACGCTGCCCACCGCGAGCACGACCGCGAGGGTGCCGGCCGCCACGGCGGTCCCGATGCGGCGAAGCCTCCCGTGCCCCCGGCGCTCGCGCGGCGCGAAGCGGGCGAGTCCGCGGGCCGGCTCCGGACCGACGAGCCACGGACCCGAACCGTCGGCGTCGTACGAGAACGGCCCGGAGCCGTCCGGGGCGTAGCGGTACGGGCCGCTGCCGTCCACGGCGTAGGCGGAGCGGAGGTCCTCGGCGGTCCACCCGAAGTCCTCCGGGGTCTGTCGTGCTGTCGTCATGGCCTGCTCCTCCCACCGCGGCGCGGGGTGCCGCGGGAGACCATTCCACGCACTGTGTCCATGAGGCGGCCATGTGCCTCCCGGGAGTGCAGCGCACGTTCGCTGGGAGGCGACCCCACCAGGTATCTTGACGTCGAGACATCCCCCGACTGCGAGTAGCGTGGGGCGTACCGACGGCATGAACAAGGGAGTACCCGCCAGCATGGCCAAGATCATCTACACGCTCACGGACGAGGCGCCGTTCCTGGCGACCCACTCCTTCCTCCCGATCATCCAGGCCTTCGCCGGCACCGCCGGTGTCGACGTGGAGACCCGCGACATCTCGCTCTCCGGCCGGATCATCGCGCAGTTCCCGGAGCGGCTCACCGACGAGCAGCGCCTCGACGATGCCCTCGCCGAGCTCGGCGACCTCGCGACGACCCCCGAGGCGAACATCATCAAGCTGCCGAACATCTCGGCGTCGATCCCCCAGCTCAAGGCGGCGATCGCGGAGCTGCGGTCGCAGGGCTACGACCTCCCGGCGTACCCGGACGAGCCCTCGACGGACGAGGAGCGCGACGTCCGCGCCCGCTACGACCGCGTGAAGGGCAGCGCCGTGAACCCGGTGCTCCGCGAGGGCAACTCCGACCGCCGCGCGCCGCTCTCGGTGAAGAACTACGCCAGGAAGCACCCGCACCGCATGGGTGCCTGGAGCCACGAGTCGCGGACGAACGTCGTGACGATGGGCAAGGACGACTTCCGCTCGAACGAGCAGTCCTGGATCGCCCCGGCGGACGACACCCTGACGATCGAGTTCGTCGGCGCCGACGGCGAGACGACCGTGCTCAAGCAGTCGATCCCGGTCCTCGCGGGCGAGGTGGTCGACGGCACCGTCCTGCACGTCCGCGCGCTCGAGGCCTTCCTGCAGGAGCAGATCGCCGCGGCGAAGGCCCAGGGCGTGCTCTTCTCGGTGCACCTCAAGGCGACGATGATGAAGGTCTCCGACCCGATCATCTTCGGCCACGTCATCCGCGCGTTCTTCCCGACCGTGTTCGAGCGGTTCGGCGCCGACCTCGCCGCCGCGGGGCTCAACCCGAACGACGGCCTCGGCTCGGTGCTCGCCGGCCTCGACGCCGTGCCGAACGGGCCCGCGATCAAGCAGGCGTTCCTCGACGGGATCGACGCCGGCCCGGACCTCGCGATGGTCGACTCGGACAAGGGCATCACCAACCTGCACGTGCCGAGCGACGTCATCGTCGACGCCTCGATGCCCGCGATGATCCGCACCTCCGGCCACATGTGGGGCCCCGACGGCGAGGAGCACGACACCCTCGCCGTGATCCCGGACTCGAGCTACGCCGGCATCTACCAGACCGTGATCGAGGACTGCCGCGCGAACGGCGCCTTCGACCCGGCCACGATGGGCTCCGTCCCGAACGTCGGCCTGATGGCGCAGAAGGCCGAGGAGTACGGCTCGCACGACAAGACCTTCGAGCTCCCGGGCGACGGTCGTGTGCGCGTGGTCACGAGCGGCGGCGAGACGGTCATCGAGCACGAGGTCGAGCAGGGCGACATCTGGCGTGCCTGCCAGACCAAGGACGTGGCGATCCGCGACTGGGTGAAGCTCGCCGTGACCCGCGCACGTGCCTCGGCGACGCCGGCCGTGTTCTGGCTCGACGAGACCCGCGCGCACGACGCGAACCTGATCGGGCTCGTGAAGACCTACCTCGGCGAGCACGACACCGACGGCCTGCAGATCGAGATCATGTCGCCCGAGCGCGCCATGGCCTTCTCGCTCGAGCGCATCCGCCGCGGCGAGGACACCATCTCGGTCACGGGCAACGTCCTCCGCGACTACCTCACCGACCTGTTCCCGATCATGGAGCTCGGCACCTCCGCCAAGATGCTCTCCGTCGTCCCGCTCCTCGGCGGCGGCGGCCTGTTCGAGACCGGCGCCGGCGGTTCCGCACCGAAGCACGTGCAGCAGCTCGTCGAGCAGGACTACCTGCGGTGGGACTCCCTCGGCGAGTTCCTCGCGCTCGCGGTGTCCTTCGAACACCTCGCCGGTGTGACGGGCAACCAGCGCGCGGCGATCCTCGGCGAGACCCTCGACCGTGCGACCGGCACGTTCCTCGACGAGAACAAGTCGCCGGGTCGCAAGATCGGCACGATCGACAACCGCGGCAGCCACTACTACCTCGCAAAGTACTGGGCCGAGGAGCTGGCTGCGCAGACGTCCGACACGGAGCTCGCGGCGGCGTTCGCGGACGTGGCGGCGCGGCTCGGGTCGGAGGAGGAGACGATCGTCGACGAGCTCAACAAGGTGCAGGGGCACCCGGCGGACATCGGCGGGTACTACCGACCCGACGACGCCAAGACGGGCGCGGTGATGCGCCCGTCCGCGACGCTCAACGGGATCCTGGCCGCGCTGTAGGCGCGACCCGCAGACGGACGGGAGGCCCGGTGCCAGCTGGCACCGGGCCTCCCGTCCGTCCCGGGGTGCGCTGGTACCCCGCGCGCCGTCGTCGCCGTAGGTCGCAGTAGGTGTCGCCGCGCGGAGTCCGGGGCGACTCGTTGTGCGATCGGAGCGGAACTGAGCGGCACGTCGTGCGACCAGCCGTGCGCGCCGGAAGCCGGGAGCCGCCGCCGCCCTGCCGCGCCCCTCAGGCGCGCGGCGGCACCGGCGGCCCGACCACGAGCAGCCCCGAGAACACGAGGGCGACCGCGACGACACCGATCGCGACCGAGAGCACCGGTCGCCGCACCACGAAGAACAGCAGGCGGTCCCAGAAGCCCGCGCGGCCCTCGGCCGACCGACGCCATCCCCCGTCGAGCATCCCGCGTCGGGCGACCGCGACCTCGAACGGCACCGTCGCGTAGGGCACGACTGCGCTCGCCCAGCCGAGCACGAGCGCGCCGAGCGACCACCGCTGGTTGACCGCGACCACCGTCGTCACGACGAGGTACGCCAGGAACACGAAGCCGTGCACGCCGCCACCGATGCGCACGCCCCAGTCGCCGGCGTGCACGACGTACTTCAGCACCATCCCGGCGATGAGGAGCGTCCAGGTCACGAGTTCGGCCACGGCGGCGGCACGGAACAGGGATCGGGGTGTCATGCCGACATGGTGACGCACCCTCCCCGACAGAACCCCGACACCGACGCGTCGTCTACGACGACCCGATGACCCGACGACCCGACACGCCGCCGGTCGTATCGATTCGACCCGTGCTCCGGCTAGCGTTGACGTCATGTCGACGACGACACCAACGGACACCACACCACCCCTCCGCGTCGGGGTGATCGGTCTCGGCTTCGCCGGCACCACCCACCTCGACGCCTACTCCGCGATCCCCGGGGTCGAGGTCATCGCCCTCGCCGGCCAGGAGACCGAACGGCTGCACGAGCTCGCCGACTCCCGGGGCGTGCCGCACCGGTACGCGGACTGGCAGGACCTCGTGGCGCGCGACGACCTCGACATCGTGTCGATCGGCGTCCCGAACGCCCTGCACCACCCGATCGCGGTGGCGGCCCTCGAGTCCGGCAAGCACGTGTTCTGCGAGAAGCCCCTCGCCACGACGGGCGACCAGGCGCAGGAGATGGTCGACGCCGCCGTGCGGAACGACCGCGTGCTCGAGGTCGCCTACAACCACCGCCGCCGGGCCGACGTGCAGTTCCTCAGCGCCCACCTCGCGCAGCGCGACGCCGACGGCAACGGGCCCCTCGGGCACGTCTACCACGCCCGGGCGAGCTGGCTCCGTCGCGCCGGCATCCCGGGCATCCGGAGCTGGTTCGCGAACAAGGAGACCGCGGGCGGAGGGCCGCTCATCGACCTCGGCTCGCACGTCCTCGACATCGCCCTGCACCTGCTCGGTGAACCCCGCGTCGTGTCCGCGAGCGCCGTGGCGTACAACGAGCTCGGCAGCGCCGGCCGGGGCGGCAGCGACCGCGACCCCGTGTCCGCGGCGACGGGCCGGCCGTTCGACGTGGAGGACTTCTCGAGCGCACTGCTCCGGTTCGAGGACGGGTCGAGCCTGCTGCTCCAGGCGTCCTGGGCGAGCTACTCGAAGGACGTCGAGGACATCGAGGTCGAGCTCCTCGGCTCGACCGGCGGCGCACGGCTGTTCGTCCGCGACTACGCCACCGAGGGCACGGTCACGCTCTACTCCGACGAGCAGGGCGTCCCGACCGTCACCCGCCCGGGCATCCGCGTCCCGGCCGGGCACCACCAACGGGTCATCGAGGAGTTCCTCGGCACGATCCGCTCCGGGGACCACCACGGGCACCACGGGGAGTTCGCACTGCACCGCAGCCGTGTCGTCGACGCGATCTACGCGTCCGCTGCTGCGGGTCGAGAGACGGAGGTCACGGCATGACGAAGGACGCACCCACGATCGTCGTCTGGAACGAGAACGTGCACGAGAGCCGCGGTGACGCCACGGTCATCGGGCACTACCCGGACGGCATGCACGCCGTGATCGCAGCCGCACTGCGGGAGCTCGTCCCCGGCGCCGACGTCTCCACCGCGACGCTCCAGGAGCCGGAGCACGGGCTGACCGCCGAGCGCCTGGCGCAGACCGACGTCCTCTTCTGGTGGGGCCACGCCGCGCACGACGAGGTGTCCGACGAGGTCGTGCAGCGGGTAGTCGACGCCGTGCACGCAGGCATGGGCCTCGTGGTGCTGCACTCCGGCCACTACTCGAAGCCGTTCAAGCGCCTGATGGGCACGACGTGCTCGCTCAAGTGGCGCAACGACGGCCAGGACCGCGAGCTCGTCTGGACGATCGCGCCCGACCACCCGATCGCCGAGGGCGTCCCGCACCCGATCGTCATCGACCAGCAGGAGATGTACGGCGAGTTCTTCGACATCCCGCGCCCCGACGAGGAGGTCTTCCTCTCCACGTTCTCCGGCGGCGAGGTGTTCCGGTCGGGAGTCGCGTACCGGCGCGGCCTCGGTCGGGTGTTCTACTTCTCCCCCGGTGACCAGGAGTACCCGGTCTACCACCACCCGGACGTCCAGCGGGTCCTGGCGAACGCCGCACGGTGGGCGGCGCCGGTGTCGGAGCGCCGCGAGCTGACGGCCGACCCCCACCCGCGGGACTGGTTCACCGCGGAGGGAGCGGGTAGACAGGGCGTGTGACGCAGTCCCCCACCGCGCTCCCGCTCGACCCCGCGGCCCGACGCACCGCCCTCGTCGAAGCGCTCGGCGTGCTCGGAAGCGGGCCGGAGGAGCGCTTCGACCGCATCACCCGGATGACGCAGGAGGCGTTCGGCGTCCCGCTGACGTTCCTCAACCTCGTGCACGACGACGTCGTCACCACGCAGTCGACGTACGGGTGGCAGCAGGGCACGAGCGTGCCGGCGTCCGAGCAGTTCTGCGCGACGACGGTCCTGACCCCGGAGCCGATGGTCATCCCGGACACCATGCTCGACCCCCGGTTCGCGACCACGCCGGCGGTCGCCGTGCACGGGATCCGCTTCTACGCCGGTGCGCCGCTGACGATGCTCGACGGCACGCGGGTCGGGACACTCTGCGTGATGGACGCGCAGCCGCGGGCCTTCGGCGTGGAGGACGTCGCCCTGCTCCGCGACCTCGCGCGCTGGGCGGAACGGGAGCTCGGACACGCGATCGACCGGCGGCGGGTCCGTCGGGTGCTCGACGGACTGGCCCCCGCGCCGGTCGACGTGCCCGGGTACGGCGTCGTGACGGCGACCGTGCAGCCGGACGGCGGCGGCGGCGACGTCGTGGACGTCCGGACCGCCGCCGACCGCGCGCTGCACCTGACCGTCGGCACGGTGGCCGCGGGTCGCGCGTCCGCGCTCCTCGCGGCGACCGTCCGCGGGGCGGTCGCGGCCCGGACGGACGTCCCGCTGGACCGTGCGGTGGCCGGCCTGGAGGCGCAGCTCACCCCCGACCTGTCGCGCGCGGGAGCGGTCGCGACGCTCGTCCACGCGCGGCTCGACCCGCGGTCGGGTCGCGTGGACGTCGTGGACCTCGGACACGGCCTCGCGGCCGTCGTCCGGGCGGACGGCGCGGTCGAGGAACTCCGAATGCCCGGCCTGCCGGTCGGCCTGCAGCTCGCGGCCACGGCGCGGACGTCGCAGGAGGTGCGGCTGGCGTCCGGGGACGCCCTCGTGCTCTGCTCCGACGGCGCACCCGCGCTCCCCGGCGTCGACGGACTCGTGCACCTCGCCCGGACCGCGGCGACCGGCGAGGACGCGCTCCGGTCCCTGCTCGCCGCGGCGCGGCCGTCGCTCGCGGCGGCCGTCACCACCGTCCGCCGGGACTGACCGAGCGGGGGACGGCACCGACGATCCCGCCCGGTCCTGGAGCCGACGCTGCCGGACCGTGTCGTCGTGGCGTGATCGCTGCCGGACCGCGTGGTCGTGGCGCGAGCATTGCCGGGTCCGTGCCGTCGTGGCGCGACGTCAGCGCTGCCGGGACCTCGCGGTCGTGCCGTGGGGACCCGTGAGCGAGACGACGAGCAGCGTGGCGAGCACACCGACGCCGGCGAGCTCGACCCCGAGGCCGAGGAGCATCCAGTACGCGCTGCCGACGACCTGCGGCTGGGTGATCGCGTCCGGCCACCAGGGGTCGATGAGCGGGAACGTGCCGGGGATCGGGTCGAGCCCGAAGAGCACGAGGCCGCCGAGCAGCAGGGCGATCCCGACGCCGGCCATGGCGGCCCGGGAGCGTCGGAGCATCCGGACCACGACCGCGGCGGCGACCGCGACGAGGCCGACCACGGCGACGAGGAACGCCACCACGACCACCGGCTGCGGGGCGAGCGCGAACCAGTCGAGCACGGCGACGGGCAGGAGCAGCCACCGACCGGTCCGGGCCAGGAGCGCCGGGTTCGTCCACGCCTGCATGCCGACGACCGTAGGGCACCGGTGCTGGACGACGACCGGTGATCAGCTGTGGCGGACCTCCACGGCCCGTCGCACGAAGCCGACGAGGAACGGTGCGACGGACCCGCGCAGGGACGCCCCCTGTCGGAGCAGCCCGCGGACCCGGAGCACCCCG
Organism: uncultured Curtobacterium sp.; assembly: GCA_913778205.1. GTDB lineage: Bacteria > Actinomycetota > Actinomycetes > Actinomycetales > Microbacteriaceae > Curtobacterium. Next base: position 28,424 of record CAJYUW010000031.1, read on the forward strand.
GCGGCCACGACCACGCCGTCGAACCCGCCCTCGGCCAACCGCGCGCCGCGGGCGTCCACGGCGAGCGGGAAGACCGACCGCGGGACCCGGACCACGACGGTGTGCAACGTCGTGGTCGCCGACCACGCACCGCGGACCCCGCCACGCACGCGCTTGACCCCGTCGACGACGAACGCGTCCGGTCCGGCGGTGACGAGCAGTCGGTAGTGCATGCGGCGCCCGCCGACCGAGGTGGTCAGGATGTCCGCGAACCCCGCGTCCACCCGGGCCGGCGCAGCGACCACGCCGGACACGGTCCCTGCCGTGACGGTCGCCGCGTAGCCGTCGCGCTCGCCGTCGAGGCCGTCGACCCGCACGTGCAGGTCGGCGAGGTCGAGCACGGCGGGACGTGCGCCCTCGGTCGTCCCCGCCACGCGCACGATGCCGTCCGCGCCCCGGGGTCCCCTCGGTCGGACGGTCCACGGCAGTTCCGGCACGGGGCCGACCGGGCCGACCATGCGTTCGCGGAAGGTGGTCAGCGGCACGGCTCGTCCTCCTCGGGTCGGTGCTCCTCGGGTCGGTCCTCCTCGGGCGCGTCCGCGATCGGGGCGTCTGCGCGGTCGTCGTCGTGGCCGGCGACGGCGAGCGTGAACCGGACCAGCGCGCTCCTGGCCTCCTGCCCGACCGGCCACGCCTCGATGTCGATGCCGTGCCGAGCGGCGGCGCACTGGAGGACCCGGACGTCGGCTCCGGCACGGGGAGCGACCGTCTCGGCCCAGCGCCGGACCGCCGGGACGTCGACGTACCGGTCGTCGTCGCCGGCGAGCTCGACCAGGGTCGGCACGGCCGCGGGGAGCGGCGCCGCGACGGCCACCCCGGCCTGCGCCACGAGCCGGCCCGCGAACACCGGGTCGAGGAACGGTGACGCCGGGTCCGGCGGACCGGCGACCGGTGCTCCGAGGTCGTGCGTGAGCGCGCGGAGCCGGGAGGTGCCGTCGCCGCCGGCGAAGGTCCGGGGCACGATCGCGGGGGACTCGAGGGCGAGCCCGCGCACGGGACGCCCGAACGCCGCGCGGATCGTCGGGTCCTGCACGAAGCGTGTCGCGAGCAGCCCGCCGAAGGACCAGCCGGCGACCACGAAGGGTCGGTCCGGGTCCTGCCCGGTCGCGTGCACGACCCGGGCGGCGAGGGCGCCGAGGTCGTCGAAGGACCACCGGTCGATCGCTCCGGCGTCCGTCTCGCCGTGGGAGGGCAGGTCGAACGACACGACCCGGACGCCTGCGGCGCGGAGGTCGGCGAACAGCGCTGCGTGGTTGTCCAGCCGGTCGGCGTGCCCGTGCACGAAGAGCAGGTCCGCGACGGGTTCACCCGCCGGGGCGACCACGCCGACCCGGACCCGGTGCGCGCCGCCCCCGAGGTCCGGGACCCGGAGGAACCCGGTCCGCAGGCCGGCGACCGGGCCCGGCGCCGGGCGCAGCCGGAGCGCGTCGTCCGCGGACCCTGACGGCGGCGCGGTCGCGGCCGCACCCGCGGCCAGGGTCCGGTCGGTGCGCACCGTCTCGAGCACGGACGGCACGGTGCCGGCGGCGAGTGCGACCGCCGACGCGACCACGAGCGCGACGCCCGCCGACCTGCGCGCCGTCACCGGATGCCTCCCGTCCGGAGGGGTGACCCGACCAGGGCCGGCAGGTCGCGGGCGAGTAGTCGCTCGACCGCACGCTCGGCGAGCGACGCGATCGTGAGCGAGGGGTTCGCGCCGGTCGACGTCGGGCAGAGCGCGCCGTCGACGACGTACAGCCCGGGGTGGACGTCGCCGTCGGCGTGGAACACCCGTCCGTCGGGGTCGCAGACGCCGCGGTCGACGTCGTCGGCCATCGGCGCACCGCCGAGGGGGTGCACGGTGATCGGGGTGGCGGCCGGGACCCCGCGCTGCAGCAGCGCGCGCCGGGGGTTCCCGACGAACCGCGCCGCGGAGCCCGCGGACAGCACCCGGAGGTCGTCGAGCTGCCGCGCGTAGACGGACTGCGTGCCGGCGTCGGGCCAGACGATCCGGGGCTGGCCCCGCCCGTCGAGGACGACGCGACCCTCCGACGAGTCCGTCCCCATCGCGAGCCACACCTGCGAGTGCTCGAGCGCACCGCACCCCGGCGGGCACCCGCCCGGCCGGAGGTCGCACCAGACCCGGCTGTCGGCACTCAGGGCGAAGCGCAGCCCGAGCACCCGTCGGAGCGCCTCGGCCACCGGGTAGGGCAGGGCGCCGTCCTGCACGAGGTGGCCGTCCGGCCCGGTGCGCAGGTCGAGCGCGCTCGTGATCGTCGGTCCGATCGCGACCTCGGGGTCCGCGGCGTCCCGGGCCCCGGTGCCCGAACGGCGACCCGCGCTGTTGTACGACACGGAGAGGGAGTCGGCGTTCCCCGAGAACCGCGACCCGAGCTGCGGGCTGGTCGCCAGCCCGGCGTCGGCGCTGCGGAGCAGGATGCCCGTCGTGCCGATCGAGCCGGCCCCGAGCACCACGACGTCCGCGTGCAGCACGAAGGGCTGCGGCGTGCGTCGACGACCGGACGCCGGGTGGCGCAGGCCGTGCACCGTCCAGCGGCGGCGTCCGGTGCCGGGCAGGACGCGGGTGACCTCGGTCCGGGTCACGATGCGCGCGCCCGCCGCACGGGCCATCGGCAGGTAGCTCATCCACATCGTGGTCTTCGCCCCGACCCGGCAGCCCGTCACGCAGTTACCGCAGCGGGTGCAGATCGGCTGGTGCACACCGGCGGCGTTCGGACCGGGCGTCCCGTGCAACCGGACCGCGATCGGGAGGCGCTGCGGCTCCCTTCCGTGCACCCGACCGAGGTGCGCGAGGGCGTCCGCCTTGGGGGTCGGTCGGTCCTCGACCTGCGGTCGGAGCACGGCGCGGACGCGCTCGGCGTACGGACGGAGCTCCTCGGCGTCGACACCGGCCGGCCAGTGCTCGTCGAACACCTCCGGCCGGGCCTCGAGCAGCACGTTCGCGTAGATGAGGGACCCGCCGCCGAGGCCGTTCGCCGTCAGCCGGTCGACGTCGGCGCCGAGCTGCAGGTCGAAGAGGCCGAGCGGGTTGCGACGGCTGCGGACGGCCCGGCGGACGTCGGCGAAGTCCGCCGGGAAGTCCTCGGGCAGCCACTCCCGGCCGCGTTCGAGCACGACGACGTCGTCGGTCGCGGCGGCGATGCGGGCGGCGGCGACCGAGGCGCCGAAGCCCGAGCCGACGACCGCGACCGAGCACTCCTCGGGCAGGTCCTCCGTGGCGAGGGGGCGGTGGATGGTCACGGCTGTGGCTCCTGTCGTGGTCCGGGTCCGTCGGCGAGCATCCGGTCCGCGGCGCGCTCGGACACGGCGAAGATCGTCATCAGGGGGAAGAGCGCCGGGATCGCCGGGAACACCGACGCGTCGACCACCCGGAGCCCACGTGTCCCGCGGACGCGGAAGTCGCTGTCGAGGACGGCGTCCGGGTCGTCGTCGCGACCCATCCGCGCCGTGCAACTGGCGTGGTGGCCCCACGCGTCCCGCCGGATCACCGCGTCGAGAGCGGACCCGTGCACCGCCGCTCCCGGGTAGACCTCACGGTCCGTCGCGGCGTCGCCGAAGCGGAGCCGGTGCGCCGTGGCGTTGACGCGCCGCGCCTCCTCGAGGCCCTCGCGGACGGCGCGGAGGTCCTGGCGCACACCGGCCGAGTCGCCGTCGTCGTCGAAGTACCGGAAGTTGATCGCTGGCGGCTCGGTCGGGTCGGCGCTCCGGAGCCGGACGGTGCCGTCCATGCTCTGCTGGTACCCGCGGATCACCGCCCAGTTGAAGTGGTCCCCACCGCGCAGGCCGTCCTCGGCGAACCCGGGACGGTACCCCGTGAAGTTCGACGGGGCACCGAACACGAACAGCTCCGGGTGCTCGCTGCCCTCGGGCACCTTCCGCTTGATGCCGACCAGGATGCCGTTCGAGCGGTACAGCGCGTTCGGGTCGCCGGAGCGCCACTCGGTGAGCCCCGGGTCGCCCGGCTGCCCGTAGGTCTTGCCGTCGAGCACCGAGAACGGCCGCTCGTACTCGGTGACGACGGTCATCTCGTAGCGGTCCTGCAGGTTCCCGCCGACCCCCGGCGCGTCCACCACCACGGGCACGTCGTGCGCGCGCAGGTGGTCCGCCGGCCCGACGCCCGAGAGCATGAGCAGTTGCGGGGTGTTGAACGCCCCGGTCGCGACGACGACCTCGCGCCGCGCGGTGACCCGGACCCGTGCCCGGTCACGCGCCGCGGGGTCGAGCCGGCGTCGGAGCGGACTCGCACCGTACTGGTACGGCGCGACGACGACGTCGACCCCGGTGGCGCGCGGGACCTCGCCCGACGTGTCGAAGACGATCCGTTCCACCAGCGCGTCGGTCTGCACGGCGAGGCGCCCGTCCAGGGTCGGGACGGCCTCCAGCAGGCGTTCCCGGGTGCCGTACCGCCTGCCGTCGCGCGACGACTGCGGCACGAGGAAGGTGCCCTCGCGGTACGCCTCGACGCCGCGGGGGTCGTTCGGGTCGAGCAGGGTGCCGCCGACGGTGCCGCCCTCGACGTCGACGTCCGACGCGGGCGGCGCGAGGTGCCCGGTCTCGACGAGCGCGGCGGTGACGATCCGCGCGAGCGTCGGGTCCTCGGTCAGGATCGCCGCCGGGGAGGTCTCGATCGGCAACCACTCCCGGACCCGGTCCTGGTAGCGCCGCATCACCAGGGCGTTCCAGCTCGGGTCGCCGGTGGCGCGGCCGATGCGGTCCCAGTCGGCGGACTCCGGCGCGAGCATGAGCAGGGCGTGGTGCGCCGTGCACCCGCCGAGCGTCGAGGCCCGTGGGTACAGCACGCCGTCCCGCTCCGGGACGAACGCGGAGCCGTGCGCCCCGGCGTCCGTGTAGTGCCGGACCCAGAAGTCCCAGCTCATCTGCGGGTCGCTCGACGCGAAGAGGTGGAACGCGGGTACGGAGTAGACGTCCGGGTCGGTCGTGGCCGGGCCCGCCTCGAGCACGAGGACGCTGTGCCCGGCCTCGGCGAGCCGCACCGCGAGCGGGACACCGCCCGCGCCGGCCCCGACGACCACGTAGTCGTACTCGGTCGTCGTCGCCAGCGCGTCGGTGTCGACCGGGGTCCGCCGTGGGCCGTCCGTGGGGTCGCCGACCCGAGCCGGTCGCGCGGCGAACGCCGCACCCGCAGCCGTGACGGCGGCGGCACCGGCGAGCCCACCGGCGATGAAGCCGCGTCGTGAGGTCCGCCCGGTCACCGCCGGACCCCCGCGGCGAGGGCGACGGCGACGACGGCTCCGGAGGCGACGAGCACCCCGGCGACCGCGAGCACCGGCAGGGCGACCACCGCGCCCCACAGCGCGGGCAGAACGAGCACCGGGACCCAGGCGAGGACGCTCCGGCGTCGCACCACGGCGACGAGCGAGAGCACGAGCAGTCCGCCGAGGCCGACCGTCGACGCCGCGGCGACCCCGACGGTGACGGCCAGGACGAGCTCGGCGAGCTGGAGGGCGCACAGCAGGAGCACCGTGACGATGCCCGAACGGGTCCGCGCGACGACGACCACCGCGCCGCTCCCGAGGACGGCAGCGGCGGCGAGGAGGACCGAGGGCCACGGCGCGGCGGGGGCCAGTGCCGACGCGACGACCGGGAGGGCCCCCGCGACGACCTGCGCGACGAGGACCACGACGGCCGTGCGGCGCATCGTGGTCCACACGGTCCACACGCCGGGGGCCCGCCCCACGACCGACCCCGCGGTGACGGCGACCGCGACGGCACCGGTCAGGACCGCGACGTCCGCACCGTCGACCGCGGCACGGTCGTGCGTGAGCGGGTGCACGACGAGGGCGACGCCGACCGGGACGAGCACCGTCGTCGCCACGACCACGCTCCGCGCGACGCCGACGGTCCGGACCCACCACGAGCCGACGAGGCCGGCCACCAGGACCGCGATCGGCACGATCTCGAACACGTGGGCGACGACGCCCCAGGCGAGCGCCAGCCCCTGCGCGACGACGAGGTGGACGGACGAGCGGAACCAGAGCGCGATGCCGACGTTGACGGCCACCGCGACGAGCAGCACCGCGACGAGCGCCCCGCCCAGGCCGACGAGGTTCACGAGTCCGAACAGGCCGAACGTCGCCGTGGCGCCCGCCCAACCCGCCCACGCGCGGGCGGCGGCGGTCCTCCCCACCGCAGCGGCCCGGCGCCCGAGCGCCAGGAACGCGACCGTCAGGAGCGTCAGCACGAGCGGGAGGACCCACGCGGCGAGCAGCGGGAGCGCCTCGGACACGACGAGGACGATGCCGGTCGCGAGCACGACGGTCCCCGCGGTGAGGACGGCGAAGCGGGCACGGTCCGGGGCGGAGGTGCGGGGGCGCGGGGCAGCGGCGTCCGCAGGGTGGTCGAGGAGGCCGGTTCGTCCGTTGATGTGCGACATGACGGCTCCTGTTCGGAGTGCGTCGCTACGATCGACTGCGGAGGTCGTGCATGGCAGAGGACGGACGGTCCCGGCAGCGGCGAGCCGTCGCGACCCGGGCGGCGATCATCGAGGGTGCCGCCAAGGAGTTCGACGAGCGCGGCTACGTCGGCGCCTCGATGGACGGCGTCGCCGAACGCGCCGGCGTGACCAAGGGAGCGCTGTACTTCCACTTCACCTCGAAGGCCGACCTCGCCGGTGCCGTGATCGCCCGGCAGCACGAGGTGTCCCGCGCCTACGCCGAGGTCGCGCACGCCCGCGGACGGACGCCGCTCGAGTCGATGATGTGGATGTCGCAGGGCCTCGCGGTGCAGATGACCACGGAGGTCGTCGTGAGCGCCGGCATCCGGCTCTCGAGCGAGCCCGCGGACCACGGCATCGACCGGCAGGACCCGTACACCGACTGGATGCGCGTGACGGCGGACCTCTTCCGCGAGGCCGTCGCGGTCGGCGAGGTCGACGACCGGTGGGACCCGGTGCTCATCGGCCGGGTGGTCAGCCCCGCGTACACGGGCGTGCAGATGGTCTCCGACGTCCTGGCCCACCGGAGCGACCTCTTCGAGCGGCTCCGCGAGCTGTGGACGGTGCTCCTGAGCGCCTTCGTGACGGAGCGGACGCGTCCGGAGATCCCCCGGCTCGTCGCGATCATCGCGCCGGACGAGGCGCGCCCCGCTGCGGGGGACCAGGAGCGACCGGTTCGGTGACGCGGGTCCCCCCAGGGACACCCACGTCACCTGCCCACGAGGATACCAACCGGTACGCTTCGGTTGCGGCCCCCGTTCGTGGGTGCCCGCCCGGGCAGCGGCGACCGGACGGTGGGTGCCCGCCCGGGCGGCCGGCACCGAGCGGTGGGTGCCCGCCGGTACGGCGGTAGCCTCGACCGGTGCCCACCCCCGCCGCCGAGGTGCACGTCGACGTCTCGCTCGTCCGGGACCTCCTCCGTGCCCAGCACCCCGACCTCGCGGACCTCCCCCTCGAGGTCGTCGCGAACGGCTGGGACAACGTCCTGGTGCGGCTCGGCGACGACCTCGCCGTCCGACTCCCCCGCCGGGACGCGGCCGCCCGGCTCGTCGAGCACGAGCAGCGGTGGCTGCCCGCGATCGCCCGACGCGTCGCCCCGGTCGTCCCCGTCCCCGCGCCGGTCCGCACGGGCGTCGCCACCGCGCGGTACCCGTGGTCCTGGAGCGTCGTCCCGTGGTTGCCTGGTGTCGTGGCGGGCGAACGGGTCGGCGGGCCCCGCGTCGCGTCGGCGCTCGCCGCCTTCCTCGGGCTGCTGCACGTGCCCGCCCCCGCGGACGCCCCGGTCAACCCGGTCCGCGCGGTGCCGCTCGCCTCGCGCTCCGAGGCGGTGCTCCACCGCCTCGCGACCGCGGACGTACCACGGTCCGGCGAGCTGGCGACCGTCTGGCGGGCTGCCGCCGCCCTGCCGGCGCACTCCGGGCCTCCCGTCTGGGTGCACGGCGACCTGCACCCCTTCAACCTGCTCGTCGAACCGGACGCCGACGGCGACCGCCTCGCGGCGGTCATCGACTTCGGCGACGTGACGGCCGGCGACCCGGCCGTTGACCTCGCGACGGCCTGGCTGACACTCGACCGGGAGGCCCGCTGCGGCTTCCGGACGGCGCTGGCCGTCGACGACGTGGCCTGGGGCCGCGCGCGCGGCTGGGCCGTCGCCATCGCGTCCGCGCTGCAGCAGTCCTCCGACGCGGCATCCCGTGCGGTCGGCCGGCGGGCGATCGACGCACTGCTCGACGAGCGAGGGCTGTTGCCGGGCACGGACCCGGGGTTACCCTGACCCCCACCACATCCGTGCACGTGAAGATCGGAGGGGCCTGATGACCCTCGAGTTCCGCGTCCAGCACGACGTCGCCACCGACGCCTCCCCCGTCCCCAGTCCGCCAGCACACCGCGGGATCCGCGGCCTGATCGCCCGGTACGCCGCGCACCGGTCAGCTGTCCTCGCCCGCCGTGCCGAGGCCCACGTCGAGGAGCTCCGCGACCTCGAGGGACTCCTGTCCGATGCCCGCGCCGTGATCGAACGCGGTTGGGTCCAGCACGCCTGGTTCGCCTACCTGGACGACCACGGTCGGGTGCGGAAGGCGTCGAGCGCCGCCGCCGCCGGCGTGCAGGGCCGTCCGCTCGTCGGCGCCTGCCTGGTCGGGGCGGTCGTCTCCGCGGCCGGCGGTCCCGCGGTGGTGCACTCGCAGCGCGTCCAGCGTGCGCTCGACGTGGTCTGGAACGCGCTCGCCGTCGAGGAGGGCTCGCCGGTGCTCTGGTGCCCCGCGCCCGACGTCCGGATGGCCCGGGTCCGCGACCTGACGACCTGGAACGACCGCGCCTCCCGCACCGCCGAGGAGGTCGCCGGGCTCCTCCTGACCGCCGAGCGCGTCGCCGTGCAGGAAGCCGCGCGCGTGCAGGAGCGGGTGCCGGCGCGACCACGGGCATGACCGACGGGATCCCCGACGACGACGTCCCCGAGGTCCGCCCCGCGGCCCCGGGGACGGCCGTCACCGAGCGTCCCGTGACGGGGTCCGGGAAGGAGACCCTGCACCGGTACCTCCGGAAGCACCGTGCAGCGCTGCTGGCGAAGGTCGACGGGCTCGCCGAGCGACAGGCGCGATGGCCGCTGACGCCGACCGGCACCAACCTGCTCGGACTCGTCAAGCACGTCGCCGGGGTGCAGGCCGGGTACCTCGGGGCGGTGTTCGGCCGACCGCTGCCGGACGCGCCGGCGTGGCTCGAGTCGTGGCAGGGCGACGACATGTACGCGGCGCCGGACGAGACGGTGGCCGACGTCGTCGCCTTCCACCGCCGGAGCGCCGAGCACGCGGACGCCACGGTCGCGGCGCTCGACCTCGACGCCCGCGGCACCGTGCCGTGGTGGCCCGAGGACCGCCGGGAGGTCGCGCTCCACCAGGTGCTCGTGCACCTGGGGTTCGAGGTGGCACGGCACGCCGGACACGCCGACATCGTGCGCGAGATGCTCGACGGCACCGCCGGCGCCGGCGACGGCAACCTCGCCGACAAGAGTGCCGCGGACTGGGTCGCGTGGCGGGAGCACCTCGTCGACGTCGCCGAGCGGTCTGAGCTCCGCGACCTGGGCGCATAGCCGACCATCGCTCGGCATCGTTACCGATCTCCCAGGGTCGACGCGCGCTCCCCGCGCTGACCTGGTGTTTTCGTCGCCCGTGGGCGGTTTCCGCCCGTCGATCCGAACATTTGCAGATGTACAAGAAGCGACGTGCTGCGTAGCTTGGACCGCGTTCGTGCCCCGATCTGTGGGTACTTCGACCGACCAGGAAGGAGCGCCCACCCGTGTTCCAGTACGTCGTGGAGCGATGGGACCAGATCTGGTTCTCGTCGTGGCAGCACTTCTCACTGGTGGTCCAGTGCGTCGTGCTCGCCACCGTCATCGCCGTGGTGCTCGCCGCACTCGTCTACCGCATCCCCGGACTCCGGACCGCCGCGAACGAGGTGTCGACCGTGGGTCTGACCCTCCCGTCGTTCGCGGTGATCGGCCTGCTGCTCGTGCCGCTCGGCTTCGGCGTCGTCCCGTCCGTGGTGACCGTGACGTTCTTCGCCGCGCTGCCGATCCTCCGGAACGCGGTCGTCGGGCTCGGCGAGATCCCGGACACCGTCGTCGAGTCCGCCCGTGGCATCGGCATGGGGCGCTTCCGCACGCTCGTGCAGGTCGAGCTGCCGATGGCGTGGCCGATCATCCTCACCGGCGTCCGGGTGTCCGCGCAGATGGTGATGGGTGTCGCCGCGGTCGCCGCCTACGCGCTCGGCCCCGGGCTCGGCGGCTTCATCTTCTCCGGTCTGTCCCGACTCGGCGGCGCGAACGCCCTCAACTCCGTGGTCGTCGGCACCGTGGGCGTGGTCGTCCTCGCCCTGGTCCTCGACCTCCTGCTCCTCGGCCTCGGCCGTCTGACCATCTCGCGAGGTATCCGTGTCCAGCACTGAACGCACCAGCTCCGACCACGCCAGCGCTGCCCACACCGGCACCGGCGCCGTCGACCCCGCCGTCACCGGGCGCGGCATCCTGCTCGACGAGGTCACGAAGCGCTACCCCGGCCAGGCGAAGCCTGCGGTCGACGGCATCACGCTCGAGATCCCGGCCGGCAAGGTCGTCATGCTCGTCGGCCCGTCCGGCTGCGGCAAGACCACGACGCTGAAGATGATCAACCGCCTCATCGAGCCCACCGAGGGGCGCATCGTCGTGGGCGAGGACGACGTCACGAACATCGACGGCGACGAGCTGCGTCGACGCATGGGCTACGTCATCCAGGCCGGCGGGCTCTTCCCGCACATGACCGTCGCGGCGAACATCGCGATCGTGCCGAAGATGCTCGGCTGGTCGAAGGAGAAGATCGCCGCCCGCGTCGACGAGCTGCTCGACCTGGTCTCGCTCGACCCGGACACCTACCGCGACCGCTACCCCCGCGAGCTCTCCGGCGGGCAGCAGCAGCGCGTCGGGGTGGCCAGGGCGCTCGCCGCCGACCCGCCCGTCCTCCTCATGGACGAGCCGTTCGGCGCCGTCGACCCGATCACCCGGCAGCGGCTGCAGGACGAGCTGCTCCGCATCCAGGAGGAGCTGCACAAGACGATCGTCATCGTCACGCACGACTTCGACGAGGCCGTGAAGCTCGGCGACTGGATCGTCGTGTTCTCCGAGGGCGCCCACATCGTGCAGTACGACACCCCGGAGCGCATCCTCGCCGAGCCCGCGAACGAGTTCGTGGAGAACTTCATCGGGTCGGGCGCGGGGCTCAAGCAGCTCACGCTCAACCGGGTGCGGGACGTCGAGGTCGAGTCGGCCGTGACGTGCTCCCCCGGCGAGGAGGCGAAGGCCGTCCTGCAGCGCATGCGCGAGGGCGGCGGGCACGGGCACGCCGTCGTGGTCGACCGCCGTCAGCGCCCGATCGGCTGGCCGACCCGTCGGCAGATCGAGCGCCTCGAGCGCATCCCCGAGGGAATCGAGCCGAACCTGCCCGTCGTCGGCGAGGCCGCGACCCTCAACGACGCGCTCGACACCATGCTCGTCTCGAGTGCCGGTGCCGCGCTCGTGACCGGGCGTCGCGACGCCTTCCGCGGGGTCATCACCGTCGAGACCGTCATGGACGCCATCACCCGGTCGCGGGCGGCCGCGGCCGAGCAGCAGGCCTACACCCCGGTCGGCACGAACACGAACCCGATCGAGACGATGCCGTCCGCACCGGCGCCCGTCGCCGCACCGGTCGCCGCCGAGACGGAGCGCGCCGATGGCTGACGTCGTCGCCGCCGTCTCCGACCGTCCGACGCGCATCTCGTGGCGCGGGCTCGTCGTCCAGCCGGTCGTCATCGTGCTGGTCCTCGTGGCCTTCGCCGTCTGGCTGAACACCGCGGCCCTGACCCCGACCGAGCGCACGACGCTCAACCCGGCGGACATCCTCGCGCTCACCGGGCAGCACCTGTACCTGACGCTCGCGTCGACGGTCATCGTGCTCCTGATCGGCATCCCGCTCGGCGTGCTGCTCACCCGTGGGCCGTTCCGCCGGGCGAGCGGTGCGATCCTCGCCGTGGCGAACGTCGGGCAGGCGGCTCCGGCCGTCGGCCTCGTGGTGCTGCTCGCCGCGTGGCTCGGCTTCAACTCCTGGGCCGCGATCGTCGCCCTCGTCCTCTACGCGATCCTCCCGGTGCTCCGGAACACCATCATCGGCATCGAGAGCGTCGACCAGCGGCTCGTCGAGGCCGGTCGCGGGATGGGCATGAGCGCTGCGTCCGTCCTGTTCACGGTCGAGCTCCCGCTCGCGGTCCCGGTCATGCTCGCCGGCATCCGCACCGCCCTCGTGCTGCTCGTCGGCTCCGCGGCCCTCGCCACCTTCATCGGCGCCGGCGGGCTCGGGCTGCTCATCACGACGGGCGTGAACCTCTTCCTGCCGAAGGTGCTCGTGTCCGGGGCGCTCCTGATCGCGCTCCTCGCCCTGTCCATCGACTGGGTGGGCCGGGTCGTCGAGACCGTCGCACGACCGAAGGGACTCCGATGAAGCGCCGCTCCGTCGCCGCCGCCGTCCTCGCGGGGGCATCCGCCCTCGTCCTGACCGGCTGCGGCCTGCAACCCGCCGCGTCGTTCGTGCCCGCCGCGGGCCCCGGCACCATCCACCGCATCGACGACCTGCCGGCCGGCGCGCACATCACCGTGACGTCGAAGAACTTCACCGAGCAGCTCGTGCTCGGGAAGATCGCCGTGCTCGCCGCCAAGGCCGCCGGGTTCGACGTCACCGACGAGACGAACGTGCCGGGCAGCGTCGCCGTCCGCCAGCTCATGACCGGGCACGAGGCCGACATGACGTACGAGTACACCGGCACCGCGTGGCTGACCTACATGGGCCACGACGCGGGCATCCCGGACAAGCAGGAGCAGTACGAGGCCGTCCGGGACGAGGACGCCGGCAACGGCCTGACGTGGCTGCCGCCCGCGCCGATGAACAACACGTACGCGTTCGCGGTGCGCGAGGAGGCCGTCAAGGAGCTCGGCGGCATCACGAAGCTCTCGCAGATCGCCGACCTACCGGCCGACCAGCGCACCTTCTGCGTCGAGTCCGAGTTCAACTCGCGTTCCGACGGCTTCAAGCCGATGCTGAAGAAGTACGGCCTGCAGATCGGCGGATCGGGCGAGGACGCGATCCCCTCGGGCAACGTCGACATCCTCGACACCGGCACGGTCTACACCGCGACCGACCGCGGCAAGTGCAACTTCGGCGAGGTCTTCACGACGGACGGCCGGATCAAGTCGCTCGGCCTGGAGGTGCTCGAGGACGACCGCGGGTTCTTCCCGGCCTACAACGTCGCGCCCGTGCTCGCCACGAAGACGCTGGAGGAGTACCCGCAGCTCGCCGACGTGTACGACCAGATCTCCCCGAAGCTGACGGACGCCGTCCTGCAGGAGCTCAACCGTCAGGTCGACGTCGAGGGCCGCGAACCCGCGGACGTCGCCTTCGACTGGATGACGAAGGAAGGCTTCATCAGCAAGGGCTGACGCGACCACGAGACGGACGGGAGGCGCGGTGCGAGCTGGCACCGCGCCTCCCGTCCGTCACCCGCTCGCGTGGACCGTCAGGCCGCCGCGATCCGCGACGCCGTGTCACGGATCAGCGCGACCACGTGGGCGCGGACCTCGTCCGCGCTCTCGCCCTCCTGGCGTGCCGCGCTCCGCAGCGCGGTCATGCACATGCCGAGGAGCATCTCGGCGGCCTGGGTGGTGGCGGCCTCCGGGCCCCATGCCGGGTCGCGCGCCAGCACGGTGCGGACCGCACCGACCATCGCCTCGGACACCGTCGTCATCCGGGAGACCTGCCGCCGCATCAGCTGCGGGAACCGCACGACGAGCTCCTTGCGGGCCGTGCGCTCGGTCTCGTCGGCGAACGTGTCACCGAACACGAGGAACGCGAGGTCGACGACGGCCTGGGCAGCCGGCTCCCCCGCGACCGCCTCGAGGTGCGTCGCCAACGTGTCCGCCGACAGGTCGAGCTCGGTGTGCCCGAGGACGGCGTCCTCCTTGGAGTCGAAGTAGTTGAAGAACGTCCGGGGCGAGATGTCCGCACGCGCGGCGATCTGCTCGATCGTGGTGTGGTCGATCTCGTGCTCGAGCGCCAGCGACCGGGCGGACTCGGCGATGCGTCGTCGCGTCTCGATGCGCTTCCGGTCGCGCAGACCCAGTGTCTCGGGCATGCCACGACTGTATCCGTCGGCGGACGCGGGGGCGACGTCGTGCATAGTGTCGGGTCCGTGGCGGCGTTCGGACGGGACCTCGGGGACGGGTGCACGCTGACGCTGCGCGACCTCACGACCGTCGAGCCGCTGCACGCCCTGGTGGCCGCGAACCTCGACCGGCTCCGGGCCGCGGAGCCCTGGGCGTGGCAGGAGCAGAGCGTCGACACGATCGCGATGCACACCGAGCACCTGCTCGGGCAGTACGCGATGGACCGCTCGCTGCCGTGCGTCATCCGGTCGGACGACCGCGTCGTCGGGGCGGCCTCGCTCGCGTTCGACCCGTACCTCGGGCAGGCGTCGCTCGGCTACTGGATCGACGCCGGACTGGAGGGGCGGGGCATCGTCCGCCGGACCGCCACGGTGCTCGTCGGCGTCGCCCGGGCGCGCGGGTGCGCACGGGTCGAGGTCCGGACGGCGGTGCACAACGTCCGGAGTCGCGGGCTCGCCGAGCGGCTCGGCTTCGTGCACGAGGGGACGCTGCGCAGCGGGATGCCGCTCGGGCCGCGGCGCGTCGACGTGGCGGTGTACGGGCTGGTGCTCTGACGCGTGCGGGCTGCGCCGCTGCGCCGCGGTGCGGCGGCGTCGGGCTGCGCCGTGGTGCGCTTCGCGTCCGCACAACCGAAGTCACAGCGAACCGCGGTTCTCCGCGGTTCCGAGCGCCTTTGGTTGTGCGGCGTGCAGCGCCGAGCGCCGACCGCCGCCGTCGTGTCAGCGGCCGTTCGTGACGCCGAGCCAGACGGCGACGGAGCCGCCGACGACGAGCAGCACGCCGACGAGGATCCACACCGCGAGCGCGACGAGGTTGAGCAGGATGCCCCACCCCGCCCGTCCGCGCGCCATCGGTTCGCGCGACCGGGAGGCGATGCCGAGGCACAGCCCGACGACGGGTGCGAAGAAGGTCCACCCCGCGAGCAGGGAGCAGATGCCGAGGACGAGACTGGCCGTCCCGAGGCCGGTGCGGGGAGCGTTCGCGTACGTGGTCATGTCCCCGAGCGTACGGACGCGCCCGCCGCGGGTCGTCCGCCGCGACGCCGATCCGGGGTCCGTCGGACGGTTGACGGTCACCGGTCGCCGGTATCGTCGGGGCATGGCCATGTTCGGACGACGCAGCAAGAACGACGTGCGCGACCGACCCGTGAGTCAGGTCGAGCTGAAGCGCGCGGTCGACGAGGGGTTCCTCATCGCCAAGTCCGCGATCGTCGTCGCGGTGGCGAACCGCATCATCACCAACGCCCTCCGTGACCAGGGCTACTTCGACCACGCCCTCGTCGCCGACGCCGCCCGCCAGGAGCTCCACCGCATGGCCGAGGAGCAGCGCGGGGACGCGGCACGCATGCGCGAGATCCGTGCCACCTCGAGCAGGCAGAAGGGGCGGTCGCGGCACCAGCACGACTACCGCCGCGGCGACGACCACAAGCTCCGCACGCGCGAGGCCACGTACGAGGAGCTCGCGGCGCAGCTCGACCGCCGCCGGGACGACCAGAAGTTCGTCGACGGCATCGTGCTCCAGGCCCGCGCCCGGGCGTGGGACGACATCGGCACGACGGTCGTCGGGCGGCTCGGGTGGGCACAGCGTCCGACCGACGACTACGAGATCGGCCGCGACGAGCGCCTGCAGCAGATGCTCGACGAGGACTTCGCGACCCTGCTCGCCGAGCACCCGCTGGGGTCCACGGCCCCCGACGCCGACGAGCCCGACGACGTCGACGGCGACGAGGACGGCTCCGACCCGGCCGACGCGGACACCGCGCGCGCCTGACGGGCTCGGTCCGCCCGGTCGCGGTCACGGCGGTCAGCTCGGGCGCCTGCGTGATCTGAAGCCCTCCGCACCTCGGTGTCCCTAGGCTCTGGTGCATGGTGGACGCGGTGGTGGTCGGAGCAGGGCCGAACGGACTCGCGGCGGCGGTGACGCTCGCGCGCGCCGGTCTCAGCGTCGAGGTGGTCGAACGGAACGACACCATCGGCGGGGGAGCCCGGACCGCGGAGCTCACCCTGCCCGGCTTCCACCACGATGTCTGCTCGGCCGTGCACCCGCTGGCGCTCCAGTCCGCGTTCTTCCGCGCGTTCCGGCTCGAGGACCGGATCGAGCTCCGCCTGCCGGAGGTGCAGTACGGTCACCCGCTCGACGGCGGCCGTGCCGGCATCGCCCACCGGGACGTCGCGGAGACCGCCGCCGGACTGGGCGTGGACGGCCCGGCCTTCCACCAGCTGATGGCCCCGCTGGCCCGGCGGTCCGACCAGGTCGCCGACTTCGCGACCGACGCCCTCCTGCACGTCCCGCGGCACCCGGTGACCGTCGCGCGGTTCGGGCTCCGTGCGCTCGAACAGGGGACCCGCGCCTGGAACGCCCGGTTCCGTGAGGACGTGGCGCCCGCGATGCTGACCGGTGTCGCCGCACACTCGATCCAGCACATCCCGTCGTTGTCCACCGCCGCCGCGGCGCTGTCGCTGGGCGCCTACGCCCACGCCCGCGGCTGGCCGGTGCCGATCGGCGGGAGCCAGGCGATCGTGGACGCGCTCGCCGCGGACCTCCTCGCGCACGGCGGCACGATCGAGACCGGCCGCGAGGTCACGAGCCTCGGCGACCTCACGCCCGCGAGGGCCGTGTTCTTCGACACGAGCGTCCCGGGCATGCTCCGGATCGCGGGGAAGCAGATCCCGACCCCGAAGCGGGGCGCGCTCCGTCGTTTCCGGTTCGGCAACGCGGCGGCGAAGGTCGACTTCGCCCTGTCCGGGCCGGTGCCGTGGGAGAACGAGCTGCTCCGGAAGGCGGGCACGGTGCACATCGGCGGGACGCGTGCGGAGATCGCGGCGGCCGAGGGTGCGGTGGCCCGCGGGCAGCACGCCGAGCGCCCGTACGTCCTGGGGTCGGAGCCGACGGTCGTCGACCCGGGACGAGCGCCCGAGGGGAAGCACGTGTTCTGGGCGTACGCGCACGTCCCCGCCGGGTCGGACGTCGACCAGACCGAGGCGGTCACCCGGCAGATCGAACGATTCGCGCCGGGGTTCCGCGACCTCGTCCTGCACGCGTCCAGCCGGACCGCGGTCGAGATGGCCGAGTACAACCCGAACTACGAGCGTGGCGACATCGCCGCGGGGGCCGCGAGTTTCTGGCAGCTCGTCAAGCGCCCGGTCCTGTCGTCGGACCCGTGGCGGATGGGCGGCGGCATGTATCTCGCCTCGCAGAGCGCGGCGCCGGGGCCCGGTGTGCACGGCATGGCCGGCTGGCACGCCGCGAAGAGCGCGCTGCGGCACACGTTCGGCCTGCCCGTCGACGTCGATCTCGCACCGGAGGACTGACCCGTGGCGAAGAACGTCCGCATCATGCACTGCCGGCCCGAGGACGTCTTCGACGTCCTCGGCGACGGCTGGCTGTTCCCGACGTGGGTGGTCGGAGCCTCCCGGATGCGCGACCAGGACCCGGGGTGGCCGGCGGTCGGTACGCGGATCCACCACTCGTTCGGTGTGTGGCCGCTCGTCGTCGACGACACCACGACCGTGGAACGCTGGGACCCGCCCCGCGCGATGACGGTCCGGCCGGAGGGCTGGCCCATCGGAGAGGCCCGGGTCGCGTTGACGGTCGAGGAGCACCGACGTGGCTGCCGGGTCACGATCGTCGAGGACGCGATCGCCGGGCCCGGGTCACACGTCCCCGACGTCCTGATGCAGCCGGCGATCTGGCTGCGGAACCGCGAGACGCTGCGGCGGCTCGGCTGGGTCGCGACCGGTCGCGCCGATCGCGACGCGTAGCGGGGCGCGACCAGGAGACGGCCTGGAGGCCCGTGGCGGCGCCGCCACGGGCCTCCCGTCCGGAGCGACCGACGTCGCTACTCCGCGCGACTGAACTCGCTCGCGCGACGCACCTGGTCGTCGGTGAGGGCGACGCCCGTGTAGCGCTCGAACTGCCGCGCCGCCTGCAGGGCGATGACCTCGGCACCGGTGATGACGTGCTTGTCGGCCGCGCGGCCCGCGCGGACGAGCGGCGTCTCGGCGGGGAACGCGACGACGTCGAAGACGGTGTGCGCCGCGGCGATCCGGGCGTCCTCGAACGCGAGGGTGTCCTGGTCGCCACCGCGCATGCCGAGCGGTGTGACGTTCACGAGGACGTCGGCGTCGCCGGCGTCGCGCTCGTCGGCGACCCGCTCGTACCCGTACTGCGCGGCGAGGGCCGGACCGGTCTCGTCGTTGCGGGCGACGACCGTGAGGTGCTCGAACCCGGCGCCGCGGAAGGCCGCCGTCACGGCCTTCGCCATCCCGCCGGAGCCGCGGAGGAGCACGCGTGACGACCGGTCGACGTCGTGGCTCGCGAGCAGGGACGCCACGGCCTCGTAGTCGGTGTTCGACGCCGTGAGCACGCCGTAGTCGTTCACGACGGTGTTGACGGACCGGATCGCCGCCGCCGACTCCTCGATGACGTCGACGAGCGGGATGATCGCCTCCTTGAACGGCATCGACACCGAGCAGCCGCGGATGCCGAGCGCCCGGATGCCCGCGACGGCGCCGTCGAGGTCGGTGGTCGTGAACGCCTTGTAGAGGAAGTTCAGCCCGAGCTCGTCGTACAGGAAGTTGTGGAACCGGGTGCCGATGTTGCTCGGCCGGGCCGCCAGCGACATGCACACCTGCATGTCCTTGTTGAGGATGGGCATGGCGACAGTCTCCCATGCTGGCACTGATGGAGCGGTCCATGTCCGCGCGGTCGCCCGTGGGCGTAGCGTCGTTCGCATGGCAGAGATCCCCGAGACCATGCGCGCCGTCCGGTTCTCCGAGTGGGGGGACCGGTCCGTGCTGCACGTCGAGCAGGTCGCCGTCCCGCCGGTCGGTGCGGGCCGGGTGCTCGTCCGCGTGCGCGCCGCCGGGATCAACCCCGGGGAGGCCGCGATCCGCCAGGGCCTGTTCGACGACGAGGACCCGTCGAAGCTCCCGTCCGGCCAGGGCACGGACTTCGCGGGCGTCGTCGTGGCGGTCGGCGAGGGCGTGGACGGGGTCGACGAGGGCGAGGAGGTGCTCGGCTGGTCGTGGGAGCGGTCGAGCCACGCCGAGTACGTGTCGGTGCCCGCCGGCCAGGTCGTGCAGAAGCCGCACCTGCTCTCGTGGGAGGTCGCGGGCGGTCTCGACATCGTCGCGACGACCGCGGCCGCAGCCGTCCGTGCCGTGGACCCGAGGCCGGGGGAGACCGTCGTGGTCTCCGGTGCCGCCGGTGGCGTCGGGGGCTTCGTCACCCAGCTCCTCACGAACGAGGGCATCGACGTCATCGCGATCGCGTCCGAGGCGAACCACGACTGGCTCCGGTCGAAGGGCGCCCGACCGGTGGCGTACGGCGACGGACTGCGGGAGCGGGTCACCGAGCTCGCGACGAACGGCGTCGACGCGCTCATCGACACGTACGGCCCGGAGTACGTGCACCTCGGCGTCGCGCTCGGGGTCCCCGTCGAGCGCATCGAGACCGTCATCGCGTTCGAGGCGGCGTCGGAGCTCGGGGCGAAGGCCTCCGGGAGCGCGGACACGGCGGACCCGGAGATCCTCGGGGCGCTCGCGCTGCAGGTCGCCGAGGGGGCCATCGAGGTCCCGATCGCCGCGATCTACCCGCTCGAGCGGGTACAGGACGCGTACGCCGAGCTCGAGCAGCGGCACACGCGCGGCAAGATCGTCCTCGTCCCGTAGGGCCCCGCGTCGTCGGTGCTGCACACCCGTCCGTCCGGACGGGCTAGGGTTGCCGCGTGCCGGTCTCCGTCTTCGATCTGTTCAGCATCGGTGTCGGCCCGTCGAGCTCCCACACCGTGGGGCCGATGCGCGCCGGAGCCGCCTTCGCCGCCGGTCTGCCCGGGTCGGGCGTGACCGGCGTCCGGGTCGACCTCTACGGCTCGCTGGCCTCGACCGGGCACGGCCACGGCACGCTCGGCGCCGTCGCGGCCGGGCTGG
The DNA here is from genome assembly GCA_913778205.1 of uncultured Curtobacterium sp. Taxonomy (GTDB): domain Bacteria; phylum Actinomycetota; class Actinomycetes; order Actinomycetales; family Microbacteriaceae; genus Curtobacterium. Next base: position 48,567 of record CAJYUW010000031.1, read on the forward strand.
CCGGCGCCGACCCGGAGACGGTCGACCCCGACCGGATGGCGCTCGACCTCGAGGACCTGGAGCGCACGGGCTCGCTGCGCCTGGCGAACGGGACCGCGGTGCCGTTCCGGCTCGCGGACATCGTCCTGCACCCGCTCACGATGCTCCCGCGGCACCCGAACGGCATGCGGCTCCGGGCCACCGCGGCGGACGGTGCCGTGCTCGCCGACGAGACGTACTACTCGATCGGCGGCGGCTTCATCACGCGCGACGGCGACACCGAGGACGCGGGTGCCGCGGACGCCGAGGTCGCGAGCGCGGCCATCCCGGTGGACGACCACGTGCCGCACCCGTTCTCGAGCGGTGCCGAGCTGCTCGCCGAGTGCGCACGCTCCGGCCTGCCGGTGAGCGGGATCGCGCTGGCGAACGAGGTCGCGCTCGACACCTCCGAAGCCGACGTCCGTGACCGGCTCCTCGGCATCCACGCCGTCATGGAGCAGTGCGTCGAGCGGTCGGTGCGCCGGACCGGGACCCTTCCCGGCGGCCTCGACGTCCGACGGCGCTCGGCCACCTGGTACGAGCAGCTCGTCCGCGACGACCCCGACCACGACCCGCTCTTCGCGATGGAGTGGGTGAACCTCGTCGCGATGGCCGTGAACGAGGAGAACGCGACCGGTGGCCGGGTCGTCACCGCACCGACGAACGGTGCGGCGGGCATCATCCCGGCGGTCCTCGCGTACGCGCTCACGTACGTCCCGGAGATCACCGCCGACCGGCGGGACGACGCGGTGGTGCGGTTCCTGCTCACGGCCGGCGCGGTCGGCTCGATCTACAAGGAGCGCGCGTCGATCTCCGGAGCCGAGGTCGGGTGCCAGGGCGAGGTCGGCTCCGCGGCCTCGATGGCGGCAGCGGGGCTCGCGGAGGTCCTCGGCGGGACACCCGAGCAGGTCGAGAACGCGGCCGAGATCGCGATGGAGCACAACCTCGGGCTCACCTGCGACCCGATCGGCGGACTCGTGCAGATCCCCTGCATCGAGCGGAACGCGATCGCCGCGAACAAGGCGATCAACGCCGCACGGATGGCGCTCCGCGGGGACGGCGTCCACCACGTCTCGCTCGACCAGGTCGTCGAGACGATGCGTCAGACGGGCGCCGACATGTCGACGAAGTACAAGGAGACGGCGATGGGCGGACTGGCGGTCAACGTCCCGCTGTGCTGACCCGCGCCGCGTCGACCCGCGCCGGGTCGACCCGCGCCGCGTCGACCCGCACTGCGTCGACCCGTACCTCGAGCCGTGCCTCGGTCGGGACGACCCGCGTTGCCCCGTCCGCGTCGAGCACCACGAGCGCGGTCGCTCCCGGGGTCGTGAGCTCGTCGACGACCGTGCCGACGTGGCGCTCGCCGCGGTCCTCGTAGCGGACGGTGGCGTTCACGGGGACCTCGTCGGCGGGGACCTCCAGCCACGCGTCCTGCTCGTCGACCGTCCGTTGCACCGCTCCATCATCGCTGAATGTCCGGAAGACGCAGAATCGTCGAACCATCGTCACGTTCAACGGCCTCGTGGTGCGCCGGGCCGCGACCGAGCCCGGCGACCACCCGACCCGGGGAGTGACGGTCACGGCGGGACGGTGGTCCACGGCATGATCGTCCCGTGCACCACGTCCTCCGCCGCGTCGACGGCGGCGTCTCCGCGACGCCGCTGACGGACGCGGGGACCCCGGACGGCGAGCCGGCGCGCTTCGCCGAGCCGGGCCTCCCGGCCTTCGTCGCAGCACACGACGGACCGGGCGTGCGCTGGGTCTGGGACGACACGTCGCGGTGGTACCCGGCGGTCCTCGCGGCCGGCGGTCGCGTCGCCCGCTGCGTCGACCTCCGGCTGGGGCGCCGGGTCCTGCGCGGCGCACTCGCCGCGCGCGGGACCGCCCTGCAGGCGTCCCCGCCGGACGCGCTCGACGCGCCACCCGCCCTGGAGGCACGGGTCGCCCAGCCGACGCAGGCCCGGCTCTTCGACGACGCACTCTTCGCCGCGCCGGTGCCGGACGACGCGCTCGACCCGGTCGCCGAGTTCCGGGCGCAGCTCGACGCGGTCGCCTCGTCCACGGCGCCGAGTGCGCTGCGGCTGCTCCTCACCGCCGAGTCCGCGGGGGCGCTCGTCGCGGCCGAGATGCTGCACGCCGGACTCCCGTGGCGGGTCGACCTCCACGAGCGGCTCCTCGAGCAGGAACTCGGGCCGCGGGTGCCGTACGGGGTACGGCCGCAGCGGCTCGAGGAGATCGCCGCCGTCATCCGCGACCGCCTCGACGACCCGGCCCTGAACCCGGACTCGCCCGCCGACGTCCTCCGTGCGCTGCGGCGGGCCGGGCTGACCGTCACGAGCACCCGCAAGTGGGAGCTCCGCGAACTCGACCACCCGGTCATCGAGCCGCTCCTGGAGTACAAGCGGCTCGCCCGGCTCCTCACCGCGAACGGCTGGACGTGGCTCGACGACTGGGTCCGCGACGGCCGGTTCCACCCGAAGTACGTCGTCGGCGGGGTCGTGACGGGGCGCTGGGCGGCGGACGGCGGGGGAGCGATGCAGCTGCCGAAGGGCATCAGGAGCGCCGTGGTCGCCGACGACGGCTGGAAGCTCGTGGTCGCCGACGCCGCCCAGCTCGAGCCGCGCGTGCTCGCCGCTATGGCGGGGGACCGTGCCATGGCCGCCGCCGGCCACGGGCGCGACCTCTACGACGGCGTCGTGGCGTCGGGCGCGGTCGAGACCCGGCAGCAGGCCAAGGGCGCGATGCTCGGCGCGATGTACGGCGCCACCCAGGGCGAGGGCGGCCGGCTCGTGCCGCGGCTCGCCCGCGCGTTCCCGCAGGCGTTGGCGCTCGTCGAGCGTGCGGCGCGGGCGGGGGAGCGCGGCGAGCCCGTCACGACCCTGCTCGGTCGGACGTCACCCGTGCCGGAGGCGTCCTGGTTCGCGGCCCGCAACCGGGCCTACGCGGTCGACGGCACCCCGGCGATGCAGCGCGCGGTCGACTCGCGGGCGAGGAGCTGGGGGCGCTTCACCCGGAACTTCGTCGTGCAGGGCACGGCCGCGGAGTGGGCACTGGCGTGGATGGGCGCGCTCCGGACCCGCATCGCGAACCGGTTCCCCGGTCCGGTGACGGCGGGCCCGCACCTGGTGTTCTTCGTGCACGACGAGCTCGTGGTGCACGTCCCCGCCGAGCACGCCGAGTGGGTCGCGGAGCAGGTGCGCGCGGCAGCGGTCGACGCCGGACGCCTGCTCTTCCGCGACTTCCCGGTGACGTTCCCGTTGAGCGTGGCCGTGGTCGACTCCTACGCGGACGCGAAGGACTGACCACGCACACCCGCGACCGGGCAGGCTGGGGCGATGGACCGCATCCACGCCGAGGCACCCGACGAGCGCGTCGGCGACGTCGACCTGACCCGCTGGCGCACCCGGGTGGGCCGGACGGTCGCCGACGCCTGGGCGGCGCTCGGTCACCGCTACGGCGCGCTCCCGCTCCTCGTGCTCACCCTGTCGCTCGGGATCGCGGTGGCGGTCACGGCGACCTGGGCCGCGTCCGAGGTGTACGACGCGGTGCGTGCCGGTGACGACGTCGCGGTGCTCGACCGGCCGGTGCTCGACTGGGTGCTCACGCTCCGGTCGCCGACCGCGGACACGCTCGTCACCTGGTGGACGGACGTGGCGGGGACGATCGGGATGCCGATCGTCGCGCTCGGGTTCCTGATCGGCTTCACGATCCAGCGCCGGGCCTGGACGCCGCTCGTCGTGCTCGTCGCGGCGAGCGGCGGATCGCTCCTCATGACCGTCGCGGGCAAGGACCTGATCGGGCGTGCGCGTCCGCCTCTCAGCGACGCCGTGCCGCCGTACGAGCACTCCGCGTCGTTCCCGTCCGGCCACACGCTCAACGCCACGGTCGTGGTCGGCACGATCGTGTACCTCCTCGTGCTCCGGCAGTCGCGGCTCGTCGTGCGGGTGTGGACGATCGCGCTCGGGACGGTGTTCGTGCTGTCGATCGGGGCCTCGCGGGTGTTCCTCGGCCACCACTGGCTCACCGACGTCCTGGCGGCGTGGACGCTCGGGCTGGCCTGGCTCGCGATCGTCGTGACGGCGCACCGGTTGTACCTGACGGCGCTCCGCCGCGGTGCGCGGCCCGTCAGGTCCCCCCGGTAGGTTGCCGGACATGGAGGAACGGGTCTTCGGCGGCAGGTACCGCGTCACGGGCACGCTCGGGCACGGCGGCATGGCGTCCGTGTACCGCGCGGTCGACGAGCTGCTCGGGCGTGAGGTCGCCGTCAAGGTCTTCCGCATCGGGCCGGTCGACCACGGCGAACGCGCGCGGGCCGAGGCGGAGATCCAGGTGCTCGCCTCGCTCCGCAGCCCCTCGCTCGTCACGCTCTACGACGCCGCGCTCGACGACGCCGACGGCGACTCCTACCTGATCATGGAGCTCGTGCCGGGCAGCGACCTGGCGACACGGTTGCACGAGGGTCCGCTCGACACCGTGACCACCGCCCGTGTCGGCGCGCAGATCGCCGACGGGCTCGCCGCCGCCCACGCCCAGGGTGTCGTGCACCGCGACGTCAAGCCCGCCAACGTGCTCCTCGAGTCCGACGGCGTGCACGTGAAGCTCGCCGACTTCGGGATCGCCCTGCTGCGCGACTCCGCACGGGTGACGGGCACCGGCACCGTGATGGGCACCGCCGCCTACATCGCGCCCGAGCAGGTGATGGGCCAGCCGATCACGGGCAAGGCCGACGTCTACGCCCTCGGCCTCGTGCTCCTCGAGACCCTGAGCGGCAAGCGGCCCTTCCCGGGCAGCGCGGTCGAGTCCGCGACCGCCCGGCTCGCCAGGAGCCCCGAGATCGACCCCCACCTGCCCACCGCCTGGCGCACACTCCTCCACGTGCTCACCGCGACGGACCCGGACGAACGCCCCACCGCCGCGGAGGCCGCCGAGCGCCTCCGTGCCCTCGGTCGTGACGACGTCGCCCCGGCGACGCAGCTCCTGCCGGGTGCCCCCGGGGCGATGACGCGCGCCGGAGCGGCCGGAGCCGGGCTGGCCGCGGCCGCGGCCGGAGCCGCCGCGGCGCGCGCGGACGACGCGTCGGGGGCGACCGCCGCGATGGGCGCGACCGCACCGATGGAGCAGCCCGACCGGGCGGACGACGCGACCCGCGTGATGCCCGCGAGTCGCGCCTCCCGTCCGGACGACGTGGCGACCACGGTCCTGGGTGCCGCCGCCGCGGACGCCGGGGCCGCCCGCGCGGCCGGTGCCGGTGCCACGCCGCCCCGCGCGCCCGCCGCGCCGTCCCCGGCCCGCCGTGACGACGAGCCCCGCCGTCGCCGCTGGCCGATCGTCCTCGCCGTGGTGGTCGCGCTCCTCGTCATCGCCGGCATCGTCGGCGCCGTGGTCGCGCTCGGACCGGGGTCGGCCCCGACGCCGACCGACTCGAGCACGAGCACCCCGCGGGACGAGCAGCCGAGCACCGACGCGAGCCAGCCGGCCCAGGAGCCGAGCCGGTCCGAGCAGGAGCCCGCCGAGCCGACCCAGGAGCCGAGCGAACCGACGCAGCCGAGCGGAGAGTCGTCGCAGGTCCCCGTCCCGACCGGGCTCCCCGAACCGACGAACCCCGCCTCGAACCCCGTCCAGTCGCCGCAGAACGGAGTCGGTCCGGCGTCGGGGGCGGGTCCGGGAGGATCCGGGAAGGGCCCCGGCAAGTCCGGCAACGCGCCAGGCCACGGCGGGTAGGTTTCCTCGAGTCGATGGAGCAAATAGGCTCGTCGTGTGGATGAGCTGCAACGGAGCGGCGGGCCGACGACGGCCGTCGCGGCGCGGAACGGTGTCGGGTACGCCTCGGCGGAGGCCTGGTCGCTCGGACGACCGGCAGGGGACGGCGTCGTCGAGCGCACCGTGCCCGGGTTCGCGGGACGCGCGATCGATCCCGGCGACGAACTGTCCTGGGTCTGGTTCCCCGAGCGGACCCTGCCCGCGGGGCTGACCGAGCCCACGGAGGCGGAGCTCCCGCACCTCTGGGACGCCACGGCGTTCACGCTCGACGTCGTCTGCACCGACGGCACCCGCCTGAGCGACACGGCACGGGACCAGTACGGCGACGCCCTGACGCCGGAGGCGCAGGACGCCGCACGCAAGCAGTGGGTCGACCAGTGGAACCGTCGGGCCGTCGACCTCACGCCGCTCGCCGGCCGCGTCGTGGACCGCCTGGAGGCACGGCTCGGCTCCGCCACGCCGCACCCGTCCGGCGACGGTGCACGTCCGGCACTGCGCGGCTGGCTCGACGACGTCCGGCTCGGTCCGGCGCGGCCGACCCCGTCGACGCCGCTCGACCACGTCCGCACCACCCGTGGCACGCAGGCGTCGTCCCGGTTCTCCCGCGGCAACAACGCCCCGCTCGTGGGCCTGCCGCACGGTGGTGTGTTCGGCCTGCCGATGACCGACGCGGCGAGCAACCGGTGGCCGTACGCGTACCAGGAGCACTCGCGGGTCGAGGGCGACCGGGTCCGCCCGGCGATCCAGGCCTTCGCGACGAGCCACATCCCGTCGCCGTGGATGGGGGACCGCGGCGTGTTCCAGGTCATGCCCTCCCCGCTCGACACCCCGGACCCCGACCGGTCGGCGCGGGCGCTCGGGTTCGACCACGACGACGAGCAGGACGGTCCGCACCGCTACCGGGTCTCCCTCGACCACGGCGTCACGGCCGAGGTGACGGCGGGGGAGTTCGCCCTCGGCTTCCGGTTCACCGGTACGAGGAGCGTCGTGCTCGACCACCACGGCCGGGTCTCCGACGTCACGGTCACGGTCACGGACGGGGTCGCCGTCGTCGAGTGCCTGCTGGACGACCGCCCCGGCACCCCGCCGCACCACGTCCACGTCCGGGTGCCCCGGGTCGCGGCGGACCACACGGTCGTCGCCCAGCACGAACTGCGCGGGTGGCTCGCGGTCGACGGGGACGTCGACGTGCTCCTCGGCATCTCCACGGTGTCGATGGAGGACGCCCGCGCGAACCTCGCCGCCGCCGGGGACGTCGACACGATGCGCGCGCACGCCGAGGAGCGCTGGACCGCCGAGCTGTCGACGATCTCGTTCGAGGGTGCCACCCCGGACCAGCTCACGTCGCTGTGGTCGGGCCTGTACCGGCTCTTCCTCTACCCGAACCGCGCCGGCGAGACCGCCCGGGACGGCGTCCCTCGGCACCGGTCCCCGTACGGCGCCGTGCAGGAGTCCCCGATCCGCGACGAACCCGGTCCCGAGGTCGTCGAGGGACCGTTCACCACGACGAACGGGTTCTGGGACACCTACCGCACCGCCTGGCCGCTCCTCGCGCTCCTCACCCCGGGGACGGCGGGGGAGCTCGCGCAGGGCTTCGTCGCGCACCACCACGACGGCGGGTGGACGCCCCGGTGGAGCGCACCCGGCGCCGAGGACTGCATGACCGGCACCACGAGCGACACCGTCTTCGCCGACCTCGCCGCGAAGGGCGTCGGCGGCTTCGACCTGTCGGCGGCGTACCGGAGCGCGGTGCGGAACGCGACCGTGCCGCCGCGGGACGAGCGCGTCGGACGCAAGGGGAGCCTCCCGGGCGCCTTCCGCGGCCACGTCGACACCGCGACCCACGAGGGGATGAGCTGGACCCTCGACGCGGCGATCAACGACTGGGGGCTCGCCGTCATGGCGGACCTGCTCGCGGGGCGTGCGTCGACCGATGCCGAGCGCGAGCGCCTCCGGGCGGAGCACGAGTGGTTCGCCCGGCGCTCACTGCAGTACCGGAACGTGTTCGACGCCGAGCGCGGCTTCTTCATCGGCCGCGACCCGGACGGCTCGTGGCGGGTCGGCACCGAGTTCGACCCGCGCGACTGGGGCGACGACTACACCGAGACGAACGCCTGGGGCACCGCCTTCACCGCTCCCCACGACGGCGCCGGCGTCGTCGACCTGCACGGCGGACCGTCCCGGTTCGACGCCGCGATCGACGCGTTCCTCGCCACGCCGGAGACGGGCGCGGCGGCCCGGTCCGGCTCCTACGGCTCCCCGATCCACGAGATGACCGAGGCCCGCGACGTCCGGATGGGCATGCTCGGCATGTCGAACCAGCCGGCGCACCACATCCCGTTCTTCCCGATGTTCACGGGCCGGCACGACGACGCGCACCGCATCGTCCGGTCGGTGCTCGAGCGGCTGTTCGTCGGCTCCGACCTCGGCCAGGGCTACCCCGGCGACGAGGACAACGGCGAGATGAGCGCCTGGTACGTCTTCGCGACGATCGGGCTCTACCCGCTGGCGCCGTCGACGGGCACCTACGTGCTCGTGCCGCCGTCGGTCCGGCGCACGGAGCTGCGGCCGGTCGCGTCGGACGGCGGGGTGACGCCGACCGTGATCGAGGTCGTGTCCGGTCCGGTGGGCGGGTACGTCGCGTCGGTGACCGTCGACGGTGCGCCGTGGGAGTCGGTCAGCATCCCGCACGCCGTGGTCGAGGCCGCGTCGCGCATCGAGTTCACGCTGTCCGCCGAGCCCACGGGGTGGGCGTCGGACACGCGGCCGGTGTCGGCGTCCGAGGTGCACGGGTACCGGGACGTGCCGGTCGACCTGCTGCCGGTGGGTGCTGCGCCGGTGGGTGCTGCGTCGCCGGGTGCCGCGCCGGTGGGTGCTGCGCCGGTGGGTGCTGCGTCGCCGGATGCTGCGCCGGTGGGCGCTGCGCCGGTCGGTGCTTCCTTGTTGTGCGACGACACCGGGCGGACGGCCACGGCGCTCGCCGCCGGGTCCTCGGTGACGTTCGCGGTCCCGCCGACCCCCGCGTCCCTGTACACCGTGACCGTCGCGGCGCCGGGGACGTACTCGTGGGACGTGACGCTCGGTTCGGCGTCGGTGTCGGTGCGCGACGCCGCGTTCGGGTGGCCCGGGCAGACGCGGGTGTTCCGGCTGCGGGGCGCGGGACCGACGTTCACCGTGTCGGCCGTGACCGACCTGACCCTGACGCAGCTCGAGCTGATCGCGGCGGACGGACAGCGTTGACCCGTCGTTCACCGACCGGGAGCATGCTCGGGCCATGTCGATGAGCGCACCCTTCGATCCTGAACAGCCCGACGCGTCCGTCCCCGTCGACGGCAGCGACCCGACCGAACTCGAGGTGGAGGAGGAGCGCGGCGCCGATGCCGGCGACCCGAGCGTCTCCCCAGTCGACCACCGCGACGAGGACGAGTCCGGCGGCGGACCGGTGTTCCGACGTCCGCAGGCCGGCGACCGGCTGCACCCCGACGACCTCTGACGCGCTTCTTGGCGGATTGCCATGCGGGTCGGGCATGCTCGGCCGCATGTCGATCGCGAACTCCTGGGACCCCTCCGGCGGCCGGGCCATCCCCGAGGACCAGGTGAAGGAAGACGGACTCGAACTCGACGAGGAGACCGCCGCCGAGCTCGGCATCTCGTTCGACGTCGTCGGCGGTGCGTCGGCGGACCCGACGCGGGTGTCGCCGGTCGACGTCGCCGTGCCGACGCCCCCGTCCGAGGACTGACGCGGGAGCACGCTGTCGGGGGCTGCGCCCGGTGTTCCCTGGGTGCCGTCGTGGAGCGTTGTGCGCGGGCGTGCCGCGCCCGAGGCGCACGTCGGTCAGCGCGTGTACTTGAACCCGACGTGCGACCCGACGAATCCGAGCCGTTCGTAGAACCGGTGAGCGTCAGTCCTGGCGGCGTCGGACGTCAGCTGCACCACTGATGCCCCGAGCGCCGGAGCGGCCTCGTCCGTCACCCATCGCATCAGTGCCGTGCCGGCCCCACCGGACCGCTGCGTGCTCCTGACCCGCACGGCCTCGACGAGCAGCCGGGTGGCGCCTCGTCGGGCCATCCCCGGGATCCGGGTGAGCTGGAACGTCCCGACGAGTGCACCGGACTCGTCCTCGGCGAGGAGCAGTGCGTTCGCGGGGTCGTCAGCGACCGCGCGCAGTGCCGCGGCGTAGCGCGGGCGGTCCTCCGGGGCGGCGACGTCGCCGCGCGCCGCGCTGACCGGGTCGTCCGACAGCAGCGCGAGTTCGGTGAGCACGGGACCAGCCTGCCGTACGTGGCGCGCTCGGGTTCCGCACAACCGAAGTCACCTCGAACCGTGCGGAAGCGCGGTTCGAGGTGGCTTCGGTTGTGCGCGGTGCCGGCGCGAGCGGGAGGTCGGGCTCAGGGGACCGTGTGACCCGCCGCCGTGAAGATCCGGTACCACTCCTCGCGCGAGAGCTCCACGTCCGAGCCGGCCGCCGAGTCCCGCACCCGCTGCGGGTTCGTCGTGCCGAGGACCACCTGGAAGTGCGCCGGGTGCCGGGTGATCCACGCCACGGCGATGCCCGTCGGAGTGACGCCGTGCGCCGCCGCGACCTCGTCGAGCACGTCGTTCAGCTCGGCGTGGTGCTCGCGGTCGCCGAGGAAGACACCGTCGAAGAAGCCCTTCTGGAACGGCGACCACGCCTGCAGCGTGATGTCGTTGATGCGCGAGTGGTTGAGGATGTCATTGTCGCGGTCGACGGACTGGTCGAGCCCGCCCATGTTCGCCGCGACGCCCTGCGCGATGACGTTCGCGTGCGTGATGCTCAGCTGCACCTGGTTGAACGCGAGCGGTTGGTTCACCGAGCGACGCAGCAGCTCGACCTGGCCCGGCGTGTGGTTCGAGACGCCGAAGTGGTGGACCTTGCCGGCAGCGTGCAGCTCGTCGAACGCCTTCGCCACCTCCTCCGGCTCGACCAGGGCGTCGGGACGGTGCAGCAGCAGGACGTCGATGAAGTCGGTGCGGAGCGCGGTGAGGGACTCCTCGACCGACGAGACGATGTGCTCGTACGAGAAGTCGAAGTACCCGTGGCGGATGCCGACCTTCGTCTGCAGCTGGATCGCCGCACGCTCGGACGACGACAGCGTCACTGCCTCGCCGAAGCGCTGCTCGCATCCGTGCCAGCCGCCGTAGATCGCCGCGTGGTCGAACATCGTGACGCCCGCGTCACGCGACGCCGAGTAGAGGGCTCGGATGTCCTCGTCGCTCATGTCGTTGATCCGCATCAGCCCGACGATGACGTCGGAGGCGGTGAGGTCGGTCTGTGGCAACTCCAGTGTCTTCACGCCGACGATCCTGCCAGCCGGACGGAGCCCGCGGCAGGCCCTGCCGGTACCCCCGGCCGCCCGGGGATCGGACGGAACAGGAGCGGTCAGTCGGCGAGCACCACGAGCACGCCGGAACCGGTCGGCCAGGTCGCACGGAGCGTCTCCCCGGACGGCACGGGCGACCCGACGACCCGCAGGACGACGAGCTCGCCGTGGCCGGTGTCGATCGTCGTCTCGCCCTCCTCGGTCCGGGTGGCGACCGCGGTCACCGTCGGCGACGACGGCGCCGAGCCGCTGCCGACCGCCGTGCACTCCTTCTCCGAGGAGCCGGACCCGTCCGCCTGCACGAGCTCGGCCTCGTGGCCGCCGGTCGCGATCGTGCGGCGGACGACGTCCGCGTAGACCGGGTCACCGGCGGCGTCGTACACCCAGCGACGACCGAGCACGGAGTGGTCCATCTCGGTCACGAGGAACGCGTCCGCCCGCTCGAGCGGCGCCCCGCGGTAGGTCAGCGGCGTCTGCAGGAGCCGACCCGACGCGGTGCGGACGACGATCGTCTCGATCCCGACCTCGCCCGCGGGGTCGTCGAGGCGGAAGCGCCCGACGACGTCCACGTCCTCACCCCGCGTGACACCGCTCCACGGCTGGGAGGGCAGCCAGGCGGCCAGCGCCTCGGCCTTGGACGGTCGGAGTTCCGCGCGGTGGATGATCGCCATGCGACGAACCTACCGAGCACGGCGCGGCCCTACGCTGGATGGGTGCGCGACGACCTCCTCCCCGTGCTCGCGTGCCCCGTCTGCGCCGAGCCGCTCGGTCGCGTCGACGGACAGGTCGGGTGCGCGAACGGACACCGGTTCGACGAGGCCAAGCAGGGGCACCTGACGCTCCTGCCCGCCCGGCGTCGCGCCCTCACCGCGGACACCCCGGAGATGGTCGACGCGCGGGTGCGCTTCCTGGGTCGCGGGCACTACGCGCCCGTCGAGCGGGCGCTCGCCGCGGTGGTCCGGGCGACTAGGGCGCCCGGGATCGTCCTCGACGTCGGTTCCGGACCGGGGACCTACCTCGCGCAGGCGCTGCGCGCGGCGGACGGGAGGCCCGGAGCCGGCTCCGCCACGGAGACCGCCCCGCGACTCGGGGTCGCGCTGGACCTGTCCGCGGTCGCGATCCGGCGGGCGGCGCGCGTCCACGAGCGGGCGGGAGCCGTCGTCGTGGACGTGACCGAGCGCCTCCCGGTCGTCGACGGTGCCGCCGCGGTCCTGCTGGACGTGTTCGCACCGCGCAACCAGACCGAGTACGCGCGCGTGCTCCACCGCGACGGCGTGCTCGTCGTCGTGACCCCGCGGGCCGGCCACCTGGCGGAGCTGGCGGAGGCGACGATCTCGGTCGATCCGGAGAAGGAGCGGCGGCTGCACGACTCGCTCGCGCCGTCGTTCGCGCGTCGATCGTCCGAGGACCTGACGTGGACGATGGACCTCGACGCCGCGGACGTCCACGACGTCGTGCACATGGGGCCGAGCCACCACCACGTGCGCGCGGGGACGGTGTTCGCTCCGGCACGGGTCACGGCGGCGGTGACGATCAGCACGTGGTCTCGTTCCTGAGCCGTCCTCGGTGCAGGATGGCTCCATGTTCAGGAGCCGCCTCGTCGCCGCCCTCGTCCTGACGGTCGCAGTGGGCAGCGCCCTCTCGGGGTGCACCTCGTCCCCGGTGTCCGGTCCGACGGCCGGCTGCCTCCCGCGGTTCACGGTCACGCCGGACACCGCACGGGCCGGCGACACCGTGACGTTCGCCACGACGGACGAGTGCGGCGTGGAGGTGCCCGACGGCGGGTGGCGGATCGACGTGCAGCACCAGGGCGAGAACGTCCCGGACGACCCCGCGTTCGCCGACGCGGCGCGTTCGGACGACGCGTTCGACGGATCGTGGTCGGTGTCCGTCCCGGTGCCGTCGGACATCGAGCCCGGGGACGCCTGGGTCTCGATCCGGAACTGGGACTACTCGACCTGCCCGGACGACGCGAGCTGCGCGGGTCCGTCGCAGGACTTCACGATCGAGCGCTGACCCTCAGCCACCCCGGCCGGCCCGCCGGCGGGCGACGTGCGCCCGACCACGGGCGCGGTCGACCGTGACCCCGACCTGACCGAGCAGCCAGGCCAGTCCGACGACCCCGGCGACGATCGGGGTCAGGAACAGTTCGGGGTCGACGCCCGGTGCCCGCCACCAGTCGATCGACCAGCCGGCGACGAGGCCGAAGAGGAGCACGCCCCCGCTGACCCACCATCCTCGGCCGGGCAGCGTCCAGGCACCGAACCCGGCCAGCACGACGAGCGCCCAGGCACCGATCGGGGCGAACGAGCGCGGATCGTCCGTCCCGCACGACGACACCGCGCACTCCCACACGACGGTGTGCGCGACACCTGCGTACCAGTGCACGAGCAGGCTGGCAGCCACGAGTGCCAGCGCCGCGAGGGGCGGTCCGGCCCACCGGCGGACGCGGGCGGACCGGGAGCGACGTCGTCGCGCCCCGGTCCACCCCTCGCCGAGTTCGTAGCCGGGCATCGGTCGGTACTCGGGCATCCCGGCACCGTACCGCCGTGGGGATTTCGTGGAGAAGTGCTCCGGAACGACGTCAGCCCTGCGGGCCGGCGACGTCGAGCGCCCAGACGACGCCGAACCGGTCCCGGAGCTGCCCGGCGAGCGGGGCCCAGGCCGACGGGCCCAGCGGCTGCCGGACCTCGGCACCGTCGAGCAGGCCGTCCCAGTACCGCTCGACCTCGGCCGCGTCGTCGCCGTGCACGTACACGTAGAACGCGTTGCTGCCCTGGTCCCAGGGCTGTCCGGGCCACACGTCGAACGCCATCACCCGCAGCCCGGCGTCGTTCGTCACCTGACCCCACACGATGCGGTCGGCCCAGGCGGGTTCGTCGGTGGCGCCCATCGCGCCGTAGGTCATGGACGCCACCGTGCCGCCGAACACCGCGGCGTAGTGGTCGAGGGCCTCGCGGGCCTGTCCGTCGAAGTTGAGGTGGGTCGTGGTCTCGATGCTCATGGGACGAGCTTGACGCCGGAAGCGGTCAGATCGTGACCGCTTCTCGACGGATACTGGTGCCGTGCCCGCTCCGTCCTCCCGCATGCTCACGCTGCTGTCCCTGCTGCAGGTGCACCGGGACTGGCCGGGCGACGAGCTCGCCGGCCGCCTCGAGGTCAGCCCGCGCACGCTCCGTCGCGACGTCGACCGGCTCCGCGGCCTCGGGTACCGCATCGATGCCGTCCGCGGCCCGTCGGGCGGCTACCGCCTCGCGCCCGGCGCGGACCTCCCGCCGCTGCTGTTCGACGACGACCAGGCGGTCGCGATCGCCGTCGCGTTGGCGGTCGCTCCCGCGTCCGGTGCCGACATCGCCGAGGGTGCGGTGCGGGCGCTCGCGACGATCCGGCAGGTCCTGCCCGAGCGGCTCCGGCACCGCATCGGCGCGGTGGACGTCACGACGACGGCCGCGCGGACCACCGTCGACCCGGAGGTCCTCGTGCAGGTCGGTCGCGCGGTGTCCGCGAACGAGGTCCTGCGCTTCGGGTACGGACCGGACGAGCACCCCCGCAGGGTCGAGCCGCACGCCCTCGTCGCCCGCTCCGGGCGCTGGTACCTGCTCGCCTGGGACCCGGAGCGCACCGACTGGCGGACGTTCCGGGTCGACCGCATCGCGCCGCGGCAGCCGACGCGGCTGCGCTTCACGCCGCGACCCGTCCCGGGCGGGGACGCCGCGGCGTTCGTGGCCGCCCGGTTCAAGGGCTCGGACGCGGAGGACGTCTGGCCGTGCACCGGCACGGTCGAGCTGCGCTGCCCGGCCACGGCGATCGAGCCCTGGCTCGATGCGGACGCGAAGCTCACGGTGGACGCGGAGCGCTGCCGCATGACGACCGGCTCGTGGTCGTGGGAGGCGCTGGCCGCGCGGTTCGCGGGCTTCGGGGTCGACTTCACCGTGGTCGGGCCGCCGGCCCTCCGCGCGGCGGTCGCGGCCGTCGCCGACCGCCTGCACGCAGCGGGGCGTTAGGAGCGCGCATGCGTCCGTCAGGACGCCGTCAGGGATCCGTTAGGGACGGCCTGGAGGCACGACACCGGTCGCACCATCGGTGACGCACCAGGAATGGTGCGGCCCGCACCGCCCGGTGGCGGGCCCGTGCAACCTACGGAGTCCAAGTGTTCGACGTGTTCGTCGTCGCCGGTGTCCTCGCCGTGTTCGGCCTGGTCGCCCTCATCGCCAAGGGGGTGGAGCGGCTGTGATCGGCATCACCATCGCCGCGGCCGTCCTCGGCGTCGCCGCTGTCGTCTACCTCGTCTGGGCGCTCGTGCGCCCGGAGAAGTTCTGATGGGCTCCGCGGCCGACACCTGGGCCGGCATCGCCCAGGTCGCCACGCTCGTCCTGCTCCTCGTCGCCGCGTACCGCCCGGTCGGCGACTGGATGGGCCGCGTCTACACGAAGCCCGAGCACAGCCGGGTCGAACGCGGCGCCTACCGGATCATCGGCGTCGACCCCGACGCCGAGCAGTCCTGGCCCGCGTACCTGCGCGGCGTGCTGCTCTTCAGCGTCGTCGGCGTGCTCGTCGTCTACCTGCTGCAGCGCATCCAGGTGGTCCTGCCGGGCGACCTCGGCCTGCCGAACGTCGGGCCGTCGCTCGCGTTCAACACGGCGGTGTCCTTCGTCACGAACACGAACTGGCAGTCGTACTCGCCCGAGGCGACCGTCGGGTTCGCCGTGCAGATGGCCGGCCTCGCGGTGCAGAACTTCCTGTCCGCCGCCGTGGGCATGGCCGTCGCCGTCGCCCTGGTCCGCGGGCTCGCGGCGCGCCGGTCCGCCACGATCGGCAACGTCTGGGTGGACATCGTCCGGACGCTCGGCCGCATCCTCCTGCCCGGAGCCTTCGTCTTCGCGATCGTCCTGATCGCGGGCGGCGTCGTCCAGTCGTGGGGGACCGGTACCGACGTCACGACGCTCGCCGGGGGGACGCAGCACATCCCGGACGGGTTCGTCGCCTCGCAGGAGGCCATCAAGGAGCTCGGCACGAACGGCGGCGGGTACTTCAACGCGAACTCCGCGCACCCGTTCGAGAACCCGCAGGCGTGGACGAGCCTCGTCGAGGTGTTCCTCATGCTCGTCATCCCGTTCTCGCTCCCGCGCACCTTCGGACGCCTCGTCTCCGACAAGCGCCAGGGCTACGCGATCCTCGCCGCGATGGGCGTGATCTTCCTCGTCTCGCTCGTCGCGATGACCCTCGCCGAGCTCGCCGCGGGCGGCACCGCGACCCAGGCGGCAGGTGCCGCGATGGAGGGCAAGGAGGCGCGCTTCGGCGTCCTCGCGACGACGCTGTTCAACACGACGTCGACCATCACCTCCACGGGTGCGGTCAACGGCATGATCGACAGCTTCACGCCGATCGGCGGCATGATGGCGATGCTCAACATGATGCTCGGCGAGATCGCGCCCGGCGGTGTCGGATCCGGTCTGTACGGCATGCTCGTCCTCGCCGTGATCACGGTGTTCATCGCCGGTCTGCTCGTCGGCCGCACGCCCGAGTACCTCGGCAAGCGCATCGGCTCCCGCGAGATCCGGATGGCGGCGCTGTACATCCTCGTCACCCCGACGCTCGTGCTGGTCGGCACCGCGCTGTCGCTCCTGATCCCCGGGGTCCGCGAGCAGGTGCTCGGCACGTCGCTCTTCAACCCCGGCAACCACGGGCTGTCCGAGCTGCTCTACGCGTTCACCAGCGCCGCGAACAACAACGGCTCGGCGTTCGGCGGTCTGACCGCGAACACCACGTGGATGAACTCCGCCCTCGCCGTCACGATGGCGCTCGGTCGGTTCCTGCCGATGGTGTTCGTCCTCGCACTGGCCGGCTCGTTCGCCGCCCAGGACCGCATCCCGGTCACCTCCGGGACGCTGCCCACCCACCGGCCGCTCTTCGTCGGCCTCCTCGTCGGTGTCGTCGTGATCGTCACCGCGCTCACCTACTTCCCGGTGCTCGCACTGGGACCGCTCGCAGAAGGCCTCGCCCGATGAACGCCCCGTCGACGACCGAACCGTCCACCTCACGACCCTCCGAGGCGGAGGCGACCACCGCCTCCCGTCCGACCAGCGCGTCGGCCTTCGGGCCGCGCCAGCTCCTGGCCGGCCTGCCCGGTGCGTTCCGCAAGCTCGACCCGCGCCTGATGTGGAAGAACCCCGTCATGTTCATCGTCGAGGTCGGCGCGGCCCTCACCACCGTCACGCTGTTCGTCGAACCGTCCGGGTTCACCGTCGCGATCGCGTTCTGGCTGTGGTTGACCGTGGTGTTCGCGAACCTCGCCGAGTCCGTGGCCGAGGGCCGTGGCAAGGCGCAGGCCGACACGCTCCGGAAGACCCGCTCGACCACGAGCGCGCGTCGGGTGCTCGGGTACGACGCCGCGGCCGACCCGGCCGCGAACGCCAACGGCACCGAGGACGTCGCGTCGGTCGACCTCGCCAAGGGCGACGTCGTCGTGGTGGTCGCCGGCGAGGTGATCCCCGGTGACGGCGACGTGATCGAGGGCATCGCCTCGGTGGACGAGTCGGCCGTGACGGGCGAGTCGGCCCCCGTCATCCGCGAGTCCGGCGGTGACCGCAGTGCCGTCACCGGCGGGACCCGGGTGCTGTCCGACCGCATCGTCGTCCGGATCACCTCGACCCCCGGTGAGACCTTCATCGACCGGATGATCCGGCTCGTCGAGGGTGCCGCACGGCAGAAGACGCCGAACGAGATCGCGCTGAACATCCTGCTCGCCTCGCTGTCGATCATCTTCGTCGTCGTCTGCCTGACCATCCAGCCGATCGCCGGCCTCGTCGGTGCGTCCGTCAGCATCCCGGTGCTCATCGCCCTGCTCGTCTGCCTCATCCCGACCACCATCGGGGCGCTGCTCTCGGCCATCGGCATCGCCGGCATGGACCGGCTCGTGCAGCGCAACGTCCTGGCGATGTCCGGGCGTGCGGTCGAGGCGGCCGGTGACATCACCACCCTGCTGCTCGACAAGACCGGCACGATCACGTACGGCAACCGCCGGGCCTCCCGCGTGGTGCCCGTGCCCGGTGTCGACGAGGCCGAGCTGATGGAGGCCGCCGCGCTGTCCTCCGCCGCCGACAGCACCCCCGAAGGGCGCTCGATCGTCGACCTGGCCGCCGAGGCCGGGATCGGCGCCGGTCTGCCGGTCGGCGCGGTCGAGGTGCCCTTCACGGCACAGACCCGCATGTCCGGTCTCGACCTCGCCGACGGCACCGAGGTCCGCAAGGGCGCCGCGGCCGCGGTGCTCGCCTGGGCGGCGGCGTCCTCGTCGGCGCCCGAGGAGCGCATCGTGTCCGCGATCGACGCGACCGTGGTCGAGGTCTCGGACCAGGGCGGGACCCCGCTCGTCGTCGCCCGGCGCTCGGCGTCGGGTGCGGTGACCCTGCTCGGCGTCGTGCACCTCAAGGACGTCGTGAAGGACGGCATGTCCGCCCGGTTCGCACAGCTCCGCGAGATGGGTATCCGCACGGTGATGATCACCGGCGACAACCCCCGGACGGCGAAGGCCATCGCGGCCGAGGCCGGCGTCGACGACTTCCTCGCCGAGGCCACGCCGGAGGACAAGCTCGCCCTGATCCGCAAGGAGCAGGAGGGCGGCAACCTCGTCGCGATGACCGGCGACGGCACCAACGACGCCCCGGCCCTGGCCCAGGCGGACGTCGGCGTCGCGATGAACACCGGCACGACGGCGGCGAAGGAGGCGGGCAACATGGTCGACCTCGACTCCGACCCGACCAAGCTCATCGACGTCGTCCGGATCGGCAAGCAGCTGCTCATCACCCGCGGTGCGCTCACCACGTTCTCGATCGCCAACGACGTCGCGAAGTACTTCGCGATCATCCCGGCGATGTTCCAGGCCGTGTTCCCCGGTCTCGGAGCGCTGAACATCATGGGGCTGCACAGCCCGTCATCAGCGATCCTGTCGGCCGTGATCTTCAACGCGCTGGTCATCGTCGCCCTCATCCCGCTCTCGCTCCGCGGCGTCAAGTACCGCGCAGCGTCGGCGTCGTCGATCCTCGGCCGCAACATCCTCGTCTACGGACTCGGCGGCGTGATCGTCCCCTTCATCGGCATCAAGCTGATCGACCTCGTGGTCGGTCTCATCCCGGGGTTCTAGTCATGGCTTCCTCTCGTTCCTTCCTCCGCTCCACCGGTGTGGCCGTGCGCCTCACCCTCCTGTGCACCGTCGTCCTCGGCGTCGCCTACCCGCTCGCGGTGTGGGGCGTCGGCCAGGCGGCGTTCCACGACCAGGCGAACGGCTCGATGGTCACCGACTCGTCCGGCACGGTCGTCGGGTCGTCCCTGATCGGCCAGTCGTTCGACGGCAAGCAGGCCGACCGCTGGTTCCAGTCCCGCCCGAGCGCCGCCGGGGAGAAGGGCTACGACGCCAACGCCTCCAGCGGCTCGAACCTCGGGCCGAACAACCCCGACCTGCTCAAGGCGATCGAGGAGCGCAAGGCCGCGATCGCCAAGGCCGACGGGGTCCCCGAGTCGTCGATCCCGGCGGACGCGGTCACGGCGTCCGGCTCCGGACTGGACCCGGACATCAGCCCGGAGTACGCGCTGCAGCAGGTGTCCCGGGTGGCCGAGGCCCGGGGACTGTCGGAGTCCACCGTCCGCGCGCTCGTGCAGCAGCACACCGAGTCGCGGCAGCTCGGGTTCCTCGGCGAGCCCGTGGTGAACGTCCTCGAGCTGAACCTGGCGCTGGCGAAGGCCTCCTGACCCGTGGTGTCGTCTGCCCCCGCACAACCGAAGTCCGACCGCACCGCGCGGAACCGCGGTGCCGACCGACTTCGGTCGTGCGGGGGCGAGCTGCACCGGCACACCGGCCGCGCCACCGGCCGCGTCACCGGTACCGCCACACCCATCACCACACCGAACGCGGGAGGATGAGCACGTGAAGCGAGGCAAGCTGCGGGTGCTCCTCGGCGCCGCACCCGGCGTCGGCAAGACGTTCACCATGCTCGAGGAGGGGCACCGGATGGCCGCCGAGGGTCGTGACGTCGTCGTCGCCGTCGTCGAGACGCACGACCGCGCCGCGACCGCCGCCCTCGTCGACGGGCTCGAGGTCGTCCCCCGCCGCATCGTCGAGCACCGCGGCGTCCACCTCGACGACATGGACCTCGACGCCGTCATCGCCCGGCAGCCCGACGTCGCCCTGGTCGACGAACTCGCGCACACGAACGCGCCCGGGGGCCGGCACGACAAGCGCTGGCAGGACGTCCAGGCCCTCCTCGAGGCCGGCATCTCGGTCGTGAGCACCGTCAACGTCCAGCACATGCAGTCCCTGAGCGACGTCGTCCGCGAGATCACCGGAACGGTGCAGCGCGAGACGGTGCCGGACGCGGTCGTGCGGGCCGCCGACCAGATCGAGGTCGTCGACCTCTCGCCCGCCGCGCTCCGCGATCGGCTCTCCAACGGCCTCGTCTACCCGGCGGCACGGATCGACGCCGCGCTGTCCAACTACTTCCGCCTCGGCAACCTCACCGCCCTCCGCGAGATCGCCCTGCTCTGGCTCGCCGACGAGGTCGACGACGCGCTCCGCGCCTACCGCGCCGAGCACGGCATCGAGCACCGCTGGGAGGCCCGAGAACGCGTCCTGGTCGCCCTGACCGGCGGGCCCGAGGGGGAGACGCTGCTCCGCCGGGGCGCCCGCATCGCCGCCAGGAGCGCCGGCGGCGAGCTCGCCGCCGTGCACGTCACCTCGAACGACGGACTCCGGGTCCGGCACCCGGGCGCGCTCGGCAAGCAGCGCGCCCTGCTGGAACAGCTCGGCGGGACCTACCACCAGGTGGTCGGCGACGACGTCCCGACGACACTGGTGCGGTTCGCGAAGTCGATCGACGCGACGCAGATCGTCATCGGCGTGAGCCGTCGCAGCCGCCTGGCCGCCGCACTCACGGGCCCCGGCATCGGGAACACCGTGATCAGCGAGTCCGGGGACATCGACGTGCACGTCGTCACCCACGAGCGCGCCGGTGGCGGGTTCGCCCTGCCCCGACTGGGCGGCAGCCTCTCCCGGAGCCGGATCGTCGCGGCGTTCCTGCTCTCCCTCGTCGCCGGACCGCTGCTGACCTGGCTGCTGTCGTTCGGCACCGACCCGGACGCGATCACGGTCGACGTGCTCTCGTACCAGCTGCTCGTGCTCGTCGTGGCGCTCGTCGGCGGCATGTGGCCCGCCGTGTTCGCCGCCGTGCTCTCCGGCCTGAGTCTCGACTTCTTCTTCGTGCAACCCCTCTACATGGTCACCGTCCAGCAGCCCTGGCACCTGGTGGCGCTCGTGATGTACGTCGTCAGCGCGGTGCTCGTCAGCTTCGTGGTCGACCGGTCGGCCCGTCGTTCCCGTGCCGCCCGTCGCGCCGCCGCCGAGTCGGGGCTCCTCGTCGGGATCGCCGGCAGCGTGCTCCGCGGCGACGACGCCCTCCAGGCGCTCCTCGACCGCACCCGCGAGGCCTTCGGCTTCGCGGGCGTCCGGATCCGCCAGGGCGACGAGATCCCGGCCACGTCGGGGACGTTCGGCGACGCGCCGGACGCCGCCACGAGCCTCCCGTCCGGTGCGGTGCTCGAGTTCTCCGGCGCGCCCGACGACCCGACCCAGCGTCGTCTGCTGCGCGTCGTCGAGCAGCAGCTCGACGCGGCGGTGGAGCACCGCGAGCTCACCAGGACCGCCGTCGACGCCGAGCGGATCGCGGCCGCGGACCGCGTCCGCAGCGCCATCCTGGCGGCCGTCGGCCACGACGTGCGGCGGCCGATCGCGGCCGCCTCCGCGGCCGTGCAGACGCTCCGGGCAGCGGACATCACGCTGTCGGACGCCGACCGGGAGGCACTGCTCGCCACCGCCGACGAGAGCCTCGGCCACCTCGCGGTGCTGTTGGCCGACCTGCTGGACGTCAGTCGCGTGCAGGCGGGGGTGCTCGCGGTGCGCACCGCGCCGCTCGCCGTCGAGACGGTCGTCGCGCCCGCGCTCGACGAGCTCGAGCTCGGGCCCGAGGACGTCGACCTCGACCTCCCCGCGGACCTGCCGCCGGTCCTCGCCGACCCGGTCCTGCTGCAGCGCGTGGTCGTGAACCTGCTGGCGAACGCCTCGCGGTACGCACCGGAGGGCACCCGCGTGCGGGTCGCGGCGAGCGCGTTCGGCGGCGGCGTCGAACTGCGCGTCGCCGACCACGGCCCAGGCATCCCGGAGGACCGCCGGGGCGAGGTGTTCCAGCCGTTCCAACGACTCGGCGACACCGACAACGAGACCGGCCTCGGCCTGGGGCTCGCCCTCGCACGCGGGTTCACCGAGGGGATGGGCGGCACCATCGAGGTCGACGACACCCCCGGCGGCGGCCTCACCGTCGTCGTCCGCCTGCCGATCGCCGGCCACGTCGGAGTGGAGGTCCTGTGAGCACGAAGGTCCTGATCGCGGACGACGACGCCCAGCTCGTCCGGGCGCTCGCCGTCACGCTCGCCGCGCGCGGGTACGACGTCGTCACGGCGCGGGACGGACGGGCGGCGCTCGACGCCGTCATCACCGAGCGACCCGACCTCGTCCTGCTCGACCTCGGCATGCCGCGCCTCGACGGCATCGGCGTGCTCGAGGGGCTGCGCGCCTGGACGCAGGTGCCGGTGCTCGTGCTCTCCGGCCGGACCGACTCGTCGGACAAGGTCGACGCGCTCGACGCCGGCGCGGACGACTACGTCACGAAGCCGTTCCAGATGGACGAGCTGCTCGCCCGGCTCCGGGCACTCGGTCGCCGTCGGGTGACCGCGGCCGACGAGAGCCCGGCGATCGCGATCGGTCCGCTGTCCGTCGACCTCGTCGCGAAGCAGGTGACCCAGCAGGACGGCCCGGCGATCCGGTTGACGCCGACCGAGTGGCGCCTGCTCGAGGTCCTCGTGACGAACCCCGACCGGCTGATGACCCGGGAGATGCTCCTCACCGAGGTGTGGGGGCCGTCGCACGGCAACGACTCCGGGTACCTCCGGCTCTACATGGCCCAGCTCCGTCGGAAGCTCGAGCCGGACCCGGCCAACCCGCGCTACCTCGTCACCGAGTCCGGGATGGGGTACCGCTTCAGCCCCGGGCGCGCCTGAGTCGTCGGACGGTGGACGTGCCGCGCTGGGCGCCGGGTCGTGTCCCCGGTGGGGAGGCGGGGAGGCGGGGAGGCGGGGAGGCGTCGTGGCGCGGGCAGCTGACGGGTCCGTGTCGTGGCGTTGGCGGGCAGCTGACGGGTCCGTGTCGTGACGCTGGCGGGTCCGTCGTTCCTCGGCTCGCGGGCATGGTGGAACTTCCGGTCCTCCGGACAACTCGACCGCGAGGTCGCGTGGACCCGCACGATCGACCGTCCGTCCGTCGTGCCGGACGGTAGCGTCGGAGCGTGACGATCGAGTTGCGCCGGGTGACCGCCGACGACTGGGCCACCTGGCGACCGGTCCGGCTCGCGGCCCTGACCGACGCCCCGCACGCGTTCGGCTCCCGGCTCGCGGACTGGCAGGACGCGCCGGAGCAGCGGTGGCGCGCACGGCTGTCGGTCCCGGGAGCGATGGACCTGCTCGCGGTCGACGGCACGACCGCCGTCGGGATGGCCAGCGGACTGCCCGTCCCGGAGGACCCCGCCCGCGCCGAGGTCGTCTCCGTGTGGGTCGCTCCGCGCGCTCGACGCCGCGGGGTGGCCCGCGCGCTCCTCGACACGATCGCACGGTGGGCCGCCGACCGCGGTGCGCACGCACTCGACCTGTCGGTGGTGCCGGACAACACCGCCGCCCTCCGCACCTACGAACGCGCCGGCTTCAAGGCGACCGGGGAGCCCGGCGACGCCCTCCCCGACGGCCGACGCGAACTCGTGATGCGGCGTGACCTGACGGTCGACCCCGGCGTCGACCGCACCGTGACGGCCCGACGGCCCGAGGAGGAGCGACCGTGAACCGAGCACTCCGCGTCACCGCGTGGATCGTCGCAGTGCTGGTGCTGCTCGCCGTGGTGTTCCTCGTCTACGCGAACACCGTCATGCCGGGGACGCGGAGCGCGGCACTCCAGGTGTGGCGCGACGACCGGGTGTCCGTGCGCGACGCGGGGGACTCGATCGTGATGACCCCGACCGGCGAGTCTGACGACAAGGGCATCGTGTTCATCCCCGGCGCGAAGGTCGACCCCTTCGCCTACATGGCGACGTTCCGGCAGGTCGTCGCCTCGGGCACCACGGTCGTCATCACGAAGCCGACCCTCAACCTCGCCTTCTTCGACACCCGTCCGCTGTCCATCTTCGAGGCGTACGCGCCGGGGGTGCGGACGTGGGCGGTCGGCGGGCACTCGCTCGGCGGAGTCCGCGCGTGCCAACTCGCGAAGGACGCCGACGGCCTGCTGCTCCTCGGCAGCTACTGCGCGGACGACATCAGCCGCTCGTACATCGACGTGCTCAGCGTCTCCGGCTCCCGGGACGGGCTGTCCACGCCGGCGAAGGTGCGGGCGGCCCGCCACCTCCTGCCGTCGACCGCGACCATGGTCGAGGTCCAGGGCTCGAACCACGCGGAGTTCGGTGCGTACGGCGACCAGCCGGGCGACCGCACGGCGACGACCTCGCCGGCCGCGGCCCGCGCCGAGATCAGCGCGGCGGTCGAGCGCTGGGTGCAGGCCCTGCCGCCGGGGACCGACCTGCGCTGACGGCCATCCGGACCGCGTCGACGGCGAGCGGCGGCACGAGCCCGACCGATTCGACCTCCCCGACGGGCACCCACGCCGGGGCGTAGCGGTTCGTCGGCGTCGCACGGCCCCGTTCCGGTGCGTCCCCGGCCAGCGCCGGGGACCCGGGTCCGACGTCGACGTGCAGGTACACGGCTGGTCGCTGCCGGTCGAGCCCGACGGGCAGGAGGGCGACCACGTCGCCGTCGAGCCCGGTCTCCTCGTGTAGCTCCCGGAGACAGGACTGCTGCGGGGTCTCACCGTGCTCGACGCCGCCCCCGGGCAGGACGGCGTAGCGCCGACCGTCCCGTTCGCGGAGGACGAGCAGCACCGCGTCGTCGCGGACCGCGACGGCGGCCGCGCGGAGGCGCAGGGGGGTCGAGTCGGACACGTCGTCACCGTACGCGGTCCGGTCCCGGTGATCCGTGCCTCCCGGCGGTCGCCCTGGAGGCGCGGCGCGGCCCCGCCACCCGTCCCGCCTGCGCCGTTGGTCGCGTCCACGGCCGTCCACAGCGTCGCCGGTCGGCCGGCGTCCGCCCTGGGTGAACTCTCTCCACAGATCGGCGTCGCGCCCGAGTCCGAGGGCGGCAGCGGTCCTAGAGTGGGCGCATGACCGCACCGGACCGGCCCACCCCAGCCCGCCTCGCGGACCACCGTGCGCTGCTGTTCGACCTCGACGGCGTCCTCACCCCGACGGCCGAGGTCCACATGCGTGCGTGGAGCCGCCTGTTCACGCCGTACCTCGCAGGCCACGGCGTCGCGCCGTACGTGGAGCAGGACTACTTCGACCACATCGACGGCAAGCCCCGCTACGACGGTGTGCGCTCGCTGCTCGCGTCCCGCGGCATCGACCTGCCCGAGGGCACCCCCGACGACGACCCGTCGCTCGACACCGTGTGCGGGCTCGGCAACCGCAAGAACGCCGAGTTCACCGCGGAGCTGGACGAGCACGGCGTCGAACCGTACCCGGGGTCCCACCGCTTCCTCGTCGCCGCGCTCGACGCCGGCTACGCGGTCGCGGTGGTGTCCAGCTCGGCGAACGCGGTGCCCGTCCTGCGCACGGCCGGCCTGCTCGAGCGGTTCCCCGTGATCGTCGACGGCCTGGTCGCCCGACAGGACGCACTCGCGGGCAAGCCCGCGCCGGACACGTACCTCGACGCCGCGGGCCGGCTCGGCCTGACGGCTGCCGAGTGCGTGGTGGTCGAGGACGCCACGAGCGGGGTCGAGGCCGGCCGGAACGGCGGGTTCGGCCTCGTGGTCGGCGTCGACCGGGGCGCCGGCGCGGACGCACTGCGGTCCCACGGCGCCGACGTCGTCGTGCAGGACCTCGCCGAACTCGTCGACGATCTCCGTCCGGCCGCGACCCCGGCGATCTGACGGACGGCGGCCGCCCCACCGGCCGACGCGCACCTCCCCGACACCTCCCCCCGCACGGAGCAGCATGAACCCCATCACCTCGGACCCGCTCGACCGCGTCCGCTACCCGATCGACGAGTGGGCGCTCGTCGAGACCGAGTACGCCCCCGACGAGCAAGGCGTCGCGGAGACGAACTTCGCGGTCGGCAACGGCTACCTCGGCCTCCGCGGCAACCTCGACGAGGGCCGCGGCGGCGTGCAGTACGGCACGTACGTCAACGGCTTCCACGAGACCTGGCCGATCCGACACGCCGAGGACGCCTTCGGGTTCGCGAAGACCGGGCAGACGATCATCAACGCGCCGGACGCGAAGGTGATCCGCCTCTACGTCGACGACGAGCCGCTCGTCCTGGCGGAGGCCGACATCCTGCGGCACACCCGACGGCTGGAGTTCCGCGGCGGGTACCTGTTCCGTGAGACCGAGTGGTCGACGCCGTCCGGCAAGCGGGTGCTGATCCGCTCGAAGCGGCTCGTGTCCTTCACGGATCGGCACCTCGCGGTCATCGACTACGAGGTGACCGCGCTCGACGCCGACGCCTCGATCCTGCTCTCGAGCCAGATCCTGAACCGACAGGATGTGCAGGACGAGTACCACGCCGGCATGCGGGCCGCCGCGAACGCCTTCGACCCCCGCAAGGCCGAGGCCTTCACGGAGCGCGTCCTCGAGCCGAAGCTCAAGCGCAGCACCGGCGCCCGGTCGCTGCTCGGCTACCAGGCTGCCAGCTCGGGCATGACGATCTGCGTCGGCGTCGAGCACCGCCTCGAGACGGACAACCCGTGGGACGAGTCGTCGTCGATCGAGCACGACCTCGCCAAGCACGTGTACCGCGTGCAGGCGCGGGCGGGCGTGCCGATCCGGCTCGTCAAGAGCATCGTCTACCACACGTCCCGCGGCGTCCCCGCGCGGGAGCTCGCCGACCGGTGCGACCGGACCCTCGACCGCGCCCACGCGCAGACCGTCGACGACGTCTTCGCGACGCAGCGCGCCTGGATGGACGACTACTGGGCCCGGAGCGACGTCGAGGTCGCCGGCAAGCCCGACGTCCAGCAGGCGATCCGGTGGAACCTCTTCATGCTCGCCCAGGCCACGGCTCGGACCGACGGGCACGGCATCGCCGCCAAGGGCGTGACCGGGTCCGGCTACGGCGGGCACTACTTCTGGGACATGGAGATCTACGTCCTGCCGTTCCTGTCGTACACGGCGCCGATCGTGGCCCGCAACGCCCTGCGGTTCCGCTACAACATGCTCGACGCGGCACGGTCCCGGGCCCGCGAGCTCAACCAGCGCGGCGCCCTGTTCCCCTGGCGGACGATCAACGGCGAGGAGTCGTCGGCCTACTACGCGGCGGGCACCGCGCAGTACCACATCGACGCGGACATCGCTCACGCGCTCATGCAGTACGTCCGGGCCTCTGGTGACCGCGAGTTCCTCAAGCGCGGTGCGATCGACATCCTCGTCGAGACCGCCAGGCTCTGGGAGGACCTCGGCTTCTGGCGCTCGAACGGCGACAAGAAGTTCCACATCGACGGGGTCACCGGGCCGGACGAGTACACGACAGTCGTCGACGACAACCTCTACACGAACGTCATGGCACGGGCGAACCTCTGGTCCGCCGTGCAGGCCTGCCGGGAGCTCGCTGCCGACGACCCGGAGGAGTACGACCGCATGGTCCGCCGCACCGGCCTCGACCCGGAGGAGGTCGCCGGCTGGGAGCGCGCCGCCGAGTCGATGGAGATCCCGTTCGACCCGCACCGGGGCATCCACCCGCAGGACGCCCAGTTCCTCGACAAGGAGCTCTGGGACCTCGAGAACACGCCGGAGTCGAAGCGGCCGCTGCTGCTGCACTACCACCCGCTGGTCATCTACCGGTTCCAGGTGCTCAAGCAGGCCGACGTCGTGCTCGCGCTGTTCCTGCAGGGCCACGAGTTCACCGCGGCCGAGAAGCGCCGCGACTTCGACTACTACGACGCGCTGACCACGGGCGACTCGACCCTGTCCGCCGTCGTGCAGTCGATCATGGCCGCCGAGGTCGGGTACTGCGAGCTCGCGGAGCAGTACTTCCAGACCGCGCTCTACGTCGACCTCGCCGACCTCCACGGCAACACGACGGACGGCGTGCACATCGCGTCCACCGGCGGCATCTGGGGTGCGCTCGTGAACGGCTTCGGCGGCATGCGCGACCACGGCGGCCGGATGACCTTCAACCCGCGGCTGCCCCAGTCGTGGGAGCGGATCACCTACCGGCTGACCGTGCACGGCACGCGCGTGCGGGTCGACCTCGAGCAGGACACCCTGACGTTCACGATCGACCACGGCGAGGGCTTCACCGTCTGGGTCCACAACCAGCAGTGGGACCTCTCCGCCGACCAGCCGACGGTCGTGCCGCTCCCGCACCAGGGCCCCCGGATGACGGGTCGGGCACCGACGACGAGCGACATCCAGGGCACGCTCCGCGCGGACGGGTCGGTCATCACGGCGTCGATCCCGACGATCTCGCTGGAGCGACAGTTCGAGGTGGACGAGACGACCGCGTAGCCCCGCGCCCCGGTTCCCGTGTCGTGTGCGACGGCCTCGACACGGGAACTGCGGGGCGCGGGGTCAGCGGCCCCTGCGGCGACCGTGGCAGCTGATCACGACCCCTTCAGCCAGGCGTCCGGTCCGAACACCTCGTACCGGATCCGCGTGTCCGGGACCCCGAGCGCGAGCGCCTGGTCCCGGACCGCCTGCATGAAGCCGAGCGGTCCGCAGAGCAGCAGCGTTGCCCGCTCCGGGAGTGGGACGTCGCCGAGCACCATGCGCGGGTGGGCCCGGTCGTCCTCGAACCAGGTGTGCAGGGTGGCGCCGGGGAGGTCCCGGACGAGCGCCTCGACCGTGCCGGCGAACGCCCAGTCGGCGCGCGACCGGTCTGCGTGCAGGACGAGGACGCGTCTGGTGCTCCGGTCCCGGGCGAGGGACTCGAGGAACCCGACGGCCGGGGTGCAGCCGATCCCGGCGGTCGCGAGGACGAGCGGATCGTCGCCGTCGTCGAGGGTGAGGTCGCCGTACGGGTTCGACAGCTCGACCTCCGCGCCGACCGCCATCGCGTGCAGGATCGGCGACACCGCGCCGGAGTCGTCGCGCTTCACACCGATCCGTCGTTCGGCACCGGGCGCCAGGAGCGAGTACTGCCGGACCTCTCGGACGCCGTCGGCGGTCGCGACCCGGACGCTGACGTACTGTCCGGCGACGGCCGGGGTCACGGGGGTGTCGTCGGCGGGAGCGAACACCAGGTGTCGCACCGCGTGCGTCGGCCGGTCCTGGGCGACGAGGCGCCAGCGCGCCCAGTACGTGTCGTTGGCCTGCTGCCGGTAGAGCGCCCGTTCGGTCGCGACCAGGAGGTCGGCGAAGAGCCAGTAGACCTCGCTCCAGGCGGCTGCGACGTCGTCGGTGACCGCGTCCCCGAGATCTGCCGCGATCGCCGCGAACAGGTGCTCGTGGACGATCGCGTACTGCTCCTGCGTGATCCCGAGGGCGGCGTGACGGTGCGCGATCCTGCGCACGAGCTCCACCGGGTGGTCGCCCGCGAGCAGTGCCGTGGCGAACCGGACCACGCTCGCGGCCAGCGCGGCGGACTGCCGTCCGGACCCCTGGTTCGACCGGCTGAACACGCCGTCGAGCAGGCTCGGGTGGGCCGCGAACAACCGCCGGTAGAAGTCGGGGGTGATCGCGGGGAGGCGAGCCGCCACGACCGGGGCGGTGGCCTCGATGACGGGGCGGGCTGCGGGGCTGAGGACTGGTCTCGTGAACATGGCCGCACGGTAGGGAGCGAAAACCGCGATACGCCGCCGATGTGCCGTGAAGGCGGCGGTCATCGACGCGTCGTCCGTCGCGCCTCAGCCTGTGGTCGCCACCGCGCCGATCGTGACGATCCGGACCTCCTCGATCACAGGAGCTTCCGGAGGGTGTTGGCGTTGCGGGTCGTCGTGGTCCGCCTGAACCGAGCCGCGCCGGCGCGCTTCGCGAACGCCGTGTCCGTGCTCGACCCCTTCGGGCACGACCAGTAGACGACGGCCGCGCCGCCGCCGGTGCCGCGGGCGATGCGTTCGACGGACTCGTCGACGGTGAGGTCCGCCAGCAGCTCGTCGACCGCTGTCGGTCCGGAGGCGAAGAGCACGTAGTCGTGTCGGTCCGGGTCTGCCGGGAACGGGAACCCGTCCACGACCTCGGCGAGGGCGTCGTGCCGGAGCAGGACGATCCAGGCGTCGTACCCGAAGCGGTCCCGGAGCGCCTGCTCGACCCCGGCCTGCACGGTGCGCGCGGTGCCGTCGGCGGTGAACACCACGTTGCCCGACGCGAGGACCGTCTGGACGTCCGTGTGGCCGAGGCCACGGAACGTCTCGGCGAGCTCGGCGCTCCGGATGGTGATGCCGTTCACGTTGACGCCGCGCAGCAGTGCGATCCACCTGGTCATGCCGGGACGGTAGCGCGCGCCACGGTTCACGTCCACGTCCGCGCGACGCCCCACCCGCCGTCCTCGGGCACGATGTCGACGACGAGGGTCTCGCCGTCGTCGGCGGTCGCCTGGAAGCGCCACCCGACGGTCCGCTCGGGTGCGTGCGTGATGGCGGTGGGGAGCTCCGCGCGCGTGACGGTGAGCCGGGTCGGTGTGTCCGTGACCCGCCAGCGCCGGCCGGACCACACCAGCCGCTCGGGGACGCCGCCGGCCCACCAGACCGTCGCGGCCGTGTCGATGATCACCACGGTGACCTCCTGTCATTCGAACGTGTGTTCGAATGGTAAGCCAGTCCGATGGTGTCGACAACCGGCGTGCGCGCTCCGTCCTCCGGCCCCGGGAGACGACGACCTTCGGCCCCGGGAGACGACGACCTTCGGCCCCGTGCGCGCTCCGTCCTCCGGCCCCGGGGGACGACGACCTCCCAGCTGCCGGAGCGGTCGTCCGGTAGACGGGAGCCATGACGGATCAGCAGCACGACGACCAGGGCCCCGACGCCGCGCACCAGGTACCGGAGGGGGTGTCCGAGGCGACCGTCGAGGCCCTCGGCACGCTGTCCGCGGCGGTCGAGGTGATCGAGCACGCGCGCGGGTTCCTCTACGGCTTCCACCGCCTGACCGGGAAGGCCGACCTCGACCTCGGCGACGCCGTCGAGCAGCTCCGGAAGGCCGGGCACACCGACCTCGCGGACCGCATCGACACCGAGCTGGTCGGGCGGAACGTCATCGCCGGCCGGTGGACGTTCCAGATCATGGAGGACTACGACGACGGGTACTACGCGCTCGCCAAGGAGCTCGAGAAGGCCGCCCGCGACGAGCTCGTCGGCGGCAGGCGCCACCTGTTCGAGGCGGGCATGAAGGAGGACCGGCGCACCGAGGCCCGGCGCCACCACGAGGCCACGCCGAGCGACCTGCCGGACTGACGCCGAGCCTCCCGGCCGGGGTACCGAGCGCCGATTGCCGCACAACCAAAGTCACCCCGAACCGCTGCGATCCGTGGTTCGGGGTGACTTTGGTTGTGCGAGAGCACGACGCACGACGCACGACGCACGCCGCGCGCCGCGCGCCGCGCGCCGCGCGCCGCGCGTCAGTGCGTCAGTGCGTCAGCCGACGCCGAGCAGCGCCTCCAGCGGCCCGCGCGCGAAGTACAGCAGGAAGCCCGCGGCGACCACGTAGAGCAGCCACGAGACCTCGCGACCGCGGCCGGACAGCAGCTTGATGAGCACCCAGCTGATGAAGCCGGCGCCGATGCCGTTCGCGATCGAGTAGGTCAGCGGCATCACGACGATCGTCAGGAACGCCGGCAGCGCCGACCCGAAGTCGGTCCACGAGATGTCCGCGACCTGCGCCACCATGAGCGCACCGACGACGACGAGCCCGGCGGCAGCGACCTCGAGCGGGACGACCTGCGTCAGCGGGGTGAGGAACATCGACAGCAGGAAGAGCACGCCCGTCACGACCGAGGCCATGCCGGTGCGCGCGCCCTCGCCGATGCCGGACGCCGAGTCGATGAAGACCGTGTTCGACGACACCGAGGCGCCACCGCCCGCGATGGCGCCGACGCCCTCGACGACGAGCGCCGACTTCAATCGGGGGAAGGTGCCGTCGGGGTGCGCGACACCGGCGGCCTTCGCCAGACCGGTCATCGTGCCCATGGCGTCGAAGAAGTTCGTGAAGACGAGCGTGAAGACGAGCATCGACGCGGCGAGCGGGCCGATGCGGCTGAACGCGCCGAAGTCGAAGTGGCCGACGAGGGACAGGTCCGGCACGGCGAACAGCGCCGACGGCAGGCCGGGAGCGTTGAGGTTCCAGCCGGTCTTCGAGTCGACCGAGGTCGGCACGTGGAAGATCGCCTGCAGGATGATCGCGATGATCGTCGTCGCCACGATGCCGATCAGCAGGGCGCCCTTGACCCGGCGGGCCATGAGCGTGCCGATGATGACCAAGCCGACGAGGAACACGATCGTCGGCAGGGCGCCGACGGAGCCGTCCTCACCGAGCTGCAGCGGCGGCGACGCGAGTCCGGACGACCGGACGAACCCGGAGTCGACGAGGCCGATGAACGCGATGAACAGACCGATGCCGACGGTGATCGCCGCCTTGAGCTGCGCGGGCACGGCCGTGAAGATCATCGTCCGGATGCCCGTCAGCGCGAGCAGCACGATGATGATGCCGTTGATGACGACGAGGCCCATCGCCTCGGCCCACGTGACCTGCTTCACCACGCTGACCGCGAGGAACGAGTTGATGCCGAGACCAGCGGCGATGCCGAACGGCAGGTTCGCGATGAGCCCCATCGCGATGGTCATGAGGCCGGCGACGAGCCCGGTGGCCGCGGCGACCTGGGCGTTCTCGAGCCAGCCGCCGGTGACGTCCTTGGCTGCCTGGTCGGCGCTGAACCCGCCGAGGATGAGCGGGTTGAGGATGACGATGTAGGCCATCGTCACGAAGGAGACGAGACCACCACGGATCTCTCGGGGGATCGTCGATCCGCGGCTCGTGATCGAGAAGAAGCGGTCGAGGCCGGATGCGAGGGCGTTCCGGGGCGGCGTGTCGGTCTGCTGGGCGCTCACCGGACGAGTTTACAGAACGCTGGGAGCGCGGCGCGTCGCGCCGGAGGGCACCGGCCTGGAGGCGCGGCTCGGCTGATCGGGGGACGTCACCTCGGCAGCTCCCCGCGTTCTGCGGCCAGCGACGGTGTTGGATGAACCACGTGAACGAACGACTGGACCGCACACGCATCGAGGCTGCCGTGCGCGAGCTCCTCCTCGCCGTGGGGGACGACCCCGACCGGCCGGAGCTCGCAAGGACGCCCGGCCGGGTGGCCGACTCGTACACGGAGTTCTTCTCGGGCATCGGCACGGACGCCGTCGCGATCGCCCGCGCGGGGGTCGTGCACGCCGACGACGGCGACCGCGGGCAGCTCGTGGTGGTCCGGGACGTGAAGTTCCGCTCGATGTGTGAGCACCACCTCCTGCCGTTCATCGGCGTCGCACACCTCGCCTACGCACCGGGTGACCAGCTCATCGGCCTCGGCACGCTGTCGCGCGTGCTCGACGCCGTGGCCTCCCGCCCGCAGCTGCAGGAGCGCCTCGGCGAGCAGGTCGCCGGCACCATCGCCGAGGGGCTCGACGCGAGCGGCGTGCTCGTGGTGCTCGACGCCCAGCACCAGTGCGTCACGACCCGCGGCGAGCGGCAGACCGGCTCGACGACCGTGACCGTCGCCGCGACCGGATCCCTCGCCGAACCCCTCGGCCGGGCCGAGGCGATCGCCCTCATCGGCGCGGGGGTCGGCACCGCCGGCGGACCCGCTGCCGGAGCAGACCACGGAGGAGACGCATGACGATCGACGGACGCACCACGGGCCTCCCGGCCGCCGGACCCGGCTGGGTGGCGCCCGTCCTGCGGGAGCCGGTGCGCACCATCGGCCGCCGCACGTTCGACTTCGACCACCGCGTCGCCGTGATGGCGATCGTGAACCGCACGCCCGACTCGTTCCACGACCAGGGGGCGACCTTCACGCTCGACCGTGCGGTCGCGGCAGCCGTCCGCGCCGCCGAGCAGGGCGCCGACTGGGTCGACATCGGCGGCGTCAAGTTCGCCCCCGGCCCCGAGCTGTCCGCCGCCGACGAGCTCGACCGCGTCCTGCCGGTCGTGTCGCAGCTCGCGCAGGAGTCCGACGTCGTCATCTCGGTCGACACGTTCCGCCCCGAGGTCGCCGCGGCCACGATCGCCGCCGGAGCGAGCGTCGTCAACGACACCACCGGCCTGTCCGACCCGCGGATGGCCTCGGTCGTCGCGGACTCGGACGCCACGATCGTCATCACGCACTCGACCGCCCCGCCCCGGCAGCACCTGCCCGAGCCGCCGCACTACGACGACATCGGTCGCGAGGTCGTGGACTTCCTGCAGGAGCGGGTCGACCGGGCGCTCGCCGCGGGCATCCCGGAGTCGCGGATCATCGTCGACCCCGGGCACGACCTCAACAAGAACACCGTGCACACGCTCGAGATCACGCGCCGGCTGCCCGAGGTCGTCGCGCTCGGCTACCCGGTGCTCGCCGCGGTGTCGAACAAGGACTTCGTGGGGGAGTCGCTCGGCCGTCCGAGGGGCGAGCGCCTGCCGGGTTCGCTCGCCGCGGCGACGGTCAGCGCGATGCTCGGCGCGCGGATCGTCCGCATGCACGACGTGGTCGAGAGCGTCGACGCGATGCGCATGGTCGAGGCGGTCCTCGGCTGGCGCGAGCCCGTGGAAGCGCGGCACAACACGTGAGCGCCCGGGACGGTGCGCTGCCGTCGTCGATCGCCGACACGAGCGACGACGACCTGCTGGAGCTGTACGCCGCGGACGTGCCGGACGGCACCTGGCTCCGGGTGAACTTCGTCACCACGCTCGACGGGTCGGCCTCGGCATCCGGTCGCACGGCGGACCTCGGCGGCGACGACGACCTGCGCGTGTTCGACCTGCTCCGACGGACCGCCGACGTGGTCCTCGTGGCCGCGGGCACCGTCCGCGACGAGGAGTACGGGCCGATGGTCCTGCACGACGCCGACGTGGCGTGGCGCCGTGCGCACGGCATGCCCGACCACCCGGTGTTCGCGATCGTCACCGGCTCGGCGGGGCTCGACGCGTCGTCGCGCGTGTTCACCGAGGCGCCCGTGCGACCGATCGTGCTGACCTCGGCGTCCGGGGCCGACTCCGAGCGGGGGCGTGCGCTCGCCGAGGTCGCCGACGTGGTCGCGTGCGGGGACGACGAGGTCGACGTCGCCGCGGTCGTCCGGGCGCTGGGTGACCGGGGGCTCGAGCGCATCCACTGCGAGGGTGGGCCGTCGTTCTTCGGGGCGCTCATCGAGGCGGACCTGGTCGACGAGCTGACCCTGACGGTCGACCCGACGCTCGAGGGCGGCGAGGGGCCGCGGATCGCGACCGGCTCGTCGCCGGCACTGCGGCGGATGCGTCCCGCGCACGTGCTGCTCGGCGACGGCGGGGTGCTGCTGACGCGGTACGTGCGCGCCTGACGCGCGGGTCCCGTCCCACGGGCGCCCGCTAGGGTCGGACGCGTGATCGACGTCGTGGTGTCCGGGGTCCTCTTCGACATGGACGGGACCCTCGTCGACTCGACCGCGGTCGTCGAGGCCGCCTGGACCCGGTTCGGCGCCACGCACGGGATCGACCCGGTCGAGATCCTCGCGTTCTCCCACGGCCGCCAGACGATCGACACGGTCCAGCGCTTCCTGCCCGACCTCCCCGAGGACGAGCAGCGCGACATCGTCGACACGATGATCGCCGCCGAGATCGGGTACGTCGAGGGCATCGTCGAGGTCCCGGGCGCCGGCGCGTTCGTCCGCCGACTGCAGGACCTCGGCGTGCCGATCGCCCTCGTGACGAGCGCTCCACGGGAACTCGCGGTGAAGCGCATGATCGCCGCGGGCGTCCCCGTCCCGGACGCCCTCGTGCCCTCGGAGGACGCCGAGCGCAGCAAGCCCCACCCCGAGGGCTACCTCCGCGGGGCCGCGCTCCTCGGGGCGCCGGCCGAGCGGTGCCTGGCCTTCGAGGACGCGCCCGCCGGCGTCGAGGCCGCCCTCGCGTCCGGGGCGACGACCGTCGTGGTCGGCGACCTCGAGGCGTCGGCCACCACCGGGCTGCCGCGCATCGCGGGGTACACCGGGCTGACGGTCGAGCGCGAGGGGTCCGCTTTCCGCATCCGCGGCTGAGCAGCCCCGCCCGCAGCTGGGGAAGGCCTGCCGACTGCGAGCGCGTCCAGCCGCACCCGACGACCGTGGAGCCCGGCGGCCGGACCCACCGGGCCGCGGAAGGAGTCACCATGGCAGCCCTCGACGGCAAGAAGATCCTCGTCATCGCGACGAACTACGGCGTGGAGCAGGACGAGATCGTCGTCCCCACCGAGCAGCTGCGCGCGCGCGGCGCGGACGTGACGGTCGCCGGTCAGGAGTCCGGCCCGATCGCGACCCTCGTCGGCGACAAGGACCCGGGCAAGTCGGTCGACACCGACACCACCATCGGCAGTCTCAGCGGAGCCGGCGACTACGACGCCCTGGTCGTCCCCGGCGGCACCATCAACGCGGACACCATCCGCCAGGACGCCGACGCGGTCGCGCTGGTCACGGCGTTCGCCGAGGCCGGCAAGCCCGTCGCCGCGATCTGCCACGGCCCGTGGACCCTCATCGAGGCGGGTGTGGTGTCCGGCAAGACGATCACGTCGTTCCCGTCGCTGCAGACCGACGTCCGCAACGCCGGCGGCGAGTGGGTCGACCAGGAGGTGCAGGTCGACGGCGGCCTGATCACCTCGCGCAACCCGGACGACCTGCCCGCGTTCGTCGACGCCATCGAGCACGCGCTCACGGCGTCGGCGTAGTCCCCAGCGGGACGGGCGCGGCGGTCCACAGCGTCGCGGGCCCGACGGAGAGCTCCCCGTCGGACTCCGGGTCGCACCGGACCCCCGCCCGTCCCCGCATCGCCCGGAACGCCCCCGGTGCCACCTCGTGGTCCATCCACGCGCACGGGTTCGCCGGACGGTACCCGCGGAAGCGCACCACCCCGTGCCCGGAGTCGAGCGCGAACGGCTGTCCCCGGAGCGCCTCGACGTCCGCCCCGCGGAGGAAGACATTCCGACGGGTCGCCACGACGTCCAGGTCGGTGCCCAGCGCACGACCGACGTCCTCGAGGCCCTCGAGCCCCACCACGGTCACACTCGCGTGCACGTGCGCCCGGGCGGCGAAGTAGCGGTCGCCCACGATCCCGAGGCCCGCGCGCAGCTCCACCCGGTCCCGCAGCTCTGGCGACGACGGATCGGTGGGCAGCGCGCCGTCGGCCGGACGCCCCTCGTACCGGTGCCGGGGCGACGCGAGCAGCAGCGCCACCTCGACGTGGGTCCGGCAGGGCAGCCCGGCGGGCGCGACCGGTTCGTCAGCGGAGGTCACGGGACCAACGCTAGCCGTGCCTCCCGTCCGTCGCTGCGGTGTCCGATTCCCGCCAGTCGATGTCGGTGCGCCGTGCGACGCTGGATCCATGTCCACCACCGCAGCCGACGCGCTGCACGCCGAGCGGTACCGCGTCGTCGCCTCGCGCGACGCGCGCTTCGACGGCCAGTTCGTCACCGCCGTGCACTCCACCGGCATCTACTGCCGTCCCTCGTGCCCCGCGCGCACGCCGCGCGCGTCCGGCGTCACGTTCTTCCGGACGAGCGCCGCCGCGCACCTCGCCGGCTTCCGCGCCTGCAAGCGCTGCCTGCCGGAGGCGACGCCCGGCAGCCCCGAGTGGGACCTCCGGGAGGACGTCGCCGGCCGCGCCATGCGCCTCGTCCTCGACGGGGTCGTCGAACGCGACGGCGTCCCCGGGTTGGCCGCACGGGTCGGCTACTCGGAGCGCCAGCTCGGCCGCATCATGACGGCCGAGCTCGGCGCCGGGCCCAAGGCGCTCAGCCGCGCGCACCGCGCCCAGACGGCACGGACGCTGCTCACCTCGTCGGACCTGCCGATCGCCGACGTCGCCTTCGCGGCCGGGTTCACGAGCGTCCGCCAGTTCAACGACACGGTGCGCGAGGTGTTCGCGGTCACCCCGTCCGCGCTGCGGGCGCGACGCACCCTCCAGCCGGTCGCGGACGGCGCCCTGCACGTGCACCTGCCGGCCCGCGCGCCGTTCGACGCACAGGGACTGCTCGAGTGGCACGCGCTCCACGCGCTGCCCGGCACGGAGCAGGTGGACGTCGGCCCCGACGGTCGGGTCGCGGCCTACGGACGGCTGGTCTCCCTGCCGGGAGGCACGGGCTGGTTCCGCGCGACGGCCGCCGGTGGGCGTGCGGTCGGGATCGACCTGCAGGTGCGGGTCGAGGACCTGTCGGACCTCCCCACGCTCGTCGCGCGGGTCCGCGCGCTCTTCGACCTCGACGCCGACCCGACGGCGGTCGACTCGGTCCTGGCCACCCTGCCGGAGCTGGCACCCGTGGTCGAGCGGATCCCCGGGATCCGGCTCCCCGGTGCGGTCGACCCCCACGAGGTCGTGTTCCGCACGCTCATCGGCCAGCAGGTCTCGGTCGCGGCCGCCCGGACGGCGCAGACCCGACTCGTCGCGGCGCTCGGGGCCGCCGCGCCGGAGTCCGTGCTCCCCGGCGGACGACTCTTCCCGACCGCCGCCGTCATCGCCGAGCAGGGGGCCTCCGTGCTCCGCGGCCCGGCGGCCCGCGTGGACACGATCCTCCGCGTCGCCGTCGCGCTCGCCGACGGATCCCTGGTCGTCGACGCCGGGCAGTCGGTGCAGGAGCTCCGCGCCGGGCTGCTCGCCGTGAAGGGCATCGGCCCGTGGACCGCCGACTACGTCGCGCTCCGCGTGCGGCACCACCCGGACCTCTTCCTGCACAGCGACCTCGCCGTGCGGAACGGTGCACAGGAACTCGGCCTGCCCGGTGCCGTGCGCGAGCTCTCCCTACGGTCGGAGCAGGTGGCCCCGTGGCGGAGCTACCTGACGATGCACTGCTGGCGACCGATCGTCGACCGCGCGATGGCGACGGCCGGCGTCAGCCACATGACGACCGCGGCCACCGCCGCGCGGAAGGACGAACGATGACCGACGCGACCATCCAGACGCTCGACACCCCGGACGGCCCCTTCACGGTGCTCGAGGACACCGAGGGCCGGGTCCTGGCCTCTGGCTGGACCGACTCCGCCGAACGCATCCTCGGGCGGGTCGCGGCCCGACACCGACCGGATCGTCTCGTCGACGGTCGGGTCGCGGCGGCCGACGCCGTCGACGCGTTCTACGCGGGGGAGCTCGAGCACGCCATGCAGGTGCCCGTGCGGCAGGTCGGCACCGAGCTCTTCACGGAGGGGTGGCGGCAACTCCGTCGGATCCCCGCCGGGACGGTTCTCACCTACCGCGAGTTCGCGGCGGCGATGGGGCGGCCGGACGCGGTCCGGGCCGCCGCGAGCGTGTGCGCCCGGAACGCACCCGCGCTGTTCGTGCCCTGCCACCGGGTCCTCCGGAGCGACGGGACCCTCGGCGGGTTCGCGTGGGGGCTCGACGTCAAGCGGGCCCTGCTCGAACGAGAGTCGGCGGGGGCGGCGGCACTCGTCTGAGGGCTGCACGCGGCGTCCTCCCCCTGGTTGCGGGTGTTGGCGCGAGCACCGGGCGCTGCCATGCTCGAGAGGACCTCACGCACGGTCCGTCCCGAGGACCCGGCGAACCGCCGTCGAACGACCCTCGAGGACCGCATGCACTCTCACGCTCCACCGCATCCCGCGCTCGACCGGACCGTCCGCTCCGCCGACGGCACCGAGCTCGCCGTGACCGAGACGGGCAGCGGTCCGACGCTCCTCGTGGTCGGCGGAGCGTTCGACCACCGCGGCACGCCGTACCTCGGACGGATCGTCGCGGCGCTCGCCGACCGGTACCGCGTCGTCACGTACGACCGACGCGGCCGCGGCGCGTCCGGGGACACCGAGCCGTGGACGATCGAGCGGGAGGTCGACGACCTCCGTGCCGTCGTCGGATCGGTACCCGGTCCGGTCGTCGCCTACGGGAACTGCGTCGGCGCCGCCGTCCTGTTGCGCGGGCTCGCGGCGGGAGTCCCGATCTCCCGCGCCGTGCTCTTCGAGCCGCCGTTCCGGGCGAGCGTCGAGCACCACGTGGACGACGTCGTCTTCGCGGACCTCCTCGACGAGCACGTCGGGGCCGGCCGCCGGTCCCAGACCGTCCGGGCGTTCCTCGCCCACGTGCTCGGCGTGCCGATGGGGCAGGTCGCCCTGCTCCGGCTGCGCCCCGCGGTGTGGTCGGCGCTGCTCGGTGACGCCCACGTGCTGCCGCGCGACGTGCGGGTGCTCAACGGACTCGTCATCCCGGAGCGGGTCGCGGCCGCGGTGGGGGTGCCGGTGCTCGTGGCGTCCGGGGACACGGGGCCCGACTTCATGGCGGCGGCGGCACGGGCGCTCGCCGAGGCGATCCCGGGGGCGGTGCACGTCGAGCTGCGCGGCCAGTGGCACCGGCCGGAGCCGGAGGTCGTGCGTCGTACGGTCGACCGCTTCGTGGGGCCGGGCGACCACACCCCGCGCTGACGAGCGGGGGTGACGGCGCCGCGCGTTTCCGGGGTGCTGTACTCCTGCTGTGGGGGTGGGGTGGTGGCTGTGCCGCGCGTTTCCGGGGCGCTGTACTCCTGCGAGGATGGGGAGGTGACTGCACCCCGTCTCGGACTCCTGCTCGACGTCGAC
Source organism: uncultured Curtobacterium sp. (assembly GCA_913778205.1). Classification (GTDB taxonomy): domain Bacteria; phylum Actinomycetota; class Actinomycetes; order Actinomycetales; family Microbacteriaceae; genus Curtobacterium. Next base: position 89,503 of record CAJYUW010000031.1, read on the forward strand.
GGTCCGATCGCCAGCCCGGTGACCCGGACCATCGCGATCTCGAGCATCGTCGAGGACCTCGTCGCCCTCGCGGTCGAGGGCATCCCGATCGTCTTCAACACCGGCCGGAGCGACGCCTTCATCCGCTCCGAGGTCGTCGCCCCGCTCCTCGCCGGCGGCCTGCCCGAGGGCGCGAGGGTGCACGCGGTGTGCGAGAAGGGCGCCGTCTGGTGCTCGATCGGACCGCAGTACGAGGACGGCACGGGGGAGATCAGCGTGGCGGACGACCTCGCACTGCCCCGCGACTACGCCGACGAGATGCGCGAGCTGGTCCGCGACGAGTACGCCGACCTGGTGTTCTTCGACGAGACGAAGCGTGCGATGGTGTCGATCGAGCAGCGCGTCGAGGTGCCGAACGCCACGTACCTGGCGCGCCAGGCGGAGTTCGACGCGAAGGCGATGGACGCGCTCGTGCGCCGCGGGCTCGGCGTCCGTCGACTCGACGAGGTCCGTCCGGCGGCCGACGGCAGCGTCGCGTGGCGGATCGACCCGACGATCATCTCGACCGACGTCGAGTCGGACCGGAGCGGCAAGGACCTCGGCGCCGAGCGGTCGCTCGAGCTCCTCGCCGCCGACGGCGAGCTGCCGGTGAGCTGGCGGACGGTGGGCGACTCCCGCAGCGACTACGCGATGGCGGACTGGCTGCACGCGCACGGTCACGACGTCGCGCACGTGGACGTGCGGCCGGCCGACGGGGTGCCCGCGACGCCGTACCCGGTGCTCACCGCCCCCGACGGCGTCATCCACGACGAGGCGGGCGCGCGGTTCCTGCGCGAGTGGGCCAGCGCGGTCTGACGCGACCCGCGCCTGCCGGCCGCTGCCCGCGCGCCGGACGTGCGCCGCGCCTGCCGGCCGCTGCCCGCGCGCCGAACGTGCGCCGCGCCTCCTGGCCGTCGCCCGCGTGCCGGAGGCGCGCCGAACCGCCCGGCCGCCGCCTGCGTGCCGGACACGAGCCGCGCCTCCCGGCCGTTCCGGAGCGGCACGACCGTCCGGGCGGACGCTTTGCGTCCCGGGGTGGTACACCAGTACCCTCACGGGGTCCGCCGCCCAGCCGATGACGGGAACCCACCCCATGGCAACTCCGCTCCGTGTCAAGTCGATCGAGGCCTCCCTCGCCGACTCCGAAGAGCAGGGACGCTCGCTGAAGCGATCCCTCAAGACGTTCGACATCGCCGCGATGGGCATCGCGGTCGCCGTCGGCGCCGGCATCTTCTCGGTGGGCGCGAACGCCGCCGCGAACTTCGCCGGTCCGAGCGTCATCGTCTCGTTCATCCTCGCGGCCGTCACGTGCGGGCTGGCGATCATGTGCTACGCGGAGTTCGCGTCGACGATCCCCGTCGCCGGGTCCGCGTACACGTTCACCTACGCCACGATGGGCGAGCTGCTCGCCTGGATCGTGGGTTGGGACCTCATCCTCGAGACCCTGACCGCCGGCGCGGTGATCGCGAAGTACTGGGGCATCTACCTGAGCACGGCGTTCGAGGTGTTCGGGGTGCAGCTGCCGAGCACGATCGCGCTCGGTCCGATCGGCTTCGCGTGGGGGCCGGTCCTGATCGTGGCGGTGTTCACCGTGCTGCTGGCGTTCGGCACGCGGCTGTCCTCGCGGGTCTCCGCCGTCATCACGATCATCAAGGTCGCGATCGTCGTCTTCGTCATCGTCGCCGGAGCCTTCTTCGTCAAGGCCGCGAACTTCACGCCGTTCATCCCGCCGGCCGCCCCGGCGAAGGGCGCGGACGGCAGTGTCTGGACGCAGTCGCTCGTGTCGTTCGCGACGGGTGCGGCGCCCGCCCAGTACGGCGTCTTCGGCCTGCTGGCCGCGGCGTCGCTCGTGTTCTTCGCGTTCATCGGCTTCGACGTCGTCGCGACCAGCGCCGAGGAGACCGAGAACCCGCAGCGGACCCTGCCGCGGGGGATCTTCCTCGGGCTTGGCATCGTCACGGTGCTCTACGTCGCCGTCTCCGTCGTGATCACCGGCATGGTGTCGTACCAGCGGCTCGCGCAGGAGGACGCGCCGTCCCTCGCCTCGGCGTTCTCGATCGTCGGCCTGCCCTGGGCTGCCGGGATCATCGCGATCGGCTCCCTGATCGGGCTCACCACCGTGGTCATGGTGCTGCTGCTCGGCCTGTCCCGCATCGTCTTCTCGATGAGCCGCGACGGCCTCCTGCCGCGGTGGTTCTCGCAGACGAACCCGAAGACGCAGACCCCCGTCCGCGTGCAGGTCGTGGCCGGTGTCGTCGTCGCGGTCCTCGCCGGGTTCTTCCCCGTCGAGAAGCTCGAGGGGATGATCAACATCGGCACCCTCTCCGCGTTCGTGCTCGTGTCGATCGGCATCGTCGTGCTGCGCCGTTCGCGTCCGGATGCTCCTCGTGCCTTCCGGGTGCCGTGGTCGCCGGTCGTGCCGATCCTGTCCGCGGTGCTGTGCTTCTGGCTGATGCTCAACCTCGAGGTCGAGACGTGGCTCCGCTTCGTGATCTGGCTGGCGATCGGCTTCGCGATCTACTTCGGGTACAGCCGCCGGCACAGCCGGGTGGGCCAGGGCCTCCAGTAAGCCGCACGGAACGGGTCGCAGAACCAGGTTCCGGACACAGCACCGCGCAGATGCGCGCTGCTGTGCCCGTTCCGCGGGGCCGGCGGATGCGCGGTGCCGTGTCCGTTCCGCGGTGCTGTGTCCGTTCCGCGGGGCTGTGTCCGTTCCGCGGGGCCGGCGATGCGCCGCGCGCTACGCGCCGACGACGAGGGCGATCCCGAACCCGAGCATCACGACCGCCACCAGGCCGTCGAACACCCGCCACGTGAGCGGCTTCGCGAACAGCGGCCGGAGGAGCCGCCCGCCGAAGCCGACCGCCGCGAACCACAGGCAGCTCGCGAGGACCGCCCCCGCCGTCCACGGCCACCGCTCGGTCGGGCCCTGCTGGTTCGCGACGGACCCGAGGAACACCAGCGTGTCCAGGTAGACGTGCGGGTTCGCCCACGTGAGGACGAGCATGGTGGCCACCGTCGCGCGGATCGTCGGCACACGGCCTGGAGGCACGGTGCGCGTCGACCGCGCCGCCCGCGACGGTGATGTGGTCGCCGACACGGCGGCTGCGTCGTACCGGTCGGCAGCGACGGTCGTGGGGTGCGGGTCGGTGACGCCGGTGGCGCCGGTGACGTGGCGCGTGTCGGTGGCGGCTGCGTCGTACCGGTCGGCAGCGACGGTCGTGGGGTGCGGGTCGGTGACGCCGGTGGTGTGGCGCGGGTCGGTGATGGCTTCGACGCGGACGTCTGTCGTTGCGTCGTGCGGGTCGGTGACGGTTGCGTCACGTCGGGCGGCGACGGCGTGGTGCGGGCCGGTGACGCCGCTGGCGTGGTGCGGGTCGGTGACGGCTGCGTTGCATGCGTCGGTGGGTCCTGCGGCGCGCTGCGACGTCACGCCGACCGGCACGCCGTCGTCCGCCGCCTCCTCGAGCCGGAGGGCCTCGCCCGACGGCCGCGACGCGCGACGCGCGGCGAGCACGCCGTAGGTGACGAGGAACGCCGCCCCGATGAACCGCACGACGACCAGGACGGCCGGGAACCGTTCGACGACCGCACCCACGCCGAGCACGCCCGCGAGGATGAGGATCGCGTCCGATGCGGCGCACACCACAACCGCCGCGACCACGACGCGGACGCCCGCCGACACCGCGAGCCGGAGCAGGTACGCGTTCTGCACGCCGATCGCGACGATGAGGGCGAGGCCGGTGCCGAGACCGGAGAGCAGCGGGAGGAGCACGATCCGACGGTACGGCTGCTGCGCCCTGAAGCCCAGTTCACGTTCCTGCAGCACCGTAAGCTGCACTGCATGATCCGCTTCCAGCGCGAACACCTCGAGACCCTGCTCGCAGCGGTGGACCACGGCACCCTCGACGCCGCGGCCCGGGCGCTGTCCGTCACGCCCTCGGCGGTGTCGCAGCGGCTCAAGGCGATGGAGCAGCAGGCCGGACGGGTCCTCGTGCGCCGCACCGTCCCGGTCACGCCGACACCGGCGGGCGAGGTCGTCCTCCGGCACGCGCGGCAGGCCCGGCTGCTCGACGAGGAGACCGCGCGGGCCCTCGACGGCGCCGCGGGTACGGTGCCCTCGATCCCGCTGGCCGTGAACGCCGACTCGCTCGGCACTTGGTTCCTCGACGCGCTCGATCGAGTCCGCGCCGACACGGAGGTCGTCTTCGACCTCCACCGCGAGGACCAGGACCGCACGGCAGAACTCCTGCGCGCGGGGACGGTCATGGCTGCGGTGACGGCGGAGGCCGCGCCCGTGCAGGGGTGCTCCTCGGTGCCGCTCGGCGTCGACCGGTACCGCGCGGTCGCCGCCCCGTCGTTCGTCGACCGGTACCTCCGTGCGGCGGAGCCGGGCACCGCGAGCGAACGGCGGGTCCTGGACCTCCTCGACCGGGTCCCGCTCGTCGACTACGACCGTGACGACGATCTGCAGCAGGGGTACCTCAGGACGGTGCTCGGCCACGCTCCGCACGGTCCCCGACACTTCGTCCCGACGTCGGCGGACTTCGCACGGGCGGTCGGCCTCGGCTTCGGCTGGGGGCTCCTCCCGGAGGCGCAGTGCACGGCGCTCCTGGCCAGCGGCGGCCTCGTCGAGCTCGTCCCCGGTCGACACGCGGACGTCGGGCTCTGGTGGCAGCGGTGGAACCTCGCGTCCCCGCTCCTCGAACGCGTCACGGGGGCCGTGCGGGCGGTCGCGGCGGAGCGGCTGCACCCGCTCCCGTGACCGTCCCGCCGGCTGCTCGTCGGAGTCCGACGAGCGCGGTGCCGATCGACGTCCGGCGGTTGCGGAGCCCGAAGGCCGGTCCGCGGCCACCCTGCCGCGCCCCGGGTCATCCGGATCACGCACCGACGGGCAGGTGCGGGATCCCGCACCTGCCGCCCCACCACTGGATCCGGGGCGCGGCAACGCGCAATCCCGACCGAACAGGCGACGAGTCAGCCATCCGGGAGCCGACGGTCCGTAGGCTCGACCATGCCCGCCGGTCACCCGCCGACGGCGGCGTCGCACCGAGGCCGTACCTCCGGGGAGCGACGCAGCAGCACCAGCAAGACACCGAACACCCGCGGCACACCCGGCCGCAGCACCACCCGAGGTCGCCGACGTCGCCGACACCGCACCCACGCGTCGGCACCCGAATCCGACGCGGGGAGATCCTCCGTCCCGGACGGGGGACCGTGTCGTGTCGGAACCCACGGCGTGCGGCGACCCCGGGCCCTTCGGGGTTCAGGTCTGGCAGCGCGGACACCAGTAGGTGTCGCGGAGGGTGAGCTCGGACTCCCCGAGCTCACCGCGGCGGACCGGTGTCCCGCAGCGCAGGCAGGGCTTGCCCGCGCGGCCGTACACCCACAGCCGCCGTCCGGGGCGGTCCACGCCGGTGGTCACCCGGGCGTTGCGGTCCCGGTTCGCGACGATGAGCCGTGTGGCGAGTGCGATCACCCGGGACGGGTCGGACACTTGGCCGACGGGACGCGTCGGGAGCACACCGCGGAGGAAGCACAGCTCGGCGCGGTACACGTTGCCGAGGCCGGCCAGCACCCGCTGGTCGAGCAGGGCGAGACCGATCGGTCGCTCGGGGTCGCGTGTGAGGTTCGCCAGCGCGAGCCCGGCGTCCCAGTCGGCACCGAGCAGGTCGGGACCGAGGTAGCCCACCACGTCGGGCTCCTGCTCCCGTGGGACGACCTCGAGGATCCCGAGCGTGAAGCCGACCGTCGAGACGTCGGCGGCGTCGAGCACGACCCGGGCCTGGTGCGCCGGACGTCGCCACCGCTCGCCCGGCGCGTAGACGTCCCAGCGCCCCTCCATCTTCAGGTGGGAGTGCACGGTGAGGTCGCCGATCCGGTGCAGGATGTGCTTGCCGCGCGGGACGACCTCGTCGACGGTGCGTCCGACGAGGTCGAGCGTCGCGAACGCCGGGACGCGGAAGTCGGTCCGGGTGAGTTCCTTGCCGGCGAGTGCGGCGTGCAGACGGTGGGCTGCGCGGTACACGGTGTCCCCCTCAGGCACGCAGGCGCACCCCCTGTGGCGTCGCGGTGAAGCCGGCGTCGCGCAGTGCCTGTCCGAGGGGTGACTCCAGAACGAAGGCGCCGTCCACCCGCTCGACGGAGAGCTTGCCGAGACCACGGCGGACGGTCCCGGCGATCGACACCGCGGCTGCCGCGAGGTCCCCGACGTCGTCCGTGAAGGTCAGCACGGACTTGCCGCCCCGCTCGACGTAGACGGCGAGGGCGCCGTCGACGAGGACGACGAGCGCACCCGCCTTCCGGCCGGGCCGGTGACCGCGCGCGCCCGGCCTGCCCGTCTCGGATGCGACGCCGGCGTCCGTGGGCACGCCGGCTCGGGCGGCCCCGGTCGTGCTGCCGTCCGTCCCGGCCACCGGGCCCGCGTCGTCGCTCGGCCACGGCAGCGCGGCGCCGTACGGGTTCGCCGGGTCGGTGGCCGCGAGCGTGAGGGCTTGCCGCGTGCGATCGGGGTCGTCCCGCTCGTCGTCGTCCAGGTCGCGTGCGAAGGTGCGCAGGCGGTCGACCGTCGGCCCGGTCGCGAACTGCGCGGCGCCGAGGCCCTCGACGAAGTACCCGCGACGTGCTCTGCCGGTCTCCTCGAAGCGCGCGAGCACCCGGTACACGCCGGCGAACCCGCCACGGACGCCCTCGACCTGCACCGCACCCCGTGTCACGACGCCGTAGCGCTCGAGGAGCTGCTCCGCGGTGGCCGCGGCCCGGACGGTCGCGTCGGACTGGGCGAGCGGCAGGATCGACCAGCGTCCACCCACCGTCGGCGGCCCGGACTGGGTCGGGAGCGTCGGTCGCCGACGTCCGCGGTACGCCCGCGCGCGGGGCGCGCTCGTGCTCCTGGCCTTGCCGCCGAGCATCGAACGGAGGGGCGCGAGCGTGTCGTTGGTGATCTGGCCGGCCCACACGAGGTCCCACAGTGCGGTCGTCAGGGCCGTGTCGTCCGTGCTGCCGACGGCCTGCGCGAGCTGCCGGAAGAAGTACGCACCACCGCCCGCGAGCGCCCCGAGGACGTCGCGCTGGAGCTCCGTCGTCTCCCCGCCGTCCGGCTCCACGAGGGTGGTGTCCGCGGTCTCGGCGAGGTGGAACCGTACCCACCCGTCGTTGCCGGGCAGCGTGCCGCCTCCCGACCAGAGGACCTCGCCCGTCGCCGTCAGCTCGTCGAGCATGCTCGGCTGGTAGTCCGTCACGCGGGCCGGCAGCACCAGGGACTCCCACGCGCTCGCGGGCAGTGCCACCCCGGCGAGCTGGTCGAGGACCTGGAGCACCCCGTCGATGCCGCGCAGACCGCCGCGTGTGCCCGGGGCGTGCACGTGCTGCCACGCCGGCAGGAACCGGGCAAGGGCGTCCGGCGCCACCGGCTCGACCTCGTGCCGGAGCGCGGCGAGCGACTTCGTGCGGATCCGGCGCAGGACCTCGGCGTCGCACCACTCCGCGCCCTGCCGGTCGGGTCGGAACTCGCCCTCGACCACGCGGCGGTCGGCGGCGAGCCGGCGCAGGGTGTCCTGCACCACCGCCACGCCGAGTCCGAGTCGGCTGGCGGCCTCCGGTGCCGAGAACGGGCCGTGCGACCGCGCGTACCGGCCGACGAGGTCGCCGAGCGGGTCCGCGACGGGTTCGACGAACGCGGTCGGCACCCCGATCGGCAGCGGTACCCCGAGCGCGTCGCGCAGGCGGGAGGCGTCCTCGATCACGGCCCAACGCGTCTGACCGGCGTGCGAGAACGAGAGCACCCGCCGGTCGCGTTCGAGCGCCAGGAGCGCCGACTCGACCGCCGAGACCTCGCCATCCGCAGCCGCGTCGGCGCCCGTGGCCCGGTCGCCGTCCCCGGCCGCGCCGTCGACCGTCGCCCGGTCACCGTCGGAAGCCGCGCCGTCGCCCGTCGCGGGGACGGCGTCGGTGGCCGCCCAGCTCCGGGCGGTGAGCTCGGCGAGGTCGAGGGCGCCCACGAGCCGGAGGACGTCCACGAGCCCCTCCGCGTCGCGTGCCCGACGGTCCGGGGAGAGCCGCTGCAGGTCCCGCTCGACCGAGGCGATCACGGCGGGGTCGAGCAGTTCCCGGAGCTCGGCGCGGCCGAGGAGCTCCCCGAGCAGGGTCGAGTCGAGCGAGAGGGCCGCGGCGCGACGCTCGGCGAGGGGCGAGTCGCCCTCGTACATGAACGCGGCGACGTAGCCGAACAGGAGGGTGCGCGCGAACGGCGACGGCTGCTCGGTCTGCGTCTCGACCAGCTTGATCCGCCGACCGGCGATGTCGTCCGCGATCCCGAGCAACGAGGGCACGTCGTAGACGTCCTGCAGCACCTCGCGGACGGTCTCGAGCACGATCGGGAACGTCGGGTACTTCCGCGCGACCTCGAGCAGCTGCGACGCCCGCTGCCGCTGCTGCCAGAGCGGGGACCGCTGCCCGGGGTTCCGTCGCGGCAGGAGCAGGGCCCGCGCGGCGCACTCCCGGAACCGGGCGGCGAAGAGCGCGGAACCGCCGACCTCGTCGGTCACGAGCACCTCGAGCTCGTCGCGGTCGAACACGAACAGGTCGGCGCCGGGCGGCTCGGCGTCGGTCTCCGGGATGCGCACGACGATCCCGTCGTCGGCGGCCATCGCGTCACCGTCGATGCCGTGGCGTTCACGGAGGCGCGCGCCGACCGCGAGGGCCCACGGCGCATGCACCTGCATGCCGTAGGGCGAGTGCATGATCATCCGCCAGTCGCCGAGCTCGTCGCGGAAGCGCTCGACCACGAGGGTCGTGTCGTTCGGCACGTACCCCGTGGCCGCGCGTTGGTCGCGGAGGAAGGTCAGCAGGTTCGTCACCGCACGGTCGTCGAGGCCGCCGGAGGACACCCGCGACCGGGCGTCCGCGTCGGAGGCGGACTCGACCTCGCGGACGAACGCGCCGGTCGCACGACCGAGCTCCGCCGGCCGACCGAGGCCGTCACCCTTCCAGAACGGCACGCGTCCCGGCTGTCCGAACGCCGGGCTGACGAGGACCCGGTCGTGCGTGATCTCCTCGATCCGCCAGCTCGTCGCCCCCAGCGCGAAGACGTCGCCCACGCGCGACTCGTAGACCATCTCCTCGTCGAGCTCGCCGACGCGAGACGCCTTCTCGCCCACCATGAAGACGCCGAACATGCCGCGGTCGGGGATCGTGCCGCCGCTCGTCACCGCGAGCCGCTGGGCCCCGGGACGGCCGGTGAGGGTGCCGTGCACACGGTCCCAGACCAGACGCGGCCGGAGTTCGGCGAACTCGTCGCTCGGGTAGCGCCCGGTCACGAGGTCGAGCGTCGCCTCGAACGCGGACCGCGGCAGGCTGCTGAACGGAGCGCTCCGGCGGACGAGCTCGAACCAGTGCTCGACGTCCACGGTGTCGACCGCCCCCGCCGCCACGGTGTGCTGCGCGAGCACGTCGAGCGGGTTGGCCGGGACGCTGATCGACTCGATCTCGCCCGAGACCATGCGTTCCACCGTGACCGCGCTGTTCACGAGGTCGGCGCGGTGCTTCGGGAAGAGGACCCCGCGCGAGACCTCGCCGACCTGGTGTCCGGCGCGGCCGACCCGCTGCAGGCCGCTCGCGACCGACGGCGGCGCCTCGACCTGCACGACGAGGTCGACCTCGCCCATGTCGATGCCGAGCTCGAGGGAACTCGTCGCGACGACGCACCGCAGGCGCCCGGACTTCAGGTCGTCCTCGATGATCGCGCGCTGGTCCTTCGACACCGAGCCGTGGTGTGCCCGAGCCAGCACCGGTACGGCGCCGTCGGAGCCGCCGCCAGCGGTCTGTCCGGACGCGCCGATGACCTCGGCGGGCGGTCGTTTCGGCTGTGCGACGGGCGCGTGGGCGCTGGCACGCCCCGGCGACTGGGTCACCGCTGCACCGACCGCGGCGACCGCCGGCTCCCCGGCCCCCGAGGCCGCGAGCACCCGCTCCTCGTGGATCTCGTTCAACCGAGCCGTCAACCGTTCCGCCAGCCGCCGCGAGTTCGCGAAGACGATCGTCGAGCGGTGTTCCTCGATGAGGTCGACCACGCGCTCCTCGACGTGGGGCCAAATCGACCCGTTGGTCGGGGCCTCGGTCGCGTCGGCGCCCACCGGAGGGGCTCCGAGCTCCGTCATGTCGTCCACGGGGACGACCACGCGGAGGTCGAACGTCTTCTGCGCGGGCGGCGCGATGATGGTCACCGGGGCGCGACCGCCGAGGAACCGTGCGACCTCTTCCGGGGGCCGGACGGTCGCGGACAGGCCGATGCGCTGGACGGGCTTCTCGAGCAGGTCGTCCAGTCGCTCGAGCGACACCGCGAGGTGCGCGCCACGCTTCGTCGACGCCACCGCGTGCACCTCGTCGACGATGACGGTGTCGACGTTGACCAGGGTCTCCCGCGCACTCGACGTGAGCATGAGGTACAGCGACTCTGGTGTCGTGATGAGGATGTCCGGCGGTTGGCGCAGGAGCCGCTGCCGGTCGGACGACGGGGTGTCGCCGCTGCGGACGCCCACGGTGACGTCCGGTGGTTCGAGTCCGAGCCGTCTTGCGGTCTGGGTGATGCCGACGAGCGGGCTCCGGAGGTTCCGCTCGACGTCCACGCCGAGGGCCTTGAGCGGCGACACGTACAGGACCCGCGTCCGCTGCTTCGCGGGCGGTCGTTCGGCAGCGCTGATGAGTCGATCGATCGACCAGAGGAACGACGCCAGGGTCTTGCCGGACCCGGTCGGCGCGATCACGAGCGCGTGCTGTCCGGTCGAGACGGCGTCCCACGCACCTGCCTGCGCCGCGGTCGGGGCCGGGAACGCGCCGCGGAACCACTCCGCGGTGGCGGGGGAGAAGCGCTCGAAGACGTCCGTCATGGTCCGTCCCATCCTGCCCGCCGCCACCGACAGGGGACCGAGGAAGGACGACGCTTGACAGAGCGATAGTTACCGATCTATCGTGAACACATCGCGATACGACGAAGTCTGATCGGTCAGACCGGATCGCGAGCCGACTCACCACGACGGAAGGACACCCCATGCGCTTCGACGACATGACCCCCGTGCAGCACCAGCACCCGCGCGGCCCCCGCTTCGGCGGTCCGCGCCACCACCACGGTCGGGGCTTCCCCGGCCGCGACCGCGGTGACCACCAGCGCGGCGGCTTCGGCCCCGGGTTCGGCGGACCGGGCTTCGGCCCCGGGTTCGGCGGCCCCGGCTTCGGCGGCCGCGAACGACGCCGACGCGGCGACGTCCGCCTCGCGATCCTCGGCCTCCTCGCCGAGGGCCCGCAGAACGGCTACGCCGTGATCAAGACGATCGCCGAGCGCACCGGTGGCGCCTGGAAGCCGAGCCCCGGCTCCGTCTACCCGACGCTGCAACAGCTCGTCGACGAGGACCTCGTCGTCTCGACGGGCGACGGCCGCAAGACGCTCTTCGAGCTCACCGACGCCGGCAGGGCCGAGGCCGAGGCGAAGGCGGACGAGATCGCGGCCGCGTTCGAGGCGCCCGGCATGCCGGACGCCCAGCGCGCCTTCGTGGAGTCGCTCCGGAAGACCATGGGCGTCCTGCACATGTACCGGACGACCGCGACGGACGAGCAGATCGCCGCGGCGACCGACCGGGTCGACCAGCTCCGCAAGGACCTCCTGCAGATCCTCGCCGACTGACGCCCCGACCACGTGACGGACGGGAGGCCCGGTGCCAGCTGGCACCCCTCCCTCGCAGGCTCGGTCGGCGCGCCCAGCGCAACGCTTCGCGTCGCCGCTGAGCGGGGCGCGCCCGTCCGTCCGTTGGCCACCGAGGGTCCTCGGAAAGCGACAGATCTCGGTGTCGCTCTCGCGAGAGCGACAGTTCGGCGCGCGCTCGCGGCACGGTTCTGTCGCCTTCGCGTCGTCGACCGGTCCCGGCCGTCGCGTGGGCGAGCCTGCGGCGCTACCGCGCCCCGTCGCCCACGAACGCGGCCACGTCCGCCAGCTCCGCGGCGGACACCGCGTGCGGCAGCCCCGCGTACTCGCGATCGGTCACGTCGGTGTGCGCCGCGGCCCACGCCTGCGTCCGCGCGGTGGCCTCGGCCGGGATCACCGGGTCGAGGTCGCCGTGCCCGAGGAACACCCGCGGGCGGACCGCGGCGACCGCCTCGTCGCGGGAGTCCGACACCGGCACGACGAAGCCCGAGAGCGACACCGCGAACGCGAACCCCGACGGCCGGGCACGCAGGAGCTGCAGGGCCATCGACCCGCCCTGCGAGAACCCGAGCAGCCCGATGCGCGGGTGGTCGGCGGCGACCGGGTCGAGCCAGTCGAGCACCTCGGCGACGGCGTCGTCCACGGGGCCCGGCGCGGGGGACCCCGGCGTGCCGAGCGGGTACCACGAGTACCCGGGTCCCCACTCGAGCGGCGCCCGCAGCGACGCGACCGTCCACGCCGGCGGCAGTGCCGGGGCGAGGCCGAGGAGGTCGCGCTCGTTCGACCCCACCCCGTGCATCGCGACGATGAGCGGGGTACCCGGCCGCTCGGACGGGTCGCGGGTCCACTGCACGAGGTCGCTGTCGATCATGCGGCCAACGCTAGCCGTGGCGTCCGCCGAACTCGCCGTCGTGCCTGGTAGACACGGTGCATGGCCTCGCTGCGCACTCCCGACCCCGACTCCGGCTGGCTGTCCGACGAGGAACTCGCGAACATCCGCCGCCGCCTGCCGATCTGCTACGTCGAGGCGATCCCGGTCCGCACCGACGGCCTCGGCGTCGTCACCGAGGTCGGCGTCCTCCTCCGCGTGGCGCCCAGCGGCTCGATCGCGCGCACGCTCGTGTCCGGCCGGGTGATGTACGGCGAGTCGATCCGCACGGCGTTGTTCCGGCACCTCGAGAAGGACCTCGGTCCGATGGCGTTCCCGCAGCTGCCGGCGAGCCCGACCCCGTTCACCGTCGCCGAGTACTTCCCGCTGCCCGGTGCGTCGGTGTACACCGACGAGCGGCAGCACGCGATCTCCCTCGCGTACGTCGTCCCGGTGACGGGGACGTGCGAGCCGCGCCAGGACGCCCTCGAGCTCACGTGGATGAGCCCGATCGAGGCCGCGTCCGACGCCGTCGCCGACGAGATGGAGGGCGGCCGCGGGAGTCTCCTGCGCGCCGGCCTCGCCTCGGTCGGCGCCCTGCACTAGCGGCGCCACTCGGCCGCCCTCCAGCGCTCGTGTGCGGCGGTTCCCCTCGCCTGCGCACAACCAAAACCACTTCGCACTGCTCGAAACCGTGGTGCGGATCGACTTTGGTTGTGCGAACCTCGGACCGCGGCCGCGACGGACCGCGGCCGCGACGGACCGCGGCCGCGCCGCGCCCCGCGGCCGCGACGGAGCCCCCGGGACCACGTGGTCCCGGGGGCTCCGCAGCTCGGTCGCGTGACCGGCTTCAGTGCTTCTCGTCGCGGAGGGAGTCGGCGACGCCGTGCGCCGCGTCCTTCACGTCGTCGACACCCTGCTTGGCCGACGCCTTGGCCTGGTCGGTCTGACCCTCGGCCTTCAGCTTGTCGTTGCCGGTCAGGTTGCCGATGCCCTCCTTGACCTTGCCGACGAGCTTCTCGCCGGTGTGGTTCTCTTCGTTGCCACCCATACGGTCTCCTTCCCACGACGGACGATTCCCCGTCAGCCGCTCGCGCGGCGTCCGGTGCAGGAGAACCTACGCCCGACACCCGAGCGTGTTCGGAGGTGACGTCGAGGAAGCGGCCGACGAGCGTCCGGAGGGGTCAGTGACGGTCGGCCGCGCCCGCCGGACGGGAGGCGCGGCGCGAGCCACGACGACGGCTCCCGCCCGACTCGCCACCGCTGCCACGACCTGCGGCGTACCCGCCGTCGGACGACCAGACGGTGCTCGACCCTCCGCGGACGACGTCGCTCGACGCGCGACGGCTCCCGCCGCGGCGCTGCCCGCCGGACGCCGACGCGTCGGATCCGCGACGCTGCCCGCCCGGGGCCGCCGCTTCGGCACCGCGACCGCCGCGACGACCGCCGGCACCCTCGGAGCGCTGCGCCCCGCGACCGCCGTCGGAGCGCTGTCCGCCGCGACCGCCCTCGGCGTCCGCCGGACGCCCGCCCCGACGGTTGCCGGAGCCGGCCGACGCGGATGCCGGGGCGGCCTGTGCGGCCGGTGCCGTGCCTCCCGACCGTCCGCCGCGACCACGACGACGACCGCCGCCCGCGCTGTCGGACTCGGCCGAGCGCTGCTTGGGCACCCGCTGCTGCTGGACCGGCTGCTCCGGGGCGACGTGGCGGATCGGGGCGACCTCGCCGACGAGCTCCGTCACGGCCGGCGACTCCGACGAGACCTGCTGCGGCTTCACGGAGATCGCGGCGGCACGCATCATCTGCGCGACATCGCGGCGCTCGGTCGGCAGCGAGACCGTGACGACGTCGCCGGAGGACCCGGCACGCGCGGTACGACCCGAGCGGTGCAGGTACGCCTTGTGCTCGGTCGGCGGGTCGACGTGCACGACGAGCTCGACGTGGTCGACGTGCACACCGCGCGCGGCGACGTCGGTGGCGACGAGCACGAGGGCCTCGCCGGAGGAGAACTTCGCGAGGTTGCGCTCCCGGGCGCCCTGCGACAGGTTGCCCTGCAGGTCCACGGCCGGGATGCCCTGGCTGGTGAGCTGCTTCGCCAGGCGCTTCGCGTGGTGCTTCGTGCGCATGAAGAGGATCCGGCGTCCCGTACCCGAGGCGAGGGTCCGGACGAGGGCCTTCTTGGCGTCGGCGTCCGGGACCTCGAACAGGTGGTGGGTCATCGCCTCGACCGGGCTGGTCTCGTCGTCGACCGAGTGCAGGACCGGGTCGTGCAGGAACCGCTTGACGAGCTTGTCCACGCCGTTGTCGAGCGTCGCGGAGAACAGCAGGCGCTGGCCCTGCTCGGGCGTCGCCTGCATGATCTTCGTCACGCCGGGGAGGAAGCCCATGTCGGCCATGTGGTCGGCCTCGTCGAGGACGGTGACCTCGATGCCGTCGAGCCGCACGTGCCCCTGCTGCATGAGGTCGGCGAGACGACCCGGGCACGCGACGACGACGTCGACCCCGCCGCGGAGCGCGTCGACCTGGCGGCCCTGCGAGACCCCGCCGAAGATCGTCGTCGTGTTGAGGCCCATCGCCTTCGCGAGCGGCGCGAGGGTCGCGTCGATCTGGGTGGCGAGCTCGCGGGTCGGTGCGAGCACCAGGGCACGGGGACGACCGGCGCGACGCGGGCGGGGGTTCGCGGCGAGTCGCGCCGCGAGGGGGATCGCGAACGCGATCGTCTTGCCGGAACCGGTCCGACCGCGGCCGAGCACGTCCTTGCCGCGGAGGGAGTCGGGCAGGGTGTCGGCCTGGATCGGGAACGCGGTCTCCTTGCCCTGCTGGGCGAGGACGTCGGCCATCGGCGCGGGGACGCCGAGGTCGGAGAAACGGATGTCGGTGGTGGTGGCGGTCATCGTGACCTTTCCAGCCGGTTCGACCGGCTGTGGGCGCACTCGTGTGCAGCGCGCGGGCGGGATGCGCACCAGCGCGGGTGGCTGGCGCAGTCGCCGCAGCAGAGAGCCTGGGCACCTCCGGGAGGTGCTCGATCATCGACCAACGGGTGGTCGGGAGTCGGCGCGTCCGTACGACGCACGAGGCGATCGGCGCCTCGAGTACCCCCAGCATAGCGGGTGCACCCCCGCGGACCGGGGGTGGGGTCGTCCGCCCTGCGCGTGCGAGGATGCCCGGGTGCGTGCGAGGACCCTGCTGATGACCGTCGCGACGACCCTCGTCGCCGTCCTCGGGACCGCCGCCTGCGCCACCGCGGTCCCGGCGTCCTCGTACCGGAACCTGCCGACGTCCGGCATCCCCGACTACCAGCTCGGCGGGTCGTACACGCCACCGGCCGGCGTCACGATCGTCGAGCGGGACAGCACCGAACGCCCGGCGGAGGGGACGTACTCGATCTGCTACGTCAACGGCTTCCAGACCCAGCCGGGGGACGCCGCGACGTGGAAGCGGGACCACCCGACCGCGATCCTCCGGGACGCGAAGGGCAAGCCCGTCTCCGACCCGGGCTGGCCGGACGAGATGCTCCTCGACACCACGACGGCGGCCAAGCGCGCCACGATCGTCCGCGTGCTGACGACGACCGTCGCCCGGTGCGCCGACCGGGGCTTCGACGCCGTCGAGTTCGACAACCTCGACTCGTGGACGCGGTCGGGCGGCCGGCTCACGCGTTCCGGGAACCTCGCGCTCGCCGCGGCGCTCGTGCGGCTCGGGCACGGCAAGGGCCTCGCCGTCGGGCAGAAGAACACCCCGCAGCTCGGGGCGTCGGGACGCAAGCAGACCGGGTTCGACTTCGTCGTCGCCGAGGAGTGCTTCGTCTACCAGGAGTGCGGCGCGTACACGAAGGCGTTCGGGAAGCGCGTCATCGACGTCGAGTACACCGACGACAGCAAGCGTCCGTGGTCGTCGGTGTGCGCGTCGACGAAGCGGCCGGCGATGACGATCCTCCGGGACCGCGACCTGGTGCCGGCGGGCGACGACGCGTACGTGTTCGAGCACTGCTGACGCAGCGCTGTCGCCGGTCCGCCGGGAGGCGCGGGTCGTCCCCGTCACGCGGGACCGGGGTGCGTCCGGTCGGCCGGGAGGCGCGGGTCGCCCCGCCCCGTCGCTCGCGTCAGGCGGGCCAGGCCTCGTGCAGCGCCGCGGCGGCCTGGTCGGCCGACAGCCCGGCGCTCCGCGCGGCGGCCGCGAGGGCGTGCGCGGCGTCGGCGACCTCCTGCGGGACCGCGGCGGGGCGGACCACGCGGGTCCCCGCGCCCCGTGCGGTGTGCACGAGACCGGACTCCTCGAGCAGCTGGTAGGCCCGCGCGACCGTCCCGGCGGCGAGCCCGAGCTCGTCGGCGAGCGCGCGGACGCTCGGGAGGCGCTCGCCGTCGACGAGGTAGCCCGCCTGGATCTGGGCGGCGATCTGCGCGCGGACCTGCTCGAACGGCGGGACGCTCCCGCCGCGGTCGAGTGCCACGAGACCGGTCATCTGCACCTCGCTAGAAGTCGTACTGCTCGCCGACGGGGATGGCGACCGGGACGGTGTTGCCGGGCGGTGCGAGCGGGCACGCCCACGCCGGGTCGTACGCGCACGACGGGTTGTACGCGAAGTTGAAGTCGAGCACGAGCTCGTCGTCGTCACCCCCGAGGTCGGCCCCCTTGATCGTGTCGAGGAGGTAGCGGCCACCGCCGTAGGTGCCGCGGGCCTTCCCGGCGCTCGCGTCCTTCACGGGGACGAACACCCCGCCCGCGTAGCCGCCGTGCGACCACACGTCGAGCGTCCCGATGCCCGGCAGCCGCACCACGCCCAGGCGGTCGAAGTGCACGGTGCCGTCGGTCCCGGTCGCCACGTCCATGGCCTGCGGCTCGGCGGGCTCGATCCGGGCGCGGAACCGCCACTCCGGGTCGTACGTCGGGACCGGGAGCGACTCGAAGTCCGCCGCGTCCTCGGGCAGCAGCGGCGACGCCGGGTGGTCGGCGAACATCGCGTCGCGGGTCTCCCGCCAGAACGCGTGCGCGGTCTCGGGGTCCGGTGTCGCCCGCACGCGTCGGTACAGGTCGAAGGTCATCCGACGCCAGTCGATCGTCGCGAGGGTGCTCGCGACCCTCTGGTCGGCGGGGGCGTCGACGGTCACGGACTCGTGTCCTGCTCGCAGGTCGCTCACCCGTCCAGGCTACGCCCGGGCTGGTCGAGCGCGCGAGCGCGCCACCGCGGGTCGGGGTCGGTGCGGGTCACGCCGGACGCCGCCAGGTCGGGGCGAGCTGCCGCATCCGCAGACCGCGCCACTGCCAGATGACCCACATGCCCGGCCAGAGCAGGACCCCGAGCACCGACGGGCGCATCCGGTAGGTCAGCCGGTCGACGAGGAGGGTCGTGCCGTCGCCGAGGTCGACCGTGGCCATCCGGTGCGACATCGTCATCCGACCGAACAGCCCCGAGACGCCGCCGCCGTTGTCGCGCTGCACCGGGATCCCCCGGACCTCGTAGAGGTCGATGTCCACGTGCGTGTCCCCGCTCGGGAACAGGCCGAACGCGTCGGCCGCGATCGGGTGGGGCTCGCCCGGCGTCCAGCGCTGCGGGAAGCCCCGGGGCGCGCGCGACCGGTAGCGGAGGAACGGCTTCGTCACCGCGACCATGACCGACGGCGAGAGGAGCGCGTCGCGGACCGCGTCGACGGGAGCGTGGAGGACGGTGCGGAGACCCACGTGCATGCCGAGGACGCTACGCGCGGTGGCTGTGACCGGTGCGGCCCCCGCTGGGGAAGCTGTTCGCCCGGTGCGTCGGGCGGTGGGTCGTGGGTGCCGTGCGCCGGGTGTGCTGTGCACTGGGCCGTCGGTGTCGGCGTCGGCGTCGGTGTCGGGCGCCGGGTGCGCGGCCGGACGTGTCGGCCCGGTCGGGGACGTCAGGCGTGCCGCGCCGACCGGCGGCGCGAGCCTTCTGCCCGGTCGTGCCGGCGCAGCCGCTCGGCCAGCGACATCCGCACCGTCGGCCACTCGGCTGCGGTGATCGAGAACACCACGGTGTCGCGGAGGGTGCCGTCGCGACCGATCTGGTGACTGCGGAGGACGCCGTCCTGCTTCGCCCCGAGCGCCTCGATCGCCGCCCGCGACTGCAGGTTGTGGAAGTGCGTCCGGAACTCGACGGCGATGCACTGCCACGACTCGAACGCGTGCGAGAGCTGCAGGAGCTTGGCCTCGGTGTTGATGCCCGTGCGCTGTGCCGAGCGCGCGAGGAACGTCGACCCGATCTCGACCCGGCGGTTCGCGCGGTCGACGTTCATGAACGCGGTCGAGCCCACCACGCGACCGGTCGGACGGTCGCGCACCGCGAACGGCACCATCCGGCCCGCCTCGTGCTCGGCGAGTCGCCGCTCGATCTCGGCGTCGACCTGCGCAGGAGCCGGGATCGACGTGTACCAGGTGCGCCAGAGGTCGCCGTCCGAGACCGCCGCCCGCAGGTCGTCCGCGTGCTCCGCCCCGAGGGGTTCGAGGGTCACTCGGTCGCCGGTCAGGGTGGGTGCGGGGGCGATCTCCATGACACGGGATCCTACGGTGACCGACCGTCGCGGAGCCGCCACCGAGGGCCGTCCTGTGGAGACGGACAGGGGCCTGTGGACGACTACCCTGTGCTCGTGGCAGCACGCACGCAGCAGCAGTACCAGGTCCGGTTCGCGTGGGGCGTCGCCGGCGCCGAACGGATCGCGCACGACGCCCACCTGCTCGTCTGGGTGGACGTCCTCCCCGGCGCACACGACGATCCGTCCGCGCTGCGCCGGGTCGTCGCCGCGCTGCCCGACGGCCCGGAGGTCGTGCTCGGCCACCTCACCAACGCGACGGCCGTCGCCCGACGCGTGACGAGCCTCCAGGCCGAACGGGGTGACCGCTGCGTCGTCGCGATCGTCGCCGCCGGGACCGACCACGCTGCCCGGTCGGACGCGGCGGACGCCGCGGGGGAGGCCCAGGACGTCCCCGGGTCGCCGGACTTCGCGGTCGAGGACCTCCTCGCCGCCGGTGCCGTGCTCGATGCGCTCGCCGCCGAGGGGATCGACCACACCTCGCCGGAGGCCGCCGCCGCCTGTGCGGCCCACACCGGACTCCGACGGGCCACGAAGCACCTCGTGTCGGCCTCCGAGGCGGCGCGGGAGCTCGACCGCGCCGTCGTCCAGGAAGCGCTCGCCCGCGGAGGGGAACTCATCACCCTGCGGGCGTAGCGTCCACGTACGGCAACGACCACGAGCAAGGAGCACGTCATGAAGGCAGTCGTCGGCGACACCGTGATCGCGGAGAGCGACAAGGACGACCTCATCCAGATCGAGGGCAACTGGTACTTCCCGCCGTCGAGCGTGAAGACCGAGCTGCTCACCGAGAGCCCCACGCAGTACCACTGCCCGTGGAAGGGCGACACGCAGTACTACACGGTGCACGTCGACGGGCAGGAGCTCCCGGACCGTGCCTGGTCGTACCCGACGCCGATCCCGTCCTCGTTCGACCGTGTCGGCAAGGACTACTCGGGCTACGTCGCGTTCTGGAAGGACGTCACGGTCGTCGAGTAGCGGCGCGCGCGGGCGCTGCCCGGGTCCGGCGTGCGCCGTGGGTTCCGTGTGCGCCGCGGGCTCGGTGCGCCGTCGGCTCGATGTGCCCCGCGGGCTCGGCGGGTTCGGCGTGCGCCGCGCCGGGTGTGCGCCGCGGGTTCGGCGTGCGCGGCGGGTCCGGCGTGCGCCCCGCCCGCTCAGCCCGCCAGCGTCAGCCAGACCAGTGCGATGTTGAGCGCCACGATCACCAGCGCGATGCCCCCCGCGACCACGCGGGTGGGCACCGCGTTCACCTCGTCGCCCATCACGCTCCGACGCGAGGTGTAGACCACCAGCGGCACGATCGCGAACGCGATCCCGAAGCTCAGCACCACCTGGCTCACCACGAGCAGCATCGTGGCGTCCGCGTTCACCGCGAGCAGCACGATCGCCGGGACGAGGGTGACGAGCCGCCGCACCACCACCGGGATCCGCACGTGCAGCAGCCCCTTCATGATCTCGGCGCCCGCCATGCAGCCCACCGACGTCGAGGCCAGCCCGGACGCCAGCAGCCCCACCGCGAACAGCACGCCCACCACCGGGCCGACGTTCGCCGCGATCGCCGCCTGCGCCCCCGGGATGCTGTCCGTCCCCTCGACCCCGGGCAGCGTCGCCGCGGCGAGCACGAGCATGCAGACGTTCACCCCGCCGGCGACGACGAGCGCGAGGCCCACGTCCCACCGCGTCGCGACGAGCACCCGCCGGCGCTCCGGGCCCGCGGGCACGTCACCGTGGCGGTCCCGCGCGAGGGCGGAGTGCAGGTACACGGCGTGCGGCATCACCGTCGCCCCGAGCATCGACGCCGCGAGCAACACCGAGCCGGAGCCCTCGAAGCGCGGCACCAGCCCGGCGACGAGCTCGACCGGTGACACCTGCGCGAAGAGCAGTCCGGCGCAGAAGCCCACCGTCAGGATCGCGAGCATCGCCGTCACGACCGCCTCGAACGCCCGGGTTCCGCGCCGGTTCTGCAGCAGCAGGATCACCATCGACACCACCCCCGTGATCACCCCGCCGGCGACCAGTGGCAGCCCGAAGAGCAGGTGCAGCGCGAGTGCGCCGCCGATGACCTCGGCGATGTCGGTGGCGGCCGCGACGACCTCGGCCTGCGCCCAGAACAGCAGCCGGGGTGTGCGCCGCATCCGCAGGCCCAGGTGCTCCGGCAGGGACCGGCCGGTGACGACCCCGAGCTTCGCCGAGAGGTACTGCACCACCACGGCGCTCGCGTTCGCGGCCACGAGGACCCAGAGCAGCAGGTAGCCGTACTTCGCCCCCGCCGTGAGGTTCGCGGCGACGTTGCCGGGGTCGACGTAGGCGATGGCCGCGACGAACGCCGGGCCGAGGAGCGTGAGACCGGCGGCGCGCTTCCGCGGGGTGGTCGCCTCGGCGGGGCGGGTCGCGGTGTCGGTCATGGGGACCAGTGTGCCAGAGGATTCGGCACGCCGAATCCTTGTTTTCGTCAGTTGTGCAGATCGCGTGGTGACCGGCGTCAGCGGGGTGCTGCTGTCGGCCTGGAGGCGCGGGTCGGGTCCGGTACGTCGGGCCCAGTTGGCGAGGGGACCGTTCGGCGGTGCTGCGAGTCGCTCCGGCTCACGCGACCGTCGTGTCAGCGCCGGGCCAGCTCGGGAGCATCGTCTGGCGGAACTCGCCGGATGCGAGCGCGCTCTTCGGGAGCATGGCTTCGTACCAGTCGGCGTCGAGCTTGACCAGCTGCAGCCCCTCGTTCAAGCGGTAGTCGTGCTGCAGGGACATCGCCATGACTGCTGCTTCGCCGGACTCGGCGACCGTCTCGTCCACGACGCGGAGGTCGAGGCCCGCCCAGCGCAGCCTGACGTCCAGCTCGTAGTACTCCTGCACGTCCTCCACCGGGACCACCGTGGCCCACACGCCAGGACCGGTCTGGACGAACCCAGCCTGCTCGGCGGACGGGTCCAGTCGAACGATCGCGACGTGCGTGCCGTCGATCAGGTCGGCGACGTACTTCGTCCCGCCCACGGATGCGACCCCGCCCCCGAACATCGAGATCGGTCGCTGGGACGCTGGACGACCCGCCTGCAGGTCGTCGCGGTACACCCAGCCGATGTGCACGCCGGCGTACCGGGCCACCCACGTCTCCTGTCCGTCCCCGGTGTAGCGCCAGATCTCAGCACCGAACGGGACGCGGTGCGACGGCATCCAGTTGAGTTCGACGATGCGGTCCAGGTCGTTGGGGACGAAGCCGGTGCCGGTGAACGGCTCGCGGTCGACCCACATGGCCCCGAGCGCTTCGGCGGTGCGTGCGTCCGAGCCACCGATGGCCGGACGGACGAAGAGTTCCGGCGTCGCCTCGAACCGGACGACGTCGAGGTGCGGCATGTCCGGCGCGAAGGGACTGCCGGGGAACCCGAGCCCGTGCACCGCGATCAAGTCCTCGATCCGTTCGAGTCCACTCGTGGCGGCCATCGGGATGACGTACCCGCCGAAGCGCTCGAGCTGTCCGTTGAAGAACGCGTCGCTCACCTGCGGCGTGATCGCCTTCTGCATGATCGTGCCAGTCACGGTCGGGTCCCCTCGTCGTCGTGTCGTACCGCTCCTAGGCTAGGTGCTCGTGACCGAAGAGGGTCCGGATCGCTCCGACCTCGAAGTTGCGCGCCGACGCCATCTGTCGTCCGGTGCCTCGGGGCGCTGCGGTCGAATCCATCGTCCGCCGTGGCGAGTTGCAGCCATCCGCCAGCACCAGTCCGTACGCGTCCTACGGCGCTTCCCGTTCGGAGCACGACTCCACGACCTGCAGATCGCTGAGCTCTGTCAGGTCGTCGACTTCGTGTTGGGACATGCCGGAGCGTTCGTCTGAGGGGACCAAGCCGTCCGCGCGCGACCGATCAGGATCTCCGGATCCGCTGATGGTGACGGGGGTCAGGAACGTTCGTTCCGTCCATCGATGAACTCGGTTGAGAGGTCGGTGAGGTCGATCGGGCGGACGAAGGCGGTCATCCCGTCACGCCGGGCTCGGAAGCGGACGACCGCGCCGTCCGACGCGGTGACCGTTCGTTCGCTGCCGTCGGAGGCATAGACCTCGACGGCTTCGCTCGCGTAGCAGTTCCACGGGCGACGGATCTCGACGGGGATGCCGCAGACCCTCGCTTCGGTGCGGACGAACACCTCCCGCGTGACCTCGCCTGGCACGATCCGTCGTTCGGCGAAAGGCCCGCGGATCTCCCAGCTCGGATCGATCGCGGTGAGACTCCAGGTCTGGAGGACCGTCACCGCGCCCGCCTTCTCTGCGCGGAACCAGCCAGACCCGGTCTCGACGTACGTGCCCGCGAGCACGCTACGCGGCCCGTCCATGCGATCCCATCGTCGCTCGATGTCGGCGATCCGGATGAAGCCCGCGCGGTCCAGCCATCCGACGCTGAGATCTTCGCCGATCCAGAGTTCCCCGGCGGTGGGCTGCGTGCCCTCAGCAGCGTCCTCCTCGAGAGTCGCTGTCAGGACGGCTGCGCGATCATCACGGAGGCGTTCCGCATCACCCTCGTGGTACTCGCCGAGCTGACGTCGCCAGACCAGGTCTGCGTCGTCAGCCACCGGACGACCGTCCACATCGACGAGTGCGGCTCCGGCCGTTTCGGACCCGTCGATCAGCACCGGGTCGAAGCCACGGAGCGGCTGGGCGGCCGCGAATGGGCCGAGCGACGTGGTCTCGCCCTGATCGAACCGCAGCGTGTCCGTGAACGACCGGACGCTGCGGAGGTCTTCCGAAGCGACGTCGTACGCGATGAAACGGCCGCGCTCAGCGATCGCGGTCGACGGGAGCGACGGCCCGTCTGCGGACACCGATCCGGAGACTGTCAATGATCCTGTCGCGGCGTCGTTGTCGACGACGACGTGGAACCCGTTCCACCAGGCGGTCGTCCGGCGGTCCACGATCCGGGTACCAGCCCGCGCGACCCGGACGGGTACGCGGTCGCGGACGATCAGGTGGTCGTCGTTCGGGGCGAGGCGTCCCAGGCGACCCGCGGCGAGGAGCTCATCCCCTCGCCACGCAGCTGCTGCTGATCCGAGCACTGCATTCAGGTCAGCCAACGAGATCCGTCCCATTTCGCCAGGAGCGTTTGCCTACCGTCCGGCTCGTAGCGCCAGAGCTCGGCTCCTTCCGAAAGCGGCAGATTGTGTCGAAGCTCGACCTCCGGAGTGTAGTGCTCGTAGTGACCAGCCCAGCCGTTCCCACGGAACGGGTCGAAGTGGTTGAAGGACTGCGCGGAGTTGCACTGCAGGGCCCCGAGCATCTTGTTGCGGAAGTCCTCCTGAGCGGGGGTCCGGTCAGGAAGCGCTTCCGCGAGGTCCCGGAGTCGCTGGTGCCGATCAGCGCCCGACATCGAAGCCCAGTCGCGCTCGTCGATCGTTCCGTCCTGCAACCATCGCCGGACGGTCTCCAATGGCTTCATACGGTCGAACACGTCTCTTCACCAAGCCGCGCCGTCGTGCTGGTGGAGCCCACAACCTGGTTCGGGTCGCCTGCCACAGCATGCCTTCCCGCTTCGTCACGATGGGGCTGCGAGCTACTCGCCGAGAACGGTGCGGATCAGTCCGGCTTCGAAGGCGCGCACGAGCGCGAGTTGCCGACCGGCGCGCTCGACGATGCCGCGGTCGAATCCGTCATCCGCTGTGGCGCCGAGCCTGCCGTCAGAGAAGACCCGGAAGACGTCAGA
Source organism: uncultured Curtobacterium sp. (assembly GCA_913778205.1). Classification (GTDB taxonomy): domain Bacteria; phylum Actinomycetota; class Actinomycetes; order Actinomycetales; family Microbacteriaceae; genus Curtobacterium. Next base: position 114,313 of record CAJYUW010000031.1, read on the forward strand.
ACCGTTCCATGCGGAGTACGGCTCGGCGATCTCGACGTCCCGCTCCTCCACTGACACCGTCGACCGGGCGACGCGGGATCCGACGAGTTCGTCCTCGCTCCGCGGCGATCGCAACGCCCAGACGAACTGATCTCCGGCGCTCTCCGGCAGCGGGGACACCGTCTGGATGAAGAGTGGGACCCGATCGTCACCGAGGACCGCGGCGTTCGAGCCGTCGACGGGTCGCCATCGTCCGTTCACGCGCGCATACTGTCCCCGAAGGACCTCGATCGGTCCATCCTGCGTGATCGTCATCCTGTACGGAGCGATCTGCCCGAGGTCCGATCGCGCCACCCAGAAGGCAGTCCGACCCCGGTAGAACGCGCTGAACGGCGCGTCGATGATGCGTCGACCGCGACCAGCGAGAGGCGATGTGTCTGCTACGGTCACCCAGCAGTCATCGCCCTGCGACCACAGGACGTCAACGGGCTCGTCCAGCAGGTACCCGAGACCTCGTCGCCATTCGATCGGACCCTCGACTTCCTCACCGTCGCGTGCGGTCCAGAGCACCTGTGAGGCGACGGTCATCGAAGGGTGGGGATCGAGATCGGCAAGCTGCACGCCGTCGTACGTGACCGGTCCGAACGCACTCTGCGAGGCATCCCAGTCCGATCGGGACTCAGTGATTCTGAGGCCTCTGAGCTCAGTCAGGTCGCCGATCTGGTGCTGGAACACGCCGGAGCGTTCATCCGAGGGGACCACTCCGAGCGCCCGCAACCGACCAGGATCTCCGGATCCGCTGATGGCGAGGCGGCCGTCGACTACTCGGACCGAAACCTGGAGACCGTGCCACCAGGCTTCCACGTCACGTTGGACCAGCGCCGGCGGACGTCTCGACGCCAGCGCTCCAGCAATCTCTCCTTGGAGCAGCCGCTCGTTCGAGGCCGAGTACGGGCGTCGGACCGTCGATTGCTGATCGATCGTGTTCTCGAGCTGAACGGTCAGGGGAGCACCTTCCATCTCGACGTCGCGAGGTCGTACCGAGCCACGACTTCCTGGGCCCCGTTCGGCATGTACCGCCAGATCTCTGCACCGTCACGGATGGTGAGGTCGCGTCCGAGCGCCTCCGGCGCGTACGAGCCGGAGTGCCCGGCCCAACCGTTCCCCCGGAACGGGTTCGCGCGGTCGAACGCGCTCTCCACATCGCGGAGGTCGTACTTCCCGTACTGCTTCGTCTGCATCGCGCCTCGGTAGAGCGCCTCCCGCTGGTCGGGAGTGGCCTGGTCCCAAGCGTGTCGGTCGATGCCGCTCAGGGCGTTCGCATCAGCTTGCTGGAACCAGGTTCCTGCGTCCTGGAAGACCATGTCCTTCCGGAGCACTCCGGCAGTGCTCGTCGTCTCGAACCGGACCGCGTACATCGGGGATCGACCGGTGCCGTCGAAGTCGGTGTGGCTGTAGCCGAGCCCGAACATGCGGAACAGCGACCGCGGAGTCGCGGGCTGGCCGGTACCGGCCCTCGAAGCCTGACCGAGTTCGGCCATGAAGCCCGACAATCCCTTGTTCGCGACGTCGAGCCAGTCATCCGGGTCTCCCGATCCGGTCTGACGGATGATGTCGTCCGCGACGCCCTTCGGGATCAGCTTCTGGAGCACCGAATCGGTGGTCGGAGTGCCGACGGCATCCCGGATCCTGTTGATGCGTTCGATGTCACCGCTCGTGAGGTCGGTGATGTGCTGACTGACGAGGTGTCGGAACTCCCGCGGAGAGAGCCCTTCGGCGGCGATCTGTGCGTCGAGTCGAGCCCGGTACGCGTCGCTCTCCGCGACGACTCGCGCTTCGGGGTAGTTCGGACCGGGAGCACTGCTCGCGGCCGTCGAGGTCGTCCCTGTCGGAGAGCCGGCGTCGTGCGGCGTTCCAGCGCTCGAACCGGCGCCCGGCGCATCGCCGGGCGCTGTCGGACGCAGGTCAGTGTGGAACGAACCCGGGTGCGCCGCAACTGCGGTCACCGCAGCTGTCCCCGCCGTGGCGGCGTGCTCATCGACGTGCGGTGCCGGTGCGCCGTCACCATCGCCGTGGACGGCGGTCGAGGCGATCGTGGTCTCGGTCGTCGCTGCGCTGCGAGGTTCCGCGGCGCCGTCGGCGGCCGCCGTACGCGGCTCGGCGGCGTGGATGTCGGTGGGGGTCGGAGCCTGGACGTGGTCGAGATCAGAGCGCACGGTCGTCGCTCCGTGCGACGGCACGGACGAGTGCGACGACTCCGAGATCCCCTCGTCACGTCGAGTACCCCCGTGGTCCTGCACATCATCGGAGCCGGTGCGCTCGGTGAAGTTGGCTTCATCGTGCATCGGAGCGTTGGCGTGCGTCGACGGTGCGTCCGCGAGCGCCGGGGCGCCGGAGCGGAACGACCCCTCGGTTTGCGGCGCAGGCGCCTCCCCGTGCGGCGCCGGAGTATCGGTGTGCAGTGCGGCCTCGGGATGAGCGTCATCCGCGTGAGCGCTGCCGTGGGCCGCCGAGGCGTCGGCATGCATCGTCGGGGCGTCCGCATGCGCAGCGGCATCGGTGTGGGCCGTGCCATCGGTGTGCGCCGGAGCATCGGTGTGCGCCGGAGCGTCGCCGTGCGCACCGCCGCCGTCCTGCGCCCCCGCCTCCGCGTGCTCGACGTGCGTCACGACGTCCTCGCCGCCCGCGTGCGTCGTCGTGCCCCCTGCGTGCGCAGAGCCCGTCACCACGGGCGTCTGCGACCCGTCGACAGTCGGCCGTTCTCCTGCGTGCGTCGTCGTCGAGCTGTGCGTCCCGGTCCCGCTGACCACGGGCGCGTCGGCGTGTGCGGTCGGAGCCGTGCCCCCGGCCGCACTGCTGTGCGGCGTCGGAGCGGTGTCACCGGCAGCGGCTGCGTGCGTGCTCGGTCGGGTGACGACGTCGACCTGGGTGGCGGACGCGGTGTCCGCTGCACTCGCCCCCGCGTCACCGGCGTGCATGTCCGTGTCGACACCGAGATCCGCCGGACCGTGCTCGGAAGCGGCACCGCTCGCGAGGTCCAGGTCGGTCCCGGTCGACCCACCGCCGGCGTGTGCGTGGTGCGCCTCGACGGCACCGTGGCCTCCGTCGAACGCCGCACCACCGACGGTGCCGAACACGAGGGACTGGATGACGTTGAAGTCCTGACCGTTGACCTTCGCGGTCACGTAGTCACCGCCGACGCCGGAGGCCGCGCCCGTCACGGCACCGCGTCCGGTCGAGACCGCGACGTGCGTGAACGTCGAACGTGTCGCCGCGGCTTCGCGTCCGGTCCGGCCGACGAGCCCCAGCCCGCCACCGATGGTGCCACCGACGGCACCGCCGAGCAGCGCGCCCTGCCAGCCCTCGGAGAACGACTTGCCCTCGACGAGGATGTTGCTGAAGCCCTGCGACACCACACCGGTCGCCATGCCCTTGAACGTCTCGCCGGCGATGCGCGCGAACTTCGAGCCGCGTCCGACCGCCTGGAACAGCCGGACACCGTTCTCGATGGCCTCGCGGGGGATGCGCGACAGCGAGATGAGCCGCTGGATGACCTCGGCGATGCGGACGACGAAGCGCATCACCGTCGCCGACGTGGCGGCGGCACCGACGATCGCGGAGGCGCCGAAGGTGAAGAAGCTCAGCGCGACGCTGACACCGACCTCGACACCCACCGCGATGGCGAGCTCCTTGACGATGTCCATGATCTCGTTGCGCGCTGTCACGGTCTGGTCGATGAGCGCGTCGAGCGCCTCCACGGCGGCACCGGCCGCGGTGGACATCTGGCCGAGCGTCGTCACGACGGACGAGCGTGCGGAGGACATCGACGCCCACTGCGGGATGTCCGAGGAACTCGCGACGGCGAGCGATGCGGCGACGCTGCTCGTGATCGACTGGAGCTGGTCGTCGTAGGCCCGCCAGGCGCTGACGGCCGTGCCCATCTTGGCGGTGTCGGCGAGCGGGAGGTGGAGACCCATCGAGGCGAGGGCCTCCTCGACCCAGCCCTGGAACTCGCCGAGCGCGCCGGGCCACCCCTCGCCCATCGCGGTCGGGACGGAGGTGTCGAGGCTGACCTCGTGCGTCGGAACGGAGATGCCACCGTCGCTGTCCTGCAGGGCACCGGCGAGCTCGGCACGCTTGTAGGCCTGGCCGGTCGCGCCCATGATCGAGTCGAACGCTGCGAGTGCCGTGGCGACGCCCTCGCTCGCCTCGCCGGCCTGCTTCGCGATGCTGTCGTAGGAGTCGATCCACTCCTTCGACGCCTCGTCCGGACCGGCCATCCCGCCTGACCCGGAGAGCACGCTCTGGAGCGATGTCCACGCCGTCGCGAGGTCGTGCGAGGCGGTCGCCATGTCGTTGCCGTCGCGGGCGATGCCGAAGGCGTCGAGCCGTACGTCACTCATGCGGTGGGGTCCCCTCGTCCGTCGCCGCGGGTCATGCGAGCTGCGCGCTGAAGTCGGTCCAAGCCGTGTTGAGCGCGTCGATGGTCTGCTGGTACGCCTGGAGCACGAGCTGCGAGTGCTTGGTCAGGCCGTCGGCTGCCTCGGCGAGCGTCGTCGCCTGCGCCGACCACTGCTGGAAGGTGGCCTGGAACGACGCCATCGCCGCGCCCTGCCACTCGGCCGGGAGCACGGCCGCGAAGGACTGCGCACCCTGCTGGAGCAGGAGGCAGTACTCGTGCAGCTGGGTCATGGACTGCACCAGCTGGGTGAGGGTGGCGATGTCGGCCTGCTGCTCACTCATCGCCGGCACCCGTCTCCAGGGTTGCGGTCGCGTCCATGGCGACGACCCGTCGGGTCCGGCGGGTCTCGTCGGCATCGCCGTTCCCGCCCGTCACCACGCCGGCGCCGACGACGTTTCCACCGCTCTGGGGTGTGGGAGAAGTCGTGGCGCCCTCGGTCCCCTCGATGCGGCGCACCGGGACGACCTGCTTGTTCTCGAGGAAGTTGCCCGAGAGTCCGGTCTCGTTGAGCTCGTAGGAGACACCCGCTTGACGGAGTCGTTCGGCGAGGTCGCGGAGCGTCGCCGCGAGCGCCGCGGAACCGGCCTGGAAGTCGGTCCACGACTTCTGGAAGGTCGCGGCGTCCTCGCCCTTCCAGAGCACGTCGACGACGCTCTGCACGTGCGAGTTCGTCGACCCCACCTGCGACTCGAACGTCGTGACGACGGACTGCAAGGTCTGTGCCACCTGTCCGAGCGTCTCGGTGCGGACTCGGTACTGCGCCATGGTCTCCCCCGTGGATCGGCCGTCGTGCGACCGGTGGTGGGCCGGTCAGCGGCTGGAGCGGATGGGACCGGGCAGTCCGCGGTGGGACTGCCCGGGCCGGATCAGCGGAACGTGCCCGAGATCGAGTTCTCCGACTCCTCGTACGACAGCGCTGCGCGCGAGAGCAGCTGGCTGATGCCGGCCAGCGACTCCTTCAGCTGCACGGCCGACTGGTCCCACTGCTGGTAGAGGTCCTGGAAGGACGACGACGCGGCGCCCGACCAGTCGCCACCGACGAGGCCGTCGACGAGCGACTTGAGGTTCTGCAGCTGCGACTCGATGGACTGCGAGCCGGACTGCAGCTGGTTCGAGACGCCCGAGAGCGACTCCGAAGTGACGCGGATGTCCGCCATGGTTCCCTCCAAGAAACACACGTGTCCCTGGGGTCGATCATCGACCTACCCCCCGATGAGTGCCCACCCCCGTCCGGGGGCCGACCGGAGCAGCATAACCGATGCTGCACCCTGCAACGAAAGTATTCGTCACCAACCCGGTTGTCCGACGCATGCCCGACCGAGGAGGTCGACGCCGTGCTCGGGGTGCGTGACCGCGGTCCAGAGCGCTCGGGCGTCCTGCGCGTCGAGCGCTCGGTCGACCTCGGCGAAGAACACCGGTGCCACCGCCACCCAGCGCGCGAGACCCTCGTCGAGTGCGAGCGCCCGCGCGTCCTCGGTGATCGCCCGGAGTCGTTCGACCGCGGCGCTGACCGGCCGGAACCCGTCCGCACCCTGGGCACCGACGGCGCCGGTGAGGACCTCCATCACGGGGCCGCGGTAGCGGCTGCAGAGCTCGGCGGCGTTGACGTCGGTCACCTCACACCCCCGTCTTGCCGTCGAAGACCGCGATCCCCGAGTTCGTCCGGAAGAACTCGCCCTGGTCGAGCATGGTCGCCGACCGCGAGTTCGGCAGCCCGCGCCGTGTGGCGTGCGCCCGCAGCGCCCGGTCCAGCCGCTCTGCGTCGGCGTCCGAGTAGTAGACGTCGCCGATGATCTGGATCGCGCCGAAGTCCGGCGCACCGCTCCGCGCCCAGAGCTTCACCCAGCGACGGAACTGCTGCGGCCGCGCCCGCTGCCGCATCGCCGGGCCGTCCTGGAGCGCGACTGTGAGGTAGTGGTTCGCCGACCCGACCGCCTGCGTCCACCGCTCGGCGAAGCCCTTGATCCCACCGGACCGCGCGTACCGGTCGGCACGTGCCTGGTCGTACACGGTGTACACGGCGGGGATCTCGTCCCAGCGCACGAGCCCGAGCAGCGGGACGTCGACCCCGGCGTCGGAGACGGTGATGCCGCGGTCCGGGTCGCCCAGCGTCTGCGCCAGTCGGTTGCGACGGAACCGCAGGACGGCGAAGAAGTAGAAGGCGGCGACGATCGTGACGCCGTGCGCGATGATGATCGGCCCGAGACGCCCGAGCAGGCTCGTGATGACCTCGAGCGCGACGACGACGACCACGGTGCCGATCAGGGTCAGTCGCTCACGCCGGACCACGGACGCCCAGCGCGCCGGGTCGGGCTTCACGGTCACCGGGTCGAGCCCGGTCGGCGCCCCGCTGTTCGGCACGCCCGGGTCCATCGGCTCGTTCGCGTTCATCGGATCGCAGCCCCTCGTCGTCGGAATCCGCGCAGCAGCCTACATGCGGGGGAGGACGACGAGCGGAGCCGGTCAGGACGCGAACGGGTTGCCGGTGGTGCTCGTCGGCCGGTCCGGCACGACCCCGTCGACGGCCACGCCGCTGAGCAGGCTCGCGTACTCCGCGAAGTCGGATGCGCCCACCGACTCGACCGCGTGGATACCGCGGGCCTGTGCCTGCACGAGGACCGCTGCCGTGATCCGGTCCGTGTCCTGAGGCGAGAGGACCGTGTCGAGGTCCAGGACGTACTGCGCGAACGCGGGACCGTTCACGTTCGGGAAGGTGTCGAAGCCTCGCACCCAGCGCCGATCGACGACGCGCGAGCGCAGCGCGGGAGCATCCTCGAGCAGGAACCACAGGTGGCGCGTGGCCCCGCCGTTCCCGGCAGCCCACCGTGCAGCCGTCCCCGCCGGACCCGGCCGTGCCGGACGCCGAGCAATCCGCGCCGACTCGTCCACCGCGAACACCGCACGGACCTCCGACCACTCGATGAGCGGCACGAGCGGGGTGTGGAGCCCGACGTTGGACACGCCGAGCAGCAGCCCCGGCCGGCCCCCCGCGGGACGGAGCAGGGCGAGGCGACGCCGGAGGAGCACGACCCCGAGGATCGCACCGACGACGAAGAGCAGCGCAGCGAGGACGATCGGTCCGGTGCGGCCCCAGGCGACGGCGGCGACGAGGACAGCCGTGACGACGACCAGCAGCAGCACACCGTCGCGGAGGTTCCCCGCCGCGATGCGACGGAAGCGGTCGGCGTCGTACCGGACCTCGAAGCGTCCGTCCTGCGCGAAGAAGGTCCGCCAGCTCTCCCGCGCCGCGTCGTCCAGCGTCACGATCCCACCGACCCCGTCACCGCACCCGCGCCCCCACCGACCCGAACCACAGCTCGTCCCCCGGCACGAGCTCGACGGCGAGCCCCTCCGGGCACCGGTCCTCCCGGTCGCCACGACGGAGCACGGTGCCGTTGCCGGACCCCCGGTCCACGATGCGCAGCCCTCCGGGACCGAACTGCAGCGCGGCGTGCACGCGCGACATCGACCGGTCCGGGTCGTCGACCGTGAACGCACGGGCACCCTCGCGGGCCGCGATGTCGGCGGGACGACGGCCGACCAGGACCGTGCCCTCCTCGACGAGGAGCGTCTGCCCGGTGGTGAAGACCAGCTGCGGGAGGGCGCCGGACGGTGCCGGCGCGGCGGGCGCGCGTCGTGCCTCCCGGCCGGTGTCGGGAGCGGGTCCGGGACGGGCGGGCGGTGGCGGGACCGACGCGGAGGGCTGCGGCAGGACGTCCGCCGTGTCGCCGACGGCGACCGGCGTCGAGCGCCGACCACCCGTGGCGAGCTGGCCGCAGGCGAGGCAGAACATGCTGTTCGGGCGCAGCTCGGCCCCGCAGTACGAGCAGCGTGCAGCCATGCGGACCACCCTACGTGGCCCGGGAGGCCCGGATCACCGCGGGCTCCCGGCCACCGTCCGTCAGGCGGCCGGGTCGGGCACCTGCACCTGCGTCCACTCGCCGCGGCGGTGCAGTGCGCCCCCGCCGGCGGGCTGGCGCCCGACCATCCACTTCGGCAGCTTCTGCCCGAACAGCTGCGTGCCCATCAGGGCGCTGGTCGGGGAGAGCAACAGGCCCTCCGCGGTGCGTCGGACCTCGCCGTACGGGCCGGAGAACGTCTTCGCGGCGGCGTCCGGGTTGGTCGCGACGACGAACACGAACCGGGCCTTCTCGCCCATCAGCGAGTTCTCGAGCGGGGTGTTCGACACGAGCTCCGCGTCGTCGACGAGCACCGTGACGGGGACGGCGGGGTCGTCGTACCGGCCGAGCGCCGGGGCGAGGTCCATGAACCCCATCGGGTCGGTGAGGAGCGGGACGCCGACCTCGCGTGCCCAGGCCGTGAACACCGAGTCCTTCGTGGCGACGGCGATCACTGGGCTGCCGGTCCAGACGAGCTGGTGCGCGATCGCGGTGAGCGTCGTCGACCGGCCGGTGCCGCGCTCGCCGACGACCTGGAACCCGCCGGCCGCCGGCCAGTCGAGGGTGATCCGGGCGAGTTCGTCGCCGCCGACGCCGATCGTCGGACCGTCGGCGTTCGAGCGGGGCGCGACCGGGAGGTCCTGCGACGCGGCGAGCGAGATGCGGGCGGGCAGTGCGTCGACCCGGAACGGACGGGGACCGGTGGGCACGCGGTCGTCCGCGGTCCCGGCGCCGTCGGCCTGGTCGATCCACCGGACCCGTGCTGCCTCGACCGTGCCCCGGAGCGCGGCGGCCTGCGCCTCGGCGGACGCGTCCTGCCCGAGGACGGCGAGCTGCGCCTCCCGGACGGTGGGTCCGAAGAACACCCGGCCGGCGGGGACGCTCTCGGGCAGTTCGCGCACCATCACCCCCGCACCCCGGTAGTCGTTCGTGTCGCGCATCGGCAGCACGTACTGCTCGCTGATGAAGCCCGCGATCTTGTCGGCGGACACGGTCCGGTCGCCGGTGACGGCCACGCGGATGCCGGCGGCCGGACCCTCGCGCAGGACCCGGGTCACCTGGTCGCGGATCGGCAGGAGGTCCTCCGGCTGCATCGAGCTCGTCGCCCGGTCCCAGCCGTCGACCCCGACGACGATGTACGGCAGGCGCTCGGCGTCGGACGCCGCGGCGCGACGCTGCTCGACGATGGTGCCGACGGCCGCCTGGGACAGCACGGACTGGCGTCGGGCGAGTTCGGCGACCAGGCGGTCCATGAGCCGCGGGAGGCGGGACGGCTCGAGCGGGGTGACGACCGCGCCGGTGTGCGGTGCCTGCGCGAGCGGGAGGAGGCCGCCGTTGCCGTGGTCGATGACGTAGAGGTGCAGGTCCGACGGGCTCATCCGTTCGACCGCCTGCGCGAGCACGGTCCGGAGCGCGGTGGTGCGCCCCGAGAGCGCCGCACCGAGGAACAGCAGGTGCGTGCCGGCCTCGAGGTCCCACACGAGCGGTCGCTGCGTCTGCTGGCCGGGGACGTCCTCGATGCCGAGCGTGAGCCTCGTCGGCGCACCGGTCCCGCCGGCGACCTGGGCGAGCGGCAGCAGGGCGGGCAGCGGCATGAGCCACGGCGACGCGTTCTTCGGGATGCCCATCGCCTCGGTCGCGCGCGTGACGACGTCCACGAGCGCACGCAGGTCGGTGTCGTCGTGGTCGACCGGCGCCGCCGCGTGCCGCTTCACGGGGAACCGCGGCGGGTAGGCCAGGCCCTCCCAGTCGACGGCCGCGACCTTCGGCAGCTGCCGCTGGACCCGCTGCACGCCCTGCCTGATGCCGGCGACGCGCGCGGTCTGGAAGCCACTCGGCAGCGCCCCGAGCCCGGCCCGGACGAACCCGCGGCCGGGCGTGGACCGGCTGATGAGCGCGGCCTCGGGGGAGCCGAGGACGTCGGTCGAGTCGGCGCGGTCGGTGACGCGGAGCGCGACCCGGAGGTTGATGTTCGACTGCATCTCCGGCGTGATCACACCGCTCGGTCGCTGGGTGGCGAGGACGAGGTGCACGCCGAGGGAGCGGCCGACCCGGGCGATCCGGACGAGGCCGTCGATGAAGTCCGGATGCTCGGTCTTCAGCTCGGCGAACTCGTCGATGACGATCATGAGCCGCGCGAGGCCGTTCCGCGCCGCGACGTCGGGGTCCTTCGCCCAGGCGGCGTCGACGTCCTTCACGTTCAACTCGGGGATCCGGAGCGCGGTCTCCCGGCGCTTCAGCTCGGCGTCGAGCGAGGTCAGGGCCCGCTCGGTCTCGCGGGCGTCGAGGTTCGTGACCATGCCGACCGTGTGCGGCAGGCGCGAGCAGTCCGCGAACGCCGAGGCGCCCTTGTAGTCGACGAGCACGAAGTTGAGGGCGTCCGGTCGGTTCGCCATCGCGAGCGACACCACGAGCGCCTGCAGGAACTCGGACTTGCCGGAGCCCGTGGTGCCCGCGACGAGGGCGTGCGGGCCGTCGGCGGCGATGTCGAGGGCGTACTCGCCGTCCGCGCTCGCCCCCACGACGACGTGCGTGCGACGCGGGGAGCGCTGCCACCGGGCGACGATCGGCGTGGGGTCCTCCAGGTCGACGCCGAGGAGGTCGACGTACCGGACGCTCGTCGGCAGCATGCCCTCGTCGCCGACGCCCGAGACGTGGCGGATCGAGCACAGGCTGCGGGCGATGCGCTCGGCGGTCGGCACGGACAGGCCGTCGAGCAGGACGGACGGGTGGTACGCGGCGTCGGACTCGAGCCGGGCGAGCGACCGGTCGTCGGGGTCGACCGCGAGCACCGTCCGGGACTCCTCGGGCAGCCGGGCGCGGTCGGTGTCGAGCGCGATCACGTGCACGCCGACGCGGGCGCCCTGCTCGAGGACCTGCACCATCCCCGGCAGCGTGCGGTACTCCCGGGCGCCGTCGACGACCACGACGACGTCGGTGTCGAAGTCGCCAGCACTGACGGCGGACCCGGCCCGCGAGCGCACCTGCACGAGCGCCGCGAGGTCGCGGACGCGCTCCCGGCGCGAGTCGTCGGTGTTGCCGATGCGGGCGAGCGCACCGTCGTCGGCCTGCTGTACCTGCGGCAGCCACTGCGTCCACGCCCACTCCGGCGCCGCGTCGTCGCCGCAGACCACCACGATGCCGGTGTCGCGCGGCGACCGCAGCGTCCCGACGGCCGCGAGCATCGACCGGACGAGCGCACGGGCGACGTCGGGCGGTCCGGCGATCCCGACGACGCCCGCGCCCAGGTCGACCGAGACGGGCGCCGGCGCTACGCCGACGTGGTGGGCGCCGGTGTGCTTCGACGAGCCGCCTTGGAAGTTCGCGGCGAGCGGCACCTCGGCGACGCCGACCCGCACGTGCAGGGCGTCCGCGTCGCGCTTCCGCCGCTCCCACAGCCGGGCGAGCGGGCGGGTGGCGATGTCGCGCACCACCACGGGGTCGACGCTGCGGTACCAGGAGTCGAGCCGCTGCTCCTTCACGAGCGCGGCGATCCGGACGCGGGTGTCGGCGATGTCCTGCCGCCACTCCTCGAACGTCTTGATGCCCTTCTTCTTGGCGCGCGACCGCTGGGTGAGGAAGGTCCCGACGACCATGACCGGCGACGCCGCGGCCATCATGAGCATGATCGGCCGCGCGAAGACGATCGCCATGGTCACGCCGAGGACGACCGGGATCACGGCCGACAGCCACGGCATCGGGGTCTTGTCGACGTCGTCGGGCTGGTCGCCCGGCAGCACCACGGTCGGCGGGACGGCGGGCGGCATGATCCGCGACGTCCGGTTGAAGCCGCGCATCCCGACCTCGTCCGGCGCGAGGTCCGCGTCCGCGAAGGGCTCGATGCCGATGCGGAACACCGAGCTGCCGACCTGCACGACGTCGGCGGGGACGATCTCCGTGCTGCCGACGACGTCGCGCCCGTTGACGACCACGCCGGGCGCCTCGTCGATGACGGTGAGGACGGCCCGGAGCGGCCCCGCACCGACGGGACCGACCCCCGTCGGCGTGGCGGCCGGAGCGCCCTGGTCGAGCGAGATCGTGGCGTGGTGGGGCCGGAGGAACGGGTCGGCGACGCAGAGTTCGGTGTCGCCCGAGCTGCCGATGCGCAGCGGGCCCTCGAGCGGCAGCGGCACGGTCTCGCCCGCGAACGGCCCGCCGACGACCTCGAGTCGCGGGCGCCCCGGCGGCAGTTCGCTCGGCGCGCGCACGGGCAGCGTCGATCCGTTGAGGATGCCCGCCTCGGCCAGGGACGCACTCGGCCCGGTCCCGGGGGCGATCGTCGCCGGGTCGACCCCGAGCCCGGCGGCCACCTCGCCGACGCTCGTCACGTCGGTCGCGTCCACGACGAAGGTCGCGTCGGCAGCGGGGTGCGCCGGGTCCTGCAGGCTGAGGCGGAGCGTCATCGGCTGCCTTCCGTGATGCGGTCGAGGTCGGTCAGGAGCGGGGTGAGCAGGCCGGACTGCGCCCGGTCGGCGGAGTCGTCCTCGGCGGGCAGGGGCGCGACGACGCTGCGGGCACTGCGCGTGCCGAGACCGGTCTGGAGGCCCGTGGCCGGGTACCGCACGCCGGTCGCGGTCGTCTCGCGCTCGTCGCTCCGACCGCCCTGCCCGGGTGGCAGGGTGCCGGTCGCGGTCGCCGCCGTGCGGCTCCCCGTGCGGGGCAGGATCGTCACGGTGCCGGTGGCCTGGTCGCCCGAGTCGGTGCGGACGTGGAACGAGAACTGGTCGGCGCGGCTCATCGTGCCCGAGGGGCGGTAGGTCGCGACCCCGGCGTCCGTGCACACGACGGTGCCGGCGACCGCCGACCCGCAGTCGGAGAACCGGACCCGGCCCGTCCTCGCGGTCGCCAGCTCCGCCAGGTCGATGCGGAGCGTGCCGTCCCGGCCGAGCCGTCGGACGGTGTCCTGCGCGTCGAGGTCGCTCGACCCGGCCTCGACGAAGACGAGCCGCACGGTCGCGGAACCGGCGCCGCCCTGGTCGTCGGTCGCGCGGAGCCGGACGGCCGCGGTGCCGGTCCACGCCGCCGGCGGTCGGACGACGAGGCCCGTGCTGGTCACGGTGGCGACGACCCCGGCCGGCTTCGCGGACACGACCTGCATCCGTGGGCCGGCTGCGCAGCCGTCGCACCGGATCCCGAGGTCGCTGTACGGCACGGTCGCGGTGGTGCCCTGTTCGAACGGGTGGTCGTACGTCTGCTCCACCAGGGTGGGCGGCGTCGGGGGCTCGAGGGACACCAGGTGGGTGACGTCGAGGGCGAGCGAGCCGTTCCGCTCCGGCACGGTCATCGTGACGGTGCCGAAGTCGGGACGGTAGCCCTTGGAGGTGAGGCTGAGCGAGTCCGTCGAGCACGTCGCGGCGATGCCGGTCGGGACGTTGACACGGCCGCAGTCGGCGACCGACCAGCCGTCGCCGAGCGGCACCTCGGCGTCGCCGGTGTACGGGACCGCGATCCGCACCGGGTCGGAGCCCGATCCGCCCTGCGCCGACCCGCCCTGCGCCGTTGCGCGTTGGACGGGTCCGGCCACCTGTGGGGCGGGAGCCGCGACGGCGGGGGAGGCCGGGCCTCCCGGCAGTGCCTGCGGGACCACGAGCGCGAGCGCGACGAGCAGGACCGAGCCGACCACCGCGCGGGGTCGCGCCCGACCGCCTGCTTCCTGCTGCCCCCGGAACACGCCCTTATGATAGGCGGCGCACCGTCCACGGGGAGGATCGCCGCATGAGCACGACGTCGTCGCGTCCCGGCGTCCCGGGCGTCCCCGTCATCCCGCCCGTGCCGTCCGCGCCCTCGCCGGAGCACCGCCGGGAGCGCGCCTCGGGTGCGCGACTCGGCTGGGACCCGGGGCAGCCCGCCCTCTACGAGCAGTGGGGCGTCCCCGCTCCCGGCCCGAAGCGGTCGATGGGCTCCGACATCGGGCTCCTGCCCGAGCTCGAGCAGACCGAGACGACCCGGCGGCCGCTCTGGAAGCACCCGGCGTTCATCGTCTCCGCGGCGCTCGCCGTCGTCGCCGTCGCGGTCGCGGTCGTCATGATCGTCCACGCGGTGACGGCCGAGGGGCCGCCGAAGGTGCGCGACCTCGCGATCGAGTCCGGGTCGGGCAACGTGCACGTGTCGTGGGGCGGGCCGGACGTGGCGTGGTCGGTGTACGTCGTGGAGCCGGGGACGCGACCCGTCGACGTCACCGGGCAGGCGCGCGGCACCGAGCTCTGGCTGCCCACCGCGGGCGGCCTGTACGACGCCGACTCGTGCTTCGTCGTCCGCGCGACGGCGGCGAACCAGGGCAAGGCCGTCCCGACCGACGCCGGGACCCGCGCGTCGCAGGGTGCCGGACAGGTCTGCCTGGGCGATGCGGGCTGACCCACGACGCCGGCGCGGCGGTCCGGTGGGTCGCGGGCGGTTCGTCGGGCGGGGACGCGGTGCTGTCGTGGTCGCTGCCGCGGTCGCCACGGTCCTCACCCTGGCCGGGTGCACCGGGACGGACCCGGCGGACGTCGCCGTGACCCCGACCGCGACCGGCTTCGGCGGTCAGGCCCCGGTCGACGGCAGCCGCAACGGCATCGAGACGGTCGACGGGGCCACCGCGCTGCGTGACGTCCTGCGCGCCGTGCGGTCGGAGGCCGTCGTGGCGACCGGCACCGTGACCGAGCTCGTCCCGGATCCGGACGCGCGCCAGGGATCCGGGGACACCGTGCCGGGGCGGACCGTGCGCTTCACCTACCGCGGCGTGCCCGACGACTCGTCGCTGCAGCTCAGCGTCGGTGGGGTCACGCTCGACGCGCGGCGGACGGGCGACGACGTGTACGTGCGCGGCAACGCGGCGTTCGCCGAGCGGACCGGGCTCGACGGTGCGACGAAGGGCCGGGTGTGCGTGCCCGCCGGGTCGTCGGCACTCCGGACGTTCGCACCGTTCACCGAGCCCGACGACCTGCTCCGGGCGGTCCTCGGCTCGGACGGCGACGTCACGCTGCACCCCGGCGCCGTACAGGGCTCCGGGGAGGACGCGCGCGCGCAGATCGTCGTCGCGAACGGGTCGTCCCCGGTCGGGGCGCTCGAGGTGTCGGCGGTGGGGGAGCCGGTGCCGTACGCGCTCAGTGCCGCGGACGGGACGGGGTCCGTGACGATGGCGTTCCGGTCGTGGGGAGCGGACCTCGGTCTGGCGGACCCGGACGACGTCGTCGACGACTGCTGAGCGGCGCACGTCGGACGCCCGGTATCGTGCAAGTGCGGGCCGGAAGCGCCCGCGCGCCCGCCGCTCGCGCCGCTCGGGCGCCCGCGCCCCCGCCGGTCGGGCGCCCGCGCCGCCCGCCGCTGGCGCACCGGAGCGCCCGCCGCTCGCGCGCCCGCGCCCCCGCCGCGCTCAGCCCGCCGCGCGCCGGGCCCGGTGCGCCCGCACCTTCGCCCGGTTGCCGCACCGCTGCATCGAGCACCAGCGCCGCGTCCCGCCCCGTGAGGAGTCGTAGAACACCAGACCGCAGTCGTCCGCCGAGCACCGGCTCAGGCGCGTCGGCCGCCCGTCCGCCTCGACGTCGTCGAACCCCACCTCGGAGAACAGCGCCACCGCGTCCCGCGCCACGCTGGACAGCGCCTGCGCGAGCCGCACCCGGTTCGCTCCTGCCCGACGACGACCGCCGGGCAGGCTCGGCGGCACGTCCGGCAGCGCCGCGAACAGGTTGACGGTGTCGATGTCGTCCGGCGCCGGACGGGTGCGTCCCGTACCGGCGCGGAGGCCCGCCGCCACGGCGGTGCGCTCCGCCGCGGTCGACGCCGCAGCAGGGGCGGCCGCCACCGCGAGCCGCGCGATCGCGGCACGCAGCTCCCGTGCATCGTGCAGCTCCCGCGCCGTGGCACCGACGTCGATCGGCTCGGTGTGGTCGCCGAGCCACTCGTCCAGGTCGGCCGGGGTCGCGAGGAGCTCCCCGAGGTGCGCGCGCGGCCGTCGACCGTCGGGATCGTCCGCGAAGCCGCCGGTGTGCGCGAAGTCCAGGGCGATGCGTCCGGCGTCGAAGAACCACGACGAACCGGCGTCCGTGCGGATGTTCTGCCCCGTGTGCATCCGCCCAGGCTAACGGGTTACCGCTCCCGCACCAGCGGTCGTGGTGGACCGGCGTCGCCAGGTGATCACGTTCCTGGCGTCGAACCGCCGGGAGCACTTCGCGCACGCCAGCGGCCTCGTCGGCGTGCGGTACCGGACGTGCTCGTGTCCCGCCGGACACGTGCCCACCCAGGGGGCGAGCTCGGAGGCGACCGGTCCGTCGTAGAGCCGCGACCCGGTGTACCCGATCGCCGCCGCGGTCCGCCGCCACACCGGCCCGTGGGCTGCGCGCGGCCCCGCCAGCGCGTGCGCGATCTCGTGGAGGAGCACCTGGTCGGCGTCCTCGTCCGAGAACCGGGCGGCGAGGTACCGGCTCACCGTGATGCGCCGCTTCGTGAAGTCGCACTGTCCGGCGCGCGTCTTCGCGTGGTCGAACGCGAAGGTCCAGGTCCGGTCGAGGTGCTCCGCCATCAGCACGGCGGCACGGCTCCGGACGGCGTCGAGCTCCGCCGTCATCGCTCGGGACGCGGGTCCGCCTGGCCCTTCCGCGCCGCCCGGGCCGCGATGCGGCCCCAGATGTCGTCGGCCTCGGTCCGTGCTGCGTCCGGCGCGCCGAGCACCCGACGGCGGACCGGCGGCTCCTGCTCCGTGCGCTGCGGCTCCGGCCGGGAGGCCCGTGGCGCCGCGTCGACGTCGTCCTCCGCCCGGCGTGCGGCCACGTCGCGGGCCGTGCGCGGCTTCTCCTGCTGGTCGTCGGTCGTCGAGATGGCGGCGCGCATCGCGGCCTCCACCGCCGTGCGGAGGGCGTCCGTGCGCTCCGACGGTGCCCCGGCCTGGCGGAAGGCCTGGTAGGCGCGGGACAGGGCCGAGCGCGCCTCCTCGTAGCGGCCGCTCTCGAACAGCGACCAGCCCTCGAGCTCGGCGGCCGCGCCCTCGAGCTCCGGCCACTCCTCGGTCCGTGCCGTGTCCCGCGCGAGGGCTGCCTCGGTGGCGGCACGCTCGTGTCGGCCGAGGTCGTGCAGCACGTGCGCGCGACGGATCCGCGCGGCGACCTTGTCCTGCCGTTCGCCGGTGAACATCGTCAGGCGGAAGACCTCCTCCGCGACGACGAGCGACTCGTCCAACCGCCCGAGCAGGCGCAGCAGCTCGGCGCGCTCCGCGAGGGCTTCGGTGCTCCGGCTCTGCCCGAGGTCGCGGAGACGCTGCTGCACGGCTTCGGCGTCCACCGCGGGCCGCAGGCTGATCGGCGCGAAGGTCGACCCCGGGCTGACCCCGGCGGTGACGGGTGCGGCGTGGCGGCCGTCACGGGCACGGTCGGTCCGGTCGTGCGGCTGCGGGTTCTCGGGCGGGAGGGACATCGGTTCGAGGGTAACCGCGCTCCGCCGAGAGCGAGCGGTGCCACGCGCACGGGGGTCGTGCGGACGCCGACGGCCCGCCGTGCCGGAGCACGACGGGCCGTCGGGTCGGACCGGAGCCGACCTCAGAGCTGCGTCGAGAACGCGACGCCCAGGACGACGTAGAGGACGATCGGCGAGACCACGGCGATGATCAGCGCGACGACGCCGAACGCGCGGCCACGCTTCGTGACGATCGCGATGATCCCCTGGATGATCGCCCAGATCCCGAGCAGCGTCCCGATCAGGGCTGCGACCCCGGCACCGCCGCCGCTCGCGAGCAGCGCGGGGTTGTTCATCATCTGCTGCTCGAGCTCCTGCTGCCCGGACTGCGTCGCGCTGGAGCCGTTGAGCAGCGAGTCACGGAGGGCGGAGTCGCTGCCGAACGCGTTGCCGAGCACGGCGCCGGCGATCACGGCGAGTGCCAGCGCGAGGAGCGCGACGATGAAGGCGACGACCCCGACGGTCTTCTTCTTGGTGGTGCGCTTCGGCTCGTCGTAGGCCTGCCACGCGGGCGCGCCGTTCGAGGCTGCCGCGGCGGCGTAGGGCTGCTGGTGGTCGGTGTTCCACGAGGGAGCACCCGTGTGGTCGTCCCGGCGGAGGTGGTCGTCCTGCCCGTACGCGTTCTGCCCGTACGGGTGCCGGTCGTCGTGCGGCCGGCCGTGGTGGCCCTGCTGCTCGCCGTACTGCGGGGCCGGCGACGTGGGCTCGGCGCGCTCGCCGTACCGAGGTGCGTCGGCCTGCTCGCCGTAGCGAGGAGTGTTCGCCTGCTCGCCGTACCGGGGTGCGTCGGCTTGCTCGCCGTACCGGGGTGCGTCGGCCTGTTCGCCGTACCGGGCGCCGTCCGACGAGGAGGCGTCCCGCGCAGCACCCCAGCTCGGCCCCTGTCCGTCGTCCGGCCGGTCCTCGTTGCTCCGGTCGTCGTTCGTCATGGCGTGCGTCCCTTCCCTCGGTCGTGCCCTGCACGGTCGTTCAGCCCATCCTGCCCGCCCGGTCCGTCGAACGCCCGACAACGCCCGAGCCTGTCCCGCGCCCGCTCGCACTACCGCTGGTCACGTCGTTCGGCCACGGTGTCGTTCGTTGCACGTGCAAGCAGCGACGTCGCCGTTGTCGTACGACGACGGTGGTGTCGTTCGGCAACGGTGTCGCTCGGTGCACGCGCAAACGACGGCGCCGCCGTGGCACACCGCTGCCGCACGCCGACGTAAGCCTCGTGCGACGTTGCACGTGCAAGCAGCGACGCCGCCGCTGTCGTACGACGACGGTCGTGTCGTTCGGCCACGGTGTCGTTCGTTGCACGTGCAAGCAGCGACGCCGCCGCTGTCGTACGACGACGACCGCGTCGTTCCACAACGGTGTCGCTCGCGGCAGCGGGGTCACTCGCGGCAACGGTGTCGTTCGGTGCACGTGCAAGCAGCGACGCCGCCGCTGTCGTACGACGACAGCCGTGTCGTTCCAGAGCGACCACGCGTCCGCCGCGACCACGCGTCCGCCGCGACCACCCGCCCGCGCGACCCGCCCCCGCAGCCCGCGCGTCAGCCGCCGAACACGCTCCGGTTCGGCTCGGGCGACGCCACCGCGGTCTGGTCGGTGACGATCGGCGCGCCGGCGATGAAGGACCGCAGCTCCGCCCCGTGCACGACCTTCGCCGGCATCGGGTCCGAGGAGTACCGCCGCGGCATGTCCGCCACGGGCAGGTCGGTCGGGGAGCCGAGCAGCACGATGTTCCCGAACCGCCGGCCCTTGAGCATCCCGGTGTCCGCGACCGCCGCCACCGAGGGCAGCACCGACTGCAGCGTCGAGGCCTGCCCCCGGGCGAACGCGAGCCCGGCACCGTCTGCCACGTTCACCGCGACGATCCCGGTCGGCGACAGGAACTCGGCGACCGACCGGTAGAACTCGACGCTCGTGACGTGCGCCGGGATCTGCGAGCCGCCGAACACGTCCACCACCACGAGGTCGACCGACCCGCGCAGCCCGGCCGGCAGCTTCGTCAGCACCTCGCGGGCGTCGCCGTACCGCACCCGGATCGACGCGCCGCGGGGGAACGGCAGCACCGAGCGCACCTGGTCGACGAGGTCACGCTCCAGCTCGACCACCTGCTGGCGCGACCCCGGCCGCGTGACGGCGACGTACCGGGGGAGCGTGAGCGCCCCCGCGCCGAGGTGCAGCGCCGTGATCGGCCCGGACGGCAGCAGGTCGATCGCGTGCCCGATCCGGCGGATGTACTCGAACGCGAGGTGCGTCGGGTCCTCGAGGTCGACGTGCGACTGCGGCGTCCCGTCCACCACGAGCGTGAACGACCCCGGCCGGTGCCGGTCCGGCTCCACGACCGCGTACCCCGCACCGATCCGGAACCCGTCGAACGCATCAGCCATGCCCCAATCGAACACCACCGGCGATCACCACCCGCACCCCCACCCCTGGTTGGTGTGCCCGCCGACGCCCGCGAACGAGGCTGGGACCACCCCGACGGGAACGCCCGCCGGACCCCGACGGGAACGCCCGCCGGCCCCCGACGTGAACCCCCGCCGGACCCCGAACGGAAAGGCCCACCATGTCCGTCCAGCTCGTCGTGAACGTCCTCCTCGGCCTCGCCCTCGTCGGCTTCCTCGCCACCCGACAAGCCACCTGGCAGTACCTCGACCCGACCCGCATCTGGCGCACCCCGCTCGTGCTGGGCGTCGTCGGCGTCGTCGTCCTGGCGAACTCGGGCGTCACCGTGACCACCACCGACGTGGTGTTCCTCGCGCTCGAGGCCCTCGTCACGATCGGCGTCGGCCTGACCATGGGCAGCATCACCCGCTTCCGCACCGTCCCCACCCCGGACCGCAAGGGTCGCACCCTGCAGTCCCGGACCGGGTGGACCGGCGCCGCGCTCTGGGTCGTCCTCATCGCCGTCTGCATCGGCCTCGACGTCCTCGGCGGGTACCTCGGCGCCCACCTGCTCACCTCGACCGGCACGATCCTGCTCGTCCTCGCCCTGAACCGGGCCGCCCGTGCCGTCGTCGTCGACCAGCGCATCCCCCGCGGTACCCGTCGCACGAGCGGCATGATGGTCCGGTGACGATGCTCGCCGAGCCCGAGCGGGTCGACCTCCCCCGCGGCGGGGACGGTCGACCCCGTTCCGGCTTCGCCTGGGCGCTCAACGGGCTCGGGGTCGCGGTCGTCCTGTTCTGGTTCGTCCGGAACGGCACCGCCCTCCACCACCCGGCGTGGGTGTGGGTGCTCGGGGGCGTGGCGCTCGCCGCCTGGCTCCTCCGCGAGTTCGGCCGGTCCACCCGGGTGGTCCTCGCCGCGGGCGCCGTCATGGTCCTCGCCGGGTCCCTCGTGGTCGTCCCCACCGACTCGCTCATGATCGTCCCGGTGATCGTCGGCATCGTGCTCCTCGGTGCCACGGTCACCCTGCCGGTCTGGGTCGGCGCAGTCGCTGCGGTGGTGGCACTGGGCGTGACCGCGCTCTCCGCGACCGTCCTCCACGCGTCGGTGCAGCTCGTCCTCGGCACGAGCGCGGGCCTCCTCCTCGGCGTCCTCATCGGCTTCAGCCGCCGCCAGTTCCGGATCGCCGAGCAGCGCTCCCGCGAGGCCCTCGCCGACCAGCAGCGCGCCGCCCTGCTCGCCGACCGCGCCCGGGCAGCACGCGACGTCCACGACGTGCTCGCGCACTCGCTCGGCGGGCTCGTGCTCCAGCTCGACGCCGTCGAGGCCCTCCTCGAGGCGGGCCGCGTCGACGAGGCGACCCGTCGCGTCGGCGACGCACGGACGCTCGCCGCCGACGGACTGGCCGAGGCGCGACGGGCGGTGCGGGCGCTCCGTGACGACACCGACGCCCCGGCGCGGGCCGACGTCCCGGAGGCGAGCCGTGCCTCCCGGCTGGAGACGCTGCTCGCGGACCACCGGTCCTTCGGCGGGACCGTGACGACGCAGGGTGACGAGGTGCTCGCCGAGCTCGACGCGGCGCACCGCGCCGCCGTGGTCCAGGTCTGCCGGGAGGCCCTCAGCAACGCCCGCAGGCACGCCCCTGGCCGACCCGTGACCGTGTCGGCGGTCCGGGACGGCTCCGCCGTGTCCGTCACGGTCGCCAACCCGCTCGGCTCCGACGGGCACGGGATCACGGGGATGCGCGAGCGGTTCGCGGAACTCGGCGACGACTCGACGGTGGCCGCCGGCGTCCGCGACGGCGCGTTCGTCGTGGCGATGCGGGTGCCGGTCGCCGGCCGCGGCGGCGTCGACGACGGGGAGCGGTCGTGACGGTCCGCGTGCTCGTCGTCGACGACCAGGCGATCGTGCGGGACGGCCTGGTGACGGTGCTGTCGCTCGTGCCGGACCTCGAGGTCGTCGGGGAGGCCGCCGACGGGGCCGAGGCCGTCCTCGCCGTCGAGCGCGACCGTCCGGACGTCGTCCTCATGGACCTGCGCATGCCGTTGGTCGACGGGCCGACGGCGACCGCACGCATCACCGGGGCGCACCCCGAGGTCGCCGTGCTCGTCCTCACCACCTTCGCCGACGACGGGTCGATCGTGACGGCACTCCGGGCCGGTGCGCGCGGGTACCTCACGAAGGACGCCGGCCGGACCGAGATCGCCACCGCCATCCGGGCCGTCGCGTCCGGGCAGTCGACCTTCGACGCGTCGGTCGGTGCCCGGCTCGTCGCAGCGCTGTCCGCACCCGTCGTGCCGCCCGGTGAGCCGGACCCCGCGGCGGGACTCCGTGACCGCTTCCCGGACCTCACCCCGCGCGAGGCCGACGTCCTCGAGCGCATCGCGGCCGGCCGGACCAACCAGGAGATCGCCGCCGAGCTCTACCTGACGGTCCCGACCGTGAAGTCCTACGTCAACCAGGTGTTCGCCAAGCTCGGCGTCCGGACCCGCGCGGAGGCCGTCGCCCGCGTCCTGCGCTGACCGCGGGACCGCGGGACCGCGGGGCTGCGGGGCCGCGGGGCCGCGGGACCGCGAGGCCGCGGGGCCCGTCGGGGTGAGTGGGTGACGACCGTCCCCAGCCGCCACCAAGACACGCAACGTACCGTTCACCGCGTCGTCACCCGGACCGTGTCGATGCCCGCGGCCCCACACCGCCCGCATCCGCCGTCCACCGTGACCGCGACGTGCCCGCCCGCACTCCCTGCCCGGCCCGCCGTCGCCGGTGCGCCGTCGCGCCGCCGTCCGGCGTGCCCGCACGTCGGCCCTTGAATACATTGCGTGTGCTATGTAAAATACTGCGAGGAACACGCGACCCGCCCGCTGCAGGAGCCCGACATGACCGACACGATGAGTGCCCCCACCCTCCGACTCGCCCCGGTGACCCGATCCGCCGAGGTGATCCGTGCCTCCCGGCCGGTGCGCGACGACGACGTGGCGCCCGTCTGGATGCGCGCCGTGGGTGCACTCCTCGCCGCCGGGGGAGCCGTCCTGAGCGCCGCCGTCCTCGCCTGGCCGGGCGACGCCCCCGAGGTCGCACTGCTCGTCCCGGGGCTGGTGGCACTCGTCGGTGGCCTGCTGCTCGTCGTCGCCCGCGCCGGTCTCTCCGTCTCCGCGACGCACGTCACGCTGCACTTCCGTCCGTTGCCGCCCCGCCGGATCGCCCGACGTCGCATCGTCGCCGTCCGTGTGGTCGAGGCGGACGCGTCGACGTACGGCGGCCTCGGGCTCCGGGTCCGGCGCGGTGTGCGGGCCCTGCTGCTGACGCCCGGCACCGGCGTCGAGATCACGGACGACCGGGGGCGCACCACCTTCGTGCGCACCGCGCGTGCCGAGTCCGTGCGACGGGTGCTCGCGGCCTGACGAGGCCGTCCGCCGCCCGCGTGGGCGCAGCACCCGAGGGGGAATGACCGGTCGTTCCACGGGCTTATACACGTCACCGTCGAAGAAGGTCAAGCCAGGACTGGACATCGGGGGACAAGCCGACCTATGATGACAGTTCGCGCTCCCTGGCTCGTCGTGTCGTCATATTGCGGTCGACCGTCGGTTCACACCGAACCCGCCTGGTGACGCCGGACCCGTATATGGCGGCGGGTCCCGCTCACTCCGATCTTCGCACAGGTCGCATCCCTCGGATGCGCACCGTTCCCCGTGTGTTGGTCACCAGGTCGCGCTGAAGCGTCAATCCACCCACCTACGTGCTGCTCGTCAGTACCGGCCCGACGGGGCCTACCGGAGGTCACACCCTTGGCTGCTGCGCCCAACGCATCCACCAACCCCAAGAACGGTCGCAACCACTCGCGACTCTCGTTCGCCAAGATCACGGACACCCTCACGGTTCCGGATCTGCTCGCCCTCCAGACGGAGAGCTTCGACTGGCTCGTCGGCAACGACGTGTGGAAGGCCCGACTCGCAGAGGGGCAGGAGCAGGGTCGCACCGACCTCGCGCTGCACTCCGGGCTCGAGGAGATCTTCGAGGAGATCTCCCCGATCGAGGACCTCGGCGAGACCATGCAGCTCGGCTTCACGTCGCCCGAGCTCGAGGACCCGAAGTACTCGATCGACGAGTGCAAGGAGCGCGGCAAGACCTACGCCGCGCCGCTCTACGTCAACGCCGAGTTCATGAACCACATGACGGGTGAGATCAAGACGCAGACCGTGTTCATGGGCGACTTCCCGCTCATGACCGAGCGCGGCACGTTCATCATCAACGGCACCGAGCGCGTCGTCGTCTCGCAGCTCGTCCGCTCGCCGGGCGTGTACTTCGAGCGCGCGCAGGAGAAGACCTCCGACAAGGACATCTACTCCGCCCGCGTCATCCCGTCGCGCGGTGCCTGGCTCGAGTTCGAGATCGACAAGCGCGACCAGGTGGGCGTGCGCATCGACCGCAAGCGCAAGCAGTCCGTCACGGTCTTCCTCAAGGCCCTCGGCCTGACGAGCGAGGAGATCCTCGACGAGTTCCAGGGCTTCGCCTCGATCGAGTCGACCCTCGAGAAGGACGCCATCCTCACCAAGGAGGAGGCGCTCAAGGACATCTACCGCAAGCTCCGTCCGGGCGAGCAGGTGGCGGCCGAGGCGGCGCGTGCGCTCCTCGACAACTTCTACTTCAACCCGAAGCGCTACGACCTGGCGAAGGTGGGCCGCTACAAGCTCAACCGCAAGCTCGGCATCGACGCGCCGCTCAGCGACTCGGTGCTGACCGTCAAGGACATCGTCGCGACGATCAAGTACCTCGTCTCGCTGCACGCCGAGCGCACCACCATCGACGGTGTGCGCGACGGCGAGTCCGTCCAGCTCCGCCTCGACGTGGACGACATCGACCACTTCGGCAACCGTCGCATCCGCGCCGTCGGCGAGCTCATCCAGAACCAGGTCCGCACCGGTCTGTCCCGCATGGAGCGCGTCGTCCGCGAGCGCATGACCACGCAGGACATCGAGGCGATCACCCCGCAGACCCTGATCAACGTGCGCCCCGTCGTCGCCGCGATCAAGGAGTTCTTCGGGACGTCGCAGCTGTCGCAGTTCATGGACCAGAACAACCCGCTCGCGGGCCTGACGCACAAGCGTCGTCTCTCGGCCCTCGGCCCGGGTGGTCTGTCCCGTGAGCGTGCCGGCGTCGAGGTCCGCGACGTCCACCCGTCGCACTACGGCCGCATGTGCCCGATCGAGACCCCGGAAGGCCCGAACATCGGTCTGATCGGCTCGCTCGCGTCGTTCGGTCGGATCAACTCCTTCGGCTTCATCGAGACCCCGTACCGTCGCGTCGTCGACGGCCAGGTCACGACGCAGATCGACTACCTGACCGCCTCGGAAGAGGACGACTTCGTCGTCGCCCAGGCCAACGCGCCGCTGACCGAGTCCTTCCACTTCCAGGACGACAAGGTGCTCGTCCGGAAGAAGGGCGGCGAGGTCGAGCTCGTCGGCAAGGACGAGGTCGACTACATGGACGTCTCGCCGCGCCAGATGGTGTCGGTCGCGACCTCCCTCATCCCGTTCCTCGAGCACGACGACGCGAACCGCGCCCTCATGGGTGCGAACATGCAGCGCCAGGCCGTGCCGCTCCTCCGCTCCGAGTCGCCGCTCGTCGGCACCGGCATGGAGGGCTACACCGCCATCGACGCCGGTGACGTCGTCACCGCCGACAAGGCCGGTGTGGTCTCCGAGGTCTCGGCCGACGCCGTGACCCTGCAGCTCGACGAGGGCGGCACGCAGACCTACTACCTGCGCAAGTTCGACCGCTCGAACCAGGGCACGAGCTACAACCACCGCGTCATCGTCTCCGCAGGCGAGCGCGTGGAGCAGGGCGAGGTCATCGCCGACGGCCCCGCGACGGAGAACGGCGAGCTCGCGCTCGGCAAGAACCTCCTCGTCGCGTTCATGCCGTGGGAGGGCTACAACTACGAGGACGCGATGATCCTGTCGCAGAACCTCGTGAAGGACGACACGCTCTCCTCGATCCACATCGAGGAGTACGAGGTCGACGCCCGCGACACGAAGCTCGGCAAGGAGGAGATCACCCGCGACCTCCCGAACGTCAGCCCGGACCTCCTGGCCGACCTCGACGAGCGCGGCATCATCCGCATCGGCGCCGAGGTCCGCCCCGGCGACATCCTCGTCGGCAAGGTCACGCCGAAGGGTGAGACCGAGCTCTCCGCCGAGGAGCGCCTGCTCCGCGCGATCTTCAACGAGAAGTCGCGCGAGGTGCGCGACACCTCGCTGAAGGTGCCCCACGGTGAAGAGGGCACGATCATCGGCGTCAAGGTGTTCGACGCGCAGGACGGCGACGACGAGCTCGGCTCGGGCGTCAACCAGCGCGTGGTCGTCTACATCGCCCAGAAGCGCAAGATCACCGCCGGTGACAAGCTCGCCGGTCGTCACGGCAACAAGGGCGTCATCTCGACGATCCTGCCGGTCGAGGACATGCCGTTCCTCGCGGACGGCACCCCGGTCGACATCGTGCTCAACCCGCTCGGCGTCCCCGGCCGCATGAACTTCGGCCAGGTCCTCGAGATCCACCTCGGGTGGCTCGCGAAGCAGGGCTGGAACGTCGACGGCATCCAGGAGTGGGCATCGGCGCTGCCCGAGGCCGCACGCCACGCGGAGCCCGGCACCAAGGTCGCGACCCCGGTGTTCGACGGTGCGTACGAGCGTGAGATCGAGGGCCTCCTCGACAGCACCCTCCCGAACCGCGACGGGGAGCGCCTGATCGGTTCGTCCGGCAAAGCGCAGCTCTTCGACGGCCGCTCCGGCGAGCCGTTCCCGGAGCCCGTCTCGGTCGGCTACATGTACATCCTCAAGCTGCACCACCTGGTCGACGACAAGATCCACGCGCGTTCGACCGGTCCGTACTCGATGATCACGCAGCAGCCGCTGGGTGGTAAGGCGCAGTTCGGTGGACAGCGCTTCGGTGAGATGGAGGTGTGGGCGCTCGAGGCGTACGGCGCCGCCTACGCTCTCCAGGAGCTCCTGACGATCAAGTCCGACGACATCCTCGGCCGCGTGAAGGTCTACGAGGCGATCGTCAAGGGCGAGAACATCCAGGAGCCCGGCATCCCGGAGTCGTTCAAGGTCCTCATGAAGGAGATGCAGTCGCTCTGCCTGAACGTCGAGGTCCTCTCGGCCGACGGCCAGGCGGTCAGCCTCCGCGACACGGACGACGAGGTCTTCCGTGCCGCCGAAGAGCTCGGCATCAACATCTCCTCGCGGTTCGAGTCGTCCTCTGTCGACGACATCTGATCCCGCCCGTACTCGTAACGAATCCAGCTAGAGAGAAGAACATTGCTCGAAGCAACTTCATTTGACGCACTGCGGATCGGTCTCGCCACGGCCGAGGACATCCGCCAGTGGTCGTACGGCGAGGTCAAGAAGCCGGAGACCATCAACTACCGCACCCTCAAGCCCGAGAAGGACGGTCTGTTCGGTGAGCAGATCTTCGGTCCGTCCCGCGACTGGGAGTGCGCCTGCGGCAAGTACAAGCGCGTCCGGTTCAAGGGCATCGTCTGCGAGCGCTGCGGCGTCGAGGTCACCAAGTCCTCGGTCCGCCGCGAGCGCATGGGCCACATCGAGCTCGCCGCGCCCGTCACGCACATCTGGTACTTCAAGGGCGTCCCGTCGCGCCTCGGGTACCTCCTCGACATGGCGCCGAAGGACCTCGAGAAGGTCATCTACTTCGCCGCGTACATGATCATCGACATCGACGAAGAGGGCCGTCACGCCGACCTCCCGGGTCTCGAGAACGAGATGCGTCTCGAGATCAAGACCCTCGAGGGCCAGCGCGACTCGATCATCGCCGACCGCCTCAAGAAGCTCGAGGACGACCTCGCAGCGCTCGAGGAGGAGGGCGCCAAGGCCGACGTCAAGCGCCGCACCAAGGACACCGCCGAGAAGGAGATGTCCCAGGTCCGCAAGTCGTTCGACGAGGACATCACCCGTCTCGAGCGCGTGTGGGAGGACTTCCGCAACCTCAAGGTGGGCGACCTCAAGCCCGAGGACGCCGTCTTCCACGAGCTGCAGGACCGTTTCGGCATCTACTTCGACGCCTACATGGGCGCCGAGGCGATCAAGCTGCGTCTCGAGGCCTTCGACCTGGCCGCCGAGGCCGAGTCGCTGCGCCTGCAGATCGCCGAGGGCAAGGGCCAGAAGAAGATCCGCGCGATCAAGCGTCTGCGCGTGGTCTCCTCCTTCCTCGCCACCGGCAACTCGCCGGCCGCGATGGTGCTCGACGTCGTCCCGGTCATCCCGCCGGAGCTCCGCCCGATGGTGCAGCTCGACGGCGGCCGCTTCGCCACGTCGGACCTCAACGACCTCTACCGTCGTGTGATCAACCGCAACAACCGTCTCCGCCGCCTGCTCGACCTCGGTGCCCCCGAGATCATCGTGAACAACGAGAAGCGCATGCTGCAGGAAGCGGTCGACGCGCTGTTCGACAACGGTCGTCGTGGTCGTCCGGTCACGGGTACCGGCAACCGCGCCCTCAAGTCCCTGAGCGACATGCTCAAGGGCAAGCAGGGTCGCTTCCGCCAGAACCTGCTCGGCAAGCGCGTCGACTACTCGGGCCGTTCGGTCATCATCGTCGGCCCGCAGCTCAAGCTCCACCAGTGCGGTCTGCCGAAGCAGATGGCACTCGAGCTGTTCAAGCCGTTCGTCATCAAGCGCCTCATCGACCTGTCGCACGCGCAGAACATCAAGTCGGCCAAGCGCATGGTCGAGCGTTCGCGTCCGCAGGTGTGGGACGTGCTCGAGGAGATCATCCGCGAGCGCCCCGTCCTGCTGAACCGCGCGCCGACGCTGCACCGTCTGGGCATCCAGGCGTTCGAGCCGCAGCTCGTCGAGGGCAAGGCCATCCAGCTCCACCCGCTCGTGTGTGCTGCGTTCAACGCGGACTTCGACGGTGACCAGATGGCCGTGCACCTGCCGCTCTCGGTGGAGGCCCAGGCCGAGGCCCGCATCCTCATGCTCGCCTCGAACAACATCCTCAAGCCGTCCGACGGCCGCCCGGTGACCCTGCCCGCACAGGACATGATCATCGGTCTGCACCACCTCACGACCGTCCGCGAGGGCGCCGTGGGCGAGGGCCGTGCGTTCTCCTCCGTCGCCGAGGCCATCCTCGCGAAGGACCAGGGCACGCTGCACCTCAACGCGCTCGTCAAGATCCGCATGTCCGACGTGTACTTCGCCGAGGGCGAGGCACCGGAGGGCTACGTGCAGGGCGAGCCGGTGCTGCTCGAGACCACCCTCGGTCGTGCGCTCTTCAACGAGACCCTCCCGGCGAACTACCCGTTCGTGCAGAAGGTCACCGACAAGGGCGTGCTCTCCGCGATCGTCAACGACCTCGCCGAGCGCTACTCCAAGACCGAGACGGCCGCCGCGCTCGACCGGATCAAGGACGCGGGCTTCTACTGGGGCACCCGCTCCGGTGTGACCGTCGCGCTCTCCGACGTCGTGACGCCTCCTCGCAAGAAGGAGATCATCGCGGGCTACGAGGTCCAGGCCGCCAAGGTCCAGGGCGAGTTCGACAAGGGTCTGATCACCGACGCGGAGCGCCGCGCCGACCTGATCAAGATCTGGACCGAGGCCACGAACGAGATCGCGCAGGAGATGCGCGACAACTTCCCGATCGACAACACCATCAACCGCATGGTCTCGTCGGGTGCTCGTGGTAACTGGCTGCAGGTGCGCAACATCGCCGGTATGCGTGGTCTGGTGAACAACCCGAAGGGTGAGATCATCGCCCGCCCGATCATCAACTCGTACCGCGAGGGCCTGACCGTGGCGGAGTACTTCATCGCCACGCACGGTGCCCGCAAGGGGCTGGCGGACACGGCTCTCCGTACCGCCGACTCGGGCTACCTGACCCGTCGTCTCGTGGACGTCTCGCAGGACGTCATCATCCGCGAGGACGACTGCGGCACGACGCGTGGCCTCGAGCTGCCGATCGCGACGCAGGGCGCCGACGGCACGCTCGTCCGCGACCCGCGCGTCGAGAACACCGTGTACTCGCGCACCCTGGCCACCCCGGCCGTGGACGCGCAGGGCACGGTCGTCGCCGAGGCCGGTGAGGACGTCGGTGACGTCCTGATCGACAAGCTCATCGCGGCCGGCGTCGAGAGCATCAAGGTGCGCTCGGTCCTGACCTGCGAGTCCGCCATCGGTGTCTGCGCGAAGTGCTACGGCCGTTCGCTCGCCACGGGCAACCTCGTCGACATCGGCGAGGCGGTCGGCATCATCGCCGCCCAGTCCATCGGTGAGCCCGGTACCCAGCTGACGATGCGTACCTTCCACACGGGTGGTTCGGCCTCCGCGGACGACATCACGCAGGGTCTGCCCCGCGTGACCGAGCTCTTCGAGGCCCGCACCCCGAAGGGCGCGTCCCCGATCGCCGAGGCCCCCGGCCGCGTCGTCATCGAGGACACGGACAAGGGCCGTCGGGTCATCCTCACGCCGGACAACGGCGACGAGCCGTTCATCTACCCGGTGCTCAAGCGTGCGACCCTCCTCATCGAGGACGGCCAGCACGTCGAGCTCGGCGAGCAGTTCATCGCCGGCACGGTCGACCCGAAGGAGGTCCTCCGGGTCAAGGGTGTGCGTGAGGTCCAGAAGCACCTCGTCAACGGTGTGCAGGACGTGTACGGCTCGCAGGGCGTGCCGATCCACGACAAGCACATCGAGGTCATCGTGCGCCAGATGCTCCGCAAGGTCACCGTCGTCGACCACGGCGACACCGACCTGCTCCCGGGTGAGCTCGTCGACCGTTCGCGGTACAACGAGCTCAACCGCGCGGCGCTGCAGGAGGGTCGCAAGACCGCTTCCGCTCGCCAGGAGGTCATGGGCATCACCAAGGCGTCTCTCGCGACCGAGTCGTGGCTGTCCGCCGCGTCCTTCCAGGAGACCACCCGCGTCCTCACGCAGGCGGCCATGGAGGGCAAGCAGGACCACCTCGTCGGCCTCAAGGAGAACGTCATCATCGGTAAGCTCATCCCCGCCGGGACGGGCCTCAGCCGGTACCGCGACGTGGACGTGAACGCGACCGAGGAAGCGAAGGCCGAGCGGTACCCCAACCGCATCTTCGCGGACGACTCGTCGTTCTCGGACGCCGACCTGAGCTTCGTCGACTTCGACAGCTTCTCGTCGGACGACTTCACGCCCGGGACCTACAACTGAGTCTGAAGTGATCCACGGAAGGGCCCCGCATCCATCAGGATGCGGGGCCCTTCCGCGTTGCGGGTCGCGTCCGCGACCAGGGGGCGGCCTGGAGGCGCGGTGCGGGCCCGCCACGGGCCTCCCGTCCGGCTTCCAGAACAGAACTGTCCGTTCACACCTGATATGTTGGCCGCGGACAGGAATGAGGCGTCGGACCAGGCCCGGTCCGACGCCTCGTGATCACTGGGAGTAATCATGCAGGACCGTAGCGCCCGAACCTGGGGCGTCAAGCTCGGAGTGACCGCGTGCATCGCGATCGCCGGGGTCATCGGGAGCGCACTGCCCGCACAGGCCGTGGCAGTGCCCGCGACGACCGGACATGCGGTGTCGGTCGGACTGTCCGGGTCGGGCCCGGCCGTGGACCGATCAGTCTCATCGGATCCGGCCGGGGTTCGTGGCACTGGCTCCGGTGGCACGACGACGACGGTCGGGGACGAGACACGGAGCTGGGCGAGCATCATCCGGACGGCGATCAACGCCTTGAAGAAGATCCCCGCCCTGTGGAAGAAGGTCGTGGACGGTGCCAAGAAGTCGGCCGCCTGGTTCAAGGCGAACGTGTGGCCCGCGATCAAGGCAACCGTGAACCTCGTCAGCACGCTGCTCACCGCGCAGGAGATCTGGAAGTTCTTCAACTGACGGTCGGAGGGGGCGGCACCGAGCCGCCCCCTCCCGGTCAAGGAGGTGGGACATGGAACGGCAGACGAGCGTACGACGTCGACGGATCGCCGACCAGATGGCGATCACCGGGTTCATCGTGTCGTTGTGGGGGCCCGTCGCGGTGCTGATCGACGCCCCGTTGGCGGCCGCTGCGGTCTTCGGGGGAATCGCCCTCAGCACGGGCGCGGGACGCGTCGACGCCAGGAATCATCGCGCCACTGCCGCCTTCCTCGCCGTGCTCGCCGTCGGCGCCGGGACGCTGATCCTGCATTGGTCCACCTCGTGAATGTGGAACTGGAGCTCCGCTCGGTCAGTAAGCGGTACGGGCGGGTCTCCGTCCTGGACAACGTGACCTTCGCGTGCAGGGCCGGCACGATCACGGCGTTCTGCGGCCCCAACGGCGCCGGGAAATCGACGGCTCTCCGTGTGCTGACGGGCATCACCCGGGCCGATCACGGCGACGCACTCGTGAACGGCCGGCGACTGCTCGATCTCCCCGAGCCAGCCACCGTCGTCGGCGCACTGCTCGACGCGTCGGCCTTCCACCCCGGGCGGACGGTGCGCGAGACCCTTCGGCTCGGGGCGTTCACGATCGGTGCGCTGAGATCTCGCGCCGACGAGTGCGCGGACATCGTGGGCCTCTCCCCGGTCGCGGGCCGCCGGTCCGGCCAGCTCTCGCTGGGCATGCGGCAGCGCCTCGGGATCGCGCACGCCCTGCTCGGGGATCCTGGAGCGCTGATCCTCGACGAACCGAGCAACGGTCTCGACCCGGAGGGGATGTCCTGGCTCGACCGATTGCTCCGAGACTTCGCGGACCGCGGAGGTACGGTCCTGGTCTCCACCCATCACCTCGCGGCGGTCGATCGGACAGCGGACCGGATCGTCGCCATCTCAGCAGGACGGATCGTCGCGGACGTCGAGCTCGACGACGTTCACCGAGGATGCGCGCTGGTCTCTTCCACCGACCCTCGGCTCGAGTCGGTCCTCAGCGACGCTGGGGGTCGCCCGCGGGCGGAGGGGCAGTGGATCCGCGTCGATCTCGACACCGCGGAGGTGGGGCTGCTCGCTCGCGACGCTGGCATCGCGCTGACCGAACTGCGCAGGGACGACCGAGGTCTCGACCGATTCCTCGCCAGCGTCACCAACGCTGAGTACGCGGGAAGGCCGTCATGAAACGCTTCGCCAGGCAGACGATCGTGGAACTCAGACGTGCACTGGACACGCGGGCTCCGCGCTGGGCCTTCGCCGCGACGCTCCTCGGCGGACTGACGGTCGGGCTGCTCGTTCCCGGCGGAAGGAGCGGGACCTTCGCGGTGTTCATGTCCGGCGTTGCCCTCGGGCTACCGATCCTCATCGGGCTGCTCGCAGTCATGACCTTCACTGCGGACTGGGCCACTCGAGCTGCGTTGACGACGTTCTTGATCACGCCCGGTCGACAGCGCGTCCTCGCCGCCCGGTACCTGTCGGTGCTGCTGCTCGCCGTCGGCTCCGTCGCAGTCCTGCACGTCGTCGGCGCGGGCGTCTACGCGGCTGTCGGAGGTGACTTCGGGTCGGTGGTCGCACCCGCTGCCCGTGAGCAGTTCTGGTCGATCACCGGCACGACCGTGGCCACCGCGGCGACGGCCGTCGCAGTGGCCGGGCTCGTTCTCCGGACCGCACTCGCGCTCGTCCTCGCGGTCTTCCTGCCGTTCGCGCTCACACTCGCCCTCGCGGCCGTCCCTGCGGTCCTCGAGTGGGCCAACCCCTACGGGTTCGCCGGCTGGATCGCCGATCCGACATGGAGTTGGTCCACCGGACACGGCGAACGAGTCGGCGTCGGGCCGGCTCTGACGTCCTTCGTGCTGTGGACCGCGATCCCACTCGCGCTCGGCTGGTTCCGACAGCTGCGGGCTGAACCGCGCTGATGGTCAGGCGGTGCGGCCCTTCTCGTCGACGAGCGAGTACAGGCTGAGGACGTTGCCGTCGGGGTCACGGACGTCGAACCAGTTCGTGGCGCCGTCGATGCACTCGACCGGCCCGATGTCGATGCCGAGTGCGCCGATGCGGCTGTGCTGGGCGGTGACGTCGTCCACGCCGAAGCGGATCGTGACCGGGTTCTCCTCGGCGTGCTCGTCCGCGTAGAGCTGGATCCAGATGCCGCCGACCTCGTACTCGGCGACGCCGTCCTCGGGTTCGAGGTCCGGCTCGGTGCGCTCGAAGACCGCTCCGTACCAGAGGCAGGACGCCTCGATGTCGGTGACGGGCAGCCCCACGGTCACGCTCGTGATGTCCATGACTCATCATGGCCCGACCGGGTCGGGTGCGTCGAGGGTTTCCTGCCGTGCTGGCAGGCTGGGGACATGGCGACACTGCGCGAACGGATCACCGCTCCGGCCCACCTGGAGCCGCCGGTGCCGACCGGTGGGCTCACATTCCGACCGGCCACGCGGGCAGACGCGGCCGGCGTCCTCGTCGTCGCGGTCGCCGCGGCTGCGATGGACGATCCGCGAAGCCGTCCCTCCACAGCGGACATCGAGCGGACGCTCTCCACGGAGGGGCTCGACATGGCGCGGGACACCCTCGTCGGCGTCGATGCTGAGGGGCATGTGCAGGCGTACGGCATCGTCATCGACGTCCCGTCCCGGGCCACCGCGGCCCGGGCGGTGCTCGAGGGCGCGGTCCACCCCGACCTCCGGGCACGGGGCATCGGTCGACGGCTCCTCGCGTGGCAGGTCGGTCGCGCGCGGCAGCGGCTCGGGCAGCTCGACCTCGACCTGCCCGCGACGATCGACCTCGGCGGCGCCCCGGGCTCCACGGCACTCCGGCTCGCCGCTCGCGCCGGGTTCGAGCCGGTGCGGAACTGGGTCGACATGGAACTCGTGTTCGGCGAGGGCGTCCCGGGCCGCGGTGACGGCGCCGAGCTGCCGGAGGTGCCCGACGGGCTCGACCTGCGGATGGCGACCCCCGACGACGTCGAACCGATGCGGGTGGCCAAGAACGACGCGTTCCGGGACCACTGGGGCAGCCAACCGATGGTCGCGTCGGACTGGCGCGGGTTCCTCACCTCGCCCAAGAGCCGGCTCGACCTGTCGCGCGTCGTCGTCGACGGCACCGGTGCGGTCCTGGCGTTCGCGATCGTCGAGGTCGACCCCGCCGGCTTCGAGGCCCGTGGCCGGAGCTTCGGGTACGTGCACTGGGTCGGGGTCGTCCGGGCCGCGCGCGGTCGGGGTCTGGCGCCGCTCGTGCTCGGTGCAGCGCTCGACGCGATCCGCGCCGACGGTCTCGCGGCTGCGGTGCTCGACGTCGACGCCGACAACCCGAGCGGAGCCGGGCGGATCTACGAACGCCTCGGGTTCGTCGCGGGCGCGGTCCACGTCACGGCCTCCGTGCCCCTCTGACGCGGGCCGTCGCGCGCTGGCGACCAGGCCGGGACCCTCGCACTGGGGGCACCCGGCGCGCCTCCGCCCCCTCTTTCTGGGACTGCGGCACCGCTCCGGCACGACCGTAGCGTGGTCGAGCGTCGTTCCCCGCACGGCGCGACCCACGATCCGCGCGCGACCCGAAGGAGGCTCGGGACACATGGCCACGCTGTCCGAGATCCTCATCCTCAACGGCGCCCTGCCGATCGAGCACCTCGACTCCATGACCGGCGACGAAGACGTCGACGACCGGTCCATCCGAGCGCTCGTCGACCAGGGCATCGTGAGCGAGGCACAGTACATCACGGCTCGTGCCGCGTCGAACAACTCCCGCACGGTGCCGCTGACCGACTACCCGGTCGACGGTACGGCGGTGTCGATGCTCCCCGCCGCCCTCTGCCGGCGCCACGGCGTCCTCGGCATCGGCTTCGAGGGCGACGTGCTCGTGCTCGCGATGGTGAACCCGACGAACGTCCTCGCGATCGACGACGCCCGGACCGCGTCCGGCCGGAGCATCAAGCCGCTGCAGGTCGAGGAGCGTGACCTCGCCGCCGCGCTCGACCGCTACCTGCGAGCCGACGACGAGCTCAACGACCTGACCTCCTCCCTCGAGGAAGAGGCCTCGCACCAGGCCCAACAGCAGGCCGACCTCACCGACGGCTCCCTCGACGACGTCCCGATCGTCCGGTTCGTGAACCTCCTGGTGTCCCAGGCCATCCAGGACCACGCGTCCGACATCCACATCGAGCCCGGCGAGCACGAGGTCCGCGTCCGGTACCGCATCGACGGTGTCCTGCACGAGATGGCCCCGGCCCCGAAGAACATCCAGAACGGCGTCATCAGTCGCCTCAAGATCATGAGCGACATCGACATCGCCGAGCGACGGAAGCCGCAGGACGGCCGCATGTCCGTGCGTCACGGTGGTCGGCAGATCGACCTCCGCGTCGCGACGCTGCCGACCGTGTGGGGCGAGAAGGTCGTCATGCGGATCCTCGACAACACGAACACGTCGATGTCCCTCAAGGACCTCAACCTGCTCGAGCGGAACTTCGAGGCGTACCAGCGGTCGTACTCGAAGCCGTACGGCATGATCCTGGTCACCGGACCGACCGGCTCCGGCAAGTCGACCACGCTCTACACGACCCTCAACGCCGTGGCGCGTCCCGAGATCAACGTCATCACCGTCGAGGACCCGGTCGAGTACCGCATGGCCGGCATCAACCAGGTGCAGGTCAACCCGAAGGCCGGGCTGACGTTCGCGTCCGCGCTGCGCTCGATCCTCCGGTCCGACCCGGACGTCGTGCTGCTCGGTGAGATCCGTGACCACGAGACCGCGCAGATCGCCATCGAGGCGTCGCTCACCGGGCACCTGGTCCTCTCCACCCTGCACACCAACGACGCCCCGTCCGCCGTCACACGCCTGACCGAGATGGACATCGAGCCGTTCCTCGTCGGGTCCGCGCTCGACTCGGTCGTCGCCCAGCGTCTCGCGCGCCGGCTCTGCGACCGCTGCAAGGCCCCCGCGGTCTACGAGGCGGAGCAGCTGCACGCCCTCGGGTTCCTCCCCACGGCCGACACCCCGGTGCCCGAGTTCTCCGCACCGATCGGCTGCTCGGTGTGCTCCAACACGGGCTACCGCGGACGCATCGCCCTGCACGAGGTCATGACCGTGACCGAGGAGATCGAGCGGCTCGCCGTCGCGCGAGCGTCGAGCGCCGAGATCAGCCGCGTCGCCCAGGACCAGGGCATGCTCACCCTCCGGCAGGACGGGTGGGAGAAGGTCAAGCTCGGCCTGACGAGCGTCGACGAGATCCTGCGCGTGGTCGCGTAGGCACCGGGAGCACACCGATGACCGATTCCGTGTACGACATCACACCAGCCGACGACCCCGTCCACGGTTGGCACCCCGGGGCGCCCGGCAACGAGGTGGGCGGTGGGCGCCGCGCCGCGCGTCTGGCGGCGGCCGCAGCCGCCGCCCAGCCGACGTCGCCGTTCGTCGAGGCGCCGGTCGCGCAGCAGCCCGCCGCTTCCCCGGTCTACGACCTGACCGACGAGGCCGCCTGGGGCATGCCGGCCGACGCGGCACCGGTGTGGGACACCCCCGCCGCCCTGGTGTCGTCCGCCGTCTGGCCGGCACCCACCGGTGACCCGGTCGCCGTCCCCGTCGCCCAGCCGCAGGCCGCGCCCGCGACCCCGCCGGCGGCCGTGCCGCCGTCGACCGCGTCCTACGGGTACCCGGACCAGGCGACCCGACAGCTGCCGGTCGTGACCGGCGGGGTCCCCACGGGCCTCCCGGCCGGACCCGCGTCCGTCGGACGCGAGGAGATCAACTTCACCCGCCACGCGCGCGAGGTGGCCGACCCCGACCTCATCACCGCGCTCGCGCAGGTGGTCTACCAGGGCGCCTCCGACCTGCACGTCACCGCCGACGCGCCGCCGACGGTGCGCGTCGACGGGTCGCTGCGTCCAGCGGTGCCGGGAGGCCCGTGGTCGCGTGCCAAGGTCATCGCGGCGCTCAAGACCATGCTGTCGCCGGAACAGGCCGGTCAGTTCGACCACGAGCAGGAACTCGACTTCGCGTACTCGCTCTCACCCGAGTTCCGCTTCCGCGTGAACTTCTACCAGCAGCGCGGCAACTGGGGCGCGGCGTTCCGCATCATCCCGACGAAGATCAAGACGCTCAAGCAGCTCGGCATCCCCGAGCACGTCGGCGAGTTCGCGAAGCTCCCGCGCGGTCTCGTGCTCGTCACCGGGCCCACCGGGTCCGGCAAGTCCACCACCCTCGCCGCACTCATCGACCTCGTCAACGAGACCCGGGCCGACCACATCGTCACGGTCGAGGACCCGATCGAGTTCATGCACGACCACAAGAAGGCGATCATCAACCAGCGCGAGGTCGGTGCCGACACGCACTCCTTCGCGGCGGCGCTGAAGCACGTGCTCCGGCAGGACCCCGACGTCATCCTCATCGGCGAGCTCCGGGACCTCGAGACCATCTCCGTCGCCCTCACCGCTGCCGAGACCGGACACCTCGTCTTCGCGACCCTGCACACGCAGAGCGCACCGGGCACCATCGACCGTGTCATCGACGTCTTCCCCCCGCACCAGCAGGGGCAGATCCGGACGCAGCTCGCCTCCACGCTCGAGGGCGTCGTCTGCCAGACGCTCGTGCCGAAGGCGAACGGGACCGGCCGCGTCGTCGCCACCGAGATCATGAAGACCACCCCGGCGATCGGGAACCTCATCCGCGAGGGCAAGACCTACCAGATCACCTCGGCCATGCAGGCCGGTCGCGACACCGGCATGCACACCATGGACCAGGACCTCGCCGAGCTCGTGAACGTCGGCACCATCACCCGTCGGGCCGCCATGGAGAAGGTCCACGACCACGACGGCTTCGACCGGCTCGTGCAGCGCGTCGAGTCGCCGTCCGACTCCTCGGCCGCCGCGATCGCCGCGTCCGAGATCGACTTCGGCGACAAGTACTCCGGAGGCCACTGATGTCACTCGCGTTCGACTACCGCGGCCGGGACGGCAGCGGGAAGCTGGTGAAGGGGCGGTTGGACGCTGCGTCCGAGGGGGCCGCGACCTCGCGCCTGCGGTCCATGGGCATCGCACCGATCGCTGTGAGCGAGGCACGAGCGGGCACCGGACTGCAGGCGGAGATCAAGATCCCCGGGTTCGAGAAGGGTGTGAAGCTCAAGGACCTCGCGATCATGTGTCGGCAGGCGTCGACCATGCTGACGTCGGGTCTGTCGCTCCTCAAGGCGCTGTCGATCCTGGCCGAACAGACCGAGAGCAAGAAGCTCAAGGAGATCCTCGCGAAGGTCCGCGACGAGGTCGAGCAGGGCGTCTCGCTGTCCGACTCCGTCGCGAAGTACCCGGTGGACTTCCCCCCGATCATGATCAACATGATCCGGGCGGGCGAGGCCGGCGGCTTCCTGGACAAGGCGATGGACTCGATCGCGACGAACTTCGAGAAGGAGCACAAGCTCCGCGCGACCATCAAGTCGGCGATGACCTACCCGGTGGTCGTGCTCGTGATGTCGCTCGTCAGCGTCGTCGTGATGCTCGTGTTCATCGTGCCGATCTTCTCGAAGATGTTCGCCGGCCTCGGCAGCAAGCTGCCCTGGCCGACCCAGGCCCTCGTCGTGCTGTCGCACGCGATGGTGTGGATCGCGCCGGTCCTCGTAGTCGTGTCGGTCGTCGTGTGGCTGTGGTACCGCGTGAACAAGAACACCGATCGGGTGCGCGGGTTCCTCGACCCGATCAAGCTGCGATTGCCGATCTTCGGGCAGCTCAACCGCAAGATCGTGATCGCTCGCTTCGCGCGGAACTTCTCGAACATGATCGGTGCCGGCGTGCCCATTCTGCAGGCTTTGCAGATCGTCGGTCAGGTGTCGAACAACTTCGTGGTGCAGAAAGCGCTGGAGCGGGTTGCGGAATCGGTTCGGAAAGGTGAATCGATCAATGCGCCCCTGCAGCGCGAGAACGTCTTCCCGCAGATGGTGTCGCAAATGGTCGCGGTCGGCGAGGACGCCGGTTCGATGGAGATCATGCTCGAGAAGATCGCCGTGTTCTACGACGATGAGGTCGAGGCGACCACGGAGGCGCTGACATCCCTGATCGAGCCACTGCTCATCGCCTTCCTGGGCGTGGTGGTCGGCGGCATGATCGTCGCGCTGTACCTGCCGATCTTCGACATCACGAGTGCCATTCAGCATTCGTGATGGACGGCCCCGGAAAGGGGGACGAATCGACGTGGAGCGCCCCCGGACTGGGGGCGTTTTGCGTGCGGAACACCCCCGTTCTCGGGATGACGGCGGTGAATGTGCCCCGAATACGCTCGTCCTGGCAGCGCGAGCGCGGCCCGACATCATCCCGAATCAAACCAAGAGGAATGACAACAATGTACTTCCGAATCATGGGCAAGCTGAATGCTCGCCGCAATGCCATCACCGCCGACAACGAGAAGGGCTTCACCCTGATCGAACTCCTCGTCGTCGTGATCATCATCGGCATCCTCGCCGCGATCGCCATCCCGGTGTACCTCGGCGTGCAGAACAACGCGAAGAACTCCGCGACGCAGTCCGACGTCACCAACCTGAAGACCGCCATCGTCAGCCTGCAGACGAACCAGGGCTCGCTCCCGGCGAAGTGGAGCGGGACCGTCACCTCGGCGAGCGGATTCGCCACCGGGTACGCCGACGCCGGCGCGACCTTCAGCTCGAACACCTCGTCCCTCAACTACGGCCCCGCGGCGAACGGCAGTGACTTCTGCATCATCGGTGTCAGCGCCGGTGGCGGGACGTACTACGCGACGTCGACGAGCGGTGTGTCCAGCACCAAGTGCACCATCGCCTGAGCCGCGAGATGATCACGACGACACCGGCGGTGCTCCGAGGCGGACTCGTCCGCGCGGAGCTGCCGAAGGAAGACGAGACAGGGTTCACCCTGATCGAGCTCCTCGTCGTCGTGATCATCATCGGGATCCTGGCCGCGATCGCCATCCCGGTGTACCTCGGCGCGCAGAACAGCGCGAAGAACTCTTCGACGCAGTCTGACGTCGGGAACCTCAAGACGGCCGTCGTGAGCGTGCAGACGACGAAGGGACAGCTCCCGGCGACGAGCCAGAGCTGGACCGCGGTGCCGACGGCGGGCAGCGACCCCGATTGGTCGGCAGCGGGGATGACCCGATCCGGCTCGACGAAGACGCTGTACTACCAGTACATCAGCGGGACGGCGTTCTGCGTCGGAGCGTTCAGCGCCACGGGGACCGCCTACTACGCCACCGAGGCCGGAGCGGTGACGTCGGTCAAGCCCGCTCAGTGCACCGTCATCACATCCTGACACCCCATCCGGGCGGGCTCACTCGCCCGGATGGGTGTCCGACCACTCGATCCTGACCGGGAGGTGATCATGATCCGACGCATCGCCGCGGTGCTCCGCCCGACGGAGCCCGCTGACCGCGACGCCGGCTTCACGATCATCGAGGTCATGGTCGCCATGATGGTGTTCGCGATCATGTCGATCGGCATCGCCTACGGCATCGTGAACGCCCTCACCCTCAGCCAGAACAGCCGGAGCCGGACGACCGCGGTCTCCCTCGCATCGCAGGACATCGACGGGCTGCGGCAGACGGCGTCGGCGTCGTCCGGCGGGATCCAGCAGGTCACGAGCCTGCCGGCGAACCCCGGCGACGCCCTTCCGACGAAGACCGTGGGCGGCGTGGTCTACACGATCTCCCGTGACGTGAACTGGGTCGACAGCACGGGCGCGACGAATGCCTGCGGATCGGCGTCCGGCGGCTACCTCGCCTACAAGAGCGTCGTCGAGACGGTCTCCTGGAAGAGTCGCAACCAGACGTACTCGACCACGATGACGTCGGCCATCGCGCCGTCGAGCGCGGTCACCTCGCCCGGCAACGGATCGATCACCATCTCCGTCAAGACCGCCGCAGGGACCGGCAACGCCGGGGTCGCGATCACGATCGCGCCGGTGGCGGGCGGGACCGGCGCTGCACTCACGGTGCAGCCCGATGTCACGAACGCGCAGGGCTGCGCTGTCGCCGTGAACGTCAAGCCGGGCGACTACACCGTCACGGCGACGGAAGCCGGGGGCATCGACACGAACCAGAAGCAACCGGCGCAGCAGTCGCCGGTGACCGCGCTCGCGGGGGCGAGTGCGTACGTGCCCTTCGTGTACGACCAGGCCGCGACCATGACCCTGCAGTACGCGGCGACCTACAACGCAACCCTGCCGCAGTCGATGCCGACGACGCTGTCCTCGACCGGCGGCGGACAGGACGTCATCACGCCGTGGGCAGACAGCCCGACCGTGACGTCAGCCACGAAGACCGCCGTCAGTGTCTTCCCCTTCGGCAACTACTCCGTGTTCGCCGGGGCGTACAACTCGTCGCCCGGAGCAACGAGTTGCCTCAGCCCGAACCCGGGCGCGTGGAGCTCCCCGAACGCGCAGCAGCAGGTCGGGGTCGCGCCCTCGCAGGTCGGGACGTCGCCCGGCCAGCCCGCGTCGGTGTCTCCCGTGCAGGTGATGGCCGGGGTCGTGCAGGTCGGCGGGATGAACAACAGCACGTACATCGTGGCGACGACCTCGACGACCCCCGGCGCCGGCGATCCCGGCTGCACTGCGGGGTACTCCATCAAGTTCCCGACGAGTTCGTCGGGATCGCAGACGCTCGCACTGCCGTTCGGGACGTGGAAGATCTCGTTCTACTCGAGCCTCACCGGAGCCGTCCTCTCGGTGTTGAGCGGTGCGTCCGTGAAGAACGTGACGCCGGGCACTGCGAGCGGGAACGTGCTCACGGGCTTCACGGTGG
The DNA here is from genome assembly GCA_913778205.1 of uncultured Curtobacterium sp. Taxonomy (GTDB): domain Bacteria; phylum Actinomycetota; class Actinomycetes; order Actinomycetales; family Microbacteriaceae; genus Curtobacterium. Next base: position 157,086 of record CAJYUW010000031.1, read on the forward strand.
TCGTCGACCCGAGAGGACAGACGAAGTGATCCGCCGCCTCGTGGTCCGTGCGGAGGCCGACCACGGCCTCACACTCATCGAGCTGCTCGTCGCCATGAGCCTCGCGACGATCATCATCATCACGGTCGGCGGGTTCTTCGCCGCGACCGTCAAGGCCACGCAGACCGACCAGGTCAGCGAGTCCGGCATGCGGCAAGCGTCGAACGTGATGAACGCCGTCTCGCAGTACGTGCACGCAGCGACCGTGCTGCCCTTGCCGGACGGGACCTACCAGGCCGCGATCCAGCGTGCGACGGCCACGGACCTCGCGTTCTACGCCTACGTGAACCTGTCCGGGTCGACGAGCCAGCGCCCGACCCAGGTCGAGTTCGTCCGCGACGCGTCGAGCGGGCTCCTCCTCGAGAAGCAGTGGGACGGCGTGGCCGACCAGAACGGCTTCTACACGTTCCCTGCGCTGAGCTCGGCACCGACCCGGACGCTCACGCTCGGCGGTCCGATCGCGTCCCCGACCGTGGACGGCCGTCCCCTGTTCGAGTACCTCGACGGTTCCGGAGCGGTGCTGTCGTCGGCGTCCACCACACCGGCGGGCGTCCGCGCGGTCCGGATCAACATCGAAGCGGGCTCGATCGCCGGCGGTCGGCCGGGCAACACCACCCTGCAGAACACGCTGTACCTGTTCAACGTCGGGTACGCGACCACCTCGACGGCAGGACCGACGCCATGATCCTCCGACTCCGGGACGCGCTCAGACGCGCGGACGCCGACGACCGCGGCGTCGTCCTCGCGAACGTCATCATCTTCGGGACCGTGATGATGATGATCGTCGCCGGGCTCCTCGTGCTCTCGACCTCGGGCGCGATCAAGTCATCGACCGACCGCGACTACCAGAACGCGGCCGCAGCCGCGTACGCCGGGCTCGCGGACTACCAGTCCAAGATCTCGAACGACAACGGCTACGCCGTCTACGGGACCACCACGAACGCCCAGTTCAGCTCTGCCGCGAACGCGGTGTTCCAGGGACTCGGCCCGAACGGCGTCACGAACCCTGCCTTCGTCGGCTGGGTCGGTGTCCCGAAGACGGGTGATCAATGGTTCCGGTACGAGGTGGACAACTCGCAGTACGCGGCGCAGGGCATCCTCCGCGTCCGGGTGACGGGGAAGAGCGGCGCGACGACGCGGTCACTCGTGGCCAACCTCAAGGGCGACGGGTTCATCAACTACCTCTACTTCACCAACTACGAGTCGGCGCAGCCCGCGGTCACGGGGGCAGCATGCACCTCCAACTACCAGTGGCAGACCGGTGTGTCGAACACCTGCGGGTACGTCCAGTTCGCTGCGCGGGACGTCCTCAACGGGCCGATCCGCACGAACGACACCTTCACGTCCTGCGGCGCGACCTTCAACGGCTCGGTCGAGGACCACGACGGCACCGTCAACCGTCCGGGCGGCTGTGCGGCATCGACGTTCAACGGCGGCGCCCCCGCAGCGACCGCCTACCTCGGGCTTCCTGCGCTGAACTCCAACATGTCCCAGGAAGCCCGGACGGACCTCCCCGCGACGGTTCCTCGTCCCGGGTGCTTGTACACCGGACCGACGACCATCGTCTTCAACGCCGACGGAACGATGACCGTGAAGTCCCCGTGGTCGCGTGCCACGCAGTACACCGTGTCCGCGACCGGCGCGAGCGTGGCGTCGGACACCGCGAAGGCGGCCTCGCTCTGCGGGTCCATCAGCGCGTTGCAGAGTTCCGCGGGCGCGACGATCCCGACCCTGCCGTCGAACCTCGTCTTCGTGCAGGACGTCCCACAGACCAACGTCCCGAGCAACGTGAACTACTGGGGCAGCTCGTTCCCGAGCGCCTACACGAACACCTACTGCGCCACGAAGGTCACCGTGTCCGGGGGGTCGGCGACGACGTCCGCGAGCAGCACGTACAGCAACGGTCAGGGCTACCCGGCCGCGGGGGAGTGGATCAGCGGGGGCTCGTACTCCGTGTGGACCGGGTACAACTGGGCCACCTACTGGCGCACCGGATCCACGTCGGACACGTACGGGTGTTCCGACGGCGACGTCTTCGTCAGTGGCAAGTTCTCCGGTGCCATGACGATCGCGGCTGCGGGGACCGTCTGGCTGACCGGCAGCGTCACCTACGTCAACCCCAACAACGACGTCCTCGGGCTCGTCGGCCAGGACGCGGTCGAGGTCTGGAACCCGGCCAGATGCGGGTCGTTCTCCGGCACGGCGTGCACGAGTCCCGCGCTGCTGCGCCGCGTCGGCGGTGAGAACTTCGAGGTGGACGCGGGCATCGCGAGCAACGCCGGCACGTTCTGGAACCAGAACTACGACATCGGCCAGCCCCTCGGCACGCTCACGGTCAAGGGGTCGATCGCGCAGAACTGGCGCGGCATCGTGGCCACCGGCGGTGGGACGATCGCGTCCGGTTTCGCGAAGAACTACGTGTACGACAGCCGATTCCTGACGACAGCTCCGCCGAAGTTCCTGCAACCGGTCTCGACGTCCTACGGCGTCACCACCCAGGTCGAGGTGCAGCCGGCCTACCTCGCCAGTGGACTGTGTGCGAAGACACCCGCGGGAGTCTGCCGATGAACATCCTCTCCCCGATGCCCGTCCTCGTCACCGCCGCCGCGGTCTTCGGGCTCTTGATCGGGTCGTTCCTCAACGTCGTCGTGTACCGGGTGCCGGCGGGACTCTCCGTCGTCCGCCCCGCGAGCGCGTGTCCGAACTGCTCGACGCCGATCCGCGCGCGCGACAACGTGCCCGTGTTCTCGTGGATCGCGCTCGGTGCGCGATGCCGCGACTGCGGGACGGGCATCTCGGCACGCTACCCGGTGGTCGAGGCGGTGACGGGCCTGCTGTTCGCCCTCGTGGTCTGGGCGGCCGCTGGCGTGGTGCCCGGCACTGGCCTCGGGCACGTCGTCCTCACCATCGCGCTGCTCTGGCTGATGGCGATCAGCGTCGCCTTGGCGTTGATCGATCTCGACGTCCACCGACTGCCCAACGCGATCACCTACCCCTCCGCAGTGGTCCTCTCGGTCCTCCTGCTGGTCGCCTCTGCCCTCACCGGTGACTGGGGAGCGATGCTCCGGGGACTCATCGGGGCGATCGGCCTGGGGACGGCGTACCTGATCCTCGCCGTCGCGGTACCCGGTGGCATGGGTCTCGGCGACGTGAAGCTCGCCGTCGTCCTCGGACTCGTCCTGGCGTACCTCGGATGGGGACCCCTCGCAGTGGGAGCTTTCAGCGCGTTCCTCGTGGGCGGTATGTTCGCCGTCGCCCTGGTGATCGTCGGACGTGCTCGCTGGCGTGGAGGTGTTCCGTTCGGACCCGCCATGTTGGTCGGCGCATGGCTCGGCGTGTTCTTCGGCACACCGCTCTGGTCCGCCTACACCGGCTCCCTCGGCCTCGCGTGATCCTTCCCCCACACCGAAAGCAGACAGCATGACGAAGAGCATCGTGGGGCTCGACCTCACCGGCACGTCGATCCGTGCCGTCGAGGTCGCTGACCCCGACAAGGCGCGGCCGTCGGTCCTGCGCATCGCCGAGGTCCCCACCCCGGAGGGGGCGATCTCGCGAGGCGAGGTGATCGAGCCCAACACCGTCGCACACGCGCTGAAGGACCTCTGGCGGACGGGGCGGTTCCGGACCAAGCGCGTCGTCCTCGGCATGGGGAACCAGCGCGTGCTCGCCCGAGACCTCACCGTGCCGCGTGTGCCGTGGTCCCAGATGCGTGAGACCCTGCCCTTCCAGGTCCAGGAGATGCTCCCCGTCCCGGTCGGCGATGCCATCCTCGACTTCTACCCGACGTCCGAGAGCATCAGCGAGAACGGGCCGGTCGTGACCGGGCTGTTGATCGCGGCGGTGAAGGACGCTGTCCTCGCGAACGTCCGCGCGGTGCAGCTCGCCGGGCTCGTGCCGGCCGGGGTCGACCTCATCCCCTTCGCGCTGAGCCGCACCCTCGTGACCCGACGTGCTGTGGGCGGGACGGTGGTGCTCGTCGGGCTCGGGGCGGACACCACCAGCGTCGTCATCCTGCGGGACGGGATCCCGCAGTTCGTCCGGATCATCCCCACCGGCGGCAACGACGTCACCCGTGCCCTGACCGGCAGGCTCGAGATCTCGTTCAGCGAGGCCGAGGCGGTCAAGCAGTGGTTCGGCGTCGGCGACGGCGCGCAGACGGCTGACGACCGCCGCGCGGTCGCCGTGACACGGGAAGCGGTGGACGAGCTCCTCTCGAGCCTCCGGAACACGATCAACTACTTCTCGAACACGCGGCCGGACCAGACCGTGTCCGGCATCGTGCTGACCGGAGGGGGCTCGCGGATGGTCGGGTTCGCCGAGGCGCTCGCCGGGACCACCGGACTGCCCGTCGAGCTCGCGGACGTCTTCGCGGGCGCGACGCTCGCCCGGTCGATCGATCAGGACGACCTCGCTCGGCACCGGGAGTCGGTGTCGGTCGCGTTCGGACTCGCAGTGGGGAGCCGTGCAGCATGAGTGACCTCGACGTCAACGTCATCGATGAACGGCGGCGGAAGCGCAGCCTCCGCCCGGGTCCACGACGGCCTCGAGGGATGCCGAACGAACCGACGATCGGAGCCGGTGCCGACGGGCGTTCGGCCAGGACACCCCGGCGATCGGGGCGCGGTCGCCGAGGTCTCGAACTCGGGATCGGCGCCGAACCCCGTGTCGATCTGCTGCCCACCGAGGTGCACACGGAGCAGCGTGCACGCGCGACCGCACGACGCGCCTGGCTCGGTGTCGTCGTCGTCGGCGCGGTCGTCGTCCTCGCGTCCGGTGTGGCGACTGCGGAGGGGATGCGCGCCCAGACGGCCCTCGCCCAGTCCCAGTCCGAGGGCGCGTCCGTCCTCCAGGAACAGCTGCGGTTCGGTGACGTCCGAACGGTCCAACGGGAGACGGATCTCCTGAAGGCGGCCCAGGCAGTCGGGGGATCAGGTCAGGTCGACTGGGACAGCGTCCTCGGCTCGGTCGCTCGCGCGCTGCCGACGGACACCACGATCACCGGACTGACCGTGACGTCCATGGACCCGCTGAAGGGCTTCACGCAGTCGACGGCTCCGTTGGCCGTCAGTCGCGTCGCAAGCCTCCAGATCACCATCACGAGCGCCACCGTGCCGTCGGTCTCGGACCTCTCGGACCGCCTCGCGACGGTTCCCGGGTACGCGGACGCGACCATCACGACCATCACGAGTGCGGGCCAGACGGGGCAGTACACCGGGCAGATCGCCCTCGACCTCGGTCCGGGTGCGTTCGACAAGACCTACGAGTACAAGAAGGAGGGCTGACGTGGACAAGCACCGGCTCTCGCTCATCGGATCCGCTCTCGCCGCAGTGGTGCTCCTCCTCGGTGGTTGGTTCATCGGAGTACAGCCACAGCTCGCCTCAGCCGCGGCATCCGACCAGCAGCGGACGTCGATCGAGTCCGCGAACGCCGACAACCGCGCCGTCCTGCAGAAGCTCGAAGCGGAGTACCGCCGACTCGACCAGTCCGAGCGGACACTCGCAGAGCTGCGCAGGTCGGTACCCGCCTCCCCCGACACCGCGGGCTTCACCCGTCAGGTCCAGACCGCCGTGTCCACGTCAGGGGTCAAGATGACCTCGTTGACCTACGGGGCAGTACAGGCGTACGCGCCCGTGGGTGAGACGGCTTCGTCCTCGTCCTCGACCGCGTCCGGAACTGCGTCGACGCCGGCGGCCACCCCGAGCGCGGCTGCCGGAGCAGCGCCCACCGCGGCGGCGACACCTACCGCCCCGCAGCCGTACCGGAACGACCAGATCACGTCGACCACCTTCGACGTCGTCCCGGTCACCGTCGCGATCGACGCGGCGAGCTACGCCGAAGCCTTGGACTTCACCCGGCGCATGCAGCACACGGATCGTCTCTTCCTCGTGGACACGTTGTCCCAGACGGTGAAGGAGTCCGGGGCGGCCGCGCAGTCGTGGTCACTCACCGGGTACGTGTACGTCGTCCACTCGGCTGCGACGTCGAGCTCGACCACGGGGAGTGCGGCCACGTCCGCCGTCACCCCGACCCCGACCCCGTCGCCGACCGCGAACGGCTGACGGCACCCGACGGATCCCCGCCGAGGCCGCACGCGACGCGTCGTCCGGACTCCGTGCGGGCGTTCTTCCCCCGAGCTCGAGCTCGAGCGCGACGCCGACGCGCGCGTGACGCCGGGCGGGACGACCTCGACCGCCGGCTGATCCGCCCCTTCCCGAGACCCCCGCGGAACGGGGTGCGGCGCGCCACGCCACGCCCTCTTCCGTCGGGGGTCCTCGTCTGCCTACGATGCTCCCGACGCCGCACTCGCGGATGATCGCCCCCCTCTCGAACGGCCCCGCTCGTGGGCTGTTCCTCGTCGTGCCCGGAGTCGCGCGTGTTGAACGGAATCGTGGAGTTCCTCGGCTGGTTCGGAGCCGTAACCGTACTGGCTGGTTACATTCTGTTCTCGACCGGCAAGCTCCCGAACGGACCGGTCTACCAACTGCTCAACCTCGTTGGCGGCCTCGCGATCGCGGTCAACGTGGGCGCCCACCACGCCATCCCCTCGCTCATCGTGAACGGCATCTGGGCGATCGTCGCCGTCGTCGTCCTGACGAAGATGCTCCGGGTGCGGCGTGCATCGCAGCGCGGCGAGCCGGTCGACGTCACCGTGCCGCATGTCCTCGTCGAACCGCCGACCACGACGGCGGTCCTGCCGGTCGTCGGCCCGGCGTTGCGCGACCACGACACAGCACCCGAGGGCGTCGATGCGGAGGACGCCGGGTCGGCACCAGTGGCGCCCGCGCTCGAGTCGGCACCCGCACCCGCGACTGCGCCCGCGATCGAGGCGGCGCCCGCGCCCGCGGCACTCGCGACCGAGAACGCACCCGCGGCCGCCGCGCCCATGACGGAGACCGTGCCCGTGATCACCGCCACGATCGCCCTCGCCCTGGTCGCCGCCGCGCATCGTGAGCACGCCCAGCGCGACGACCCGCAGCACGCGCTCGGGCAGGGCCACCACGACCTACAGCACGAGTTCGAGCAGGACGCCCACGCCCCGCGCGACCACCCGCAGCATGCGCTCGCTCAGCGCGACGGCGCTCAGCGCGACGACGCTCGGCCCGACCACGCACTGCAGGAAGCCGACCGCGAGCGCGCCTGACCGCCACCGGTGACCGGCGAGCCGACTCCCGCGACACTGGCCCCTGTCACCGGCCGCGGCGATACGATCGCCACATGTCCCGGTGGCTGGTCGCGACGATGACGTCCGTGCTCTTCATCGCGCTCGTCGTCGCGGTGTCCGGCTTCGAGGCGCTCCTCGCCGACGTCGAGCCGATCACCCAGCCCGACGCCACTCCGTACCTGGGCCCCGCGATGGTCGTGGCCGTCGCGATCGTGGTGTTCCTGGCGACCGTTACGGGCGCGCGCGAGGGCAACCCGGGGGTGACGGGTCTCGTCGCGGCCGCGACGGCCTACCTCGTGATGCTCGGCGTCGGCGCGGTCGGCTACGCACTGATCCGCGGCGACGTGACGGAGCTGCTCGTGTTCCCCGCGGGATCAGCCCTCGGCCCGTTCGTGGTCGGCACGGTGGTCGTCGCGCTGCTCTGCGTCGTCGGTGGGATCGCCGTGGTCCGGCACCGGTCGCGCACACCCGGCCCGACCTCGCAGGCCCCCGGGACCGACGGTGGTCCGCGGTAGCATCGGCTCGCACGACGCAACGTGACGATCCGCGCGGCGCGGCACCGCACGGTCCGGCACGCGCCGTGTGACGACCACGAACGGCGAGCGGGGGAACGATGACCGACCACGCAGACGGCGACGGCTGGGGAGCCGTCCCGCCCGTCGACGCGATCCGGGGGACGTTGGCCCAGGCGGACCCGTCTCGTCCCGGGGGCGTCGCCGGGCGTCCCCGGAGGCGCCCGCGCCGCGGAGTGCTCGTCGGGATCGTCGCCGGGGCCGCAGCGCTCGTGCTGCTCGTCGTCGGCGGCGGCATCGGCTACGCGAACGGGATGAGCACGCACGCCGCTGACCGTCCGGTCCGCGCCTTCCTCGACGACCTCGTGGCGGGCAAGGCCCGAGCCGCCCTCGACGCCGCGGGCATCGCGCACGACGAGGGCGACGTCCTCCTGACGGACGCCGCGTACGCGAAGGCCGAACGCAAGGTCACCGGGTACCGCGTCGCCGCGGTCCGCGCGAACGGGGACAACGCGTCCGTCACGACGCTCCTCCGTCAGGGCGGCCGGGACGTCTCCGCGACGTTCGACCTGACCCGGACGGGCACCGAGTGGGGCGTGTTCCCGGTCTGGGAGCTCGTCGCGCCGAAGCTCGGATCCGTCGAGGTCTCGGTCCGCGGGCCGTCCCGCACGCCGCTCGAGGTGGCCGGCCGCGCGGTCACGACGTCGAAGGACGGCACCGCCACGCTATCGGCGCTGCCGGGGGAGTACCCGGTCGCCCTCGACGGCGGCAAGTGGGTCGAGTCGGACGCGCAGACCGCGACGGTCAGCGGCTTCGGCGTGACCGCGTCGAGTCCGGTGTCGATGACCGCCTCGCTCACCCGCGCGGGCGAGGACGCCGCGAAGAAGGCCGTCGACGCCTGGGTCGACACCTGCATCGCGTCGCACGACCCGGCACCGTCCGGCTGCAGCTTCTACGCCTACGGCGAGGACCCGTCGTACACCTACACGAACGAGCGCTGGACGCTCGACACCCGGCCCGTGGTGTCGGTGGGCGACTGGTCGTCCGAGGGCTGGCTCGTCACCACGACCACCTACGGCCGGGCGACGTTCTCCGCGGACATCTCCGGGCCGGGCGGCGTCGGCACGGCCTCCGCCGGACCGATGAACGTCAACGCGAGCGGGTACGTCACGGGGTTCGACGGTGACGGCGCGACGTTCCGGTCGGCGGTCGCGCCGACGACGTCGGACTCCGGTACCTGACGCAGACGTCTCGACGCGGGATCCGGCCTGGAGGCACGGCTCGCCTCCGCCCCGCCCCTCCGGCGCGGCTGGTCCCGCCGTCGATGCGCGCCGTCTGCGAGGGAGGCGGCCGCGCCGTCGACGCTCGCCGCCTGCGAGGGAGGCGGCCGCGCCGTCGATGCGCGCCGTCTGCGAGGGTCGCGGCCGCGCCGTCGACGCTCGCCGTCTGCGAGGGTCGCGGCCCCGCCGTCGACGCTCGCCGCCCGCGAGCGTCGTGGCCCCGCCGCCCGCGCGAGCAGCCGCCGGAGGGGTGTTCACCCGGGGCGGTGCCCACGGGCCTCCAGGGCGACGCGCCCGGATTGATTTCGCGTGGTGCCGCGGGTAGGCTCTACCGGGTGTGCGCCCTCGGGCGCGCCCGAAAGTCCGGCCGGCCGAACGGCCGCAACCGGACCACTCCGTCCCCCTCCGAACCCTCCGCCGTCAGGCGGTCCTCGGTGTGGGACGAGGAAGCCGGCGGTCCGCGCCGGCCGGAGAGCACGAGCGAAGAACCAGGAGAACAGTTGCCTACCATCCAGCAGCTGGTTCGCAAGGGTCGTACGCCGAAGGTCACCAAGACCAAGGCGCCCGCCCTGAAGGCGAACCCCCAGCAGCGTGGTGTCTGCACCCGCGTCTACACCACCACCCCCAAGAAGCCGAACTCGGCACTGCGCAAGGTCGCTCGTGTCAAGCTCTCGAACGGCACCGAGGTCACCGCCTACATCCCCGGTGAGGGCCACAACCTCCAGGAGCACTCGATGGTGCTCGTCCGCGGCGGTCGTGTGAAGGACCTCCCCGGTGTCCGCTACAAGATCATCCGCGGTGCGCTCGACACGCAGGCCGTGAAGAACCGTAAGCAGGCGCGCAGCCGCTACGGCGCGAAGAAGGGTTGAGTCAATGCCTCGTAAGGGTCCCGCTCCCAAGCGTCCCGTCGTCGCAGACCCGGTCTACGGCGCGCCGATCGTCTCGCAGCTCGTGAACAAGATCCTGCTGGACGGCAAGAAGGGCCTCGCCGAGCGCATCGTCTACGGTGCACTCGAAGGCGTCGCCGCCAAGAACCAGCAGGACGCCGTCGCGACGCTCAAGAAGGCGCTCGACAACGTCCGTCCGACCCTCGAGGTCCGCAGCCGCCGCGTCGGTGGCTCGACCTACCAGGTCCCGGTCGAGGTCAAGCCGCACCGTGCGAACACCCTCGCGCTGCGCTGGCTCACCTCGTACGCCAAGGCCCGTCGCGAGAAGACGATGACCGAGCGTCTCATGAACGAGATCCTCGACGCGTCGAACGGTCTCGGTGCCGCGGTCAAGCGCCGCGAGGACACGCACAAGATGGCCGAGTCGAACAAGGCCTTCGCCCACTACCGCTGGTAGACCCGGCACCGTTCCGGGGCGTCGGCGGTCAAGAACCCCGGCGCCCCGGAACGGACGCCCATCTCTCCTACAACTCTTCCGGAGGAACCCTGTGGCACAGGACGTGCTCACCGACCTGAACAAGGTCCGCAACATCGGCATCATGGCGCACATCGATGCCGGCAAGACCACGACGACCGAGCGCATCCTGTTCTACACGGGCATCACGCACAAGATCGGTGAGGTCCACGACGGCGCTGCGACGATGGACTGGATGGCGCAGGAGCAGGAGCGCGGCATCACGATCACGTCGGCCGCGACGACCTGCTTCTGGGACAACAACCAGATCAACATCATCGACACCCCCGGTCACGTGGACTTCACGGTCGAGGTGGAGCGCTCGCTCCGCGTCCTCGACGGTGCGGTCGCCGTCTTCGACGGCAAGGAGGGCGTCGAGCCCCAGTCCGAGACCGTGTGGCGTCAGGCGGACAAGTACAACGTCCCGCGCATCTGCTTCGTCAACAAGATGGACAAGCTGGGCGCCGACTTCTACTTCACCGTCGACACCATCATCAACCGCCTCGGTGCGGAGCCGCTCGTGCTCCAGCTCCCGATCGGTGCCGAGAACGACTTCGTCGGTGTCGTCGACCTCATCGAGATGCACGCCAAGGTCTGGCCGGGCGACGCCAAGGGTGATGTCACCATGGGCGCCCAGTACGAGGTCCAGGAGATCCCCGCGGACCTGCAGGCCCGTGCCGAGGAGTACCGCGCGAAGCTGATCGAGCGCGTCGCCGAGTCCGACGACGCCCTCCTCGAGAAGTTCTTCGACGGCCAGGAGCTCACGAAGGACGAGATCCGCGCCGGCATCCGCAAGCTGACGATCGCGTCCGAGGTCTACCCGGTCCTCTGCGGCTCGGCGTTCAAGAACCGCGGTGTCCAGCCGATGCTCGACGCCGTCATCTCGTACCTCCCGTCGCCGCTCGACGTCCCGCCGATGATCGGCCACGACGTCAAGGACGAGGAGAAGGAGATCATCCGCAAGCCCGACGCCACCGAGCCGTTCTCGGCCCTGGCGTTCAAGGTCGCGGTGCACCCCTTCTTCGGTCGTCTGACCTACGTCCGCGTCTACTCGGGCTCGATCGAGTCGGGTGCCCAGGTCATCAACTCGACCAAGGGCAAGAAGGAGCGCATCGGGAAGATCTTCCAGATGCACTCCAACAAGGAGAACCCGGTCGACAACGTGACCGCTGGTCACATCTACGCGGTGATCGGCCTCAAGGACACCACCACCGGTGACACGCTCTGCGACCCGAACGACCAGGTCGTCCTCGAGTCGATGACGTTCCCGGAACCGGTCATCGAGGTCGCCATCGAGCCGAACACGAAGGCCGACCAGGAGAAGCTCTCCACGGCCATCCAGAAGCTCGCTGAAGAGGACCCGACGTTCCGCGTCGAGCTCAACGCCGAGACCGGTCAGACCACGATCAAGGGCATGGGCGAGCTCCACCTCGACATCCTGGTCGACCGCATGAAGCGCGAGTTCAAGGTCGAGGCGTCGGTCGGCAAGCCGCAGGTGGCCTACCGCGAGACGCTGACCAAGCCGGTCGAGCGCTACGACTACACCCACAAGAAGCAGACCGGTGGTTCCGGTCAGTTCGCGAAGGTGCAGATCGCGCTCGAGCCCATGGAGGTCACGGCCGAGAAGGTCTACGAGTTCGAGAACGCCGTCACCGGTGGCCGCGTCCCGCGCGAGTACATCCCGTCGGTCGACGCCGGTATCCAGGACGCCATGCAGGTCGGCATCCTCGCGGGCTACCCGACGGTCGGCGTGAAGGCCACCCTCAAGGACGGTCAGTCGCACGACGTCGACTCGTCCGAGATGGCGTTCAAGATCGCCGGTTCGATGGCCTACAAGGAAGCCGCCCGCAAGGCCGGCCCGGTCATCCTCGAGCCGATCATGGCCGTCGAGGTCCGGACGCCCGAGGAGTACATGGGCGACGTGATCGGTGACCTGAACTCCCGTCGTGGCCAGATCGCCTCGATGGAGGACGCTTCGGGCGTCAAGGTGGTCCGCGCGAGCGTTCCGCTGTCCGAGATGTTCGGCTACGTCGGCGACCTCCGGTCGAAGACCTCTGGTCGCGCCGTCTACTCGATGACCTTCGAGACCTACGCACAGGTCCCGGCCAAGGTCTCCGAGGAGATCGTCGCGAAGAGCAAGGGGGAGTAGCGCTCCAGCGCTGCTCCACAGGCGAGGGTGCCCGGCGACGGGCCCCTCGTCACCAAGTACAGTAAAGACACAACACTGCAGGCCAACGGACCAGAACGGTCCGGGGGCGTGCTTTCCGAGTCCTGAGGAGGACCCACAGTGGCCAAGGCCAAGTTCGAGCGCACCAAGCCGCACGTCAACATCGGAACCATCGGTCACGTCGACCACGGCAAGACCACGCTCACGGCGGCGATCACCAAGGTTCTGCACGACCAGTACCCGGACCTCAACGAGGCTCGCGACTTCGCGCAGATCGACAACGCTCCCGAGGAGCGCCAGCGCGGCATCACGATCAACATCTCGCACGTCGAGTACCAGACCGAGAAGCGTCACTACGCGCACGTCGACGCCCCCGGTCACGCTGACTACGTGAAGAACATGATCACGGGTGCGGCGCAGATGGACGGCGCGATCCTCGTGGTCGCCGCCACCGACGGCCCGATGCCCCAGACGCGTGAGCACGTGCTGCTCGCCCGCCAGGTCGGCGTCCCCTACATCGTCGTCGCGCTGAACAAGTCCGACATGGTGGACGACGAGGAGATCCTGGAGCTCGTCGAGCTCGAGGTCCGCGAGCTCCTCGGCTCGCAGGAGTTCGACGAGGACGCCCCGGTCGTGCAGGTCTCGGCCGTCGGCGCGCTCAACGGCGAGGAGAAGTGGGTCCAGTCCGTCCAGGACCTCATGGCCGCCGTCGACGAGAACGTCCCGGACCCGGTGCGCGCCACCGACCAGCCGTTCCTCATGCCGATCGAGGACGTCTTCACGATCACCGGTCGTGGCACCGTCATCACCGGCCGTGTCGAGCGTGGTCAGCTCAACGTCAACGAGGAGGTCGAGATCGTCGGCATCCGCCCGACGCAGAAGACCACCGTCACCGGCATCGAGATGTTCCGCAAGCTGCTCGACTCGGCCGAGGCCGGCGACAACGCTGGTCTGCTCCTCCGTGGCCTCAAGCGCGAGGACGTGGAGCGCGGCCAGGTCGTCGTGAAGCCGGGTACGGTCACGCCGCACACGAACTTCGAGGCGAACGCGTACATCCTGACCAAGGACGAGGGTGGGCGTCACAACCCGTTCTACGCGAACTACCGCCCGCAGTTCTACTTCCGCACCACGGACGTCACGGGTGTCATCACCCTCGACGAGGGCACCGAGATGGTCATGCCCGGTGACACCGTGCACATGTCGGTCGAGCTGATCCAGCCGATCGCCATGGAGGAGGGCCTCCGCTTCGCCATCCGTGAGGGTGGTCGCACGGTCGGCGCCGGTACGGTCGAGAAGATCAACAAGTAATTCTCGTCACCTGTTGCAGCGGGGTCGGGCCTTCGGGTCCGGCCCCGCTGTCGTCGTCCCGGGCGGGGATCGTCGCCGCGCCGTCACGGACGCGGATGCGGCTCGGTGTCGCGGCGGCCGTGCCGTGGCCGTCCGGACGTGCGGACAGGAGCGACGGCGTCGTGCACCATGGTCGGCAAGCGGCCGGAGGGACCGGCCATCGATCGGCCGGCGGCTGCCGGCCAGGCAGGGAGGGCACCATGGCCGGACTGGACGACGTCCAGAAGAACGTCTCCGCCAAGGCGGAGGAGATCACGGACAAGGCGAAGGCGTTCGTCGACGAGAACACGGACAAGATCGAGGCGGCGCTGCGGAGCGAGAAGGCCGAGGAGGTCTCGGACAAGATCATCCACGGTCTCGCCGACGGCTTGAAGAAGGTCACCGGCGGCAAGTTCGACGAGCAGATCGACAAGGCCGCCGAGGACCTCGACGGCAAGATCGGGAACGACGGGGGCACCGCGGGCGCGTAGCGCCCGCCACCAGCGGACCATCCGCCGGACGGGAGGCGCGGTGCACCGGTGAGCCGCGCCTCCCGTCCGTCGTGTTGTGCAGACCGCCACCGCTCGGGTCGTGTCCCCACAAGTCGGGACGAGGTGTACCCCACTCGGGGTGTTGTTGCGGGTTGCCGCAACTCGATACCGTCGAGTCGCGGGACCGTACCGGCCCCGCGTGGTGACCCGGACACCAGCCTCTCGCCCGCGCGTCGTTCCCTGCGACGCGAAGGTGACGTGCCTCGTCGACGGGTCGCCGCACGCCGACCCGAAGGCACCTGATGCGCCCGTCCCTGCTGTCCGTCCGTCCTCGTGCGCTCGCGATGGTGGTGGTGACCGCGCTCCTCGCCGGGCTGCTCGCGGTCTTCGCCATCGCACAGCCGGCCGCCGCGGACTCGGTCGTCAGCGTGACGGCCAAGGCCCCCGCGTCGGTCCTCAGCGGCGACACCGCGACCGTGACGCTCACGGCGACGAACAGCACACCGGCGTCCGGCGGCACGGCCGTCTACAACCTCGGGTACTCGTACACGTTGCCCACGGGGGTCTCGTACGTCGCGGGCTCCGCGACCGCGGACGGTCAGAAGCTCACGGACCCCGTGCAGACACCGCTGGCGAACGGCGCCGGGACGCTGCTCGTGTTCTCGAACGTGTCGGACCTGGTCGCGGGTGACCAGAAGTCGATCGCGTTCGGGGTCACGCCGTCGCCGTCGGTGTTCCCGGTCGGGACCTCCTTCACCGGGACGGCGCAGCTGGCCGGGAGCGGTGACGCCCGCATGATCCCGACGTTCGACGGCACCGGCAAGCCGGCGACGAACGCCACGAACTCCGCCGTCGCGACGTCGAACCCGACCGCCGTCTCGGCGATCACGGTCTCGAAGGCCGAGGCGAGCCCCGAGCACGAGCTGGTCCGCGGGGTCCACGCGCACCCGACGGTCTACACGCTGACGGTCCGGAACACCGCGACGGCGCCGAGCACCGACGTGACCGTCACCGACTACCTGCCTGCCGGCCTCGAGTTCCTGCAGTGCGGCGGTGTCGACAACACGACGACCGGCCCGGAGTACCCGGGTGCGGCGGACCTGACGACGGCGACGGCGGCGAACGCGACCGGCACCCTCACCGCGACGAACTGCGCGACCCCCGTGAGCGTCACGACGGTGAACGACGTCCCCGGCCAGGGGTCCGCCGTGTTCACGAAGGTCGTCTGGAACGTCGGCAAGCTCACCGACGCGCCGGTCACGATCCAGTACCTCGCCGCGGTCCCGCTGCGTGAGAACACCATGACGTTCCGGACGGGCAGCGCATCCGCCCCGGCGCCGACCTCGGCCGCGCTCGCGAGCACCGCGAACCTCGACAACAACACCGGAGCCTCCACGCGCCAGAACGGCGCCAGCACGACGTCGAACGGGCAGTCGGAGCGCAACCTCGTCACCGCGGCCGGCACCTACACGGGTGCGGTCGGCGGGTCGGCCACGGCGGCGCAGAGCGCGTCGGACTCGATGACGGTCGAGGCCATGGACCTCGCGGTCGCGAAGTCGGTGGACACCGGCGTCAGCGGCAACGTCTTCGCCGCGGGGAAGCAGGCGACGTACTCGCTGCTCGTCCGCACGAGCGAGTACGAGTCGTCGCAGGGGATCACCCTGACCGACACGATCCCGGACGGCCTCTGCCCCGCGTTCCCGGCGGGCACGAAGACCACCGGGACGTTCCCGGCGGACTGCGACCCGAACCGGGTGTCGTCGCTCGACCAGCCGATGACGAACGCGACCGTCGACTCGGTCGCCTACGACGCGTCGGCCGGCACCTTCACGATGGCGTTCCACATCGCGGACCAGCCGACCGACGGCTCGCTGACGGTGTCGTACAAGGCGCTCATGCGGACCGCGTACTCGGTCACCGGGTCCGGCGGCCCGACGGCAGCGGGCGACCGCTTCACCAACACCGTGCAGATGCGCGGCACCTCGACCGGCGTGCACGGCGACACCGGGACGACCCCGGTCGCCGACGACTCCCAGGCGTCGATCGCGTCGAACAGCCCGGCGATCGAGAAGGCCGTCCTGCCCCGCAGCCAGAGCGACGGGGTGCAGAAGGCGTCCGACTGCACGGCGTCCACCCGGACCGGCTACACCACCACGACTCCGTCCGACGCGTTCCAGCTCGGCGACGTCGTGTGCTTCCGGCTCCGCGTGGACTTCCCGGCCGGCGTGCAGAGCCGCAACGCGACCATCACCGACATGCTCCCCGTCGGCACGACCGCGGCGGGCTCGACCTGGGCTGACGGCACCGACTGGACCTACGGCACCGAGAGCACCGTGCCGCGCTCCGACGTGGCACTGACGTCGTCGTCCTCGACCACCGGCTCCTTCGCCGTCGGGCACACGGTCACCGGCGCCAAGGGCACCTACGTCGACGGCGACGGCCAGGCGGTCAGCCTCGTGCTCTACGTCGCCGCGACGATCGGGACACAGGGCTCCACGGCGACGAAGCCGGACATCCTCGCGAACCTCATGAAGTTCGCGCAGCAGAACACCGCCGGGTCGGTCACGAGCCTCCGCGCTCAGGTCGGGTACCCCGTCGCGGGCAGCCCGACGGCGACGCTCGCGAAGGACATCGTCGCCGCGGACGGCTCCCCGGTCTCGAACCCGGCGAACACCGTCGAGGGGCAGAGGCTCGGGTACCGGCTCACGGTGGGGAACACCCCGGCGACCGGGACGTCGAGTGACATGGCGGACGTCGTCGTCTGGGACGCGCTCCCGACGAACGTGACCTGCGCGATGATCACGAACGTCTCGGAGGGTGGGTCCTGCGGGGCCGCCCCGACCGGCGCCGCGTCGAAGTACTCGACCAACGCCTTCCTGACCTGGACCATCCCGTCCATCGCCGCGGGCGCCACGAAGACCCTCACCTACGACTTCACCGTGCCCACGCCGGGCTTCGTGGGCACCGCGTTCGTGAACAACACGTCGGTCGTGTCGTTCACCACCGCGACCGACTCCGGCGCCACCACCACCTGGATCCCGACGCGCGGGGCGGACTCCACCGCGTCGTCCACCGCCGGGGCCGGCCAGGGCAGCGCGCCCCAGGCCGACGCACAGCGGAGGATCGCCATCCCCGGCGCGACCGTCGCGAAGTCGGGCTCGGCGACGAGCTCTGCGTCGACCAACCTGTCCGGCGGTACCGCGGCACCCGGACAGGGGCTGCAGTACACCTACTCGGCCACCGTGCCGGCGAAGAGCAGCGTCGCGAACGCCACGCTCGTCGACACGCTGCCGTCCGGCGTCGCGATCACGTCGGACTCGACCTGGACCCTGACCTTCCCGGACCGCACCACCACGATCACCGTCCCGGCGTCCGCGCAGGGCACCGACGCGACGGGGACCTGGAACGGGCAGACCTACACGCTGACCGGCACCAGCACCCGCGCGGGGGACGTCGTCTTCCCGAGCGTCTACGACAACACGACCGGTGACGTGGCGACCTTCACCGTGACCGTGACCGGGCTCCGCGCCTCCGCCGGCGTCGGGAACTTCCCGACGCGCACCGGCGGCGGCTTCTCCAGCGCGTCCCTCACCAACACGGCGACCTTCACGTCGAAGCCGACCGGCGGTACGGCGTCCACCGCGACCGCGTCGAAGACCATCGCCGTGCAGGCACCCAAGCTCGGGATCACGAAGACCGACGACCTGGGCGGGCGCACCGTCGCGGGCGGGGACACCGTCACCTGGACGCTGACCGCGAAGAACAGCGCCGCGTCGGCGGAGTCGCGCTCGACGATCATCGCCGACTGCTTCCCGGACACCCTCGTCCTCACGTCGAGCTCCGCCACGGAGACCACGCTGACGAGCCCGCAGCAGGCGGCACTCGGCTCCTGCCCGTCCGGGACCACGGTCCACGCCTGGGACGCCGGCACGCTCGCGGCGGGCGCGTCCAGGACGATCACGGTCGTCGCCACCGTCAAGCAGGACGCCCCGGCCGGACAGACCTACCGCAACACCGCGCGCGTGCTCGGGTCGTCGTTGACCACCGACTACGCGACCGCGAACACCTCTTACGTCCAGGTCGCGCAGGCCACGGACGACGTCACGGTGTCCGGCCCGTCGATCGTCAAGCGACTCACGACACCGACGTGGAACCCCTCGAGCGGGGCGTCCACCGGGACCACGACCACCGACCCGGCCCGCACCGACGCCGCGTCCGTCCGTCCGGGTGACGCCGCCACCTACACCGTCACGACGACCATCCCCGCGAACGTCGCGCTGTTCGACGCCCGGGTGACGGACCGGCTCCCCACCGGCGTCACGAGCAGCGGCGACCCGACCGTCACCGTGGCCGGCGACGGCGTCACCGCCACCGCCACGGTCTCCGGCGGCACCGTCACCGTCGCCCTGTCGGACATCACGAGCGGCCTCGACCACGCCGTCACGGTCACGACGACCGTGCCCGTGACCGTCGGGACCGACCAGGTCGCCGGTGCCACGAGCTCGAACACCGCCACCTTCGCGTGGAACCGTTCGTCGAAGGGCACGGCCCCGTCCGACGCGTCGATCACGTCGAACCCGGCGAACGCGAAGGTCGTCGCGCCGTCGCTGGCGATCACGAAGACCGCGAAGGTCGGGTCGCAGACGGGCACGGACGTCAAGGCCGAGCCCGGGCAGACCATCACCTACACCGTGACCACCACCAACACCGGCTCTCCGGCGTACGGCACGGCCGTGACGGACTGCGTCCCGGCCGGCATCGTGGTCGACGACTCGTCGCTCAGCGCCGACCGTGCCCAGCGCACCTCCGACGGCAGCTGCCCCGGCGGGCGCATCACCTGGCCGTCCGCCGTCATCGGCACCGGCGCGACCGTGACGCACACCTACACCGCGAAGCTCGCCGAGGACGCCACGCTCTCCGGTGCGGCCCTCGTGAACACCGCGTCGACCGGCCGGTACGCCTCCCTGCCCGCGAACGGCGCGACGTACCCGGAGGCGACCGCGAGCGCGAAGGTCACCCCCGCGTTCCCGGCGGTCGCCGTGACGAAGTCGAACGACACGGTCGGCGGGCTGAGCTACGTCGGCGTCCCCTCGGACTTCTCGGTGACGTTCACGAACACCGGCAGCGCCGCCACCTCGGTGGCCGCGAAGGACGTCCTGCCGGACAACTGGTCCTACCAGCGCGGGAGCGCGACCGTCGTCCGGGACGGCGGGGCCCCGGCGGCCGTCGCCGACCCGACCGTCAGCGGCTCGACCCTCACGTGGTCGGACCTCGGAGCGCTCGGCGCGAACAGCACCCTCGTGCTCCACTACCGCGCGGTCCCGGGCCCGGACGCCACCACCGAGCCGGGTGCCGGCACCTCCGTCGCGCACACCAACCACGTCACCGCGACCGTCACAAGCGCCTCGGGCGGCACGGGCTCCGCGAACGGCGCGTTCGTGACCTACCCGCGCGGCGGGACGGACGCGACCGCGGTCGCGCGCATCGGATCGGCCGACCTCGCCGTGACGAAGACCGCCACCGAGCAGCAGGTCGTCGCGGGCGCCACCACGGCGAAGGCCTGGACGATCCGCGTCGCGAACACCGGTGACGACGACGCGCACGGCACCACCGTCGTGGACCGGACGCCCGCCCTGCCGGACGGTGCGACGCTCGCCTTCTCGGGCTCCGGCTGGACCTGCACGCCGGTCGACGGCGGCTGGTCCTGCGTCAACGGCGCGACCGTCGCCGCGGGCTCGTCATTCCCGGAGCTCGACGTCGCACTGACGCTGCCCGCCGGCGCCGCTCTGGACCCGATCACGAACACGGCGACCATCACCCAGGGCACCGGCCAGACCTTCGACCCGGACGCCACGAACGACCGCGACTCGGCCACCGTCACCCCGGTCGCCGTCGCCGACCTCGCGCTGACGAAGACCGGCCCCGCGTCGGTCCGTGCCGGCGGCACCGTGCGCTGGACGCTCAGCGTGCAGAACCTGCGGGACCCGTCCGAGCGGAGCACGTCCGACGCGCGCGGCACCGTGACGGTCTCGGACACCCTGCCGGACACGGTCACCGCGGTCGACGCCTCCGGTGACGGCTGGGACTGCACCGTGTCGGGCAACACCGTCACCTGCACCCGGGACGGCCTCGCGAGCGGCACCACGGCCCCCGCGATCACGGTCGACGCCACCGTGCACGCCGACGTCACCCGTGCCCGGACGGTGGACAACACCGCCGCGGTCGCGGTCGACCCGGAGCGGACGACCGACCCGAACACGGCGAACGACACCGACGACGCCACGAGCACCGTCGACGACGGCACCACGCTGACGATCGCCAAGGCCTTCGACGGCACGCTGGTCGCCGGCTCCGACGCCGCGTGGACGATCACCGTGACGAACACCGGGAAGGCCGACGCGCGGACGGTGCAGGTCACCGACGCCCTCGAGGCCGGGACCGGGCTCGCGGGCAGCGGCGTGCAGCGTGACGGCGCCTGGTCCTGCGACGCGCCGGCGACCGCGCGGGACCGCGTGACGTGCGACCTCGACGGCACCCTCGCGGCCGGGGCGAGCACCACGTTCACCCTCACCGTGAGCACGCCCGCGTCGCTGCGCGGTCGACTCGACAACACCGCGGTCGTGACGGCCGACAACGCCGTCACCCAGAGCGCCGTCGCGAACAGCGACGCCACGCAGACCGCCGGGCTGTCGGTGACGAAGACGGCCGACGTCCGCACGGTCGACGCCGGTCGTGACGTCACGTACACGATCACCGTCGCGAACCCGGACGGCCCGAGCGACCTGCCCGCCGGGGACGCGACGACCCCGAGCGTGCGCGTGCAGGACACCCTGCCGCCCGGCGTCGAGTTCACCGGGCTCGACGACGCCAGCGCGGAGCACTGGACCCTCGTGTCGAACGACGGCGGCGTGCTCACCCTCACCAGCACGGACGGGATCGCCGCAGGCGCGACCGACCCCGACACCATCGTGCTGCACGTGCACGTGCCCGCCTCGGCCGACGCTGGTGACGTCGTCAACACGGTGACCGCGGCACCGGTCACCGCGAATGGCGCCACCGCCCACGACGACGCCACCGTGACCGTGACCACCCACGCCGACCTGTCGGTCACCAAGGAGCGCACGAGCGCGACCACGGCGGACGCCGGGACCGAGGTCACCTACGACGTGACCGTCCACAACGACGGCCCGTCGGACGCACGGCGCGCGAGCTGGGCGGACACCGCCCCGAGCGGCATGACCGTCACCCGGGTGACGACGGACGACGACCGCTGGGAGCGGGGCGACGACGTCACCGCCTGGACGGCCGGGTCGTTCCCGGCGGGCGCCACGACGGTGTTCCACGTCACCGCGACGATCGGCTCGGGCACGCCGGCCGGCACGCTCCGCAACACCGCGACGGTGTCGAGCGCGACCGACGACCCCGAGCCCGGGAACGACAGCAGCACGGCGGACGTCGACGTGACGACCCACGCCGCGCTCGGCCTGACGAAGACGCCCGTCGCAGCGGTCGGCGACACCACGGCCGTGCGGACCGTCACGGCCGGGATCGACCAGGTCTGGCTCCTGCAGGTGCACAACGCCGGCCCGTCCGACGCGCAGCCGACGACGGTCGTCACGGACGACCTGCCCGACGGCCTGACGTACCGCGCCGCCTCCGGCAGCGGGTGGACCTGCGACGGGGCCACCGTTCCGCGGAGCGTCGTGTGCGAGCTCGGCACCACGGTCGTCGCCGGCCAGGACGCCCCCGCCCTCTGGCTGACCACCGCGGTGTCGTCCGGCTACACCTCCGACGCGCTCGTCAACACGGCCCGGATCACGGGTTCCGGCACCCCCACGACCCCGGGCACGAACGGCGGCGCGGAGAGCCCGATCACGGTCGAGCGGGTCGCGAACGTGGCGATCACCATCGGGCACCGTGGCACCGCGGTCATCGGCAAGGACCTGCCGGAGACGATCCAGGTCCGCAACGCCGGGTCCTCCGACGCGCGGGACGTCACCGTGACGTACACGCTGCCGAAGGGGCTGACCTACGTCTCCACCGAGGCCGACCCGGCCTGGACGGTGACCGACGTGACCCGGAAGCGCGACGGCTCCACGACCGTGACCCTCGCGCTGACGGGGAGCCTGCCGGCCGGCACGCTCGCCCCGGCCGTGACGGTGCACCAGGTGCCGACCGCCGCCGCGTACCCGGGCGTCGAGCCGTCGGCGACCGTCGCGACGAGCACGGCCGAGACCACCCTCGCGGACAACGACGACTCGGACGAGCTCGCGGTCGCTCCCGCCTCCGCGCTGTCGGTCACGAAGACCCACACCGGGGAGCTCGTGCGCGGTCGGACGGTCGGCTACACCATCACGGTCCGCAACGCGGGGCTCACCGAGGACCCGGGCCCCGTGGTGGTGACGGACCGGCTGCCCACAGGCCTCACGTTCGTGAGCGTCGACGACCGCGCCGGCACCTGCGTCACCGGACAGACCGTGCGTTGCACGCTCACCGACGCCCTGCCGGTCGGCGGCGAGGTCGCGTTCCAGCTCACCGTCCGCGTCGCCACGGACGCGCCGGACCGCATCACGAACACCGCGACGGTGTCGTCCACGACGACGCAGGTGACGGGCTCGAGCGGCAGCGCCCAGCCCGGCGACCCGACGCGGGCGAGCGACCCGGCACCGGTGCGCCCGGCCCCGGCGACGCGGGCACTCGCCTTCACCGGCGCGGCCGGCCTCGGCATCGGTGCGCTGATCGCCGTGCTGGCGATGACGGCCGGCGGGGTCCTGCTGATCCTGCGCCGACGCCGGCGCGCGTAGGCGACCACGGGACGGACGGGAGGCACGGTGTCTGACGGCACCGTGCCTCCCGTCCGTCACAGGGTCGGGTGGGCATGCTCGGAGACGTGACCCGTCTCCGACGCTCCGCGACCGGCGGTCGCGGCTACCACCGCGTCCGCTCCGGTCGCGGCTTCTCGTACCGCGACCCGGACGGGAGGACCGTCACCGACCCGGCGGTCCGCCGGCGTCTCGAGGACCTCGTGATCCCGCCGGCGTGGGACGACGTCTGGATCTCGCCGTACGACAACGGGCACGTCCTCGCGACCGGCATCGACGGCGCCGGACGACGCCAGTACATGTACCACCCGAGCTGGCGCGAGCGGATGGACCGCATCAAGTACGACCGGGCCCTCGCCCTCGCCGAGTCGCTGCCCTCGGCCCGGCGGATGGTCACGCGGGACCTCCGGCGTCCGGAACCGGACCGGCAGCGGGCACTCGCGGCGGCCTTCCGCATGCTCGACCAGGGGTCCCTGCGCGTCGGGTCCGAGCGGTACGCGACCGAGCACGGCAGCCGCGGCCTGTCGACGCTGCTCTGCGCGCACGCGCACGTCTCGGGCGACGACATCGAGCTCGACTTCCCGGGCAAGAGCGGGCAGGAGTGGTCGTCGTCCATCCACGACCACGACCTCGCGACCGTCATCGCGGGCATGCAGCGTCGCGGACCGAACGCCCGCCTGCTCTCGTTCCGCGAGCGCCGGGGCGCCGACTGGGAGCCGCTCTCCGCCGAGGACATCAACACCTACGTGAAGGAGCGCGCCGGCGACGACTTCACGGCGAAGGACTTCCGCACCCTGCACGGCACGGTCGCCGCCGCGGTGGACCTCGCCAGGACCGGGCCGCAGTCCAGCCAGGCGAAGCGGCGGAAGGCGGTGTCGCACGCGGTGAAGGCCGCGAGCGACGAGCTCGGGAACACCCCGACGGTCTGCCGACAGAGCTACGTCGACCCGCGGCTGCTCGACGCCTACGAGCACGGGGAGACGATCGATCCCGAGCGGCTGCACGCCGCCGAGTCCGAGGTCCGGGCGCTGCTCTACCGGCAGTGACCGATCAGCCCGTCCGATGACGTACGGTTGACCACCGTGCCGCCCACCCCACACCCGGCACGGAAGGACCCCCGACAGTCGTGACCGACGAGTGCATCCACGGTTTCCCCACCGAGCTCTGCGACATCTGTTCCCCCCGCCAGCGGGAGACCCCCGCTGAACCCACCGCCCCGGCCCCGCGCCGGACCCGCATCACCACCGACCTCCGGTCCACGCCCGCACCGTCCCGCGTCCCCGGCGGCCCGCTGCGGTCGGCCGTCCCGGAACTGCCCGAACCCCGCGTGTTCGCCTCGCTCCGGGCGCACCACGTCACCCACATCGACAACCTCGCCGCGATCGTGTCGGACGGCGCGATCGTCGCCGCCGCCGACGCGACCCCGGCGGTCGACGTCAGCTCCGAGGCGACCCGGACCGCCAGGACCGCGGCGACCGCACCGGACGGGCGTCCGGTCGCCGGCCACGTGGCGTTCACCCTGTCGCCCGACGCGACCCGCTGGGACGAGCTCCGTCGCGGCGCCGAGGACGACCGGTGGTCCGACGCTGCCCGCCGTACCCGGGCGACCGACTACGTCGTGCTGGTGGTCCCGGTGTCCGCGTTCGGCGCCTCGGTGATCGTGGCCGACCAGGACGCCGAGGCCGAGGACGTCCGGTTCGCCGTCGGCCCGGAGGCCGCGACCAACCTCATCCGCCGCACCGACTTCACCGACCCGGAGATGCACGGCCTCGAGCTGCTCGCCGGGCCGAGCGTGCCGTTCTCGTCCGTCGCCGTGGTCGGCGTGCCGAACGACCGCGCGCGCCAGCAGGTCAAGGCGATCATCGCCGAGCACGGCGGCCACGCACCCCGCGTCGCGGTCTTCCCGCCGTGGTTCGTACCGCCCGTGGTCGACGCCGAGTAGCGCGGTACGCGACGCCGCAGCATGCCCTCCCGACCACGTCGGGAGGGCATGCTGCGTGTCGGGGCGTCGCGTGCCTCCAGGCCGTCGGATCCCCGCGAATCCGGGGGAGTGGGCCGATCCCGACACGCCCGTGATCCGCGACACGCCCGGGTTGCAGCGTCGGCGAGCCTGTGGGAGACTTGTCCGGTTCCGAATTCCGCAGGGCGCTCGCGCCCGCAGGATCACTGCTCTGGCAGTGCACAACCCCCTTGTTCAGCAGGGCTGGGTTGGGCCGCAGGCAGCAGAACACGATCGAATCCCCCGCGAAGCGCCACGAGCACTGCTGTGCCCGGAGCGTGGGGGAAGCGACATGCCCACGCTGGACGGCCCAGGTCGCCCGCGCGGTTGACAGGAGAACAGCGGTCATCCCCAGTGGATGCGGCCGGTTGGTTCAGGTAAACGGCCTGGCCCGCAGGAATGCGGAGTGCAGGCGGCGTCAGGCGGCCCGGAAGGGTGCGCGGCGCAGAGAGGACAAAGAGACACATGGCGGGACAGAAGATCCGCATCCGGCTCAAGTCGTACGACCACGAGGTCATCGACACGTCGGCCCGGAAGATCGTCGACACGGTGACCCGTGCCGGTGCGACCGTGGTCGGCCCGGTGCCGCTCCCCACCGAGAAGAACGTGGTCACCGTGATCCGTTCTCCCCACAAGTACAAGGACTCGCGCGAGCACTTCGAGAAGCGCACGCACAAGCGGGTCATCGACATCGTCGACCCGACGCCGAAGGCCGTCGACTCGCTCATGCGACTCGACCTCCCGGCCGACGTCAACATCGAGATCAAGCTGTAAGGGGGCTGACCAATGGCGAACTCCACCAAGACCGTCAAGGGCCTCCTCGGCAAGAAGCTCGGGATGACCCAGGTGTGGGATGAGAACAACAAGTTCATCCCCGTGACCGTGATCGAGGTCGGCCCGAACGTGGTCACCCAGATCCGCAACGTCGAGCGCGACGGCTACGAGGCGATCCAGATCGCCGCCGGCGCCATCGACCCGCGCAAGGTCAACAAGCCGGCCGCCGGCCACTTCGAGGCCGCCGGCGTGACCCCGCGTCGCACCCTCACCGAGATCCGCACCAACGACTCCGCCGAGTACACACTCGGCCAGGAGCTCACCGTCGACACGTTCGAGGCGGGCCAGAAGGTCGACGTCGTCGGCACCTCCAAGGGCAAGGGCTTCGCCGGTGTCATGAAGCGCCACGGCTTCGCGGGCGTCTCCGCGTCGCACGGTGCGCACCGCAACCACCGCAAGCCCGGTTCGATCGGCGCCTCGTCGACCCCGTCGCGTGTCTTCAAGGGCATGCGCATGGCCGGTCGCATGGGCGGCGAGCGCGTGACCGTCCTCAACCTCACGGTGCACGCCGTCGACGCCGAGAAGGGTCTGCTGCTCGTCAAGGGCGCCGTCCCCGGTGCTCGTGGCCGCTCCGTCTTCGTCCGCACCGCCGTGAAGGGTAAGTGATCATGGCCACCGAGACCGCAACCACGATCGACGTCCTCGACGCGACCGGGGCCGTCGCCGGCAGCATCGAGCTGCCCGCCGCGCTCTTCGACGTCGAGACCAACGTCCCGCTGATCCACCAGGTCGTCACCGCGCAGCTCGCCGCCGCGCGTCAGGGCACCCACAAGACCAAGAACCGCGGCGAGGTCCGCGGTGCGGGTCGCAAGCCGTTCAAGCAGAAGGGCACCGGCCGCTCCCGTCAGGGTTCGGTCCGCGCTCCGGAGCACACTGGCGGTGGCGTCGTCCACGGACCGACCCCGCGCGACTACTCGCAGCGCACCCCGAAGAAGATGATCGCCGCTGCTCTGCTCGGCTCGCTCTCGGACCGCGCCCGCGGTGGCCGCATCGCCGCTGTGGAGGGCTTCGTCCCGGCCGAGGTGCCGTCGACCAAGACCGCCCGCACGCTCATCGAGAAGGTCGCGCCCGTCAAGAACGTGCTCGTCGTGCTCGAGTCGGACGACGAGCTCACGCTCAAGTCGGTCCGCAACCTGCCGAACGTCCACGCGCTCTCGTACGGCCAGCTCAACGCCTACGACGTGCTCCGTGCCGACGCGCTCGTCTTCAGCAAGAGCGCACTCGACGCCTTCATCGCGTCGAAGACCGCGAAGGAGATCTCCGCATGAGCGGCTTCAACAAGGACCCGCGCGACATCATCATCTCGCCGGTCGTCTCGGAGAAGAGCTACGGTCTGATCGACCAGGGCAAGTACACGTTCATCGTGGACCCCCGCTCGAACAAGACCGAGATCAAGCTCGCCATCGAGAAGATCTTCGACGTCAAGGTCGCGAGCATCAACACGCTGAACCGCCCGGGCAAGACCCGTCGCACGCGTTTCGGCATGGGCAAGCGCAAGGACACCAAGCGCGCCATCGTGACGCTCAAGTCCGGTTCGATCGACATCTTCACGGCTGTCGGCTGAGGACCAGAGGGATAAATCATGGCTATTCGTAACTACAAGCCGACGACCCCTGGTCGTCGCGGCTCGTCGGTCGCCGACTTCGCCGAGATCACCCGTTCGACGCCGGAGAAGTCGCTGCTTCGTCCGCTGCCGAAGACCGGTGGGCGCAACAGCTCCGGCCGCATCACGACCCGTCACATCGGTGGTGGCCACAAGCGCCAGTACCGCGTGATCGACTTCCGTCGTCACGACAAGGACGGCGTCGACGCCAAGGTCGCGCACATCGAGTACGACCCGAACCGCACCGCGCGCATCGCGCTCCTGCACTACGTGGACGGCACGAAGCGCTACATCATCGCGCCGAACAAGCTCAAGCAGGGCGACGTCGTCGAGCAGGGCCCCGGCGCCGACATCAAGCCCGGCAACAACCTGCCGCTGCGCAACATCCCGGTCGGTACCGTCATCCACGCGATCGAGCTCCGTCCCGGTGGCGGCGCGAAGATGGCCCGCTCCGCCGGTGCCTCGGTGCGTCTCGTCGCCAAGGACGGCCCCTACGCGCAGCTCCGTCTGCCGTCGGGTGAGGTCCGCAACGTCGACGCCCGCTGCCGCGCCACGATCGGCGAGGTCGGCAACGCCGAGCAGTCCAACATCAACTGGGGCAAGGCCGGCCGCATGCGCTGGAAGGGCGTCCGCCCGACCGTGCGCGGTGTCGCCATGAACCCGGTCGACCACCCGCACGGTGGTGGTGAGGGCAAGACCTCCGGTGGTCGTCACCCGGTCAGCCCGTGGGGTCAGGCCGAGGGTCGGACGCGCAAGCCGAACAAGCCGAGCGACAAGCTCATCGTCCGTCGCCGTAACGCCGGCAAGAAGCGCAAGTAGGAGTTCAGAAGATGCCACGCAGTCTGAAGAAGGGCCCCTTCGTCGACGAGCACCTGCTCCGCAAGGTCGTCACGCAGAACGAGGCCAACACCAAGAACGTGATCCGCACCTGGTCGCGTCGCTCGATGATCGTCCCGAACATGCTCGGGCACACGATCGCCGTGCACGACGGCCGCAAGCACATCCCGGTGTTCGTCACCGAGTCGATGGTCGGTCACAAGCTCGGCGAGTTCGCGCCGACCCGCACCTTCCGTGGTCACGTGAAGGACGACAAGAAGGGCCGTCGCCGCTAACGCGGGGACGCAGAGGAGGAACGAAATGGTGGAGTCGATCGCACGCGTGCGACACATCCGCGTCACGCCTCAGAAGGCCCGTCGCGTCATCGAGCTGATCCGCGGCAAGCAGGCCCACGAGGCGCTCGCCATCCTGAAGTTCGCGCCGCAGGCCGCTTCGGAGCCCGTGTACAAGCTGGTCGCCTCGGCGATCGCGAACGCCCGGGTGAAGGCGGACTCGACGAACAGCTTCCTCGACGAGCGCGACCTCTACGTGAGCCGCGTCTTCGTCGACGAGGGCACGACCCTGAAGCGGTTCCAGCCGCGTGCCCAGGGCCGCGCCTTCCGCATCAACAAGCGCACCAGCCACATCACGGTCGTCCTCGCGACGCCGGAAGAGGCTGAGGCCGCCGCGACGAGCAAGAAGGCGAGCAAGTAATGGGCCAGAAGGTCAACCCGTACGGCTTCCGTCTCGGGATCACGACGGACCACGTCTCGCACTGGTTCACCGACAGCACCAAGGCCGGTCAGCGCTACGCCGACTACGTGGCCGAGGACATCAAGGTGCGCGAGTACCTGAAGAAGACCCTCGACCGTGCCGGCGTCGCCCGCATCGAGCTCGAGCGCACCCGTGACCGTGTCCGCGTGGACATCCACACGGCGCGTCCGGGCATCGTCATCGGTCGTCGCGGTGCCGAGGCCGAGCGCGTCCGTGGCGAGCTCGAGAAGCTCACCAAGAAGCAGATCCAGCTCAACATCCTCGAGGTCAAGAACCCCGAGACCGAGGCCCAGCTCGTCGCGCAGGGCATCGCCGAGCAGCTCTCCGCCCGTGTCGCGTTCCGTCGCGCCATGCGCAAGGGCCTGCAGGGTGCACAGCGCGCCGGCGCCAAGGGTGTCCGCATCCAGGTGTCGGGTCGCCTCGGCGGCGCCGAGATGTCGCGCTCGGAGTTCTACCGCGAGGGCCGCGTGCCCCTGCACACGCTCCGCGCGAACATCGACTACGGCTTCTACGAGGCCCGGACCACGTTCGGCCGCATCGGCGTGAAGGTCTGGATCTACAAGGGCGACATCACGAACAAGGAGCTCGCTCGCGAGCAGGCGAACCAGCGTTCGTCGCGCCCGGAGCGTCGTGGCGGCCCCCGTGGCGAGCGCGGCGACCGTCGTGGCGGCGACCGTGGCGGCCGTCAGCAGCAGGCCCCGCAGGACGCGCCGGCCGGCGCAGGAGTTGAGGCGTAACCATGCTTATCCCCCGTCGAGTCAAGCACCGCAAGCAGCACCACCCGAAGCGTTCGGGTCAGGCGACCGGTGGCACCAAGGTCAGCTTCGGCGACTTCGGTATCCAGGCGCTCACCCCGGCGTACGTGACGAACCGGCAGATCGAGTCCGCTCGTATCGCCATGACCCGTCACATCAAGCGTGGCGGCAAGGTCTGGATCAACATCTATCCGGACCGTCCGCTCACCAAGAAGCCGGCCGAGACCCGCATGGGTTCCGGTAAGGGTTCCCCCGAGTGGTGGGTCGCCAACGTCAAGCCGGGCCGTGTGCTCTTCGAGCTCTCCGGCGTCAACGAGGACATCGCCCGCGAGGCGTTGACCCGTGCAATCCACAAGCTGCCCCTCAAGGCACGCATCATCAAGCGCGAGGAGGGCGACGCATAATGGCGATCGGTTCCAAGGAGCTCCGTCCGACTGAGCTCGACACGTTCGAGAACGAGCGGCTCGCCGACGAGCTGAAGAAGGCCAAGGAGGAGCTGTTCAACCTCCGCTTCCAGTCGGCCACCGGCCAGCTGGAGAGCCACGGTCGTCTTCGCGCCGTCAAGCGCGACATCGCCCGCATCTACACCGTCCTCCGCGAGCGCGAGCTCGGCATCCGTGCCACCCCCGCGCCCGTCGAGACCGCCCCGAAGGCCAAGAAGTCGACGAAGAAGGCTGAGAAGCCCGCCGAGTCGACCGCGGCCGAGACCGCCGAGGAGAACTGATGGCGAACGAAGAGAACACCTCCGCCGCCTCGACCCGCGGCTACCGCAAGACGCGCCGCGGCTACGTGACGAGCGACAAGATGGACAAGACCATCGTGGTCGAGGTCGAGGACCGCGTGAAGCACGCGCTCTACGGCAAGATCATCCGCCGCACGTCCAAGGTGAAGGCCCACGACGAGCTCGGCACCGCTGGTGTCGGCGACCTCGTCGTGATCAGCGAGACCCGTCCCCTCAGCGCCTCCAAGCGCTGGCGCCTGGTCGAGATCCTCGAGAAGGCCAAGTAGGCCCCCCGGCCTGCTTCGGAACAGGAGACAACAGTGATTCAGCAGGAATCCCGCCTGAAGGTCGCCGACAACACGGGTGCCAAGGAGATCTTGACCATCCGCGTGCTCGGTGGCTCTGGCCGTCGCTACGCCGGTCTCGGTGACGTCATCGTCGCCACGGTGAAGGACGCCATCCCCGGCGGCAACGTGAAGAAGGGTGACGTCGTCAAGGCGGTCATCGTTCGCACCAAGAAGGAGACCCGTCGTCAGGACGGCTCCTACATCAAGTTCGACGAGAACGCGGCAGTGATCCTCAAGGCCGACGGCGACCCGCGCGGTACGCGCATCTTCGGTCCGGTCGGTCGCGAGCTCCGTGACAAGAAGTTCATGAAGATCATCTCGCTCGCGCCGGAGGTGCTGTAAGCCATGGCGAACATCAAGAAGGGTGACCTCGTCGAGGTCATCACGGGCGCCACGCAGGAGCGTGGCGGCGACCGCGGCAAGCAGGGCAAGGTCATCGAGGTGCTCGTTGACTCGGAGCGCGTCGTCGTCGAGGGCGTGAACTTCGTCACGAAGCACGTCCGCGTCGGCCAGACCCAGCGTGGTTCGAAGACGGGTGGCATCGAGCAGCACGAGGCTCCGATCCACGTGTCGAACGTCGCGATCGTCGACCCGAAGACCAAGAAGCCGACCCGCGTCGGCTTCCGTACCGAAGAGGTGGAGAAGGACGGCGTCAAGAAGACCGTCCGCGTCCGCTACGCCAAGAAGTCGGGTGAGAAGCTCTGATGACCGACACGACTGCCGCGCCGGCGACCAAGGTCGAGCCGCGCCTCAAGCAGAAGTACAAGAACGAGATCAAGGCTGCCCTCACCGAGCAGTTCGGGTACGCGAACGTCAACCAGGTCCCCGGCCTGGTCAAGGTCGTCGTGAACACCGGTGTCGGTGAGGCCGCTCGCGACTCGAAGATCATCGAGGGGGCCATCAAGGACCTCACGGCGATCACGGGTCAGAAGCCCCAGGTCAACATCGCTCGCAAGTCCATCGCGCAGTTCAAGCTGCGCGAGGGTCAGGCGATCGGTGCGCACGTCACCCTCCGCGGTGACCGCGCCTGGGAGTTCCTCGACCGCCTGATCTCCCTCGCCCTGCCCCGCATCCGCGACTTCCGCGGGCTCAGCGACAAGCAGTTCGACGGGAACGGCAACTACACGTTCGGTCTCACGGAGCAGTCCGTGTTCCACGAGATCGATCAGGACCGCATCGACCGCGTGCGTGGCTTCGACATCACCGTCGTGACCACCGCGAAGTCGGACGACGAGGGCCGCGCGCTGCTCAAGCAGCTCGGGTTCCCGTTCCGTTCTGCCGAGCAGACGGTCTAAGATACTTCGGGCGGTGCGGGCCGGAGGATTCACGTCCTCCGGCCCGCACGCACGAACACACAGGTCTCCGGGAACCGCCCGGGGACCCCGATCGCTCAGGTCGGCATTCGTGGAACGGGTGTCGAAACCAGGCGAGAATGGATACGCATCATGACGATGACCGATCCGGTCGCAGACATGCTGACCAGATTGCGGAACGCGAACTCGGCGCACCACGACGCCGTGTCGCTTCCCAGCTCCAAGCTGAAGAAGAACATCGCTGAGATCCTCAAGCGCGAGGGGTACATCAGCGAGTGGAAGATCGAGGACGCCCGCGTCGGGCAGACCCTCACGATCGACCTGAAGTACGGCCCCGAGCGCGAGCGCTCGATCGCCGGCATCAAGCGCGTCTCGAAGCCGGGCCTCCGGGTCTACGCGAAGTCGACGGAGATCCCCCAGGTCCTCGGTGGCCTCGGTGTGGCGATCCTCTCGACCTCGTCCGGCCTCCTGACCGACCGCGAAGCCGAGCAGAAGGGCGTGGGTGGGGAAGTCCTCGCCTACGTGTGGTGATCGACAATGTCTCGAATCGGACGTCTTCCCATCGACATCCCCGCCGGCGTCACCGTCTCCATCGACGGCCAGAACGTGGCGGTCAAGGGCCCGAAGGGCGAGCTCGCGCTCGTCGTCGCTGAGCCCATCCAGGCCAAGGTCGAGGAGAACCAGGTCCTCGTCACCCGTCCGGACGACGAGCGCTCCTCGCGTTCGCTCCACGGCCTGACCCGCACCCTGATCGCGAACAACATCATCGGCGTCACCGAGGGCTACTCCAAGGGCCTCGAGGTCGTCGGTACCGGTTACCGCGTGCAGGCGAAGGGCACCAGCGTCGAGTTCGCGCTGGGCTACTCCCACCCGATCACGGTCGAGCCGCCCGCGGGCATCTCGTTCGCCGTCGAGGGCAACAACAAGCTCACCGTGACCGGCATCGACAAGCAGGCCGTCGGCGAGGTGGCCGCCAACATCCGCAAGCTGCGCAAGCCCGAGCCCTACAAGGGCAAGGGTGTTCGCTACGCCGGCGAGATCGTGCGCCGCAAGGCCGGAAAGTCAGGTAAGTGATCATGGCTCTCGGTATCCGAGGAAAGAGCAAGTCGGCCGCCAAGGCGCGCCGTCACAACCGACTCCGCAAGAAGATCACCGGCACCGAGGCGCGTCCGCGTCTCGCCGTCACGCGTTCGTCGCGTCACGTGTTCGTGCAGGTCATCGACGACGCGAAGGGTCACACCCTCGCCAGTGCCTCGACGATGGAGGCCGACCTCCGCTCGTTCGACGGCGACAAGACCGCCAAGGCCCGTCGCGTCGGTGAGCTCCTCGCCGAGCGCGCAAAGGCCGCCGGCGTCGAGGCCGTGGTCTTCGACCGTGGTGGCAGCAAGTACGCCGGTCGCGTCGCCGCGATCGCCGATGGCGCCCGTGAAGGAGGGCTGAACCTGTGAGCGACACCGCGAACACCACCAGCAACACCGCCAAGGAGACGACCGAGGCAGCGGCCACGGCCGAGCGTCCGGTCGAGACCGCCGCGGGCTCCGCGTCGAACAACCGCGACTCCGCCGACCAGCGCGGCCGTCGTGGCGGCGGACGTGACCGTCAGCAGGGCCGCGACCGCAACAACCGCGGTGGCGACAGCCAGTTCCTCGAGCGCGTGGTGACCATCAACCGCGTCTCGAAGGTCGTCAAGGGTGGTCGTCGCTTCAGCTTCACGGCGCTCGTCGTCGTGGGTGACGGCAACGGCCTCGTGGGCGTCGGCTACGGCAAGGCCAAGGAGGTCCCGACGGCGATCTCCAAGGGCGTCGAGGAGGCGAAGAAGAACTTCTTCCGCGTCCCGCGCGTCGGCAACACCATCCCGCACCCGGTGCAGGGTGAGGCCGCTGCCGGTGTCGTGCTCCTGCGTCCGGCCGCTGCCGGTACCGGTGTCATCGCCGGTGGTCCGGTCCGCGCCGTGCTCGAGTGCGCCGGCATCCACGACGTCCTGAGCAAGTCGCTCGGCTCGTCGAACACCATCAACATCGTGCACGCGACCGTCGAGGCGCTGCAGCAGCTCGAGGAGCCCCGCGCGGTCGCAGTCCGCCGTGGCCTCGACGTCGACGCGGTCGTCCCGGCCCGTCTGCTGCGTGCCGAGGCCGCCGCCGCGCGTGCCGCGTCCGAGAAGGCAGGTGCGTGATGGCCATGCTGAAGATCACGCAGACGAAGTCCGTTATCAGCGAGAAGCAGTACCAGCGCGACACCCTGCGCAGCCTGGGCCTCAAGCGCATCGGCCGTACGGTCCTGCGTGAGGACAACGCCCAGAACCGCGGGTACATCGCGACGGTCGCGCACCTCGTGAAGGTCGAGGAGGTCGACGCATGAGCGACGAGAAGAACGAGCGCGTGCAGGTCCTGAAGCTGCACCACCTCCGCCCGGCCACCGGTGCGAAGAAGGACCGCACCCGTGTCGGTCGCGGTGAGGGCTCGAAGGGCAAGACCGCCGGCCGCGGTACCAAGGGTCAGAAGGCTCGGTACCAGGTCAAGGTCGGCTTCGAGGGTGGGCAGATGCCGCTGCACATGCGCACCCCGAAGCTCCGCGGGTTCAAGAATCCGTTCCGTGTCGAGTACCAGGTCGTGAACCTGGACAAGATCGCGGAGCTCTACCCGAACGGTGGCGACGTCACCGTCGCGGACTTGGTCGCCAAGGGCGCCGTCCGCAAGAACGAGAAGGTCAAGGTTCTCGGTCAGGGCGACATCAACGTGAAGCTCACGGTCTCGGTCGACAAGGTCTCGGCGTCCGCCGCCGAGAAGATCGCGGCTGCTGGCGGCACCGTCTCCCAGTAACCCCCGTCGGCGGCCCGTGCGTTTGCGCACGGGCCGCCGTTACGGTTTCCTTGACAGTGGCCGACGTCCGTCGGCCTGGTCGGCCCTGCCGACCGACACCGGAACGGTCGCGTTCGACGGCCCCGGTCCCAGAAGTTCGGAGTCCTCGTGTTCAGAGCGGTCGCGCGCATCATGCGCACCCCAGACCTTCGCAAGAAGATCGGCTTCACCCTCGCGATCATCGCGCTCTTCCGCCTGGGGTCGTACATCCCCGCACCGTTCGTGGACTACGCGTCCGTGCAGAGCTGCCTCGCCAGCGCGTCGTCGCAGCAGGGTCTCTACGACCTGATCAACCTCTTCTCCGGCGGCGCGCTGCTGAAGCTGTCGGTCTTCGCGCTCGGCATCATGCCGTACATCACGTCGTCGATCATCGTGCAGCTCCTGCGCGTGGTCATCCCGCACTTCGACGCCCTCTACAAGGAGGGTCAGTCCGGTCAGGCCAAGCTGACGCAGTACACGCGCTACCTCACCATCGCGCTGGGCGTGCTGCAGTCCACGACCCTGATCACCGTCGCGCGTTCCGGTGCCCTCTTCGGCACGAACGCCTCGGCCTCCTGCTCGTCGATCATCTCGAACGACAGCTGGTACGCGATCATGCTCATGGTCATCACGCTGACCGCCGGCACCGGCCTGATCATGTGGATGGGCGAGCTCGTCACCGAGCGCGGCATCGGCAACGGCATGTCGCTCCTGATCTTCACGTCGATCGCGGCGCAGTTCCCGTCGGCGCTGTGGGCGATCGAGCAGTCGAACGGCTTCGAGCTGTTCCTGTTCGTCATCTTCGTCGGCCTCATCATCATGATGGCGGTCGTGTTCGTCGAGCAGTCGCAGCGGCGCATCCCCGTGCAGTACGCGAAGCGCATGGTGGGTCGCCGGACCTTCGGCGGCAACAACACGTACATCCCGATCAAGGTGAACATGGCCGGCGTCGTGCCCGTCATCTTCGCCTCGTCGCTCCTGTACCTGCCGGCCCTGGTCGCGCAGTTCAACCAGCCCTCGGACGGCAGTGCGCCGGCCGCCTGGGTGACCTGGATCCAGAACAACCTGACCTCGGGTGACAACTGGTTCTACATGGTCCTGTACTTCCTGCTCATCGTCGGGTTCACCTACTTCTACGTTGCGATCACCTTCAACCCCGAAGAGGTCGCCGACAACATGAAGAAGTACGGCGGCTTCATCCCGG
The DNA here is from genome assembly GCA_913778205.1 of uncultured Curtobacterium sp. Classification (GTDB taxonomy): domain Bacteria; phylum Actinomycetota; class Actinomycetes; order Actinomycetales; family Microbacteriaceae; genus Curtobacterium. The sequence goes on from CAJYUW010000031.1 coordinate 193,490, forward strand.
GCATCCGCGCCGGACGCCCGACCGCCGAGTACCTCGACTACGTCCTGACCCGGGTGACGTTGCCCGGTTCGCTCTACCTCGGTCTGATCGCACTCATCCCGTTGGGCGCCCTGGCGTTCTTCGGTGCGAACCAGAACTTCCCGTTCGGTGGCGCCAGCATCCTCATCATCGTGGGTGTCGGCCTCGAGACCGTGAAGCAGATCGACTCCCAGCTCCAGCAACGTCACTACGAAGGGCTTCTCCGTTGAGCGCACGTCTCATCATCGTCGGACCTCCCGGAGCCGGGAAGGGCACGCAGGCCGGCCGCATCGCGGACGCGTTCGGTGTCCCGGCGATCTCCACCGGGGACATCTTCCGCAAGAACGTCGCCGAGGGCACGCCGCTCGGGGTCGAGGCGAAGAAGCTCATGGACGCCGGTGAGTACGTGCCCGACGAGCTGACGAACGAGCTCGTGAAGGCCCGGCTCGCCGAGTCGGACGCCGAGGGCGGGTTCCTGCTGGACGGCTACCCCCGCACGGTCAACCAGGTCGCGTACCTCGACGCGCTGCTCGCCGAGCAGGGCCAGCAGCTCGACGCGGTCGTGCAGCTCGTCGCCGACCAGGACGCCCTCGTCGAGCGCCTGCTGAAGCGCGCAGCCGACCAGGGCCGGAGCGACGACAACGAGGAGACGATCCGTCGTCGCCAGGAGGTCTACGTCGAGCAGACCGCGCCGATCGTCGGCGCGTACGCCGAGCGTGGGCTCGTCGTCGACGTCGACGGGCTCGGCGGCATCGACGAGGTCGGTGACCGCATCCAGTCCGCGCTCGCCTCCCGCGGGCTGACCGCAGGCGTCTGACGCGGCGTGGTGCGGTTCCGCAAGCCCTCGATCTACAAGACGCCGGAGGAGCTCCGAGCCATGGTGCGCCCGGGGCAGCTCACGGCGCAGGCGCTCGACGCCGTCCGCGCCGCGGTCCGACCCGGCATCACGACCGATGAGCTCGACGCCATCGCCGAGCGCACGATCCGTGCCGGCGGCGGCGTGCCGAACTTCCAGCTCGTGCCGGGCTACCGCCACACGCTGTGCGTGTCGGTGAATGACGAGATCGTGCACGGGATCCCGGGCGACCGCGTCCTGCAGGCCGGTGACATCGTCTCGGTCGACGCCGGGGCGGAGGTCGACGGCTGGAACGGCGACAGCGCCGTGACGATCGTGGTGCCCGGTGGTGACGCCGCGGTCGCCGAGGCACGCCGGGAGCTGTGCGACACGACCGAGCGCGCGCTGTGGAGCGGGATCGCCGCCCTCGCGTCGGCGAAGCACCTCAACGAGGTCGGTGCCTCGGTCGAGGACGCGATCGAGGAGACCGGCACCTGGGGGATCGTCGAGGACTACACCGGTCACGGCATCGGTCGCTCCATGCACGAGGATCCGCCGGTGTTCAACTACCGCGTCCGCGGCGCGGGCCCCGCGGTGAAGCCCGGGCTCGTGGTCGCGATCGAGCCGATGGTGACTGCGGGGACCATCGACAGCTCGACGGACGCCGACGAGTGGACCGTGCGGACGCTCGACGGCTCCGATGCCGCGCACTGGGAGCACACCGTCGCGGTGCACGCCGACGGGATCTGGGTGACCACGGCCGCCGACGGCGGCGCCGCGGGCCTGGCCCCGCTGGGTGTGACGCCCGTCCCGATCCCGTAGGGCGCGCCTCCAGGCCGTTCACGCGTCCTCGCGCGCAGCTCGGCGTGGCTGTGTTCTGACGGGAACGCGCGACAGCCTGCACGCCGCCGCGGCCGGTCGGAAGGCGCAGGTCGCGTCGGGTAGGTGCGTCACCCAGACCGTGCCGGGAGGCGCGGGTCGCGTCCGGCGAGTGCGTCACCCTGACCGTGCCGGGAGGCGCGGGTCGCGTCCGGCGAGTGCGTCACCCTGATCGTGCCGGGAGGCGCGGGTCGCGTCCGGCGAGTGCGTCACCCTGACCGTGCCGGGAGGCGCGGGTCGCGCTAGGCGCGCATGCGCCCTGTCGCGCCCCGGGCTGGCTCGCGGCCCCCGACCGCTCCGTCGCCTCAGTTGCCGACGGAGCAGGTCTGCTCGTTCGCGCTCTGCCCGGTGATCGAGGACGGCAACGGCGTCGCGCTCGTGGTCGGCGTCGGGGTCGCGCTGGACTTCGCGGAGGACGCCGCCGACGAGGACGAACCAGCGCTCGACGACCCGGCGGAGCCGGACGCGCCGGACGTCCCCGACCCCGAGGACGCGGTGCCCGACGCGGCCGTGCCGCTCTTCGACTCCTCGGACGCGCGACCGGTGGTCGAGTCCGAGAGCGACGTCTTCTGGTCCGTCTGCAGCGCGACGTTGAGGGTGTGGGCGGCCTCCTGGTCGACGATCACGCGCGCGGAGTCCGCCGGGTCGTCGGCGACGGGGTACTGCACGAACAGCATGTTGCCCGTGTCCATCCCGCGGAGCGTGGTCGCGAGCCCGACGAGGCTCCTGGCCTGCGCGAGCCCGTCGGACAGCGTCATGTTGTGCAGGGCAGCCGAGGCGAGGCGGTAGAGGGTCACCGGGTCCGTGAGGGTGTCGCCGGAGGTGATCTTGCGGAGCAGCGCGGAGAGGAACACCTGCTGCGAGCTGATGCGTGCGAGGTCGCTGCCGTCGCCGACGCCGTGCCGGGTGCGGAGGAACGCGAGCGCGTCCGACCCCTGGAGCGTGTGCTCGCCGGCGGAGAGGTGCAGCCCGGTGTACTCGTCGTTGATCGGCTGGGCGACGCAGACGTCGACGCCGCCGAGCGCGTTCGACATCGAGATCACGCCGTCGAACGTGATGAGCCCCGCGTACGGGATCCGCAGGCCGGTGAGGTTCTCGACGGTGTCCACCACGCAGGAGACCCCGCCGTTGCCGAGCGAGGTGTTGAACTGCGCCGAGGCGGCTGCCGGGTAGGTCGTGCCCGTCGCGGGGTTGGTGCACGCGGGGATCGGAACCATGAGGTCGCGGGGAAAGCTCACGGCGGTGAGCTGCTGGTGGTCCTGCGAGATGTGCACGAGGATCGTCACGTCGTTCCGCGCGCCCTGGACGTCCTCGTCGGAGTCGAACTGTCCGATGCGGGTGTCGCTGCCGATGAGCAGGATGTTCGCGCCGCCCTGCATCGCGGTGATGTCGGCCGTGGACGCGACCTTCTGGTCGTCCGTGCTCAGCGGGACGGTCTTCGGCGCCGCGACGAGCGTGCCGCCCGCGATCGCCGCGACGCTCGTGCCGCTGACGAGGGCGACCGCGAGCACCGAGGCGACGATGCCGAGGGCCGTCGCCCACGCGCGGTGGCGGGGCAGGCGGCCGTGGCGGGCCATGGGGCCGGTGGGCTTCGGCACGGTTCTCTCCGTTCGGTGGGCTGCCGTGACACGGTACGGCCGGAGCACTCGAGACGGCCCAGAACGGGCCAGGCAACCACTGTGGAACGTTCAGGGTCGTCGCGGGAAGCCCCAGGTCGAGGGTCCGGGCCCGACTCCACTTGGCAATCCGCTCCGGAACCCGTAGGATCGATCTTTGGTGTGTCATGCCCTCCGGGCGTGGCGCCCGACCCGCAGACCGGCTCGGGGATCACACCGGTAATCCAACCAAGCGACAGTGAGGCTATGGCCAAGAAAGACGGCGTCATCGAGATCGAGGGCTCGGTGCTCGAAGCTCTGCCCAACGCGATGTTCCGCGTTGAGCTGACCAACGGACACAAGGTCCTCGCGCACATCTCCGGGAAGATGCGCCAGCACTACATCCGCATCCTCCCCGAGGACCGCGTCATCGTGGAGCTGAGCCCGTACGACCTGACCCGCGGCCGGATCGTCTACCGCTACAAGTGATCCGCGAGCTGGAAAGGAACGGCTCGGCGAACCCGCCGAGCACGAAGCCAGCGAGCACGAGGAACCAACCATGAAGGTCAACCCCAGCGTCAAGCCCATCTGCGAGCACTGCCGAGTGATCCGCCGGAAGGGCCGCGTCATGGTGATCTGCAAGAGCAACCCGCGCCACAAGCAGCGCCAGGGCTGAGCTCCCAGCAGGACCCACAACTCAACACCGAACACGCAGTACCAGATCCCGTCGCTCAGGCTTCGGGGGACACCTCGGGGCGGAGGCCCGGGCACCGGTACTGCGCCACACCTCCACCAACCACAGGAGCAGCCAGCACATGGCACGTCTAGCAGGCGTCGACATCCCGCGCGAGAAGCGCGTGGAGATCGCACTCACGTACATCTACGGCGTCGGCCGTACCCGGTCCGTCCAGGCACTCGCCGAGACCGGCATCTCCGGCGACATCCGCGTCAAGGACCTCACCGACGACCAGCTCGTCGCCCTCCGCGACTACATCGAGGGCAACTTCAAGGTGGAGGGTGACCTCCGCCGCGAGGTCGCTGCCGACATCCGCCGCAAGGTCGAGATCGGTAGCTACGAGGGTCTCCGCCACCGTCGTGGTCTCCCGGTGCGCGGTCAGCGCACCAAGACCAACGCGCGTACCCGCAAGGGACCGAAGCGGACCGTGGCAGGCAAGAAGAAGGCCCGATAGGAGATCATCATGGCTACCCCCAAGACTGCCGCGCGCAAGCCGCGTCGCAAGGAGAAGAAGAACGTCGCCGTGGGCCAGGCCCACATCAAGAGCACGTTCAACAACACGATCGTCAGCATCACCGACCCGTCGGGTGCCGTCCTCAGCTGGGCGTCCTCGGGTGCCGTCGGCTTCAAGGGCTCGCGCAAGTCCACGCCGTTCGCGGCGCAGCTCGCCGCCGAGTCCGCCGCGCGTCAGGCGCAGGAGCACGGCGTCAAGAAGGTTGACGTCTTCGTGAAGGGTCCGGGTTCGGGCCGCGAGACCGCGATCCGCTCCCTCCAGGCCGCGGGCCTCGAGGTCGGCTCGATCAACGACGTCACGCCGCAGGCGCACAACGGGTGCCGCCCGCCGAAGCGTCGCCGCGTCTGACGCGAGGAGCAACCGGCCGTTCCCCGCTCGTTCCGGCAACCGGGGCGAGCGGGTCCGGCCATTCCTGGTCGTTCGATCGCGCACGCCGGACCCCCGTGGTCCGGGCGTGCGCGTGATCACAACTCAACAGACCCGTCGGGGCCCGGTCGGCCCCGTCGTACCGCCGAGTGTCATATAGCGGACACTCCGCCGAAAGGAATCCCACAGTGCTCATTGCACAGCGCCCCACCCTGACCGAGGAGTCGATCTCCGAGCACCGCTCGCGCTTCGTCATCGAGCCGCTCGAGCCGGGCTTCGGCTACACCCTCGGCAACTCGCTGCGCCGCACGCTCCTCTCCTCGATCCCCGGCGCGGCCGTCACCAGCATCCGCATCGACGGCGTCCTCCACGAGTTCAGCACCGTGCCCGGTGTCAAGGAAGACGTCACCGAGATCATCCTCAACATCAAGAGCCTCGTCGTCTCCAGCGAGCACGACGAGCCGATCACCGCGTACCTGCGCAAGCAGGGTGCCGGGCAGGTCACCGCGGCGGACATCTCCGCTCCGGCCGGCGTCGAGATCCACAACCCGGACCTCGTCATCGCGACCCTGAACGACACCGCGCGGTTCGAGCTCGAGCTCACGATCGAGCGTGGCCGTGGCTACGTGTCGGCGACGCAGAACCGCTCGGAGTTCTCCGAGGCCGGTCAGATCCCGATCGACTCGATCTACTCGCCGGTCCTCAAGGTCACCTACCGCGTCGAGGCGACGCGTGCCGGTGAGCGCACGGACTTCGACCGCCTGGTCGTCGACGTCGAGACGAAGCCGGCGATCTCGCCGCGTGACGCCATCGCGTCGGCCGGCCGCACGCTGGTCGAGCTGTTCGGTCTCGCCCGCGAGCTGAACACGGCGGCCGAGGGCATCGAGATCGGCCCGGCGCCGGTCGACGCGGTGCTCTCGAACGAGCTGCAGACGCCGATCGAGGACCTCGACCTGTCGGTCCGCAGCTACAACTGCCTCAAGCGGGAGGGCATCAACACGGTGTCCGAGCTCGTCGCCCTGTCGGAGACGCAGCTCATGAACATCCGCAACTTCGGTCAGAAGTCGGTGGACGAGGTCAAGGACAAGCTCACCGAGCTCGGCCTGTCCCTCAAGGACACCGTCCCCGGATTCGACGGCGCCCACTTCTACAGCGGGTACGACGAGGACGAGTCCAACAACTGACCTCGCGCTGACGCGCACGCGCGCTGAGTCAGCGCGCACCACCATCACCACTGGAGAACTGACATGCCGAAGCCCACCAAGGGCCCCCGCCTCGGTGGCGGTCCCGCCCACGAGCGCCTGCTCCTGAGCAACCTCGCCAACGCCCTCTTCACGCACGGCCGCATCACCACGACCGAGACGAAGGCCAAGCGCCTCCGCCCGGTCGCCGAGCGGCTCATCACGTTCGCGAAGCGTGGCGACCTGCACGCCCGTCGTCGCGTGATCAGCATCCTGCGCGACAAGTCCGTCGTGCACACGCTGTTCACCGAGATCGCCCCGCAGGTCGAGGACCGTCAGGGCGGCTACACCCGCATCACGAAGCTCGGCTTCCGCAAGGGCGACAACGCGCCCCTCGCGTCGATCGAGCTCGTCCTCGAGCCGGTGTCGGGCAAGCCCGCGCCGGTGAAGCGCGACGCGGCCCCGGCCGCCGCCCCGGTCGAGGAGCCGGCCGCGGACGAGACCACCGAAGCGGCCCCGGTCGAGGAGACCGAGACCACCGAGGAGTCCGCCCCGGTCGAGACCGAGACCGAGACCGAGGCTGCCGCCGAGGTCGTGGACGACGCTGCCGCCAAGGCGGACGACACGAAGGCCGACGACGCCAAGTAGTCACCAGCACCACCACGAGGAAGCCCCCGCGACGCACGTCGTGGGGGCTTCCTCGCATCCGGGCGCGACGGGACCGGGATGCGGACGGGAGGCGCGGCGCGGGCCCGCCACGGGCCTCCCGTCCGGCCGGTGCGTTCCGTGGACCGCCCGACGGTCGCTCCCAGGACGTCCCACGTAGCGTCGCCGGCGGCATGGCACGAACAGGACGCATCAGCGGCGCAGGACGCCGCATCTGGCGCTGGAGCCGCGACTCCGGAACCCAGCCACGCCTCGTCCTCGCCGCGAAGGCGGCCCTCGCCGCGACGATCGCCTGGGTGCTCGCGAAGTACGCACCCGGTGTCGCTGCCGACTACCCGTACTACGCGCCCCTCGGGGCGATCGTCGCGATGCGGACGACGGTGTTCGCCGGCATCCGATCGGGGTTGCAGACGCTCGTGGGGATCACCCTCGGCGTCCTCATCGCCGGCGTGACCATGCTCGTCGGTGACCCCGGTGTCATCGCGGTCGCGCTCGTCGTCGGGCTCGGCGTCCTCGTGAGCGGCTTCCGCATCCTCGGGGAGGGCTACTCGTGGGTGCCGATGGCCGCGCTGTTCGTCCTGCTCGTCGGGGGTGGCAACGCCGAGGGTTACTCGTTCGCGTACCTCGTGCAGATGGCGATCGGCATCGGGATCGGTCTCGCGGTGAACTTCGCGGTCTTCCCGCCACTGCACTTCTGGGACGCGGAGCGACGCGTCGACCAGGTGAACGCGGTGCTCGCGCAGCAGCTCGACGACCTCGCCGACGTGCTCGTGGGCGGTGAGCCGGACACCGCGGCGTGGGACCGCCAGCAGGAGCGCCTCGACACCGCGATCGCGGACGTGCGGGAGCGGGTCGCGACGGCGCGGGAGAGTGGACGGTTGAACCCGCGGGGTGCGCTGCGGGGCTCGCGGGCCCGGCTGCAGTCGGACGGCGCTCGCTTCCGTGCCGTCGAGCGCGCCGCCTGGTACACGACGGACCTGACCGAGCTCGTCGCCCGCTCCGGCCCGGTCGCCGACACCATCGGGCGGCCGGACGCAGCCTTCGCCGAACCCCTGGCGGCGGCGCTGCGGCGGGTGGCGTGCGTGGTGCGGGGCGACTGTCCGGCGCACGAGGGCGACGAGGCGGTCGCCGGGCTCGAGGCGGCGCTCGACGCGAGCCGGTCGAACCCGTCGCGGGTCACCGTGACGGCGAGCGCGGTCGTGGCCCTCCGCGGCGTGATCGAGTCGGAGAAGCGCGCGACCCGCGACATCGACACCGAGACCGGTCCGTCCGGGAGCTAGCAGCGCCGCGACGCTCCGTGGACGGGCGCTGCGTGCTGGGTCGTCATCGGGAGTCGGTGGCCGATGTCGGGGCCGATCGTGGCGCCGCCCGCTGACACGCCCCCGACGCGGCGCCGACACCGCTACCGTGGGGGCGTGAGCGAGACGGAGGGCCCCGGCGGCGTGCGGCTGCGGCTCGACATCGCCTACGACGGGGCAGCGTTCTCCGGATGGGCGCGCCAGCCGGGCCTCCGGACCGTGCAGGGGGCGCTCGAGTCGGCGCTCGCGACCGTCTTCACACGGTGGGGCGAGCCGCCGCTGCTCACCGTCGCCGGCCGGACCGACGCCGGCGTGCACGCCACCGGCCAGGTGGCGCACCTCGACCTCTCGCCCGAGCAGTGGGGTGCGCTGCTGGGCAAGCGTGGCAGCACCGGGCGCTCGCCGTTGGACGGCCTCGTCAAGCGTGTCAACGGGATCGCGGCCCCGGACGGCGACGTCGTGGTCACGGGGGCGTCGGTCGCCCCGGACGGCTTCGACGCCCGGTTCTCCCCGCTCTGGCGGCGCTACCAGTACCGGATCGCGGACGCCGACGCCCCGCGCGATCCCCGTCGACGAGGGCACACGACCTGGCACCCGACGCGGCTCGACCCCGCGGCGATGGAGCGCGGTGCGCTGGTGCTGCTCGGACTGCACGACTTCGCGACCTTCTGCAAGCCGCGGGAGGGCGCGACCACGATCCGGACGCTCCAGGAGTTCTGCTGGGACCGCGAGCCGGACGGCACACTGGTGGCGAGCCTCCAGGCCGATGCGTTCTGCCACTCCATGGTGCGTGCGATGGTCGGGGCGACCATCGCCGTCGGCGAGGGCCGCTTCGGGCCGGAGCGCCTCGAGGAGCTCCGCGTCGCGCAGCGCCGGACGAGCGAGTTCAAGGTCGCGCCCGCGCGGGGGCTCACGCTGACCGAGGTCGGCTACCCGGCCGACGACGAGCTCGCGGCCCGCGCCGACCAGACGCGAGCGCGCCGGACCGAGGACGGGGTGGACGCCGGTACGGTCGGGGGATGAGCTCCCGCACCGCCCGGTCCGTCGTCTCCGTCGCTCCCGGCGTGGTGTTCGTCGAGGGGCCGGTGTCGAACTGGGTCGTCCTCGCCGAGGAGGACGGCGTCGCCCTGGTCGACGCCGGCTACCCCGCGGACACGGACCTCGTGCTCGAGACGGTGCGTTGGGCCGGTCACGACCTCGACGACCTCCGACGCGTGTACGTCACCCACGGCCACGTCGACCACGTGGGCGGCATCCCGGGCATCCTCGAGCGGTTCCCGCACGTCGAGGTGCTCGCGCACGCCGACGAGGTCGACAACGTCCGTGGTCCCGGGCGTGAGCAGGTCACCCCCGCGGAGATCGGCGGGCGGCTCGCCGCACCGCGGACGATGCGGTGGCTGATCCGCGCGCTCGCCTCCGACGCGATGCGACCGACCACGGTGCCGAGCGTCCGGGCGTTCACGGCGGCGGACTTCGCCGGACGGGCGATCACCCCGTTCCCCGCGGACGGCCACACCTCGGGGTCGACGGCGTACCTCCTGCCGGCGGCCGACGCGATCGTGACCGGCGACGCGGTGGTCTCCCGGCACGACACGCAGCCGGCGTCCTGGGCACCACGGCCCCGGATGATCACGCCGTTCTTCACGGCGGACCAGGAGCGTGCCCTGGAGTCGGCGCGGGCGCTCCCGATGCCGGGCATCCTGCTCCCCGGTCACGGTCCGGCGGTCCACCGCGTCGGGTCGGAGTGGCTGCCGGTCGCGCACTGAGGCGCCCCGCCGAGTTCGTACCGGGAAGCAATCATTTACCTGACCGCAACCTGAGCGACCGGTCAGGCGGGTAGGTTCCGAGGGTCGTTGCCCCCCGACCGGGGGGAGTCAACCCACGAACGCGAAGGTCACCATGCTCCGAACCGAACGCACGGCGGGGGTGACGAGCCGCACGCTGGTGTGCGCCGTCACCGCCGCAGCCCTGCTCGCCGCGCCGCTCGTCGCCGCCACCCCGGCGTCCGCGAACCCCGGCGGCACCGGCCTCGTCATCGAGGAGGCCTACCTCAAGGGCGGCAGCGCGAACCAGCCGTACACGAACAAGTTCGTCGAACTGGGCAACCCGACCGACGCCGCGATCAGCGTCGACGGCTGGTCGCTGCAGTACCGCGCGGCGACCAGCACGGGTGCCCTCGCGGTCGGCAAGCTCGCCGGCTCCGTGCCGGCGCACGGCACCTACCTGGTCCAGATGGGGTCGAACGGCGCGACGGGTCAGGCGCTGCCGGAGGCCGACGCCGTCACCGGGCTCAACCCGTCCGGCTCGACCGGCACCCTCGTCCTCGCCGACCAGGCGACCGCGCTGACACTCGCCGCGGGCGCGGTGACCGCGGGGACGCCCGGCGTCGTCGACCTGCTCGGCTACAGCACGTCGAACACGTTCGAGACCGCCGTCGCGAAGGCCGAGACGGCCAACTCCGTCCCGGACGCCCTGACGCGTGCGGGGACGACCGACACCGACTCGAACGCCGCGGACTTCTCCGTGACGAGCGCCGTCACGCCGGAGAACGCGGCGGGCGAGACCGCGCAGCCGACGAACCCAACCGACCCGACCGACCCGACCGATCCGGGCACGCCCGCGACACCGGCCGAGCAGGTCACGATCGCGCAGCTCCAGGGCACGACGGACACGTCCCCGTACGCCGGCAAGACCGTCCGTACCGACGGTGTCGTCACCGCGGTGTACGCCACGGGTGGCTTCAACGGGTACACGGTCCAGACCGCCGGCACCGGCGGCGCCCTCGACCTGGCGACGCACACGGCGTCCGATGCGGTCTTCGTGTACTCGGCGGCCACCGCAGGGAAGGTCGCGATCGGCGACGTCGTGCGCCTGACGGGCACGGTGTCCGAGTTCAACGGGCTGACCGAGCTCACCGTAGCGAGCACCGCCGGCCTCGAGCAGCTCCCGAAGGCCGGCGTCGCGAAGCCGGTCCCGGCCACGCTCATCCTCCCGCGCACGGACGCCCAGCGCGAGTCGCTCGAGAGCATGCTCGTCGCGCCGCAGGGCGACTACTCGGTCGCGGACAACTACACGACCAACCAGTACGGCGAGGTCGTGCTCGCGAGCGGGAAGCAGCGTCTGCTCCAGCCGACCGAGATCGCACGTCCGGGCAGCGCCGAGGCCGCCGCGGTGGCCGCCGACAACGTCGCCAGGAAGGTCACCCTCGACGACGGTGCGAGCACGAACTTCCTCAGCGCCGCGAACCAGTCGATCCCGGTGTCGTGGCTGACCCAGGGCCCGGTCACGGTCGGCGCCGCAGCGACCTTCGACGAGCCGGTCGTCCTCGACTACCGCAACGACTCGTGGAAGTTCCAGCCGACGACGCCGATCACCGGTGCCACCCCGGCCGCGGACCTGCCGGTGTCGTTCTCGGACGTCCGCACCGCTGCGCCCGAGAACGTCGGCGGCGACGTCAAGCTCGCCGGGTTCAACGTCCTGAACTACTTCCCGACGACGGGCGACCAGCTCACCGGCTGCACGTACTACACGGACCGCGACGGCGACCCGGTGACCGTCAAGGGCGGGTGCGACGCCCGAGGCGCCGCGAACGCCGACGACCTCGCCCGGCAGCAGGTGAAGATCGTCAAGGCGATCAACGGCCTCGGCGCCGACGTGGTCTCCCTGGAGGAGATCGAGAACTCGGCGCGCTTCGGCCAGGACCGCGACGCTGCCGTGGCCACCCTCGTGTCGGCGCTGAACGCGGCGACCGGCAAGGACACCTGGGCGTACGCGAAGTCCCCGGCGAAGCTGCCCGCGAGCGAGGACGTCATCCGTCTGGCGCTCATCTACAAGAAGGACCGCGTGCAGCCGGTCGGCGGGTCGACCATCCTCGACGACGCCGCGTTCGCGAACGCACGGCAGCCGCTCGCGCAGGCGTTCGCGCCGGTCGTGACCAAGCCGGGCAAGGGCAAGGGCGTCGAGAAGCCGAAGAAGGCGGACACGTTCCTCGTGATCGCGAACCACTTCAAGTCGAAGGGCTCCGGCACGGGCGCGGACGCCGACCAGGGCGACGGCCAGGGTGCGTCGAACGCCTCCCGCGTCGCGCAGTCGAAGGCCCTCGTGTCGTTCTCGACCGCGATGCAGAGGACGTCGGGCACCGACAAGGTGTTCATGCTCGGCGACTTCAACGCCTACAGCCAGGAGGACCCGGTGCGCGTCCTCGACGACGCCGGCTACACGGACCTCGGTCCGACCGAGGACCCGACCGAGTGGTCGTACGTGTTCAGCGGGCTGAGCGGTTCGCTCGACCACGTGTTCGCGTCGAAGGCCGCCCTGCGGACCGTCACGGGCGTGGACATCTGGAACATCAACTCGGTCGAGTCGGTCGGTTTCGAGTACTCGCGCTACGACTACAACGTCACGGACCTGTACCGCGACGACGTGTACCGCGCGAGCGACCACGACCCGATCCTGGTCGGCATCGACCTGCCGGGCGTCGGGAAGCCCGGTGGGCCCGGCGACGGCCCCGGCAAGCCCGGCGACGGCCCGGGCAAGCCCGGCGACGGACCCGGGACCCCGGGTCACGGCGGTCCGGCCGCCCAGGCGGTCGCCGCCGCCCTCGCGGCGCTGATCGCCTGGTTGCGCGGCCTCTTCGGCTGACGGGGGTCCGGACGGCCGTCCGGACGTCCGCCCTGACCGACGGGACCACCTGACGGACGGGCGCGCCCCGCTCAGCGGCAACGCGGAGCGTTGCGCGGGGCGCGCCGACCGAGCCTGCGAGGGAGGACGGTGCCAGCGGGCACCGTGCCTCCCGTCCGTCTCGGCGCGCGTTCGACAACGCGAGCCGCGTCGGGTAGGCTCTCACCTTGGTCTGCGCGCCCCGTGCGCCGGACAGTCAGATGAGCCCTCCACCGGGCAGTTCCACGTGCATCGCGCGGGGAACACCCACCGGAGCGGGATTCACGGACTCCTCACCTCGACACGAAAGCAGCACACCTGTGACTCGTACGTTCTCCCCGAAGCCGGCAGACGTCCAGCACGACTGGATCGTCATCGACGCGACCGACGTCGTCCTCGGCCGCCTCGCCACGCACGCGGCTGCGCTCCTGCGCGGCAAGCACAAGGCCACCTTCGCCCAGCACATGGACATGGGTGACTACGTCATCATCATCAACGCGGACAAGGTCGCCCTCACCGGCTCCAAGCTCGCCAAGAAGGTCTACTACCGTCACTCGGGCTACCCGGGCGGCCTCACGGCGACCTCCTACCCGGAGATGCTCGAGAAGCACCCCACCCGCGCCGTCGAGAAGGCGATCCGCGGCATGCTGCCGAAGAACACCCTCGGCCGTGAGCAGCTCAAGAAGCTGAAGGTCTACGCCGGCGCGGAGCACCCGCACGCCGCGCAGCAGCCCAAGGCGTACACCTTCGACCAGGTCGCGCAGTAACGACGGCCACGACGACTTCAAGGACTGATACAACTCATGGCACAGATCGCTGACTCCCTCGACCAGACCCCGGAGAGCTTCACCACGGAGAGCGCACCCGCCGCTGCCGAGGCTGCTCCCCGCCAGATCCTCAACGTCTCGGGCGGTGCCGTCGGGCGCCGCAAGGAGGCCATCGCCCGCGTGCGCCTCGTCCCCGGTGGCGGCGCGTTCACGGTCAACGGCCGCACGCTCGAGGACTACTTCCCGAACAAGCTGCACCAGCAGCTGATCAACGACCCGTTCAAGGTGCTCGAGCTCCTCGGCGCCTACGACGTCACCGCCCGCATCACCGGTGGTGGCCCCTCGGGTCAGGCCGGTGCGCTCCGCCTCGCCATCGCGCGTGCGCTGAACGAGATCGACCGCGAGAACAACCGCCCGGCGCTCAAGAAGGCCGGCTTCCTCACCCGTGACGCCCGCGTCATCGAGCGCAAGAAGGCCGGTCTCAAGAAGGCCCGCAAGGCGTCGCAGTTCTCGAAGCGCTAGTCGCTCACCGAACCCGATCGCAATGCCGCGTCTGTTCGGTACCGACGGTGTTCGTGGTCTCGCCAACGGCGAGCTGACGGCCGCGCTGGCTCTGGGTCTCGCCCAGGCCAGCGCGGCCGTGCTCACACACGGACACCATGCGGACGCCCGCCGGGCGTCCGGTCGACCGCGTCCCCGCGCGGTCCTCGCGCGTGACCCGCGCGTCTCCGGCGAGTTCCTCGGCGCTGCCGTCGCGGCGGGCCTCGCCTCCGCCGGCGTCGACGTGCTCGACGCCGGGGTCATCCCCACCCCCGCTGCCGCGTTCCTCGTCGCGGACATCGACGCCGACTTCGGCGTGATGATCTCCGCGTCGCACAACCCGGCGCCCGACAACGGGATCAAGTTCTTCGCCGCGGGCGGCCGCAAGCTGCCCGACGAGGTCGAGGACCGCATCGAGGCGGCCATGCACGACCACTCGGCGCCCACCCCGACCGGCGGCGACGTCGGGCGGATCACCCGCTTCGCGGACGCCGAGGACCGCTACGTCGTGCACCTGCTCGGCACGCTGCCCGCGCGGCTCGACGGCATCCACGTCGTGCTCGACTGCGCGAACGGTGCCGCGGCGGCGGTCTCGCCCGAGGTCTTCGTCAACGCCGGCGCCCGCATCACCCTGATCGGGGCCGACCCCGACGGTGTGAACATCAACGACGGCGTGGGTTCGACGCACATCGACAACCTGGCCCGTGCCGTGCTCGAGGCCGGCGCGGACGTCGGCATCGCGCACGACGGTGACGCGGACCGCTGCCTCGCGGTCGACGCCGCCGGCAACGCGGTCGACGGGGACCAGATCATGGCGATCCTCGCGCTGTCGCTCAAGGAGCGCGGGGCCCTGCACGACGACACGCTCGTCGCGACCGTCATGTCGAACCTCGGGCTCATCCGGGCCATGTCCGGCGCGGGCATCACGGTCGAGCAGACCGCCGTGGGCGACCGCTACGTGCTCGAGCGCATGAACGAGGGCGGGTTCTCGCTCGGCGGCGAGCAGTCCGGGCACGTGATCTTCAACGAGTACGCCACGACCGGTGACGGCATCCTCACGGGGCTGCACCTCGTCGCCGAGATGGCGCGGACCGGGAAGTCGCTCGCGCAGCTGGCCGAGTGCATGACGGTGTTCCCGCAGGTGCTCCTCAACGTGCGCGGCGTCGACCGGGAGCGGCTCGACGACGAGGGCGTGCAGGACGCCGTCGCGGCGCACACGGCTGCCCTCGGTGACACCGGCCGGGTGCTGCTGCGGCCGTCCGGCACCGAGCCCGTCGTGCGGGTCATGGTCGAGGCGGCGTCGCAGGCTGATGCCGAGCGCGTCGCCGAGGACCTCGCCGCGGTCGTGCGTGAGCGGCTCGCGATCGCGGACGCCGCGTAGGGGCGCACTACTGGAGCGGTGCCCGGCGCGAGCCTCCGCCGCACAACCAAAGACCCCCGGAACCGCGCGATGCAGTGGTTCCGGGGGTTTTTGGTTGTGCGCAGACCGTCCGCACCGCGGGTGCGGCGCAGCCGCGGTGCGGCGGGGCCGCGGTGCGGCGGGGCCGCGTGTGCGGCGCTCGCTCAGATCTTGCGGAGCAGCACCGAGTTGACCGTGTGGTTCGCACCCTTCTTCAGTACGAGGGTCGCCCGGGAGCGCG
Source organism: uncultured Curtobacterium sp. (assembly GCA_913778205.1). GTDB lineage: Bacteria > Actinomycetota > Actinomycetes > Actinomycetales > Microbacteriaceae > Curtobacterium. The sequence continues at coordinate 209,184 of CAJYUW010000031.1, forward strand.
TCGGCAGCACGTTCTCGACCAGGTTCGGCTCGTTGATCGCCCGCCAGACCTCGGTCGCGGTGCGCACGGCGTCCTCGCGGGACAGCGAGGCGAAGCGGTGGAAGAACGAGTCCGGGCTCGAGAACGCCTCCTCCTGCAGGGCGAGGAAGCGGTCGACGTACCAGGACTCGATGTCCTTCGTCTTGGCGTCGACGTAGATGGTGAAGTCGAACAGGTCGGAGAGCGCCAGTCGGCCGTTCGTCGGCGCCGCGAGGACGTTGAGCCCCTCGACGATGAGGATGTCCGGCTGCCGCACGACCACCTCGGCGTCGGGCACGATGTCGTAGACGAGGTGCGAGTAGAACGGCGCCCGGACCTCGGTCGCACCGCTCTTCACCTGGCTCACGAACCGCAGCAGCGACCGGCGGTCGTACGACTCCGGGAAGCCCTTGCGGTCCATGATCCCGCGACGCTCGAGCTCGGCGTTCGGGTACAGGAACCCGTCGGTCGTCACGAGCTCGACCCGAGGCGTGTCCGGCCATCGCTTCGTGAGCTCGCGCAGCAGTCGCGCGACCGTCGACTTGCCGACCGCGACCGACCCGGCGACGCCGATGACGAACGGCGTCCGGCCCGCGCGCTCCCCGAGGAAGGCGGAGGTCGAGGCGTGGAGGTTGCGGGCGCCGGCGGCGTAGAGCGTCAGCAGGCGCGACAGCGGCAGGTAGACCTCCTGCACCTCCCGCATGTCCAACCGGTCGCCGAGACCGCGCAGCTGCACGATCTCGGTCTCGGTGAGCGACAGGTGCTCCTTCGGAGCGAGCTGCGACCACTCGTCGCGCGGGATCTCCACGAACGGGGTCGGGTGCGCGACGGTGGTGTCCGTGATCGGCATGGGGACGAGCGTACCGACGGGAGGCCCGGATCACGTGAGCGGGCGCGCTCAGGTGATCCGTGCCTCCAGTCCGGTGCCGGTGCGCGTCCGCCGGACGCGGGCCTGCTTGCGCAGGTGAGCTCAGGCGGGCAGGGCCGCCTCGATGGCGGCGAGGACCTCGGGGGCGTCCGGCTTGGTCGTCGGACGGAACCGCGTGACCGTGCCGTCGGGTGCGACGAGGAACTTCTCGAAGTTCCAGCTGACCCGGCCGGCCTTGCCCGCGCTGTCCGGGGTCTCCTTGAGCGCCTGGTAGAGCGGGTGGGCGCTCTTGCCGTTGACCTTCACCTTCTCCGACATCGGGAAGGTGACGCCCCAGGTCGTCGAGCAGTACTCCTCGATCGCCTCGGACGAGCCGAGCTCCTGCAGGAACTGGTTGCTCGGGAACCCGAGGACCGTGAAGCCCCGGGGACCGTACTCCTTCTGCAGCGCCTCGAGCTGCTCGTACTGGGGTGCGAGCCCGCAGCGCGAGGCCACGTTCACGACCAGCACCGCCTTGTCGGAGAAGGCGCCGAACGTGGTGTGCTCACCGTGCAGCGTCGTGATCTCGATGTCGTCGAACCGGCTCATGTCCAGAACGTTATCCCCAGCCCCGGCACTTCGCAGGGTCGCCGCCCAGGCAGACCCTAGGATCGAAGCCATGTGTGGAATCGTCGGCTACGTCGGCAGCAACAGCAGCCAGGACGTCCTCCTCGGTGGCCTCCGTCGGCTCGAGTACCGCGGCTACGACTCGGCGGGCATCGCCGTCGTGGACGCCGCGTCGGACCTCGCCTCGGCGAAGAAGGCCGGCAAGCTCCAGGCGCTCGTCGACGAACTCGAGTCGAACCCGATCGCCGACGGGGGCACCGGCATCGGGCACACCCGTTGGGCGACCCACGGTGGCCCGACCGACGGCAACGCGCACCCGCACCTCGCCGACGGCGGCAAGCTCGCGCTCATCCACAACGGCATCATCGAGAACTTCGCGGAGCTCCGGGCCGAGCTGGAGTCCGACGGCGTCGAGTTCCTCAGCGAGACCGACTCCGAGGTCGCGGCGCACCTCGTCGCGAAGTCGTTCCGGGACACCCGCGACCTGACGGCGGCCATGCAGCAGGCGGTCCAGCGACTCGAGGGTGCCTTCACGCTCCTCGTCGTGCACGCCGACCAGCCGGGCGTCGTCGTCGGGGCACGTCGCAACTCCCCGCTCGTGGTCGGCCTCGGCGACGGCGAGAACTTCATGGGCTCCGACGTCGCGGCCTTCGTCGCGTACACGCAGCGCGCGCTCGCGATCGGACAGGACGAGATCGCCACGATCCGTCCCGACGGCGTCGACGTCATCCACTTCGACGGCACCCCCGCCACCCCGAGCGAGTTCGCGGTGAACTGGGACGCCTCCGCCGCCGACAAGGGCGGCTGGACCTCGTTCATGGCGAAGGAGATCAGCGAGGAGCCCGAGGCCGTCGCGAAGACGATCCTCGGCCGCGTGCACGACGGCGCGGTGACCCTCACCGACCTCGAGCCGATCGCCGACCGGCTCGCCCAGGTCGACCGGGTCATCGTGATCGCCTGCGGCACGGCGGCGTACGCCGGCATCCTGGGCAAGTACGCCATCGAGCAGTGGGCCCGCGTCCCGGTCGAGGTCGAGCTGGCCCACGAGTTCCGGTACCGCGACCCGGTGCTCGACGGCCGCACGCTCGTGGTCTCGATCAGCCAGTCCGGCGAGACCATGGACACGCTCATGGCCGTCAAGTACGCGCGCGAGCAGGGCGCCCAGGTCCTCTCGATCTGCAACACCCAGGGCGCGACGATCCCGCGCGAGTCCGACGCCGTGATCTACACGCACGCCGGGCCCGAGGTCGCTGTGGCCTCGACGAAGGCCTTCATCGCCCAGGGCGTCGCGCTGTACCTGCTCGGGCTGCACCTGGCAACGCTCCGGGGCACGCTGACGACCGAGCAGATCGCGGAGCAGGTCGCCGAGCTCGAGGGCCTCGCGCCCAAGCTGCAGCAGACCATCGACGACGCGTCCGGCATCAAGGACCTCGCCCGCTGGATGGCCGACACCCGGAGCGTGCTGTTCCTCGGCCGCCACGTCGGCTACCCGATCGCGCTCGAGGGCGCGCTCAAGCTCAAGGAGCTCGCGTACATCCACGCCGAGGGCTTCGCCGCCGGCGAGCTGAAGCACGGTCCGATCGCGCTCATCGAGCCCGGCCAGATCGTCTTCGTCATCGTGCCGTCCCCGCGCGACAGCCGGTCGCTGCACCCGAAGGTCGTGTCGAACATCCAGGAGATCCGCGCCCGCGGGGCCCGGGTCATCGCCATCGCGGAGGAGGGCGACGCCGCCGTGCTGCCGTTCGCGGACGAGGTCCTGCGCATCCCGCTCGCGACGCCGCTGTTCGAGCCGCTGCTGGCCGTGGCGCCGCTGCACATGTTCGGCATGGAGCTCGCCGCGGCCAAGGGCCTCGACGTCGACCAGCCGCGCAACCTCGCGAAGTCGGTCACCGTCGAGTAGTCGCACGTGATCATCGGCATCGGGGTGGACGTCGTCGACCTGGAGCGGTTCCGGGGTGTGCTCGAGCGCACCCCGGCGCTGCGGACGCGCCTGTTCACCCCGGCCGAGCTCGTGCGCGACGGCGAGCCGCGGCCACCGGCCTCGCTCGCGGCCCGGTTCGCCGCGAAGGAGGCCCTCATCAAGGCCTTCGGCACGAGCGCGGGGCTGAGCTGGCAGGAGCTCGAGGTCGTGGCGGACGACCAGCGGAACCCGTCGCTGACCCTCCACGAGGGCGCGCGGCGGGTGGCGGAGCAGCGTGGTGTGACGAACGTCCACCTGTCGCTGTCGCACGATGGAGGGATCGCGACGGCGTTCGTGATCATCGAAGGGAAGTCGGATTGACCAGCCACCAACGGTCGCCGCGCCGGTCGGCGCGGCTGCACCCGTGCCTCCAGGCCGGAGGCGGTGACGTGTCGTGAGTGCGTTCACCGGGATCACGGTCGAAAGGGAGGCCCTGATCGCCAACTACGCGACGGTCGCCGAACAGGTGGCCCCGTCCGGCGTCATCGCGGTGGTCAAGGCGAACGCCTACGGTCACGGCGCGGTGGACGCCGCGCGCGCCTTCGTCGACGCGGGCGCGGAGTGGCTCGGCGTCGCGGACATCGACGAGGGGATCGCCCTGCGCAAGTCCGGCATCGACGAGGGGACCCGCATCCTCGCGTGGCTGCACGCGCCCGACGAGGACTTCCGCCGCGCGGCGCAGTTCGACATCACGCCCGCGGTCTCGAGCGTCTCGCAGCTCGCCGCGGCGGCCGACTCCGAGGTGCCGGCCGTGCACGTCTGCGTCGACACCGGGCTGAGCCGGAACGGTGCCGTCGAGTCCGAGTGGCCTGAGCTCTTCGCGACCGCCGGCCGGATCGCCCGCAGCGGGAGCCGCACGCGGGTCGAGGGGCTCATGTCGCACCTGTCGAACGCCTCCCGGTCCGACGACCTCGACCAGGACGCCGCGCTGCAGCGGGCACTCGACGGCCTCGCGGCGAACGGGATCGTCCCGGACATGGTGCACCTCGCGGCGAGTGCGGCGAGCATGGCGGTCCCGGAGACCCGGCGCGACGTCGCCCGGGTCGGCGTCGCCCTGTACGGCCTCAGCCCCTTCGCGGACCGGACCTCGGCAGACCTCGGCCTGCGCCCGGCGATGCGCGTCACGGCTGCCGTGCTGCGGACGGTCCCGGTACGCGCGGGGGAGGGCGCCAGCTACGGCTTCACCTGGCGGGCCGAGCACGACACCCGGCTCGCGGTGATCGGGCTCGGGTACGCCGACGGCTTCGACCGGGCGCTCGGCAACCACGTGTCGGTGCGGATCGGCGACGCCCGGTACCCCGTCGTCGGTCGCGTGGCGATGAACGCGATGCACATCGACATCGGGGACGCCGAGGTACAGGTCGGCGACGAGGTCGTCCTCTGGGGCGACCCCGCGAACGGCGACCCCGCGGTCGAGGAGTGGGCCGCAGCGATCGGCACGATCAACTACGAGGTCGTCGCCCGCGTCGGCCGCAGCGTCGAGCGGAGGACCACGTGACCGCGTCACTGCGTCAGGCAGCGGTGGACCTCGACGCCTACCGGGCGAACCTCGACCTGGTCCGCGAGTGGATGGACCCGGTCGAGGTCATGGCGATCATGAAGGCCGATGCGTACGGGCACGGCCTGGAGCCGATCGCGCTCGCCGCGGTGGACGCCGGCGTGCGGTGGATCGGTGTCCTGACCGTCCCGGCCGCCCTCCGTCTGCGCGCCATCGGCGTCGACGAGGACGTCCGCGTCTTCACCTGGCAGCACGCCCCCGACCTCGACTTCCGCGACGCGATCGACTCCGCGGTGGACCTCGGCGTCTCGAACGTGCCCGAGCTGCAGCGCGTCGTGGACGCCGTCGACCACCGGCCCGCACGTGTCCACCTCGGGTTCGACTCCGGCCTGCACCGCGACGGAGCGACGCCGGAGGACTGGCCGGCGCTGGTCGCCGCCGCGCTCGACGCCCAGCGGGCCGGACGCATCGAGGTCGTCGCCGCGTACACGCACCTCGCCGAGTCGTCGGACGACGAGGACACGGCGTCGGTCGCCGCGTTCGACGCCGCCGTCGAGCAGGCCGAGGACGCCGGGTTGGACGTCCCGGTGCGCCACGTCGCGGCGTCGCTCGCGGGTCTGGAGCGCAAGGAGTTCCGCAAGGACATGGTCCGGATGGGCGCGAACCTGTTCGGCATCCCCGGAGCCGACGGTGTCTCCGCGGCCGACCTCGGGCTCGAGGCCGTGATGACGCTCCGGGCCTCGGTCGCGAAGACGAAGCGCGTGCCCGTCGACACGGGTGTCTCGTACGACTACACGTACCGGACCGCCGCCGAGACGACCCTCGCGCTCGTGCCCGTCGGGTACGCCGACGGCGTGCCGCGTCTGGCGCAGGGCCGCGTGCAGGTGGCGATCAACGGGAAGCGCTACCCGATCGCTGGTCGGGTCGCGATGGACCAGTTCCTCGTGGACGTCGGGGACGACGAGGTGCGGGTCGGCGACACCGTGACGCTGTTCGGCACGGGGGAGCACGGGGAGATGACGGTCCTCGGGTGGGGTACTGCGCTCGACACCATCGGCGAGGAGATCGTCTGCCGGATCGGTGCACGGGTCCCGCGCGTGTACGAGGGGCACGACGCCGAGGGGCACGTCGCCGAGTACCTCCGGGGGGAGCGGTGACCGAGCCGCGCGTCCTGCTCGACACCACGGTCGCGACCACCGACGAGATGGGCGTCATCGGTGCCCGGCTGGCGGCCGTGCTGCGTGCGGGGGACCTCGTCGTCCTCACGGGGCCGCTCGGCGCGGGCAAGACGACGCTCACCCGGGGGCTCGGAGCCGCGCTCGGTGCCCGGGGGCAGGTTTCCAGCCCGACGTTCGTGCTCGCCCGGACCCACCCCACGACGAGCGGGCCGGACCTCGTGCACGTCGACGCCTACCGGCTGAGCGACCCGGTGGAGCTCGACGACCTCGACCTCGACTGGGACGGCTCGATCGTCGTGGTCGAATGGGGGCGCGGCTTCGTCGACGGGATCTCCGACGACCTGCTCGACGTCGAGATCGTCCGGGCGACGGGGAGCGCCGGTGCGTCGGCAGCCGCCGACGACCTCGACCCGGACGACGTGCCCGACGAGCCCCGACGGGTCATCGTCACCGGCGCCGGGTCCCGCTGGGCCGACGTCCGGCTCTGAGGCCCCTCACCCGAGCGCGAGCACCTGCTCCGCCACGAGGTCCGGTCGGGTGACGAAGGGGTGGTGTCCCGTGGCGACGTCCACCGTCCGCGTCGCCCGCGCCGCGTGGGAGCGCTGCAGGCCGACGGTGGTGCTCCGGTCTTCCGTGCACACCAGGTAGGTCGAGTCGACGCCCTGCCATCCCGCGTCGGTCGTCGGCGTGACGAAAACGGTGGCGTCCTGTGCCGTCACCCGCTCCCAGCCCGCCCGCTGCGTGTCCGGGTCGGCATGCTGAAACCGTGCCCCGAACGACGCGGCATCGTACCCGCTGACCGCGAGCCGCTCCTCGCCCGCGTCGCCGATCGACACCGGGTCCGGTTCGTCGGCCATGATCGCGCCCTGGGCGGTGCCGACGTCCGGGAGGGACGAGGACACGAACAGGAGCCGAGCGATCGCCCGGTGGTGGCCCGCCTCGGCGATCACGGTCCCAGCGATGGTGCCACCGTCCGGGACGCCTACGATGGTCTGGTGCTGCTCGCGATCGACACCTCCGCCGGGACGTCCGTCGCCCTCGTCGACCCCGCCACCGGGCAGGCGCTGGCCGAGCGCAGCACGGCGGACTCCCGCCGTCACGCCGAGGTCATCGGCCCGTTCCTCGCCGACGTCCTGGCGGAAGCCGGCGTCACCCCGGCCGAGGTCACCGGCGTCGTCGCCGGCATGGGCCCCGGCCCCTTCACCGGCCTCCGCGTCGGCATCGCTGCCGCGCGCACCTTCGCCGCCGTGCGCGGTGTCCCGTTCCTCCCGCTCGTCAGCCACGACGCCGTCGCGGCCGACCAGCCCCGGACCGATCAGCCCCGGACCGACAAGCCGCAGACCGGCCCGTTCGTCGTCCTGACGGACGCCCGCCGCCGCGAGGTCTACTGGTCGGCCTACGACGCCGCCGGCGTCCGTGTCGCGGGTCCCGGTCTCGCCAAGCCGGCGGACCTCGACGAGGCGATCCGCGCCTCCCGTCCGGAGGCGGCCACCTGGGAGCGGGTCACCGCCGTCGCGATCCCGGCCTGGAGGCTCGGCGCGCTCGCCGCGGACCGGCTCGCCTCCGGCGCGCCCTTCGCCGACGACACCCCGCTCTACCTGCGCGACCCCGACGTGACGATGCCGGGAGCCCCGAAGCGGGTCGTCCGGTGACGGCCCTGCCCGACGGACTGCGGCTCCGGCCGGCCCACCCGCAGGACCTCGACGACATCATGTGGCTCGAGCACGTGTCGTTCCCGACGGACGCGTGGTCCGCGTCGCAGATGTCCGGCGAGCTGTACTCCCCGCACGGCTACTACGTCGTCGTGGAGACCGTCGCCGAAGGGCAGGCGCCGACCGTGGTCGGGTACGCCGGACTCTCCTCGCTCGCGGGCAACCCCGTGGCCGACGTGCAGACCATCGCGGTCGCCGCCGAGCAGCGGGGGCGGGGGATCGGCAAGGTCCTCTTCACCGAGCTCCTCGACGAGGCCCGGCGGCGGGGCGTGCACGAGGTCTTCCTCGAGGTCCGGGCGGACAACCCGGTGGCGCAGGCGATGTACACGGCGTTCGGCTTCGAGCACATCGCGACCCGGCCCCGCTACTACCAACCCGACGGCGTCGACGCGTGGGTGATGCGCGCGGAACTTCCCACAGCACCCCGCGCCGGCCGTGTCGGGCCCATCGGACAGGAGACGCTCGATGAGCACCGCTGAACCCCTCGTGCTCGGCATCGAGACCAGCTGCGACGAGACCGGGGTCGGCATCGTCCGCGGCACCACACTGCTCGCCAACGTCATCGCGTCGAGCATGGAGGAGCACGCCCGGTACGGGGGCGTCGTACCCGAGGTCGCCGCCCGTGCCCACCTCGAGGCAATGACCCCCACGCTGCACGCAGCACTCGACCGGGCTGGTGTCACCCTCGACGAGCTCGACGCCGTGGCGGTCACCGCGGGGCCCGGGCTCGCCGGGGCGCTCATGGTCGGCGTCGGCGCGGCGAAGGCGCTCGCGGTCGCGACGGGCAAGCCGCTCTACGGCGTGAACCACCTCGTCGGGCACGTCGGCGCCGACGTCCTGCGGTCGGACGGGTCCGAGATCGAGCTGCCGACCGTGGCGCTGCTCGTCTCGGGAGGGCACACGTCACTGCTGCTCGTGCGCGACCTGGTCGGCGACGTGGAGCTCCTCGGCGAGACGATCGACGACGCCGCGGGCGAGGCGTTCGACAAGGTCGCACGACTGCTCGGCCTGCCGTACCCGGGCGGTCCGCAGATCGACAGGGCGGCCGCCGACGGCGACCCGACGGCGATCCGGTTCCCGCGCGGCCTGACGCTGCCGAAGGACATGGCGGCGCACCGGTACGACTTCTCGTTCTCCGGGCTGAAGACCGCCGTCGCGCGCTGGGTCGAGAAGTGCCGCGACGAGGGCCGCGAGGTCCCCGTCGCCGACGTCGCCGCGTCCTTCCGCGAGGCCGTGGTCGACGTGCTCCTGACCAAGGCCCTGAACGCCTGCCGCGACACCGGGGTGGACCGGCTCCTCCTCGGCGGCGGTGTCGTCGCGAACGCGCGGCTCCGGGCGGTGGCGACCGAGCGCTGTGCGGCCGCCGGGGTGGCGCTGCGCATCCCGCCGTTCGACCTCTGCACCGACAACGGGGCCATGATCGCCGCGGTCGGGGCACGGCTGGTCGCCGAGGGTCACGCGCCGAGCGACCTCGGCATCGCGGCCGACTCGACGCTGCCGGTGACGACCGTCCAGGTCTGAGCACCGGGGCGTGTCGCTCCGGCGGACGCAGCGCGACGGCGTGCACCGCACCGGCCCGGGCGCGGTGTGGGGCGGCGTGCACCGCGCCGGCCCGGGCGCGGTGTGGAACGATGGGCAGCGGCACCCGCTGAACGGTGCCGGGAGGGGTGGACACGGTGTCCGATCAGAACCAGTGGCCGAAGCCTGGCCAGTCCGACGACCAGCAGACCGACGGGACTGCGGGGTCGTCGTGGTCCGAGGGTGCGCGGGCCTCGGAGCCGGCGTCGAGCCCCGAACCGGCTGACGCGCCGAGCGCTCCCCAGCCGCCGAGCGCCCCGCAGCCGCCGGAGCACCCGTACGGCGCCCAGCACCAGGACTCCTCCGCGACGTCGGGCAACCCGTACGCGGCCCCCGGCAACCCGTACGCCGCGCCGGGCAACCCGTACGCCGCGCCGGGCGGGAGCGGCCAGCAGCAGTCCGGCAACCCGTACGCGGCGCCGGGGCAGCACCAGTTCGGCAACCCCTACGCCGCACCTGGCCAGGCCGGCCAGCACCAGTCCGGCAACCCGTACGCCGCGGGCCAGCAGTACGGCACGCAGTACGGCACGCAGCCCCAGTACGGCGGCCAGCAGCAGTACGGCCAGTACGGCTCGTCCTCTGCCGGCGCGTACGCCCCGGCCGGCTACCAGCCGTACGCGCAGCGTCCCAAGACGAGCACCCTCGCGATCCTGTCAATCGTCTTCGCCTACGCCGGCATCATCATCTGGCCCGTCATCATCCTGACGAGCCCCGCCGGCGCGATCATGGGCCACGTCGCGCTCGGCAAGATCAAGCAGTCCGGCGAGGGCGGCCGCGGCCTCGCGATCGCTGGGATCGTCGGCGGCTGGGTGCTGACCGGGCTCTGGATCCTCGTCATCGGCCTCGTGATCGCGTTCTCCATCGCCGGCGCAGGTTCTGGCTACCCGTCGTACGACGGCGGTACCGGCGCCCTCGTCGGCTGAGCCCCGCGCGCGTCTCCTCGCGTCACGCTCCCGCAGCAGGACGGCCCCCGCACCCGCGGGGGCCGTCCTGCGCCCGGGGGTCCTAGCCGGCCGCGTCCGCGAGCCGCTCGCACAGGATCGCGGTGTGCCGTCCCTCCAGGCGGGTGAGCACGAGCGTCACGGAACGGCGCCCCCGCAGCCGCAACCGCTTCCGGAACTGCGCCGGGTCGACGTCGACCCCGCGCTTCTTGATCTCCACGGTGCCGACGTCGTCCGCCGCCAGCCGGGCCGCGAGCTGCTTGATGTCGAGGGGCATCGTGTCGACGACCCGGAACGCCTGCGCGAACGGCGTCGTCACCACGCGGTCGGACGTCACGTAGGCGATACCGTCGGAGAGCATGCGGCCGTCGATCGATCGGGCGAGGTCACCGATGAGCCGTGCGCGGATGACGGCCCCGTCGGGCTCGTAGAGGTACGCGCCGAGACTCCCGACGGAGACGTCCGGGGCATCCGCGGCGGCGGTCAGTTCCGCGACGCCGTGGGGCCCGACCACCGTTGCGGCGCGGCGGACCCCGGGCCGCGCGAGGGGACCGAACCAGAGGGCGAGCTCGACGACCTCGCGGTCGACGGAGACCCACTGCGCCTCGGCCGTGTCCGGGATGAGGTCGCGGTCGATGCCGGGCCCGAGCTTCACGCCCGTCGGGGTCGTGGTGGCCGCGGCGAACACGGTGTCGAGCGACGGCGACCAGTCGTCCGGGTCGGCCAGCCGGCGGGTGTTCCCGTGTCCGGCGGTCCGGCGGGCGGGGTCCATCCAGACCCCGTCCACCCGTGCGAGGTCGAAGTCGGCGGCGTCGCCGAGCTCCACCCGGGCGGCGTCCCACGGTGCGAGGTTGTGCGTCGCGACCGCCGCGGTGACCTCGTCGCGGTCGACGGCGGTGACGTCGAGGTCGAGCGCGGCCATCGCCATCGCGTCGCCCCCGATGCCGCAGCCGAGGTCGGCGACCCGCGTGAGCCCGGCGGCGGCGAACCGACCGGCGTGCTGCGCGGCGACCTGGAGCCGGGTGGCCTGTTCGAGCCCCGCCTCGGTGAAGAGCATGCGTGAGGCGAACGGTCCGAACTTGCCGGCGGCCTTCTGGCGGAGCTTCGCCTGGGTGAGGACGGCCGCGACGAGCCCGGGGTCGTGGCCCTCGTTCCGGAGCCGCGAGACGACCCGGACGATCTCGCCACCGTCGGAGACGCTCGGAGTACGGTCGAGCAGGGCCATCCCCTCGGGGGTGAGCAGCTGGGCGAGTTCGGCGGCGTCCATCCTCCGATCCTCCCAGGTGCGGCACCGAGTCCACCGCGCTGGCACTCGGATTGACCGAGTGCCAGCGACCCCCTAGAGTTGGCGTTGGCACTCTCCTGTGCGTAGTGCCAACCCGGTTTTCATCTGTACCGAGTCAGTACCGAGAAAGAAGAGGTCACCGTGGCCGTCAGCATCAAGCCGCTCGAGGATCGCATCGTCATCCGCCAGGTCGAGGCGGAGCAGACCACCGCTTCTGGTCTGGTCATCCCGGACACCGCCAAGGAGAAGCCCCAGGAGGGCGAGGTCGTGGCCGTGGGCCCGGGCCGTGTCGACGACAACGGCAACCGCATCCCGCTGGACATCGCCGTCGGCGACAAGGTCATCTACTCGAAGTACGGCGGCACCGAGGTCAAGTACTCGGGCGAGGACCTGCTGGTCCTCTCGGCCCGCGACGTCCTCGCGGTCGTCGTGCGCTGAGTCCAGCCCACTCCGCGAACGCCCCGTCGGCCACTCGGTCGGCGGGGCGTTCGTGCGTTCCGCGTGTACCCATCGCAGGCGGTGGTCCAACGGCGGTCTCCGGGCACATGTCCGCACGGACCCTGCACGCTCGTGGCTGGTCGCACGAGCGGCCCGAGAGGAAGGAACACCATGCAGCGGAACACCCGTCTGGCAGCACTGTCCATCGCCGTCGCAGCGGCCGTCGGCGGCATCGCCGTCCCGTCCGTCGCGGTCGCCGACACGGCGTCCGCGACCTCGTCGAGCTGGCTCACGATCCACTCGCAGACCCACTACGTCCCCGACCTCGTGACGACGGTCACGGGGCAGGCCACCCCGGGGTCCGAGATCCGCGCGACCGTGGACGGCCGTGAGGTCTTCCGGACGGTCGCCTCGGAGCAGGGCAACTGGGACGGCGCGGTCGGTGTCCTGGGTCAGCGTGGCACGGTCACGATCATCGTCGACCAGCGGTCCGGGGACTCGGCGAACCAGCGGAGCCTCACGCTCCAGCAGGGCCCTGCGTCGTCGCGGTTCCAGGCGTTGACCGTCTCGCCGCGCTCCGGCTACCTGGTCGGCGCGACCGCGAGCTACGACGGCACGGCGACCCCCGGGGCGCTCGTCCTCGGCTCGATCGACGGCAAGGACGTCTTCAAGGCGGTCGCCGGCGAGGACGGCCAGTGGAGCGCGACGACCCTGGTGCCCGCCACGGCGCAGGGCACGGTGCAGCTCCTCGTCGAGCAGTTCAGCGAGCACGGCCAGGACAGCCGGACGCTCACGCTCTCCCAGTACGGCAACTGAGCAGACCGGACGGCACCCGATCCGCGGGTGCCGTCCGGAGCCGGTTCCGTCCGGTGCCGGTGCCGGTGCCGGCGCCGTTTCAGGGGTCGGTGACGGTTCCGGCGCAGTCGCGCGGTCCGGCCGGGAGGCGCGGTGCCGGTCGGCATCGTCGGCGCGGCTTCCTAGGATGGTTCCGTGAGTGAACCGACGACCACGCGACCGGCCCGCAGCGAGGCATCCGTCGGTGTCGTCCAGGCAATCGTGGCGTACGGGCTGTGGGGACTCATGCCGCTGCTCTTCGCGGCGATGTCCCCGGCCGGCGCGTTCGAGATCGTCGCCTGGCGGATCGTCTTCGGGCTGGTGTTCTGCGCGGTCGCGATCGCGGTCACCCGCTCGTGGCTCCGCACCCGCTCCCTGATCGCCCAGCGTCGGGTGATGCTCGTGATGGGGCTCGCCGCGGTCCTCATCCTCGTGAACTGGACCGTGTACGTCGCCGCGACGACCACCGGCCACACCGTCGAAGCGGCCCTCGGGTACTTCATCAACCCGCTCGTCACGATCGCTCTCGGCGTGGTCGTGCTCCGCGAACGGCTCCGTCCGGCGCAGTGGGCGGCCGTGGGCATCAGCGTCGTCGCGGTCGTGGTCATCGCGGTCGGGTACGGGCAGATGCCGTGGATCTCCCTGGCGCTGGCGTTCTCGTTCGGGCTGTACGGGCTCGTGAAGAAGCGCGTGGGTGGCACGGTCGACGCGTTGAGCGGCCTGACGATCGAGACCGCCTGGCTGCTCCCGCTCGCGGTGGTCGCGCTCGTGGTGATGGGGGCGACGGACCTCGGCGGCGGGGTGACGTTCACGAGCGAGGGGTGGGTGCACGTCCTCGTGACGGTGCTGACCGGCCCGGCGACCGCGGTGCCGCTGCTGCTCTTCGCGTCCTCGGCAAGGCGGGTCAGCCTGTCCACGCTCGGGCTCACGCAGTACCTCGCACCGGTCATGCAGCTCCTGGTCGGTGTCGTCGTGCAGCACGAGCCGATGCCGCCCGAACGCTGGGCGGGCTTCGCGATCGTGTGGGTCGCCCTCGTGGTCCTGACGGTGGACAGCTTCGCCGCCGCGCGGACCGCCCGGCGCCGCTCGCCAGCCGCACCGGTGCCGGACCCGGCCTGACCCGCCCGGCGCCCCCGGGCCTCCCGGCCGTCCCGCGGTGGTGGCGGACCCGGCCTGAGCCATCGTGGCCGCACCGTGCCTCCGTGCCGCGGATCCCGTGATCCTCACGGCGAAAGCGACAGTCCCCCGCGGATGCACCGCGGGGGACTGTCGCTTTCACGTACCGGTTCGGAGCGAACCGGCGCTGACCTACTTCACCGAGCCCTGGATGGCACTCTGGTAGGCGGGCTTGTTGTCCGCGTCGAACTTGTAGATGCCGATGTAGGCGCTCGACGGGTCGTTGTTCCCGTCGAACGGCCCGATGCCGGACGGGCCCGTGTAGTGGACGTCCTTGCCCTCACCGAGCAGCGCGGAGCAGTCCTTGAACGTCGAGCACTCGGTGCCGCCGTCCGCACCGGAGACCGCCGCCATGTTCGCCTGGATCGTACCGGAGTCGGTGCCCTTGCCCTTCACCGCCGCGAGGGCGGCGAGCATCGTGGCGTCGTAGGACTCGGCCGCGTACGAGTAGTCGGCCAGCTCCTTGCCCGCGGACTGCTGGTAGAACTCCGCGAAGCGCTTCTTCAGGTCGTCCTTCGGCGACGCACCGGGGATGGTGCCCTGGGCGCCGGTGAGGGTGCCCTTGTCGAAGTCCTTCGAGTAGTCGGCGGTGTTGCCGTCGGACATGTAGATCTTCGACATGTCGGCGTTCTGTGCCTTGAGTTCCGGGATGATCGACTTCGTCTCGTCGAACGCGAGCACGACGATCGCGTCGGGCTTCGTGTCGAGGGCCGCCGTCACCTCGGACGAGAACGTGGTCTGTCCGGGCGGGAACTCCTGGCCCTTGCCCTTGCCGCCGTACACGACCTGTCCGCCGGAGGCCTCGACGGCGGCCTGGACCGAGTTGCGCAGGCCCGTGCCGTAGGTGTCGTTGAAGACCAGGAACGCGACCTTGGCGTTGCCGTCACCGGTGACGAGCTGACCGAGTGCCGACCCCTGCACCGAGTCCGGCGGAGCGGTCCGGAAGTAGTACGACGAGTAGCCGGAGAGGTCCGTCGCCGTGTTCGCGGGGGAGATCTCCACGATGCAGTTGCTCGTGAGCTGGTCGATCACGTTGAGCGTGACGGAGGACGACTCCGCACCGATCGCGACGGGCACCTTCGCGTTGACGAGCTTGGTCGCCGCGGCGCTCGACACGGTCATGTCGTTGCTGTCGCCGGAGTCCGTCGCGGGACTGATCGAGACGTCCTTGCCGAGGACGCCGCCGGCCTCGTTGATGTCCTGGACCGCGAGGCCGACGCCCGACTCGGCGGGTGGGTTGAGGTAGGCGAGCGACCCGGTGAGGGGCAGGATCGTGCCGATCTTCAGCGCGTCGGTGCTCGGGGAGTCCGGCGCCTTGCAGCTCGCGGCGGGGTCCTTCTTCGCGCCGCCGGAGGCCGACTCCGACGGCGAGCTGCCGCTCGAGGTGGTGGAACACGCGGCGAGCAGGAGCGCTGCGACGCCTGCCACTGCCAGTGCCGAGGTGGCACGGGTGGTTCTGATCATCCGTGGAGCCCTTTCTCTGCGCGGGGGGCCCAGCCGCATCGGGTCGAGCGCGGCGTCCTCCGCGTGGGATGTCGAGAAAGCTAGAGCGGATGTGTTTCGCCCGTGTGTCGATCATCCGCCCCTGGATGTTTCGTTACAGAGCCGTGATGAATCTGAGCAGTCGCACAACCGCTCCGTACCCCGGACGCACGAACGCCCCGCTCCTCGGTGGGAGCGGGGCGTTCGGCGGGCCGGGTCAGCGGCTGTAGTTCGGCGCCTCGACGACCATCTGCACGTCGTGCGGGTGCGACTCCTTCAGTCCCGCCGGGGTGATCCGGACGAACTTGCCGCGGGCCTTGAGCTCCGGGACCGTCCGTCCGCCGACGTAGAACATCGACTGCCGCAGCCCGCCGACGAGCTGGTAGACCGCGTTCGCGACCGAGCCACGGTACGGCACCTGGCCTTCGATGCCCTCGGGGATGAGCTTGTCGTCCGAGGGCACGTCGGCCTGGAAGTAGCGGTCCTTCGAGTACGACGTCTTCTTGCCGCGGGTCTGCAGCGCGCCGAGGGATCCCATCCCGCGGTACGCCTTGAACTGCTTGCCGTTGACGAACACCAGGTCGCCGGGGGACTCGTCGGTGCCCGCGAGGAGCGAGCCGAGCATCACGGTGTCGGCGCCGGCGACGAGCGCCTTGGCGATGTCGCCGGAGTACTGCAGGCCGCCGTCGGCGATGACCGGGACGCCGGCTTCACGCGCGGCGAGCGAGGCCTCGTACACGGCCGTCACCTGGGGGACACCGACGCCCGACACCACGCGCGTGGTGCAGATCGACCCCGGACCGACGCCGACCTTGACGGCGTCGACCCCGGCGTCGATGAGCGCCTGCGCTCCCGCGCGGGTCGCGACGTTGCCGCCGATCACGTCGACGCCGGCGAACGCCGGGTCGGCCTTGATGCGACGCACCATGTCGAGCACGCCCTCGCTCTCGCCGTTCGCGGTGTCGACGACGAGGACGTCCACGCCGGCCTCGAGCAGGGCGGTCGCACGCTGCCAGGCGTCGCCGAAGAACCCGATGGCCGCGCCGACGCGGAGGCGCCCGGCGTCGTCCTTCGTGGCGTCCGGGTACTTCTCGCTCTTGTCGAAGTCCTTGACCGTGATGAGGCCCTTGAGTCGTCCGGCCTCGTCGACGAGGGGGAGCTTCTCGATCTTGTGCTCGGCGAAGATCGCGACGGCGTCGTCGGGGTCGATCCCCACCGGGGCCGTGATGAGCGGCGCCTTCGTCATGACGTCGCGGACGAGCGTGCTCTGGTGCTCGAACGGGGCGACGAAGCGCATGTCCCGGTTGGTGATGATGCCGACGAGCTTGCCGTCGCCCTCGACGACCGGCAGGCCGGAGACGCGGAACTGCCCGCAGATCGCGTCGACCTCGGCCACGGTGGCGTCCGGGGTGGTCGTCACCGGGTTCGTGATCATGCCCGACTCGGACCGCTTGACCTTGTCGACCGCCGCGGCCTGGTCGGCGATCGACATGTTCCGGTGCAGGATGCCGATGCCACCCTGTCGGGCCATCGCGATCGCCATGCGGGCCTCGGTGACGGTGTCCATCGCCGCGGACAGCAGCGGGACGTGCACCTGGATGCGCTTGGTGAGCCGGGACGTCGTGGACGCCTCGCTCGGGATGACGTCCGTGTGCCCCGGCAGGAGCATGACGTCGTCGTACGTGAGTCCGATGAATCCGAACGGATCCGGCTGGTCCATGAATCCCCTCCGTGGGCTGGGTGTCGTGGGGCGGCACGTGTCGTGGGGCGGCACGTGCCGTGGGGCGACACCTGAAGTGGTCGAGAACACCGGGAACGCAGCGACGGGTTCCGGATGAGCAATGGTAACGCGCGGGCGTGGGCGCGCATTCCGGACCGGACAGGGCCGCCGAACCTGAGCATGATCACGGTCCGGGCACGATTTCTCCAGGGAACGTGGTGGAAACACGGGGGACACAAAAACTCCCTAGGGTCCTCGACTATCCGAACGAGAGGCTCATCCGTGGGTTCCATCACTCCGCCGGGGCCGGCACTGCTGCGCCGGTTCCGCCGAGGAGCACCAGGCCGCAGCCGCCTGCTCCTCGCCGCAGTACTCTTCCTCGCCTTCCTCGCCACCTTCGCGATCGACTGGGCAGTGTCGCCCGCGGCGCACGCGGCGACGAGCAGCCCGTCCGCCTCGACCAGCACGGCGCCGGCATCCTCCGGCCCCTGCACGGTCAGTCCCACGAACGGGTGCATCCAGGGCACGATCCTCGACTCCGACCGCAAGCCCGCCACCGGGGTCGACGTCGATGTGACCGGACCCGGCGGCTTCGCGCAGACCGCCACGACCACGGACACCGGCCGGTGGTCGGTGCGGGTCGAGACCGCCGGGCAGTACACGGTGAGCGTCGACCAGGACACCCTGCCGAAGGGGCAGTACCTGACGAACGCCGCGGACGCGGAGCGGAAGGTGACCGCCTCGCTCAACGCGAACGTCGGGCAGATCTTCCAGCTCTCCGACCAGCAGGGCGCCACCACCGAGACCGACTCGAGCAGCTTCAGCTTCACCCGGGCCTGGCAGCAGTTCGCCTCCGGGATCCGGCTCGGGCTCCTCATCGCCCTCGCCTCGATCGGGCTCTCGCTCATCTACGGCACGACCGGGCTGTCGAGCTTCTCGCACGGCGAGCAGGTCACGCTCGGCGGGCTCCTCGCCTACGTCTTCGCCAACCAGCTCGGGTGGAACATCTGGGTGACCGGCATCGTCGTCACCCTGCTCTGCGCGGCCACCGGGTACCTGCAGGACGCGGCGATCTGGCGGCCCCTGCGGCGGAAGCGGATCAGTCTGACCCAGCTCATGATCGTGACGATCGGCCTCTCGATCGCGGCGCAGTACCTCTTCCAGTACTTCTTCGGCGCCTCCACCGTGCGCATCCAGCAGGGCAACCCGGAGACGGTCTCGTTCGCGGGCATCACGCTGACGGTGCAGTCCTACGTGGCGATGGCGATCGCGCTCGTCGTGCTCGTCGCCACCGGCCTGTTCCTCGCGAAGACCCGCTTCGGCCGTGCGACCCGTGCGGTGTCGGACAACCCGGCGCTCGCCGCGGCGTCGGGCATCGACGTCGACCGGGTGATCCGGTTCGTGTGGACGCTCGCCGCCGGTCTCGCCGGACTGTCCGGCGTGATGCTCGGCCTCGTGCTCAACGGCGTGAACTGGCAGACCGGCCTGCAGCTGCTGCTCCTGATGTTCGCGTCCGTGACCCTCGGCGGGCTCGGGACCGCGTACGGGGCGCTCGCGGGCTCGATGATCATCGGCGTCGTGGTCGAGCTGACGAACCTCGTCCTGCCGGGCGACTTCAAGTACGCCACCGCCCTCGTCATCCTCATCCTCATCCTGCTGTTCCGGCCGCAGGGCATCTTCGGTCGTGCCGAGCGGATCGGCTAAGGAGCGCCGTCATGGACTACTTCCTCTCCCTGCTCTCCGCGCTCTCGCAGGAGGCGCTCGCCCCGACCACGGCAGCGTTCGCGCTGGCCGCGATCGGCCTGAACGTGCACTTCGGCCTCACCGGGCTCGTGAACATGGGCCAGGCGGCGTTCCTGCTGCTCGGCGCCTACGGCTTCGCGATCTCGATCACGAACGGGCTGCCCTTCGTGGTCGCCGTGCTCGTCGCCCTCGCGATCGCCATCGTCTTCGCGGTGATCCTCGGCATCCCGACCCTGCGGCTCCGCGGCGACTACCTGGCGATCGTGACGATCTCCGGCGCCGAGATCATCCGCATGGTCGGCCGGTCGAGCCTGCTCACCGACACCACGGGCGGCTCGAACGGCATCGCCGGCGCCACGTACCGCGACCCGTTCAACGCGATCAGCCCGCTGCCCGACGGGACCACGACGATCCTGTGGTTCACCTACTCGAACAACGGCGTCAACGGCTGGTGGATCCGGCTCGCGGCGTGGGGGCTCGTCGCGCTGTTCACGCTCGTGCTGTTCCTCCTCATGCGGAGCCCGTGGGGCCGGGTCGTCAAGGCCATCCGCGAGGACGAGGACGCCGTCCGCTCGCTCGGCAAGAACGTCTACTCGTACAAGATGCAGGCGCTGGTCTTCGGTGGCGCGCTCGGGGCGCTCGCCGGGGTCATCTACGTCCTGCCGAGCTCCGTCCAGCCCGACGCGATGGGCCGCTCGATGACCTTCTTCATCTGGACGGCGCTCATCCTCGGCGGCGCGGCCACGGTGTTCGGGCCGGTGCTCGGGGCGGTGCTGTTCTTCGTCGTCCGGCTCTTCATCCGCACGGTGGCGAGCGACTTCATCCCCGACGCGATCATGAACCAGCAGCAGGCGGAGCAGTTCTCCTACGTGCTCGTCGGTGTCGCGCTCATGCTCCTCATCGTGTTCCGTCCACAGGGCCTCCTCGGCAACAAGAAGGAGCTGACGTTCAGTGTCTGAGTACAGCCACCCCAAGGCCGACCCGATCCTGACGGTCGACACCGTCACCCGGCGCTTCGGCGGCATGACCGCGGTCGACGTCGACCACCTCGAGGTCCAGCGCGGGTCGATCACCGCCCTGATCGGGCCGAACGGCGCCGGCAAGACGACGTTCTTCAACCTGCTCACCGGGTTCGACAAGCCGAGCCCGGGCGCGCGGACCCGCTTCAACGGCGACACGCTGCAGAAGACGAGCGCGACGCACATCGCGAACAAGGGCATGGTCCGCACGTTCCAGCTCACCAAGGCGCTCTCGCGGCTCACGGTGATGCAGAACATGCTGCTCGGAGCGCGCGACCAGCCCGGCGAGAACTTCTTCGCCGCGCTCGTCCCCGCGCTCTGGCGTCCCCGCGAGCGGGCGATCACCGCGAAGGCCGAGGAGATCCTCGCGCGCTTCAAGCTCGACACGAAGGCGGACGACTACGCCGGCTCGCTGTCCGGCGGGCAGCGGAAGCTCCTCGAGATGGCGAGGGCGCTCATGTCCGACCCGACGATGATCATGCTCGACGAGCCGATGGCCGGTGTGAACCCGGCGCTGACCCAGTCGCTCCTCGGGCACATCCAGTCCCTGCGCGACGACGGCATGACCGTGCTGTTCGTCGAGCACGACATGCACATGGTCCGGCACATCTCGGACTGGGTGGTCGTGATGGCCGAGGGCAAGGTCGTCGCCGAGGGACCGGCGGACACCGTGATGGATGACCAGGCCGTCATCGACGCGTACCTCGGCGCCCACCACGACACCGACCTGGGCGACGACTCGCTCCTCACCGAGGAGACCTACGAGGAACTCGCCGAGGAGGTCGAGCAGGAAGACGACCAGCGCGAAGCAGACGAGCAGGAGGCGACCCGATGACCGACGCAACCGACCCCACGAACGCGAGCCGTGCCTCCAGTCCGACCGCCACCGTCGAGCCCGTCCTCAGCGCGAAGAACCTCGTCGCGGGCTACCTGCCCGGGGTGAACATCCTGAACGGCTGCGACCTGGACTGCTACCCGGGCGAGCTCATCGGCATCATCGGCCCGAACGGCGCCGGCAAGTCGACGCTGCTCAAGGCCCTCTTCGGGCTCGTGTCCGTCCGGGAGGGCGCCGTGACCCTGCAGGGCGAGGACATCACGAACCTCAAGGCGAACAAGCTCGTCCAGGCCGGGGTCGGGTTCGTGCCGCAGACGAACAACGTCTTCCCGTCGCTGTCCATCGAGGAGAACCTCCAGATGGGGCTGTACCTCCGGCCCCGGAAGTTCGCCGAGCGCCTCGAGGTCATCTACGACCTCTTCCCGGTGCTGGCGCAACGGCGGAACCAGCGGGCGGGCTCGCTGTCCGGTGGCGAGCGGCAGTCCGTCGCGATGGCCCGTGCGCTCATGATGGACCCGAAGGTGCTGCTGCTCGACGAGCCGAGCGCGGGGCTGTCGCCCGTGCGGCAGGACGAGACGTTCATCCGCACCCGCCGGATCAACAAGGCCGGTGTGTCGATCATCATGGTGGAGCAGAACGCGCGACGCTGTCTGCAGATCTGCGATCGTGGGTACGTGCTCGACCAGGGGAGGAACGCGTACTCGGGCACGGGGCGTGAACTCGCCGACGACCCGAAGGTCATCGAGCTGTACCTGGGAACGCTCGCCAAGGACGTCGACTCGGCGCGGTAGCGCCGGTCGACCCGCGGGTCCTGCTGTGGGGGTGGGATCCGCACCGGATGGGGCCGTGCGTGGACGCTCCGCGCCGCACGGCCCCATTCCCGTGACCGGCGCGTCCGTGACCCCGTCGCCGTCGGTCGCGCCGCACACCGGCCTGGAGGCACGGATCGCCCCCGACGGTCGACTACCGTTGCGCAGGTGCGCACCTCCGGCCCCCGACCGTCCGGTCCCCGCGCCCTCGACGCGGTCGTCTGGCTCCTCTTCGCCGCGCTGTTCGTCGGTGCCGCACTGCTCGTGAAGGTCGCGGCGGTGCTGCTCGTCGTCCTCGTCCTGCTCGCGCTGCTCCTCGGTCTCGTGTTGCGCACCCTGCGGCGGCGGAGGACGCGCAACCGGTCCTGACGCGGAGCCCGGCGGGCGTCGCGGTCGTCGTCGTGGGGCGCCGTCGCCGGGAGCGTCGCGGTCGGCGTCGTCCGACCGTCCGCCCGGTCCGGGGCCGCGTCGGAGGCCGCCCGCTAGGCTGTCGGCGTGAGTGAAGTCGAGATCGGTGCAGGCAAGCGCGGACGACGGGCGTACGCGTTCGACGACATCGCGGTGGTCCCCTCGCGGCGCACGCGTGACCCGCGCGACGTCTCCGTGCAGTGGACGATCGACGCGTTCACCTTCGAGTCGCCGATCCTCTCGGCGCCGATGGACTCCGTCGCCTCGCCGGCCACGGTCATCCAGATGGGCAAGCTCGGCATCCTCGGCGTGCTCGACCTCGAGGGCCTCTGGACCCGTTACGAGGACCCGTCGCCGTACTACGAGGAGATCAAGGCGCTCGCCGACGGCAACGTCACGAAGCGCATGCAGGAGATCTACTCCGAGCCGATCAAGGCCGAGCTCATCGCCGCCCGCCTCGCGGAGATCCGCGCCGCCGGGGTCCCGGTCGCCGGCTCCCTGAGCCCGCAGCGCACGCAGGAGTTCTCGCAGACCGTCGTCGACGCCGGCGTCGACCTGTTCGTCATCCGCGGCACGACCGTCTCGGCCGAGCACGTCTCGCAGGACGCGGAGCCGCTCAACCTCAAGAAGTTCATCTACGAGCTCGACGTCCCCGTCATCGTCGGCGGTGCCTCGACCTACACGGCAGCCCTGCACCTCATGCGCACCGGTGCCGCCGGCGTCCTCGTCGGCTTCGGCGGGGGCGCAGCGTCGACCACCCGTGCCGCGCTCGGCATCCACGCGCCGATGGCCACCGCGGTCGCCGACGTCGCCGGAGCCCGTCGCGACTACATGGACGAGTCCGGCGGCCGGTACGTGCACGTCATCGCGGACGGCGGGCTCGACACGGCCGGCGACGTCGTCAAGGCGATCGCGATGGGCGCCGACGCGGTCATGCTCGGCACCGCCCTGGCCCGTGCGACCGAGGCCCCGGGCGGCGGCTTCCACTGGGGCGCCGAGGCCCACCACCCGGAGCTGCCGCGCGGCCGCCGGGTCGAGGTCGGCACGATCGGCCCGCTCGAGAACGTCCTGCACGGCCCGACCCCGACGTGGGACGGCCGCGCGAACATCGTCGGCGCCCTGCGTCGTTCGATGGCGACGACCGGATACTCCGACGTCAAGGAGTTCCAGCGAGTAGAAGTGGTCGTGGCGCCGTACCACCAGCAGTGACGCTCCGGCGCCGCCCGTGAACCGGAGGCGACCATGGCGAAGGCAACGACCACCAGCACCACGACCGACGGCCTGGCCGGCGGTGTCGGGTTCGACCCGACCGTGAAGCTCGGCCCTGACGAACGCGCGGCAGCGATCGCCGCGCTCAAGGAGCACGAGGTCGACGTCCTCGTCGTCGGCGGCGGGATCGTCGGTGCCGGCAGCGCGCTCGACGCCGCGACCCGTGGCCTGAGCGTCGGGATCGTCGAGGCGCGCGACTGGGGGTCCGGCACGTCCAGCCGCTCCTCGAAGCTCGTGCACGGCGGCATCCGGTACCTCGAACAGCTCAACTTCGCGCTCGTCCGCGAGGCGCTGATCGAACGCGGGCTCCTCCTCCAGCGCATCGCCCCGCACCTGGTGAAGCCCGTCCGGTTCCTGTACCCGCTCAACCACCGCGTGTGGGAGCGCTTCTACATCGGCATCGGCATGGCGATGTACGACGTGTTCAGCTGGTCCGGCGGCCGACCCCCCGGCGTCCCGCACCACCGGCACCTCAGCCGCAAGCAGGTGCTCAAGAACATGCCGGGGCTGAAGAAGGACGCGTTCGTCGGCGGCATGACCTACTACGACGCCCAGGTCGACGACGCGCGGTACGTCGCCTCGCTCGTCCGCACGGCCGCGTCCTACGGCGCCCACGCCGCGAGCCGGGTCCGCATCGAGGGCTTCATCAAGGTCGGGGAGCGGGTCGTCGGGGCGCACGCGCACGACATCCAGACGGGCGAGAAGTTCGACATCCGGGCGAAGCAGGTCGTCAACGCGACGGGCGTCTGGACCGACGACACGCAGGCGATGGTCGGCACCCGCGGGCAGTTCAAGGTGCGTGCGTCGAAGGGCGTCCACCTCGTCATCCCGCGCGACCGCTTCCAGTCGAACACGGGCATGATCCTCCGGACCGAGAAGAGCGTCCTCTTCGTGATCCCGTGGGGTCGGCACTGGCTCGTCGGGACGACGGACACGGACTGGAACCTCGACAAGGCGCACCCGGCGGCGACCGCGGCGGACATCGACTACATCCTCGAGCACGTCAACAAGGTGCTCGCGGTGCCGCTCACCCGCGAGGACGTCGAGGGCGTCTACGCCGGCCTCCGCCCGCTGCTCGCCGGGGAGTCCGACCAGACCTCGCAGCTGAGCCGCGAGCACGTCGTCGCACACACCGCCCCCGGGCTCGTCGTCGTGGCCGGTGGCAAGTGGACGACGTACCGCGTGATGGGCAAGGACGCGATCGACGAGGCCGTCGCCGCGATGGACGGCAAGATCCCCGAGTCGACGACCGAGGACATCCCGCTGCTCGGTGCCGAGGGGTACCCGGCCGCGTGGAACCGCCGCGGTCGCACGGCACGGCAGGTCGGCGTGCACAAGGTCCGGATCGAGCACCTGCTCAACCGCTACGGCACGCTCGCCACCGAGGTCCTCCAGCTCGTCGAGCAGGACCCGTCGCTCGCCGAGCCGCTCCCGCAGGCGGACGACTACATCGGCGCCGAGGTCGTCTACGCGGCCTCGCACGAGGGCGCCCTGCACCTCGAGGACGTCCTCGCCCGGCGCACCCGCATCTCGATCGAGGCGTGGGACCGCGGGGAGTCGGCGGCCCCGGTCGCCGCGAAGCTCATGGCCGACGTCCTCGGGTGGGACCAGACGACCACCGAGCACGAGGTCGCGAACTACCTCAAGCGCGTCGCCGCCGAACGCGAGTCGCAGCTCCAGCCCGACGACGAGTCCGCCGACCGCGTCCGCCTCGAGGCGCCCGACATCGCGTTCGGATTCGACGAGGACGACGTGGTCGTCGGCGGCGGCCGGTCGAGCGGCGCGGACGGCGCGACGGCGTCCGACGAGCAGGTGGTCGGGGAGAAGACGAGCGAACCCCGCTAGGCGACGCACGTCGCCGACCCGCACCGTGCCTCCAGACCGGCCTGGAGGCGCGGTGCGCGCCCGTCAGACCGCGCGCGTCCGGCGTCGGCTGCGTCGGACGTGGACCGCCTGCCCGACGACGAGGACGAAGGGGAGCGCCGCCAGCCCGGCGGTGCTCATGCCGACCAGGACCGTGAACCACGCGGTGTGGTACCCGCCGCCGACCATGAAGGCGTCCGCGACGTCCATCCCGAGGGCCATCCCGCTGGCCCACGCGGGGAAGATCCCGGCCGCGAGGACGCCGAGGTTCGCGGCGACCATCGCGAACAGCGGTGCCCGCTGCTCCGCGAGGACCCACTGCACTCCTGCCGCGAGCAGGATCCCGACCAGACCGACGCCGACGACGACCGCGACGTCGAGACCGGTGTGGAACCCCTGCCGCTCGAGCTCGGCGTAGATCGCGGCGAGCGACCGCCCCGGGACCGCCGCCAGCGGATCGAGCACCAACTGGACGAGTACGAGCTGTGCGGCGTACACCGCCACGACCGACACCCCGGCGACGGCCACGACACCCCGAGAACGCTGCATCCCCCGACGCTAGACCGGGCACGGTCCGCCACGCGTCCGTCGCCCGGATGACCCGGAATGCGCGCCGATCGCCGGTGGTTATCATCGGGGTACTCGGAAAGGGAGGCCATCTCATGGTCGACGTCCATCGCGTCAAGCTCCCCGGAGTCGGCGTGCTGCACAGCTTCTACACCGACGACGGTGGCAAGTGCGGTGTCATCACGCACCGGTCGGGACACTCCGACCTCATCTCCTTCGCGGACGTCTCCGACGGCGCGGACAAGTCGGAGAAGGTGTCGCTGCGCCTCAGCGAGGACGAAGCGCACACCCTCGCGGAGCTCCTCGGCGGCACCCGGATCACCGAGGGCCTCGACAAGCTCGACGAGATCCCCGGTCTCAGCATCGACTGGTTCTCCGTCGACTACGACGACGCCATCGCCGGCAAGCCCCTCGGCGACCTGCACGACTCGGGCTTCATCGGGCTGACGGTCGTCGCGGTGGTCCGTGGCGACAGCGCCAACCCCGCTCCCTCCCCGGACTTCGTCGTGTTCCCCGGCGACACCATCGTCGTCGCGGGCGCGCCCGAGAAGGTCGCCAAGGCGTTCTCGTTCTACCGCAGCGGGCAGCTCGCGGCCGCATCGGCCGAGGCCCCGCGCCGGAGCTGACGCGTGCACCTGGGCGGTGAGCTGCTCACCATCGGTGTGCTCTTCGTCATCGCCTACGTCCTCGGACGCCTCGGCAAGACCATCGGCCTCCCGGCCATCCCGATCTACATGGTGGTCGGGCTCGTCGCGAGTCCGCACACGCCCTGGTTCGGCCTGAGCGTCGAGTCCGACACGATCGAGCTCATCGCGACCTTCGGGCTCGTCCTGCTGCTGTTCAACCTGGGGCTCGAGTTCGACCAGGAGGAGTTCTACGGAAACGCCGGCAAGCTCCTCGTGTCCGGCGGCACCTACGTCGCCATCAACATGGGGATCGGCTTCGCGTTCGGGTTCTCGCTCGGCTGGGGCACCCGCGAGGCCCTGATCATCGCGGGCATGACCGCGACGTCGTCGAGCGCGATCGTCACGAAGCTCCTCATCGAGCTCCGGCGGCTCGCGAACGACGAGACCCCGATGATCCTCGGCGTCACCGTGATCGAGGACGTCTTCATCGCGATCTACCTGGCGATCGTCTCGGTCGTGCTCTCCGGCGACACGAACCTCTGGGGCGTCGTCGGCAAGCTCGCGCTCGCGTTCGGCTTCCTCGTCGTGATGTTCACCCTCGCCCGGTTCGCGGGCAAGTGGGTCTCGCGCATCTTCGCGACCCGGGACGACGAGCTCTTCACGGTGCTGTTCTTCGGCCTCGCGGTGATGTTCGGCGGCATCGGCGAGATCCTCGGCGTCACCGACGCGATCGGCGCGTTCGTGATCGGGCTGCTGTGCGGGGCCACGCGCTACCGTGACCGCATCGAGCAGTTCGCCTTGCCGATGCGTGACGTGTTCGCCGCGTTCTTCTTCGTGAACTTCGGCCTCGGGCTCGACCTGTCGACCTTCGGCGAGGTGCTCTGGCCGGTCCTCGCCGCGATCGGCATGACGGTCGTGCTCAACGCCGTCGCGGGGCAGATCGTCGCGCGCATGAACGGCTTCAACGTCCAACAGGGGATCAACACCGCGGTCATCCTGGTCAACCGTGGCGAGTTCGCGCTCATCCTCGCGACGCTCTCGGCGGCCGCCGGCCTGGAGGCGCGGATCACCGCGTTCGCGGGCCTCTACGTCCTCGTCATGGCCGTCCTCGGGCCGCTGCTCGCCGTGAACTCGGACCGGATCGGCCGCCTCGTGGTGCGCCCGGCGCGCGTCGCGCGGCTGCGCCAGCGCCTCCGCGCGCGGCTCGGTGGACGCGGGGGCGCAGCACCCGCCGGGGCGTCGGGACCCGCCCTCGACGAGGCGATCGACGCCGCGGCGGTGGCCGGGGTCGCCGACGAGGACGCCGCGCGCGCTGCGCGTCGCGCCGAGCGCGACCGGCAGTTCGCGGAGGAGTTCGCCCTCGTGGAGGCCGCTGGCAGGCAGGAGCGCGAGAATGGTGCACCGGAGCCCCGCGACGAACCCGTGACCCCGTCGGAGGACATCCCCACCGCGCGTCCCGAACGCCCGGTGCGACAGCGCGATCCGGAGTACTGATACGAATGTGGGCCGTTGCCCGACGACCGAAGTGGATCGCGCTGCTGCTGCTGGCGCTCGTGCTCGCGGCGGTGTTCGCGTTCCTCGGCAAGTGGCAGCTCGAACGGAGCATCCAGAACGGCAAGCCTCTCCCCGCGACCACCGAGACGCAGAAGGCCCTCGACGACGCGCTCGCCCCGATGCGGCCCGTCACCGAGTCCCTCGCCGGGCAGAGGGTCACGGTCACCGGCACGTTCGTTGCCGGTGACACGACCGTCCTGACCGGGCGGAGCGGCGGCGGCGCCTTCCAGACCGTCGGGCACCTCGTCGACTCGGGGACCGGGGCGAGCCTGCCCGTCGTCATCGGCTGGTCCGACCGCCGGGCGGCTGCGGTTGCCGGCGGCGACCGACTGGCAGACGGGCAGACGATGACGATCGAGGGCCGGCTCTACCCGGAGGAGTCGCCCGACCAGGACGCCTACGACGCGGGCGAGTACTCGGCCGTCGCCCCGGCGCGGTTCGTGAACACGTGGAAGCAGTTCGACGACCGCATGTACCTCGGGTACGTCGTCGCCGACGGGAGCACCGCGAAGGCCGCCGACCTCGGCACCATCGCCGACCGCGCCCCCACGCGCGCGGTCCAGTTCGACTGGCTCAACCTGTTCTACGCGATCGAGTGGGCCGTCTTCGCCGGGTTCGCCGTGTTCCTCTGGTACCGGTTCGTGAAGGACGCGTTCGAGCGCGAGGAGGAGGACCGTCGTGAACGCCTCCACAGCGCCGACGGGGCGCTCCTGGACCGACGGTAGGATTGCCCATATGGCTCTGACCGTCCGACCCCGCGACGTCCCGAAGATCCCGGGTGCGGTGAAGTGGTACCGCGTCTCCGCGTACATCACCGGTGTGCTGCTCCTCGCCCTCGTGGTCGAGGTCATCATCAAGTACACGCCGCTGCAGCTCGAGATGCAGCTCGGCAACGGCCCGTTCTTCGTCCCGAACGGCACGGCCGGCGAAGCCCCCGGGACGTTCAACCTCTCCATCGCGATCCTCATCGCGCACGGGTGGCTGTACGTCCTCTACCTCTTCACGGACTTCCGTCTGTGGAGCATCATGCGCTGGAGGCCCTCGCGCTTCCTGCTCATCGCCCTCGGCGGCATCATCCCGTTCATGTCCTTCGTCGTCGAGCACCGCATGCAGCAGAAGGCCATGGACACCTACCACGAGCTGACCGCTGCCCAGCAGCGTGAGAAGGAGGCCGCTCGGTGAGCGAGACCGACCAGCGTCCCGTCCTCGTCGTCGACTTCGGAGCCCAGTACGCGCAGCTCATCGCTCGCCGCGTGCGTGAGGCCAACGTCTACAGCGAGATCGTGCCCCACTCGATCACCGCGGACGAGGTGAAGGCGAAGGACCCGGCGGCCATCGTGCTGTCCGGCGGTCCGTCGTCCGTCTACGAGGAAGGCGCCCCGTCCCTCGACGGCGGCATCCTCGACCTCGGTGTCCCGGTGCTCGGCATCTGCTACGGCTTCCAGGCGATGGCGACGGCCCTCGGTGGAGAGGTCGCCCAGACCGGGCAGCGCGAGTACGGCGCGACCGACGTCACGGTCACGGGCACCGACAGCGTGCTCCTCGGTGACCAGCCGGCGTCGCAGGTCACGTGGATGTCGCACGGTGACTCCGTGGCGAAGGCGCCGGAGGGCTTCGACGTCCTCGCGTCGAGTGCCTCGACCCCTGTTGCGGCGTTCGCGTCCGACGAGCGCAAGCTCTACGGCGTGCAGTGGCACCCGGAGGTCAAGCACTCCGTGTTCGGTCAGGCCGTCCTCGAGAACTTCCTGCACCGCGCCGCCGGGCTCCCGGGCGACTGGAACTCCGCGAACGTCATCGACGAGCAGGTCGCACGGATCAAGGAGCAGGTCGGATCCGCCCGCGTCATCGCCGGGCTGTCCGGCGGGGTCGACTCCGCCGTGGCCGCCGCCCTCGTGCACAGGGCCGTCGGCGACCAGCTCACGTGCGTCTTCGTCGACCACGGACTCCTCCGCGCCGACGAGCGCAAGCAGGTGGAGGAGGACTACGTCGCCTCCACCGGTGTCCGGCTCGTCACGGTCGACGCCGAGCAGCAGTTCCTCGACGCCCTCGCCGGCGTGAGCGACCCGGAGCAGAAGCGCAAGATCATCGGCCGCGAGTTCATCCGCACGTTCGAGGCGGCGGCCGAGGCGCTCGTGCTCGAGGCCAAGGCCTCCGACTCCGAGGGACAGGTCAGGTTCCTGGTCCAGGGCACGCTCTACCCCGACGTCGTCGAGTCCGGTGGCGGCTCCGGCACGGCGAACATCAAGTCGCACCACAACGTCGGCGGTCTGCCCGAGGACATGACGTTCGAGCTCGTCGAGCCGCTCCGCACCCTGTTCAAGGACGAGGTCCGTGCGGTCGGCCGCGAGCTCGGGCTGCCCGAGGTCATCGTCGGACGCCAGCCGTTCCCCGGCCCCGGGCTCGGCATCCGCATCGTGGGCGAGGTCACGAAGGACCGCCTCGAGCTGCTCCGTGCAGCCGACAAGATCGCCCGTGAGGAGCTCACCGCGGCCGGCCTCGACGAGGAGATCTGGCAGTGCCCGGTCGTCCTGCTCGCCGACGTCCGCTCGGTCGGCGTCCAGGGTGACGGTCGCACCTACGGCCACCCGATCGTGCTCCGTCCGGTCTCGTCCGAGGACGCCATGACCGCCGACTGGACGCGCCTGCCGTACGACACCCTCGCGAAGATCTCGAACCGCATCACGAACGAGGTCTCCGACGTGAACCGCGTCGTGCTCGACGTCACGTCGAAGCCGCCGGGGACGATCGAGTGGGAGTAGCCACTCCCTGACGTCCGAGGGCCCGGCACGCGTTCTGCGTGCCGGGCCCTCGTGCGTGGGGTGGCCCGCCGCGTGTCTGCCGCGCGCGAGTTGGTCGCAGCAAGTGTCGCGCGGCCGTCTCGGGGACGGCATGTCGTGCGACCAGCACGCTCGTCGGGCGGCACGTCGTGCGACCAACGGACCGGCTCGAGCATGCGCGGGCGTCGCCGGCCTCGGTGGCGGTTGGTCGCAGAACGTGTTCCCCGGCCGTCTGGGGGACGGCATGTCATGCGACCAGCGCGTTCGGTCAGCGGCACGTCGTGCGACCGACGTCGTGGCCCGGGCATGCACGGACACGGCATGCGCGGACACGGGCACGGGCGACACGGACCATGCGCGGATCCCGACCTCGGCGGCAGCGGGCACGCACGAGGGCCCCGGCGTCTCCGCCGGGGCCCTCGTGGTCGTGCTGTGCGTGCGGGCTAGTTGCGCGAGCTGCTCGCCACGATGGCGAGGATGCGCAGGATCTCGAGGTAGAGCCACACGATCGTGACGATGAGGCCGAACGCCGCCGTCCACGCGTAGATGCGGGGAGCGCCGCGCTGGACACCCGTCTTGATCTGGTCGAAGTCGAGCACGAGCGAGTACGCCGCCATGAGCACGACGAGGATGCCGATGATGACGCCGAGCGGGATGCCGAAGACCTTGAAGCCGAGCGCCCCGAACGCGGTGTTCGTCACACCGGTCCACATGAGGACCAGGTTGATGAGCGAGAAGACCAGGTAGCCGATCATCGCGACGAGGAAGAACCGGGTGGCCTTCGGCGTCGCGCGGATCTTGCCCGACGTGAAGAGCAGGAGCGTGATCGCGAACACACCGAGCGTGCCGAAGACCGCCTGCGGGACGATGCCGCCGAAGGCGTACTGGTACGCGTGGGAGATGCCGCCGACGAAGACGCCCTGCACGCCGGAGTACGCGAGCACGAGCGCAGGCGACGGCTTCTTCTTGAAGGTGTTCACGAGGGCGAGCACGAAGCCGACGATCGCTGCGACGACCCACACGCCGGCCGGGAGGTTCCAGCCCGCGACCGCGCCGACGACGAGCACGCCGAACGCGAGGAGGGTCTTGACGATGGTGTCCTCGTACGACATGCGGTCGGTGTCGACGGTCGACGCCGACGGGCGGTCGTACATGTACTGCAGCTGGTCGGGCGTCATGCCGGCCTGCGGCGTCTGACCCCAGCCAGCCTGCTGCTGTCCGGCGCCCGCGCCCCAGGCGTTCCGGCCCGCGTCGTTGAAGGCGGGGGACTGGTCGAAACCGGGCTTGAAGGCCATGGTGTCCTCTCCTGATGATTCGAGTCCTCTCAGCCTAGGGGCCGGGTGGCCCGGGAGGCTGTGGATTCGCGGCGAGCGGAACGGCTGTCCCGTGGTCGCCTGCGGCGATCGTCGCAGCCCTGGCTCGGAGTTCGCCGTGCCCGGCCTGAGCACCTTACGGAGGTGGGCTGCACGGCGGCGGCGAGCCGCGCCTCCAGGCCGGTACCGTGCACGCATGACCCTCGTCATCGCCCACCGCGGCGCGTCCGGACACCGTCCCGAGCACTCCCGCAGCGCCTACGAGCTCGCGATCGCGATGGGGTGCGACGCGATCGAGCCGGACCTCGTGCCGACGCGGGACGGGGTGCTCGTCCTCCGGCACGAGAACGAGGTGTCCGGGACGACCGACGTGGCCGACCGCCGCGAGTTCGCCGATCGACGGACCACGAAGACCGTCGACGGCCAGGTCCAGACCGGGTGGTTCACGGAGGACTTCACCTGGGCGGAGCTGCAGACGCTCCGGACCCGCGAGCGCCTGCCCGCCCTGCGGCCGGCGTCGGCGGCGCACGACGGGGAAGACCCGGTCCTGCGGCTCGAGGACCTCCTCGCGATGCTGGACGACGCCCCGCGACCGGTCGGGCTGGTGGCCGAGGTCAAGCACGCGACGTACTTCGAGCAGGCCGGGTTCCCGATGGCGGCGATGCTCGACGACGCGCTCGGCGACGCGGGGTGGCGACAGGACGAGCGGCTCACGGTCGAGAGCTTCGAGAAGGGCGTGCTCCGCGACCTCCGCTCGCGTCGGACGGGTGGCCGGCTCGTGTACCTCCAGGAGGCGCGGGGCAGCGCAGCCGACGAGGTCGCCTCCCACGGGGCGCTGGCCCCGTCGTACGCGTCGGAGCGTTCGGACGAGGCGCTCGCGGAGCTCGCGACCGAGTTCAACGGGATCAGTGTGGACCTCAGGACCCTGATGGCCGGGGTCGACACCCGGGCAGTGGAGGACCGCGGACCGATCCGCAGCGCGATCGTCGACCGGGCGCACGACGCCGGACTCGCGGTGTTCACGTGGACGCTGCGGCCGGAGAACCGCTTCCTGCCGGCACCGCTCAGGCGCGGCGGCGACGTCGCGGCGCACGGCGACTGGGAGCGGTGGTTCACGTCGATCGTGCGGACGGGTGTCGACGGGGTGTTCGCGGACCACACGGACCTCGCGGTGCGGGCGCGATCGGTCGTCGCGGGGACCGGTCCCGGTGTCGGAGGCGCGGCCTAGACTGTCCCGGACATGACGATCGTGCTGGACCCATTCGACTCGTCGCCCGAGCAGGGTGCCGGGGCCGCTGCCTACGAGGACCCGTTCACCGCGGGTCTGAACCCCCAGCAGAAGGAAGCCGTCGAGTACCGCGGCGAGTCCCTGCTCATCGTCGCGGGCGCCGGGTCGGGCAAGACGAGCGTGCTGACGCGTCGCATCGCGCTGCTGCTCGCCAACCGAGAGGCCTGGCCGTCCCAGATCCTCGCGATCACCTTCACGAACAAGGCCGCGGCCGAGATGCGGGAGCGCGTCCGAGCCCTCGTCGGGAACGAAGCCGAGGGCATGTGGATCTCGACCTTCCACTCGGCGTGCGTGCGCATCCTGCGGCGCGAAGCCGAGCGGTTCGGGTTCTCGCAGTCGTTCACCATCTACGACTCGGCCGACTCCCGCGCGCTGCTCAAGCGGATCATCAAGGAGTACGAGGCCGACCAGCTCGGACTCACGGTCGGGGCGGCGGCGTCGAAGATCTCGAAGCTCAAGAACGAGCTGCAGGACGTCGACACCTACGCCCGGAACATCAACGCGAACGATCCGCAGGAGGTCATGTTCGCCCAGGTGTTCCGCCGCTACACCGACGAGCTCCGTCGCGCGAACGCCTTCGACTTCGACGACCTCATCGGGCAGACGGTGTTCCTGTTCCGGGCGTTCCCGGACGTCGCGGCGCTGTACCAGCGGCGGTTCCGGTTCATCCTCGTCGACGAGTACCAGGACACCAACCACGCGCAGTACGCCCTGATCCGCGAGCTCACCCGTCCCGTCCCGGTCGAGCAGGTCGACGCGCTCGAGGACGCCGGCCAGCACGTCGAGCGCATGCGGGAGCGCGACGGATCGATCGCGCCGGCGTCGTTGACGGTCGTCGGTGACTCGGACCAGTCGATCTACGCGTTCCGCGGGGCCGACATCCGCAACATCGTCGAGTTCGAGCGGGACTTCCCGAACTCGAAGGTCATCCTGCTCGAGCAGAACTACCGGTCGACGCAGAACATCCTCGACGCCGCGAACGCCGTGATCGCGAACAACTTCGACCGGCAGGCGAAGAACTTGTTCACCGACGTCGGCGCCGGGGACAAGATCGTCGGCTTCACCGGGTACACCGGCCACGACGAGGCCCAGTTCGTGGCGGACGAGGTCCAGCGGCTGCACGAGGGCGGCACGGCCTACCGCGACATGGCGGTGTTCTACCGGACGAACTCGCAGACCCGTGCGCTGGAGGAGATCTTCATCCGCGCGGCGATCCCGTACCGGGTGCTCGGCGGCACCAAGTTCTACGAGCGCGCCGAGATCAAGGACGCGATGGCGTACCTCATCACCATCGCCAACCCGGCCGATCCGATGGCGCTCCGCCGCATCCTGAACGTCCCGAAGCGCGGGATCGGAGCCGTCACCGAGACGACGCTGCAGCGGTACGCGGACGAGCACGAGACCACCATGCGCGAGGCCCTGCGGCACGCGGACGAGCTCGGCTTCGGCCCGAAGGTGCGCACCGCGATCACGGCGTTCGCGGCCCTCCTTGACGAGGTCTCCGCCAAGGCGCAGGACCAGCCGGTCGTCGACACGCTGACGCAGCTCCTCGACGGGTCGGGGCTGCTCGAGAACCTCCGGAAGTCGCCGGATGCGCAGGACGCGGCGCGCGCGGACAACATCGACGAGCTCGTGGCGGTGACGCGGGAGTTCCAGAAGAACAACCCCGACGGCACCCTGTCCGACTTCCTCACCGAGGTGTCGCTCGTCGCGGCGGCGGACGAGCTCGACGACTCGTCCGGCACCGTGTCGCTCATGACGCTGCACACCGCGAAGGGGCTCGAGTACGACGCGGTGTTCCTGACCGGTGTCGAGGAGGACCTCCTCCCGCACCGCATGTCCGCGAACGAGCCCGGTGGTCCCGCGGAGGAACGCCGCCTGTTCTACGTCGGCATCACCCGGGCGAAGAAGTCGCTCTTCCTGTCGCTGGCGATGACCCGCGCCCAGTTCGGCGACGTCAACGTGGCGATGCCCTCCCGCTTCCTGCAGGAGATCCCGGAGGGTCTCATCGAGTGGAAGCAGTCGCCGGGCATGGCGAACAGCCGCGGCGGGACGGAGCCCCGCGCCCTCAACGCCCGACGTGGTGGCGGCCCGGGCGGCTTCGGTGGTGCAGGCGGCGCGGGCGGCGGCGGTGGCGGTGGCTACCGCGGTGGTGGCGGCTGGGGCGGGGGCTCGTACGACCGTGCCGCGGCGGCGGCGAAGACCCGCCCGAAGACCGAGTGGGCGAACCGCGTGTCGGGTCAGGTGCGCGACAACGGCGACCTCGAGCTCGCCGCAGGCGACCGCATCAAGCACGTCGACTTCGGCGAGGGCACGGTGTCGGCGGTGACCGGGCAGGGCGCGAAGCGCATCGCGGAGATCGCGTTCGACTCGGCCGGGCGCAAGAAGCTGCTCATCAAGATCGCCCCGATCGAGAAGCTCTAGCGCCGCGCACGCCGCGCACGCCGCGCACGCCGCGCACGCCGCGCGCGTCGCGCGGCGCGCCGTGCCGCGCGCCGCCGCATTCGCCGCGCCTCTGGCGCGGTTGGTCTGCGCACAACCAAAGGCGGATCGCACCACATGATTCCGTGGTGCGCCGCGACTTTGGTTGTGCGGCCGCACGGGGATGGCTCGCGCCGCGACCACCGCGGCGCCGCCCTGGTCGGGCAGCGCGGGCGCGGCCGCTACGGCTGGAGCCGCGCGGTGTCCCACCCGTCGGTCGCGCGGACGTACTGCAGACGCCGGTGCATCCGGTCCCGGCTGCCGTGCCAGAACTCGACGACGTCGGGCTCCAGCCGCCACGCGACCCACCCGTCCGGCCGGGGCACGTCGTCGTCGGTGTCCGCCAGCAGGGTGTTCGCGTCGTCGATGAGGTCCTGCAGCGTCCGCGGTTCGAGCACGTCCGATTGGTCGGCGATCGCGGTCGCAGCGCGGGACTTCGGCGACCGGTCGGCGAAGAGCGCGTCGGACTCCTCGTCGGAGATCTGCACGACGCGCCCCTCGAACCGCAGCTGCTGCATCGTCTCGCGCCAGTACACCTGCAACGCGGCGTGCGGGTTCGCGGTCATCTGCCGGCCCTTGGGGCTCAGCGTGGAGGACCCGAACACGAGGCCGTCGTCCTCGATGCGCTTCACGTCGACGGTGCGCGCCGACACACGGCCGTCGGGGTCCGCGGTCGCGAGGGTCATCGAGAGCGGCTCCGACACCTCGCGGTCCTCGGCGTCGGCGAGCCACGACCGGGCGAGGTCGAGCGGGGACCGGGGTGGGGTGTCGAACTCCGGGAGCTCGAGCGAGTCGTCACCGGACAGCGAAGCGGACATGAACACAGCCAACCCCGCTCAGTCGACCCACGTCCAGGTCGCCGGGGGACGCCCGCCCCGCCCGCTCGTGGTCGCGGGGACGGCGGCCCGGACGAGCGCCGGGTTCGTGCGGAGGGAACGGTTGAGGTTGCCCGCGTCCGGCACGGTGCCGTGCAGTGCCGTGTGCAGCTGCGCCGCGGCCGAGGTCGGGAAGACCTCGCCGAGCAGGGCGCGCGTCAAGGAGACGTCGCGCCACAGGCGCGTGCGCACGTGGTCGACGGCAGCGGCGACGATCGCGTCGTGGTCGAACGGGAGGCCCGGGTCGGCTCCGACGGCAGGGCGCCAGATCGCGGATCCGGCCTCGGTCGCGGATCCGGCCTCGGTCGCGGATCCGGCCCCGGTCGCGGACCCGGCCCCGGTGGTGGGGCCGGCCCCGGTGGTGGGTCCGGCTCCGGTGGTGGGTCCGGCTCCGGCTGTCCGAGCCGTGGACACGAGCCCTGCGGTGGACGTCGCCGCGGCGGCCGTCCCGTCGGCTGCCCGGGGGGACGCGACGGCCAGGAAGGCGATGCTGATCGCGGTGTCCCGGGGATCCCGCGACGGTCCGTCGAACGCGCCGACCTGGGCGAGGTGCCGGACCGCGGCCGCGTCGATCCCGGTCTTGGTGCGCAGTGCGCGCCGTGCACCCTCCACGAGGCGTTCCGCAGCGTCCAGGAGCACGCCGGGGAGGGCCTCCCGGCCGGCGAAGGGGGCGTACGGCCGTCGCGCGGTGGCGACCCGCAGACCGTCCGCCGTCGTGAAGGACATCGGGACGACGTCGATCGCGATGAGCGGCTGGTCGCGGGCCGCCGTGGCGGCGTCGGTCACGCCCGGGCCCGGCGAGCGGCCCGGGCGGCGCGCTCGTCGCGGAGCGTCGCCCGGACGTCGGCGAACGACTGGAGGACCGTGAACCGGCCGTCGACCCACACCGTCCGGAGGAGGCTGGTCGCCTCGTCCTCCGCGCTCGCCTGGTCGGTCTGCCGGATCTCGCCGTCCTCGTCCCGGTGCAGCGCGATGCGGCCCTTGGCGCTCTTCTTGCCGCTGCCGGTCTTCGGGTCCTTCTGGATGTCGACCGGCTCGCCGTCGACCAGGGCCCAGGTGGCCTTCACGGCGCTGCCGAGGTTGTCGCGGGTCATGTACTGGTACGTGTACGACCCGATGCCGAGCACGATGTTGTCGCTCGCGTAGCCCTTCGCGGCGAGGCGCTCGTAGATGCGGCGGGCACGGTCGAGTGTGATGCTGTCGCCGTAGATCACGCCGATGTGCTGGTCGAGGACCTTGAAGCCCCGCTGGTTGACGGTGTGGCCGAAGAGCTCGTCGAGCAGTTCGACGACGCCCTTCTCCTCGTTGCTCCGGCCGTCGCGGAAGAGCTCGGACGCGGGGACGCCGTGCACCGTGCCGGTCACGATGTCGACCGGGTCGCCCGAGTCCGGGCGGATGACGAGCTTGCCGTCGCGGGCGGTGATGCGGTCCCT
The DNA here is from genome assembly GCA_913778205.1 of uncultured Curtobacterium sp. Lineage (GTDB taxonomy): Bacteria > Actinomycetota > Actinomycetes > Actinomycetales > Microbacteriaceae > Curtobacterium. The sequence continues at coordinate 247,338 of CAJYUW010000031.1, forward strand.
GAGCTGCGGGAGGGTCTCGGTGATGACCTTGAAGAGGTCGAAGCCGTCGCTCACCGCCGAGACGATGCCGGTCGGGTAGACGTCGAGGATCTGCTCGAAGGTCTCGAGCTCCCCGCCGGCCCCGCGGACGCACATGACGCTGTGCTCGGTCGCGGGCACGCTCGCGCCGACCCACCCGTTGTCGCCGGGGTAGTAGCGGTCGATGAAGTCGAGCGACGGCATCGAGTCGGTGCCGAGGAACGAGAGCAGGTGCCCGGCACCGGCGGCCGCGGCCGACTCGATGCTCGACTGCCCGCGGAACGAGAAGTCGTGCGCGGCGAAGTCGATGCTCGCAGGGTCGGCGCCGGTGCGCTCCGCCCAGTCCTCCATGAGGTCGCGGTACTCGAGCGCCTTCGTGGCGACGGTCGACGGGTGCCAGATCGACGCCGACAGAGCGGTCTCGATGTAGTTCGGCAGCCAGAAGAACTCGTCGACCGTGTTCTCGATCGTCAGGGTCGCGACGCCGATCGGGGCGAGGGTCCCCTCGGGCAGGGCCTTGACGTCGAGCGGCAGGTACCCGAGACGGTGCAGGGCACGGACGTGGTCGGTCCCGATGTGGTTCGGGCCGAAGTAGTCCTGGAGCGCCTGCTCGAACAGGTCGGCGACCTCGTCCTCGTCGGCGGCGAAGAACGGCGCCCAGGCTTCGACGAGGTGGCGCTGGATGAACGCCTGCAGACCGAACACCACGGCGTGCGTCGACTCCGGCATGTGGCTGTTCGACCGGTTCGTCCAGTTGATGAGGATCCGGGTCGTGCCGGCCGGGTAGACCTGCCGGTGCGAGTGCTTGTAGCCGTCGACGGAGAGGAGCGGCGCGATCGGGCTCGGCGTGGTGATGCGGGGCGCGAGGCCCGTGGTGGTGGTGGTCATCGGATCTCCCTCGTGAGGTACGGGCTGAGCGGGACGGTTCGCAAGCCCGGCACGTCGTTCTGGGCCGGGTACGAGTCGGTGGTGACGATCTCCCCGAAGTGCTCGGCGAGCTGCGGGGCCCGGCCGGAGAAGACGCCGTGCGAGACCCACAGGCCGAGCCGTTCCCGCGGCAGGCCGGTCGACCCGGCCAGACCCATGAAGGTCCCGCCGCCGTCGCAGATGTCGTCGACGACGAGCAGCCGGCCGGTGTCCGGGAGCGGCTCGCAGGAGAACCCGTCGAGCTTCCCGGTGTCCGGGTTGCGGTGCTTCTCGGCGCGGAAGAGCGGCAGCCCGGCGGCGGTGGCGACCGCGGACGCCCGTGCGACCGCGCCCCTGTCGGGGGCGATGACACCGCTGTAGTCGGAGCCGGCGAGCACGGCGTCGCGCACGACCCGCTCGCTCGTGACCACGGTGAGTCGCTCGACCAGGCCGACGATGACCGGCGAGTGCGGGTCGAACGCGACCACCTGGTCGATGCGGAAGCCGTTGAGCACGTCCGCGTAGACCTTCGCGCCGAACGGGAGGCCGCGGTCCTGCCGCGCGCCGGGGAGGTACGGGACGAGCGCGACCGACCGGGCGCCGCGCTGCCGGACGGCGTCCGCCCACATGCCGAGCACGAGGAGGTCGTCGCCGCTGGTGCCGCGCAGGGTCGCGATCTCGGTGGTCGCCCCCGCGTCGGCGTCGTCCACGACCTTGACGTGGGCTTCACCGGCGGGGAACCGCATGGTGGAGAACGTCGGTGTCGTCGGTGTGCCCTGGGCGTCCCAGGTGCTGAGTTCGACTGCCATGGCCCGACCGTACCACGGTAATTGTCAGTCTGACAATTATCCGTTCGGGCGTCCTGCCGCCGCCCGCCGCATCGCCCGGACCAGCAGCGGCCCCGGCAGACGGAGGAGCCACCCGGGCACCAGCCTCCGGACGACACGGAGCACCTGCACGGTCCGCTCGTACCGCCGACGCTCCCGTGGCCCCCACGCGAAGCCGTACTCGGCTCGCAGCCGGTCCGGCAGCATGCCCACGGTCACGATCCGCACGAGCGGCATCGCCGTCCGCACCCACCACGGCGCGAGTCTCGGGTGCAGCAGGTCGCGCACGACACCGCGCGCCTCGTCGGTGACGGTCAGCCGGTCGAGCGTCGCCGCCCAGTACCGGTCGAACGCAGCCACCGACCCTGGCCAGCGGGACGGCGGCACCCGGAGGGCGGTCCCGATCGGCGCGTACGCCTGCAGCAGTTCCCCGGACCGGCTCGCGAACGCCTCCGAACCGAAGAGCGCGTGCGCCTGCCGTGCCGAGTCGAACAGGGTCGCGGCCACCCAGAGCTGTCGGTCGACGTCGTCCGCGCCCGCGACGGGAACGTGCGCGCGGTCCACGAGGGAGGCTGCGAGCGCGGCGTCCGCCGGGCTGCCGGACACCACCGCGAAGACGAACGCCAGGGTGTGCGCGAGCCGCTGCTGCGGTCGGCGCGCGAAGTCGGAGTGCCGACGGACGCCCGCCGCGACGACGGGGTCGGCGATCTGCAGCAGGATGGCGCGGCCGCCGGCCGCGACCGGCGTGCTGTCCGCGAGCAGCCGACGGAGCGCGCGGTCGCGACCGGGCACCGGACGGGAGGCACGGTGCGGGTCGTGCACCGCGCCTCCCGTCCGTCCCGTGCCCGTCGACGACTCAGCGGTCACGTCGTGCCCGCCGCTGCCGTGCTCGGGGCGAGACGTCGACCCAGATCGCGGCGCCGAGCGCGGCGAGGCCGACGGCGGTCGCCACGACGACGAAGCCGGTGCTGCCGACGTCGCCGCGCGCCGCGGAGAGCAGCGCGGCGACCGTCCAGATCGCCGGGAGCGGCCAGAGGACGCCCGATCCCGCGACGACCGCCGCGAGGACGCCGACCGCGAGGAGTGCGATCCAGCCCAGGTTCCCCGCCGTGCAGGCGGGCCCCGACGTCTGTGGCCCGCACGCGGTCACACCGGAGCGGACGCCCAGGGTCGCGGCCGCCGCGATGAGGAGCAGGCCGGCGATCGAGACCAGCCGCGCCGCGCCGGGGTGCCGACGCAGGCGCTGCTGGACTCGCGAGATCACGTGCCGATGCTAGCCAGCGCCGCTGTCAGAGCGGCTTGGTGCCGAGGTCGTTCCCGAGGTCCGGGTGGTCCTCGTCGCCGTCGTGCTCCCACAGGTCCGGCGCTTCCTCGCGCTCGGCGCCGCCCGTGGGGCCGGACGCGGTGCCGTCGCCGGGCTGCGGGTCGACGGTCTCGCCGCCGACCGCGTCGTTCGTGACGGTCTCGAGGGCTTCCTCGCGGTCGTCGACCTGGTACGGGCCGGCGTGCTCGGTGTCCACGTCGTCGTCGCGGAAGGCGTCGGTGCCGTCGTTCGGGGTGGTGCCCGGGTCGCTCATGGGGTTCCTCTCGTTCGGGGTGTCCTGTCTACGCGCCGCGCCTCGGCGGGCACGGAGCGGTCGCCTACGCGGACACGAACCGGACGTCGCCGTGGTCGTCGGTGGAGCCGTCGAGCCCGAGCTGCTGCGCGAGGCCCTGCTCGTCGGTGGCGCCCCAGCGCTCGACGATCTTCCCGTCGCGGAACTTCGCGACCTGGATGCCGCGCACCTCGAACGACTTCCCGGTGGGCGCGTGGCCCTGGAACGGCCCGGTGTGGGTGCCGCGGATCGTGAACACCGCGGTCACGAAGTCGTCCGTGACGACAAGCGGGTCGGGGGTCAGCGCGAGGTCCGGGAACGCCGTCGTGAAGTCCTGCCAGAAGTCGACGATGCCGGCGAGCCCGGGGGCCTGTCCGGGCGCCGGGTCGTGGTCGACGACGTCGTCGGCCCAGACCTCGCCGAAGCGGTCGAAGGCGCGGTCCTGGATGATGCCGCCGAGGCGCTGCTGCGCTGCCTGGTTGACGTCGCTGCTCATGTGGGTGTTCCTCTCGTCGTGGTCCTCCTGCCTACGCGTCGGCGGTCGGAGGAACCACACGTTCCGGGGGACGGGTGTCCGACGGACGCACCGGGCCGCCCGGGAGGCGCGCGGAACGGACGGGGTTCGGGTCGTGTTCACCCGGCGGTCACCTCCGCGACACGACGTCGGTGCATGCTCGCCGTGCTCGGGGGAGTGGAGCGCGGTCGCCGACGGGTGGTCGAGCGACCGCGCGTTCCCCCGCCCGAGCGACCGGGCCTCCCGGTGGCCGAGCGGCCGGGCATCTCCGTCGCGGCGTCCGTGCTGCCCGGGTCCGTGCCGCGGGTGCCGTCGGGGCGTCAGACGCGCTCGAGCAGGTGCCGTTGCTCGACGTCGGCGAGCCCGAGGGTCTTGTACCCCGCGGCCTCGAAGAACACCGTCACCCGGTCGTCCTCGGTGCTCATCACCGTGCCGCGGCCCCACTCCGGGTGCTCGACGATCGACTCCGGGGGCCAGGCGTCGTCGTGCGCCCCGTCCGCGCCGTGGGCGGCGTCCTCGTAGGCGGAGCCGGACGTGCACGTGTCGCAGTTGCCGCACGGCTCCGCGAGCTCGTCGCCGAAGTACCCGAGCAGGAACTGCCGACGGCACCCGAGCGTCTCGGCGAACCGGCGCATCATCGCGATGCGCGACTGCTCGACCTCCTCGCGCTGGTCCGCGCGCGCCGAGGCCGCCTTCGCCGCGGCTGCCGCCGAGGTCGGCCCGCCGTCGACCCGTGCCAGGCCGTCGGGTCCGTCGTCGAGCACACCCGCCTCGACGAGGGTGTTCGCCGCGCGGGCCGCCGTGCGCGACGACAGGCCGGACGCGTCCGCGACGGCCGAGCGGGCGATCGCCCCGGACTCCGGCACCGCGGAGAACACGGCACGGAGCGACGCGGGCCTCGGGGTGCCCGTCGCGAAGAAGCGGCGGAGCCCGAGGTCCTCGGACCGGTAGTGCAGCGTCGCGGTGGCCGGCTTCCCGTCGCGGCCGGCACGACCGATCTCCTGGTAGTGGGCGTCGACGGACTCGGCCACGTCGGCGTGCAGCACGAAGCGGACGTCGGGCTTGTCGATGCCCATGCCGAAGGCGCTCGTCGCGACCACGACGTCGACCTCCCCGTCGTGGAACGCGTGCAGGACGGCCTCGCGGTCCCGCGCCCGCATGCCCGCGTGGTACGACCGGGCGTCCTTGCCACGGCCACGGAGGGCCTCCGCGTACTCGTCGGTCTCGCGACGGGTGGCGACGTACACGATCCCGGTGCCCGTCGCCGCGGCCGCCTGCTCGACGACCGCGGCGCGCTTCTCGTCGGCGTCGGCGTACCGCTCGACCTCGATGCGGATGCCCGGGCGGTCGAACCCCGCGGCCAGCACCACGGGGTCCCTCATGCCGAGCCGGGCGACGACGTCGTCGCGGACCGGGGCCGAACCGGTGGCGGTGAGGGCGAGCACCGGCGGGCGGCCGAGGCGCTCCGCGGCCTCGCCGAGCGCCAGGTACGCCGGCCGGAAGTCGTGCCCCCACGACGACACGCAGTGCGCCTCGTCGACGGTCAGGAGCGCGACGCCGGCGTCGGCGAGGCGTTCGACGACCTCGTCCTTCGCGAGCTGCTCGGGCGCGAGGAACACGTACCGGACGTCCCCGGCGGCGATGGCGTCCCACGCGTCGGCGACGTCGGACGCGGAGACGGTCGCGTTGATCGCCACTGCGGGCGGCGCGTCCGGGTGCGACCGCAGCCCGACGACCTGGTCCTGCTGCAGGGACACCAGCGGGGAGACCACGACGACCAGGCCGTCCACGGCGAGGCCGGCGACCTGGTAGATCGCGGACTTCCCCGAGCCGGTCGGCATCAGGGCGAGGGCGTCTCGACCGCGGAGGACGGCGTCGATCACCGTCGCCTGGGCGTCTCGGAGGTCCCAGCCGAAGACGTCGGCGGCGCGTTCACGGAGTGCAGTGTCCATCGGGACCACCGTGCCGGAGCGTTGCTGTGGACGTGTGCGGCAGTGCGCGCTGCGGACGCCGCGGGGCGGCGGTGATCCGTGCCTCCCGTCCGGCCGCGCGCACTGTGCGTCCACCTGCCGGCGCTAGGCTGACCCGCGGCCGTTGTCTCGACATCGAGCGACCCTCGATGTGGAGTGTGGCGACCGGGTAACCGATGCCGATCGCACGAACGTGCGGGAAGAAGAACAGCGTGGATCTTTTCGAGTACCAGGCCAGGGACCTCTTCGAGTCCTACGGCGTCCCTGTGCTGCAGGGCATCATCGCCGACACCCCCGAGGAGGCGAAGGCAGCGGCCGAGAAGATCGGCGGCGTGGTCGTCGTCAAGGCGCAGGTCAAGGTCGGCGGTCGCGGCAAGGCCGGCGGCGTGAAGGTCGCGAAGACCCCGGACGAGGCGTACGAGCACGCTCAGGCGATCCTCGGCCTCGACATCAAGGGCCACACCGTCCAGCGCGTGATGGTCGCCCAGGGCGCCGACATCGCCGAGGAGTTCTACTTCTCCGTGCTGCTCGACCGCGCCAATCGCTCCTACCTGTCGCTCGTCAGCGTCGAGGGCGGCATGGAGATCGAGCAGCTCGCGGTCGAGAAGCCGGAGGCCCTCGCCCGCGTCGAGGTGGACCCGCTGACCGGCATCGACGAGGCGAAGGGCAAGGAGCTGGCGACCGCCGCGGGCTTCCCCGCCGAGCTCGTCGACCAGGTCGCGGACGTCTTCGTCAAGCTCTACGACGTGTACAAGGGCGAGGACGCCACCCTGGTGGAGGTCAACCCGCTCGTCCGCACCGGCGACGGCCAGATCCTCGCCCTCGACGGCAAGGTCTCCCTCGACGACAACGCCGACTTCCGCCACGAAGGCCACAAGGACCTCGAGGACACCGCCAGCGAGGACCCGCTCGAGGCCAAGGCCAAGCAGCACGGTCTCAACTACGTGAAGCTCGACGGCGAGGTCGGCGTCATCGGCAACGGCGCCGGGCTCGTCATGTCGACGCTCGACGTCGTCGCCTACGCCGGTGAGCGCCACGGCGGCGTGAAGCCCGCGAACTTCCTCGACATCGGCGGCGGCGCCTCGGCCGAGGTCATGGCCAACGGCCTCGACGTCATCCTCGGCGACCCGCAGGTGAAGAGCGTCTTCGTGAACGTCTTCGGCGGCATCACCGCGTGCGACGCCGTCGCGAACGGCATCGTCGCCGCGCTCGGGATCCTCGGCGACTCGGCGACCAAGCCGCTCGTCGTGCGCCTCGACGGCAACAACGTGGACGAGGGTCGTCGGATCCTGGCGGAGGCGGCGCACCCGCTCGTCACCGTCGCCGCGACCATGGACGATGCGGCCGAGAAGGCCGCCGAGCTCGCCGCGGCCGCGGCGTAAGGAGCCTGCAGAACAATGTCGATCTTCCTCAACAAGGACTCCAAGGTCATCGTCCAGGGCATCACCGGCGGCGAGGGCACCAAGCACACCGCGCTCATGCTCAAGGCCGGCACGAACGTCGTGGGCGGCGTGAACGCCCGCAAGGCCGGCACGACCGTCACCCACGGCGACGTCGAGCTCCCCGTCTTCGGCTCCGTCCGCGAGGCCGTCGACGCCACCGGCGCCGACGTCTCCATCGTGTTCGTGCCGCCGGCGTTCGCGAAGGACGCCGTCATGGAGGCCATCGACGCCTCGGTGCCGCTGGTCGTCGTCATCACCGAGGGCATCCCCGTGCAGGACTCCGCCGCGTTCTGGGCGCACGCCAAGGCCCTCGGCGGGAAGACCCGGATCATCGGGCCGAACTGCCCCGGCATCATCACCCCGGGGGAGTCGCTCGTCGGCATCACCCCGGCCACGATCACCGGCAAGGGCCCGATCGGTCTCGTCTCGAAGTCCGGCACCCTGACCTACCAGATGATGTACGAGCTGCGTGACCTGGGCTTCTCGACCGCCATCGGCATCGGCGGTGACC
>CAJYUW010000032.1 GCA_913778205.1 uncultured Curtobacterium sp.
CCTCGACGCGTTCACGGCGTTCGTGACGGACACCTACGACGCCGTCCGCGGCGGATCGCCGGAGGGGCTGCCGACGTTCGCGGACGGTGCCAGGCGCGGTCGCGCGCGCTGTCGAGCACCGCCTGGATGACGGACGCCGCCCGGGCACCGTCCGCGAACGTCGGCAGCCCCTCCGGCGATCCGCCGCGGACGGCGTCGTAGGTGTCCGTCACGAACGCCGTGAACGCGTCGAGGTACCCCTGCGGGTGGCCGGCCGGCACCACCGCGAGGCGGCGCTGGTCCGGGGCGCCCTGCGACGGGTCGCGCACGACGATCTGCGCACCGCGGTCGGTGCCGAACCACGCCGACTCGGGCTGCTCCTGGTCGAAGGCGGCCGACCCGAGCGTGCCGTCGACCTCGAACCACAGCCGGTTCTTCCTGCCGGCGGAGACCTGCGAGACGACCACGTTGCCGATGCGGCCGGAGTCGGTCCGGAACGTCGCGACTGCCGTGTCCTCCGTGGTGACCTGGGCGCGCTGCCCGGCGTCGGCGACCGGGTCGGGGTCGGGCGAGCCGGAGAACGAGGGGCCGGACGCCGCGGGACGGGTGGGGTAGACGACGTCGGTGGCGGCCGAGACCTCGACGAAGCGCTGTCCGGTGACGAACTCGACGAGGTCACACCAGTGCGAGCCGATGTCGGCGAACGCCCGGGACGCGCCGCTCGAGGACGGGTCGACCCGCCACGAGGAGGCGTCCTCGTCGAGCATCCAGTCCTGCAGGTAGTGGCCGTGCACCGCGAGCAGTCGGCCGAGCTGCCCGTCGGCGACCCGGCTGCGGACCTCGCGCACCATCGGGTGGTAGCGGTACACGAACGGGACGGTGGCGACGACGCCGGCCGCCTCCGCCGCGGCCACGAGCTCCGCGGCCTGGTCGGGATCGACCGCGAGCGGCTTCTCGCACACCACGTTGATGCCCGCGCGGATCACCGCCAGCGACTGCGGGTGGTGCTGGCCGTTCGGGGTGCAGACGTGCACGACGTCGGGAGCGTCCGCGATCACCTCGTCGAGCGAGGCGTACCCGCGCGGGAGCCCGAGCTGCGCGGCGACCTGGACCGACCGCTCCGGCGTCCGTCCGAGGACCCCGGTGACCTCCGCGCCCGCGGCGGACGCCGCCCGGACGTGGACACCCGCGATCATGCCCGTCCCGACCACCGCGACGCGCAGGCGTCGGCCGTCGTGCTCACTGCTCATCGTGCTCCCTCGCGCCGGACTGCCCCCACCGTAGCGGCGCGACCGGGACCACGCCCGTCGGCGGGTGTGCGGCGCGCGCTGCCGTCGGGCGGGACCGGACCCGGCCACCCGCAGGACGCGTGAGTACGGTCTGGGGCATGTCGAGCCTCCAGACCACACTGCTCATCCTCGGAGCCAGCGGCGACCTGTCGAAGCGGCTGCTGCTCCCCGGTCTCGCCACCCTCCTCGAGGTGAAGGAGGACTGGGACGTCCAGCTCGTCGGCGCCGGGACGGAGGACCTGTCGGACGACGACTGGAAGCGCCTCGTGCACGACGCGTTCGAGAACGCACAGGCGTCGAGGAACGAGGAGGACGAGGGCGCGCACGACGGTACCGAGCGGCTGAGCGCCCGACTCCGCGCCGTCGTCGAGGCGTCGAGCTACCGGAAGTCGGACGTCACCAGCGCGGACGACCTGGAGGCCCTCCTCGCGGACTGCCACCACGACCCCGCCGTGTACTTCGCGCTGCCGCCGGCCGTGACCGAGAAGAGCTGCGAGGTCCTCGCCCACATCGACCTGCCCGCGGGCACCCGGTTCGCGCTCGAGAAGCCGTTCGGCACCGACGCCCGGAGCGCCGAACACCTCAACGACGTCCTGCACGGGTTCCTGCCCGAGGAGCGGATCCACCGGGTCGACCACTTCCTCGGACGGTCGACCGTGCTCAACCTGCTCGGGCTGCGCTTCGCGAACCGGATCATCGAACCGCTGCTGTCCTCGCAGCACGTCGAGCGCATCGACATCGTCTACGACGAGACCCTCGGCCTCGAGGGGCGCGCCCGCTACTACGACAAGGCGGGCGCCCTCGTCGACATGATCCAGAGCCACCTGCTCCAGGTGATGGCCGTCGTCGCGATGGAGGCGCCCGCGTCGATCGACGCCGACGACCTCCGCACCCAGAAGGAACTGGTGCTGCGGGCCGTGCGACCGTGGGGCGGCGACGTCGTCGCCGCGGGCAGGCGGGCGCGCTACACGGCGGGGTCGATCGGCGACCGCACGCTGCCGAGCTACGTCGACGAGGACGGCGTCGACCCGTCGCTCGGGACCGAGACCCTCGCCCAGCTGACGCTCGAGGTCGCGAACTGGCGGTGGGCCGGGGTGCCGATCACCCTGCGCTCCGGCAAGGCGCTCGGCCAGCAACGGCGCGAGATCGTCATCACGTTCAAGGACTCGCCGCACGTGCCGGACGGACTGACCGGCGCCGAGCGACCCGACCGGCTCCGGATCTGGATCGCGCCCGACGAGCTCCAGCTCGAGCTCAACGTGAACGGCCCCGGCGACCCGTACACGATCGACCACACGCAGCTCGAGGTGCAGTTCAACCCCGGGCGGCTCAGTGCGTACGGCGAGGTGCTCGCGGGCGTCCTCGAGGGCGATGCGACGCTCTCGGTCCGCGGGGACAGCGCGGTGCAGGGCTGGAAGGTCGTCGAACCGTTCCTGCAGGCGTGGCGGGACGGGACGACGCCGCTCGACGACTACGCCGCGGGCTCGGTCGGACCCGACGGCTGGGACAACCTGGACGACTGACCCGGTCCGCGACGGCCGGCGGGCGTAGCGTCGGCCCGTGACCATCTACGACGACATCCTGCAGACCGTCCCCGCCCCGTCGGGGTCCGACGTCCGGGTCGAGGCCGTGCGCTACGACCACGACGGGACCGCGCTCGAGGGCCTGCTCGCGAAGGACCACAGCGTCTCCGGACCCCGTCCGGCCGTGCTCGTGGTGCACGACTGGCTCGGCGTGAACGACCATGTCCGCGCGCGGGTGACGATGCTCGCCCGACTCGGGTACGTCGCGCTCGGAGCCGACATCTACGGCGCCGACGTCCGACCCTCCGACGAGGAGGCCGCGGACGTCGCCGGCGGCTTCTACCAGGACCTGCCGCTGCTGCGGGCCCGCGCGTTCGCCGGCTTCGAGCGACTCCGTGAGGACCCGGACGTCGACCACACCCGCATCGTCGTGATGGGGTACTGCTTCGGCGGGTCGACAGCGCTCGAGCTCGCCCGGGCCGGTGCCGACCTCGTCGGTGCCGTGGCCTTCCACGGCGGCCTGATCGTGCACGAGCCGGCCGACGTCGACCACGTCCGCGCGAAGCTCCTCGTGCTCACCGGCGGCGCGGACCCGATGGTGCCGGACGAGACCGTCGCCGCGTGGCAGGCGGAGATGCGCACCCGGCCCGAGATCGACTGGCAGGTCACGACGTACTCGGGCGCGATGCACGCGTTCGCCGTCCCGGGCACCGACGCCCCGGAGATGGGCGCGCAGTACCAGGAGCGGGCCGATCGTCGGTCGTGGCAGGCGTTGCAGGCGTTCCTCGGCGAGGTGTTCGACGAGGAGGCCTGACCTCCTCGGGCGGCGGCGCGACACGCCGTGCGGTCGGCTCGGAGGCGCTCGATTGGCGCCCGGCGCGCACCTGTTGTAGAGTCTTCCACGGCCGCAAACGCCACGCGCTCGTAGCTCAATGGATAGAGCATCTGACTACGGATCAGAAGGTTGGGGGTTCGAGTCCCTTCGAGCGCACACTGTTTGAGACAGCAGGGATGACGCCCCCGGTTCCATCGGAGCCGGGGGCGTCATCTGGTTCCGGGCGTCTTCTGTTCCCGGGCGTCTTCTGGTTCCCGGCGTCTTCTGGCCCGGTTGTCTGTCTGCTGGCCGAGCTTGCGGCGGTCCCCGAACGACGGGGCCGTTGTCGTACCACGTCGGTGGTGTCGTTCATTGCGCGCGCGGACGGTTGCGTGCGCAACGGGCGACGGAGCCGCTGTCGTACGACGTCGGTGGTGTCGTTGGTTGCGCGCGCGAGCGCGGGTGCGTGCGCGGGCTACTCGCGTGCGCAACGGGCGACGGGGCCGTTGTCGTACGACGTCGGTGGTGTCGTTGGTTGCGTGCGCGGGTGGTTGCGTGCGCAAGGGGCGACGGGGCCGTTGTCGTATGACGTTGGTGGTGTCGTTGGTCGCGTGCGCGGATGGTTGCGTGCGCGGGTGGTTGCGTGCGCAACGGGCGACGGGGTCGCTGTCGTACGACAGCAGTGTTGTCGTCCGGCAGCGACAACCGCAGCAGCGCCAGCGTCGGCCGCCGCAGCCGCCCGCAGCGGCCGCCCACATGGACCCGCCCCGCAATGGACGGGAGGCGCGGCGCCAGCCGGCACCGCGCCTCCCGTCCGTCACCGGGTCGCGTCGACTACGCGGCCTGCTCGCGGAGCTCGGCCAGCGTCGGGTAGTCGGTGTAGCCCTCGGCGGTCGCGCCGTAGAACAGCTCCGGGCGCGGCTCGTTGAGGTCCGCGTCCTGCTCCCAGCGGTCGACGAGGTCAGGGTTCGCGATCGCCGGGCGCCCGACGGCCACGGCGTCCGCCTGCTCCTGGGCGAGCAGGGAGGCCGCCTCGTCCTTCGTGGTGATCGAGGCGAAGCCCGAGTTCGCGATGAACGGCGCGCCGACGGTCCGCCGGATGGTCTGCACGAGGTCCGACGCGATGTCGGCCTGCAGCACGTCGACGAAGGCGAGGCCGAGCGGCGCGAGGCCCTCGGCGACCGCGGTGTAGGTCGCGCGGACGTCGGCGTCGTCCTCCTCGAGCACGCCCTGGATGTTGTGCTGCGGCGACAGCCGGATCCCGACCCGGTCGGCGCCGATCGCCTCGGCGATGGCCGTGGTGACCTCGATCGCGAAGCGGGCACGGTTCTCCGGGGAGCCGCCGTACTCGTCGGTGCGGGTGTTCGAGACGGGCGAGAGGAACTCGTGCACGAGGTAGCCGTTGGCTCCGTGGACCTCGACCCCGTCGAGCCCCGCGGCGATCGCGTTGCGGGCGGCCTGCACGAAGCCCTGGACGGCCTCGCGGACCTCGTCGGTGGTCAGCTCGTGCGGGACGGGCATGTCGGCCTTGGTGCCGTCGGCGAGGTGCGTCTGGCCGGGAGCGGCGATCGCACTCGGGCCGACGATGCGCGGCGTGGCCGAGATGGACGGGTGGGAGACGCGGCCGCCGTGCATGAGCTGCATGACGATGGTGCCGCCCTCGGCGTGCACGGCGTCGGTCACGCGGCGCCAGCCGGCGACCTGGGCGTCGGTCTCGATGCCGGGCTGGCCGGGGTAGGAGCGGCCCTCCTGGACGGGCCAGGTGCCCTCGGTGATGATCATGCCCATGCCTGCGCGCTGGCGGTAGTGCTCGACGAGCAGGTCGTTCGGGATGCCGTGCTCGCCGGCGCGGGTGCGCGTGAGCGGAGCCATGACGATGCGGTTGCTGAGGTGCAGAGCGCCGAAGTCGGCGGATTCGAAGAGCTTCACGTGTCCGTTGAACCAGGTGTTGCCGCGTGCAATTCCGTCTCGCAGGAGATCGTCAGCGGGCGGGGCACACGAGGGTCGACGAACGGACCTGCCCTTCAGGGCGGATCACCTGGTGCTGCGACAGCGGCTGCCCGCAGATGGGGCAGGGGCGGTCGACCGTGCGGTCGTCGACGCCCTCGGGGTGGCCGGCGCCGATCTGCGACGGGCCCATCTTCTCGATGAGGGTGGTGTTCCACTTCTCGTACCAGCGCCCGAGGCGACCCATCATCTGTCCTTTCGTTCGTGCACGAACCATTCTGCCACGAATGACCCGGAGCGGCCAGGAGTCAGATCCCGTCGACCCGCTCGAGGAGTTCGGTCAGATCGTCCTTCAACGCCTCGAGCCGGGCGAGCGGCCATCCCAGTCGTTCGGCGACGGCGAGCGGCACGGCCTCGGCGCGCTCCCGCAGGACCCGACCGGCGGTGGTGAGCGAGACCTCGAGTCGGCGTTCGTCGGCCGAGCTGCGCACGCGCTGGACGTACCCGGAGGCCTCGAGCCGCTTGAGGAGCGGGCTCAGGGTCGCCGAGTCGAGCCGGAGCTCGCGGGCGATGCCACGGACCGACCGCGGATCGCGTTCCCAGAGTGCGAGCATCACGAGGTACTGCGGGTGCGTCAGTCCCATCGGCTCGAGGAGGTCGCGGTAGAGGCCGATCACGCTCCGGCTCGTCGCCGCCAGGGCGAAGCAGAGCTGCCGGTCGAGGGCGAGGGGGTCCACGTCGGTCTCGGTCACCCGACCACCATACGCTTCGTGCACGAACGGTTTGCTCGATGGGTCCGGACGGGCGCGCGCCGGACCACGCACGGGAGGCGCGGTGCCGGTCTCGGGGACCGGCACCGCGCCTCCAGGCGGTCGCGTCGGCGCGGGGCGCTCCGCGGACTACGCGCGGTGCGTCGGCGTGTGGCCCTCGTGCGGGTTCGCGTCCGGCTCCGCCGCCGCGGCGTGCGCGCCGTGGCGTCCGGCGGCGGGAGCGGGGCCGGACGGCTGCTCGGCGCCGCCTCGGGCGTCGTGCGGCTGCTCGGCACCGCCGCGATCGTCGTGCGGGTGCGCCCGCTCGAGCTTCGCGCCCTCGACGTCGACGTCCGGCAGGATGCGGTCGAGCCACTTCGGGATCCACCAGGCGCTGCGCCCGAGCAGGTGCATGACCGCGGGGATGAGCAGCATGCGGACGACGAACGCGTCGAGCAGGACGCCGAACGCGAGCCCGAACCCGATGGGCTTGATGGTCGACGAGTCCGAGAAGATGAAGCCCGCGAACACCGAGATCATGATGATCGCCGCCGCCGTGACCACCGCCCGGCCGGCGTGCAGGCCCCGCTGGACCGCGACCTTCGCCGACGCGCCGTGGGCGTACGCCTCCCGCATGCCGGACACCAGGAACAGCTGGTAGTCCATCGCGAGCCCGAACAGGATGCCGATCTCGATGATCGGGAGGAAGCTCAGGATCGGCGCCGGGTCGTGCACGCCGAACACCGAGCCCAGCCAGCCGAACTGGTAGATCGCGGTCAGGCCGCCGAAGGACGCGAGCACGGACAGGATGAACCCGGCCGTCGCGGTGATCGGGACGAGGAACGACCGGAACACGATGATCAGGATGATGAGCGAGAGCCCGACGACGACCGCGAGGTAGAGCGGCAGCACGTTCGACAGCTTCTCGGACACGTCGATGTTCGCGGACGCGTTCCCCGCGACGCCGAGCGTTGCCTTCCCGTCGTCGACGCTCACCTGCTGCGAGCGGAGGTCCTTGACGAGCGTCTCGGTCGACACGCTGTCCGGGCCGCCAGCGGGCTTCACCTGGAAGGCGATGATGTCCCGGTCCTTCGACGCCCCGATCGGCAGGACCGCCTTGACGTCGTCATTCTTCGCGATCGCCTGGCCGATCGTGACCTCGGTCGCGGTGACGTCGTCCTCGCTGATCGCCTTCGGCAGGTCCGCGACGACGAGCAGCGGGCCGTTCTGTCCGGCACCGAACTCGTCCGAGAGCGTCTTGTAAGCGAGGTACTGCGAGGACTCGACGTCCTCGGACGCACCCGTGGGGAGGCCGAGTCGCATCTGCGTCGCGGGGAGCGCGATCGTGCCGAGCACGGCGACCCCGGCGACGAGGGTGATGACCGCGCGCCAGGTCGACATCGGCTTGTTCGGCACCCGGATCGAGTCCGTGTTGCCGATGCGCTCGCGCTCCTTCTTCCGCAGGACGCGCATGCCGAGCAGCGAGAGCAGCGCGGGGGTGAACGACGTCGCGATGCAGATCGCGAAGAACACCGCGACCGCGCCGACCGTGCCCATGAGCCCGAGGAACGGGATGCCCGTGATGTTCAGCGCGAGCAGGGCGACGATGACGGTCGTGCCCGCGAAGACGACGGCGTTGCCGGAGGTGCCGTTCGCGAGGCCGATCGACTCGTGCACGCCCATGCCGGCCTGCAGCTGCGTGCGGTGTCGGTTGAGGATGAAGAGGGAGTAGTCGATGCCGACCGCCAGGCCCAGCATCACCCCCAGCACCGGCGTGACCGAGATGAACTCGACGAGGCTCGAGAACGACAGCGCCGCGAGGGACGCGACGCCGACGCCGAGCACCGCGGAGACGAGCGGGATCGCGGCTCCGATGACCGTTCGGAGCATGAGGAAGAGCACGATCGCGGCGATGATCACGCCGATGATCTCGCCCGGTCCGAGGATCGACGGCACGCCCTGGGCGATGTCGTTCGACACGTACACGTCGACGCCGCTGATCTTCGCTGCGTCGGCCTTGTCCGAGATGGCCTGCTTCGTGCTCTGCGGCACCTCGTAGGTCGACTTCGTGAACTGCACGGTGCCGATCGCGGCGGAGTCGTTCGAGGAGACGAAGCGGATGTCCTTCGACAGGTCGAGGAGCTTCGATCCCTGCTCGAGCTCCTGCTCGCTGTCGTCCAGCTTCTTCTCGTTCTCGTCGAGCTTCTCCGTGTTCGCGTCGATGGTCTTCTGCGCCGCCGCGAGCTGCTGCTCACCCGCGGTGATCTGCTGCTGCTGGGCGTCGATCTGCGCCTGCGCCTGCTGGAGCTGCGCCTGCGCGGCGGCGGACGCGGCGGCTCCGGCGGCCTGGGCCTGCGCCTTCTGCGCGTCCAGCTGCTGCTGCGCCTGGGCGATCTTCGCCTTGCCCGACTCGAGCTGGCTCTTCTGCGTGTCGAGCTGGTCCTGCCCGTCCTCGACCTGCTTGCGGCCGTCCGCGATCTGGGTGCGTCCGTCCTCGATCTGCTTCCGCCCGTCGACGACCTTCTGGCGCTGGTCGTCGAGGCGCTGCTGGAGGGTGAAGCCGTCCGACACGCTCTTGACGCCGGACTCGCCCGTCAGTCCGTCGAGGAAGGCCTTGACCTCGGTCTTCTGGTCGTCCGTGAACGCCTCGCCGTTCGTGGTCCGGAAGACGAGCGTGCCGGTGCCGCCGTTCGCCGACGGGAACTTGTCGGCGAGCTCGTCCTGCACCTGGCTGGTCTTGGTGTTCGGGATCGTGATCGAGGACGAGATCGAGCCGGCGAACAGGCTGTAGGTGACCCCGGCGATGCCCAGGATCACGACCCACGCGATGATCACGAGCCAGTGCCTGCGGGCGGAGAAGCGCCCGAGTCGGTAGAGGAGACCGGCCATGCGGAGTGCCCCGTTCCTTTCGTAGTGCGTGCTGTGTGGTGACGGGGTGCGCCGGTGGACCCCTGCGGGTGAGGATCAGTCGGTGGGCATGTAGCCGCTGCGGACGCTGTGCACGAGCCGGCTCAGCAGGGCGTCCCACGCGTCGAGCGAACCGCGGTCGAGCGACGGGCCCGTGTGGGTCAGCCAGTGGTCCGCGATGACGACGATGCCGCTCATGAGCGACTCGACGAGCAGCGCCGCGTCGAGCTCGTCCGCGGCCGGGTGACGACGGGTGACCTCGTCGCGGAGTCGTTCGGTCACGCGCGAGAACGCCGTCTGCGTGAGCACCGCGGCCTTCGGGTCGGACTTGCCCGGCTCGCCGAGGATCCGGTACATGCTCGCGATCGCCGGCGCGAGGTCGGCTCCGCGGGCGGCGGACTCGAGCTCGTCGAACATCGACGAGCGGGAACCGTCGCCGACCGGGGTCTTCGCCATGTCCGCGAGGAACCGGTCGATGATCACGGACAGCTCTTCCTCGCAGACCGTCAGCAGCACCTCGTCGAGGGAGGCGAAGTGGTTGAACACGGTCCGGCGCGCGACGTCCGCACGTGCCGCGAGGTCGTCGACGCTGAACTCGCGACCACCGCGTTCCTCGATGAGGTCGCGCGCGGCCTGCACGATCGCGGCACGGTGCTTCGCCTTGAGGGCGGCGCGGCGGTCGGGTGCGAGGGTCACGTTTGTGAACACTAGGTGCATCGATGCACTCGGTGCAACGACTCCGGGTGCATGCTCAGATTCGTCCCCCGACGCGCGGCGCCGACGCGACGGACGGACGGACGGGAGGCCCGTGGCGGCGCCGCCACGGGCCTCCCGTCCGTATGTTGGTCACCATGCACCCGCTGTCGGCCGCCCTAGATCGTCCGGGAGCGCCGTGACGATCCTGCTCGTGAGCGGTGCGCCCGGGAGCGGCAAGACGACGCTCGCGTCGGCGCTCGCCGGACGGCTCGGCTGGCCGCAGGTGCACCGCGACGAGCTCTACGCGGGGATCATGGCGGCGGGCGACGTCGACCGTGAGCAGGTCGTGCCGCGCGGAGTCGCGGCGTTCTGGAGCGTGACGGCGGCGTACGCCCGGGTGGGGAGCAGCGTCATCGCGGAGGCGACGCTGTACCGCGGGCAGTCCGAGGCGGAGGTCCGCTCGGTCCTGTCGGGTACCGGGCCGGTCCGGAACCTGCACTGCACGACACCGACGTGGCACGAGCGGTTCGTCGCCCGGGGTCACGAGGCGCGGTTGAACGACCGCGCGCTCGTGAACGCGTCGGCGACCGTGCCGGCGCTCGACCTCGGTCACCCGCTGCTCGAGGTCGACACCTCCGACGGCTACGTCCCCGGGCTCGACGACCTGGTGCGCTGGGCGACCGCCTGATCGCGTCGTCCCCGAGCGCCCGAGCGCGCGGGCGTCGGTGCTGTCGGTCAGGCCGGCTCGTCGTCCCACGGGACCGGGGTGGTCGTGCCGGACTCCCAGTCGCGCCGCAGCACGCCGTAGGCGACCGACGCGAGCGGCTCCCCGCCGGGGACCGGCCAGCCCTCCCGGTAGTGTGCCTCCTTCACCCAGCCTGCGTGGTGGAACACCCGACGCATCGCCGTGTTGTCTTCTCGGGTCTGCCCCTCGAAGCGGGTGACCTCGGGCAGCGTCCGGAACACGTGGGCGGTCGCCGCGCGCAACGCCTCAGCGCCGAGGCCCTTGCCACGGTGCTCGCCGGCGATCCGGAGGTCGAAGAGCGGCACCGGGTCCTCGAGGTCCTCCAGCCGGAACACGCCGACGCGGCCGTGCTCGTCGGAGTCGATCCAGAAGGAGTCGTGCTCGTCGTCGCGCCAGGCGCCGTCGTCGATCCCGCGCTCGGCGTCGGCGGGGTCGATCCGGTGACGGACGTGGAAGGGGAACTCCTCGGTCGTGAGGAAGGCGAGCAGGGCCTCCCGGTCGGCGCCGGTGGGATCGAGACGGGTGAGCCGGACGGTCATGCAGGTCACGCTACCGGCGCTCGGTTTCCCGCAGTGCGGTGCGGGATGCCGCCGTCGCCCCGTGAACGGAGGCGCCGATTAGTTCCATGGGCGAACCTGATCATGACAGGCACTACGGGAGCAGATCGTGACACGGCAACGGACCTCGCAACGGCGCGAGCGGACCACCTCGACGCGCGGGGGTCTCCTTCGTGGAGCCACCGTGCTGGGTGTCGCCGGGGTCACCGTCGCCGTGATGCTGGCGTTCCTCACGCCGGCGCAGGGCAGCGAGCTCGTCCCGAGCCGGTCCCCGTCACCGAGCAACGCGACGTCCACGGACCAGACAGGCGGTGCCGTCGCCGCTGGTACGACCGACGCGGGGAGACCCGCTGGCGCCGCGGCGTCCGGGACCACGTCCCGCTCGACCCAGGAGGGCACCCTGCAACCGAGCACCCCCACCGCGACCCCCACCCCGACCGTGCCGGACCCCGTGCTCGGCCCGCAGGCGGCGTTCTTCGAGGACTTCGCGACCCCGGCCGCGAGCGGGGGACCGTTCGCGGCGACGTACGCGGACGCGTGGCATGCGTACGACGAGGGCACGAGCGGCAAGTACTGGTCGGGGGCCCTGATCAGCGCGCACGACGGCGTCATGGACGTCGCGATGAACGGGACCCAGGGCGCCGCGGGGGTGTTCGGTCCGCCGGCGACGGCGTGGGCGCAGACCGGTGGCACGTTCAGCATCCGCATGAAGGTCGAGGGCGGCCGGGGGAACGGGACCGCGGTCATGCTCTGGCCGACGTCGAACGACGCGTCGGAGGGGGAGCTCGACTACCCCGAGGGCGGCTTCGGCGGGAAGCCGGACGTGTACCACCACTCGAACGTCCCGGGGCACGCCGAGAAGGCGCAGCGGATCCCGACCGACGTGTCGTGGAGCGGGTGGCACACGTACACCACCGTGTGGGACCCGGGGAAGTCGGTGCGCTACTACCTGGACGGCACCCTCATCGGCACGATCAGCACGTGGGTGCCCACCACGCCGCACCGGTACACGTTCCAGATCGGTGACACCGGCAGGTCCGGGCACGTGCTCATCGACTGGGTGTCGATCCAGCCCTGACGGCGTCGGAGGTGCAGGCTGGGACCGTGCGTGCTCCCCGTCGGACGGCCCTGGTCGTCGGTGCCGTCCTCACCGCGGTCCTCGTCGGCTGCTCCGGACCGGGCACGCCGAGCGGTCCCGGGACGGACCCGACGGGCACGCCGAGCGGTCCCGGGACGGACCCGACGGACCCGACGGACCCGACGAGCACGAGCGGTCCGGCCACGCCGACCGCCGGGCCGAGGGTCGCCGCGGACGACGCCCTCGCCGCGCTCGAGGGTCGCTCCGACGCCACGCTCGGCGTGGTCGCGGTCGACACCGAGGACGGCACGACGCTCGCCCACCGCGGCGCCGACCGCTTCCCGTTCGCGTCGACGAACAAGGTGTTCGTCGCGGCGGCCGTCCTCGACCGGTCGACGGCTGCGGACCTCGGGACGGTCGTCCGCTACGACCGCGGGGACCTGCTCGCACACGCCCCGGTGACCTCCCGGCACGTCGACACCGGGATGACCGTCCGGCAGCTGGTCGACGCCGCCGTCAGCGTCAGCGACAACACCGCGGCGAACCTCCTCGTGGAGCGACTCGGCGGACCGGGCGCCGTCGAGGCCTGGCTCCGCGGCATCGGCGACCGGCTGACCCGGGTCGACCGCTCCGAGCCCGGGCTCAACGCCGCGACCCCCGGCGACGACCGCGACACGACCACCCCCGAGCAGTTCGCCGCCGACCTGCGCGCCGTGCTGCTCGGGGACGTCCTCGACGTCGACGACCGTCGGCTGCTCGTGGACGCGATGCGGGCGACGACGACCGGGGACGAGACGATCCGCGCGGGGGTCCCGGCCGGTTGGGGGGTCGCCGACAAGACCGGCACGGGGGAGTACGGCGTCCGCAACGACATCGGCATCGTGACCCCGCCGGGGCGACGGCCGATCGTGCTCGTCGTCATGAGCCGGACCGACCGAGCCGACGCGGAGCCGTCCGACGCCCTCGTCGCCGCCGCGACCCGGACCGCGGTCGGGGCGCTCCGCGGCTGACCCCGCGCCACCGGACGCGCTCGGGGGGCGCGTGGCGGGGCCGCCACGGGCCTCCCGGCCGTCAGCCGTCGGTCCGCTCGCTCGCGGCGATCCAGTCCGTGAGCTGTCGCATCGCCAGGGCCTGCGACGCGGCGTCCATGACCGGCGACGTCCACGGGTGCACCTGACCGGCGACGAGCGCGGGCTGGTCGGCGAACGTCGGCTGCCGTGCGAGGTCCCCGGCCTGGTAGCCCTGGTCCGAGAGCAGCAGGACGTCGCCGCGCACCTTGCCCGCGTTCGGCCACGAGTACACCCCCCACGCGTACCCGGCCGGCCCGGGCACGGTCAGGTCGACGCCGTGGGACGCCCACAGCTGCAGTGCGGGCACGTCGTCGGGACGGCCGACGTACACGCCGTCGTGGTCGGCGTACAGGGCGGTCACCCGGACGTCGTGGTCGCGGGTCTCGTCCTCGAGGCCCGCGGCCGCCGCGTCGAAGTCCTCCTGTGCGGCGTCGACGACCGCACGCGCCGCACCGAGCGAGACCACGAGGTCGGTGACGTCCGCGATCACGTCCGCGCCCTTCCCGCCCCACCGGACCTCGGCGACGGGGGCGACGTCGGCGAGCGCGCGCTTCTGCTCGGCGTCGGCGATCCCGGTGCCGACGTGGCCGGCCGGGAGCGTCCCGGCGGCGTCGACGGGTGCGATCGTCGTGACGATGAGGTCGGGGTGCAGTGCGGCCACCCGGTCGACCGCGATCCCGTCCGACCCGTCGCCGGCGCCGGCGTCGCCGCTGCGCGTCCCGACGTCCTCGATGCCGCTGGTGTCGAGGCCGTCCCACCGGTCGTCCTGGGCGACGGGGAGCCTGCCGAAGGTCCCGACGGGACGGAGGCCGTAGCGGACCATCGAGATCGCGACGTCGTCGAGCGCGACGATCCGCTCTGGGCGGTGGTCGAGCCGGATCGTGGTCCCGGTACCGTCCCGGTAGGTCCACGCAGCCGACCCCCTGCCGCCACCACCGCCGTCCGGAGCGGTGTCCGGGCCGGGGGTCCCGCTGCAGCCGGCGAGGACCAGGGCGCACGCCACCACCGCGGCGAGCACGAGGGCGCGCAGGGGGCGGCGGGGGAGCGTCACGACGAGCAAGGCTAGCCGCGCGTCCTGTGCCACGGGCCGCTCGGCTGACGGGTAGGGTCCGCCGCATGAGCAGCCGACTGAGCGAACTCGTCCTCAACTGCGCGGACCCCGAGGCGCTGTCGCGCTTCTGGTGCGCGGTGCTCGACTACGTCGAACTCGGGAAGGACGAGGACGGCATCGAGATCGGTCCGGCCTCCGGGTTCGGCGGTGCGACGCCGACGATCATCCTCGCGAGGGTCGAGCACGCGACGACGCAGCCCCTCCGGCTCCACCTCGACCTCAGCCCGGTCGACCGCGACCAGGACGCCGAGCTGGAACGGTTGCTCGCGCTCGGGGCGCGGCCGGCCGACGTCGGGCAGACCGGCGAGGAGTCCTGGCACGTCCTGCAGGATCCGGAGGGCAACGAGTTCTGCCTGCTGCGCACGCGGCTCGCGCCGCTCTGACCGGGACCCTCCCGCGACGCGACGACGCTGCGGTCGACCCGCGACCAGGAGACGGACGGGAGGCACGGTGCCAGCCGGCACCGTGCCTCCCGTCCGCCGCGTGGTGGCGTCAGCCCTTGAGGCCGGACCCCGTCACGCCCTCCACGATCTGCCGCTGGAAGACCAGGTAGAGGATGATGAGCGGCAGCGCCGCGAGGATCGCGCCCGCCTGGATGTCGGCGTAGCGCTGACCGAAGCTGCCCTGGACCGTGGCGAGCCCGACCGGGATCGTCATGAGGTCCGGGTTCGACAGCACGAACAGCGGCAGCAGCAGGTTGTTCCAGACCCCGACGAACGTCAGGATCGCGACCGCGGCGATGACCGGACGCGACAGCGGCAGGATCACCGACCAGTAGATCTTCCACATGCCCGCACCGTCGATGCGCGCGGCCTCCTCGAGCTCCCGGGGGATGCCGTCGAAGAACTGCTTGAAGATGAACACCGCGATCACGGCGGGCACCTGCGGGAAGACCACCGACCAGTAGGTGTTGAGCAGGCCGACCGCGTTGAGCTCCTGGAAGATCGGGATGATCAGGACCTGCGTCGGGATCATGATGCCCAGGATGATGAGCAGGAACGCGACGTTGCGACCGCGGAACGCCAGGCGGGACAGCGCGAACGCGGCCATCGAGGCGAACAGCACCGTGAGTGCGGTCGTCACGAGGCTCGTGACGCCCGATGCGAGGTACCAGTTCCAGATGTCGCCCGCCTGGAACAGCGCCGCGTAGGAGTGCAGCGTCGGGTTCCAGTTCGACAGGATCGCGTTCGCGCCGAGTGCGGCGACGCCGTTGTCGGACAGCGACGTCTTCAGGGCGAACAGGCTCGGGATGAGCCAGATGATCGCGAAGACCGTCAGGACGACCGCGGCGACGACGTTGAAGCCCTTGCCGGACACGCCGATCTTCGCGGCGTTCGAGGGAGCGGCGGCCGAGACCCCGGAGCGGAGTCGGGGCCGGGCGGTGGTGAGGCTCTCGGTGGTGGTCACGTCAGGCACCGATCTCTCGCTTGGCGGCAGCGCGCTCGACGAGCTGCCGGATGACCGCGATCGCGACGATCACGATGAACAGGAGCACCGACGCCGCCGACGCGGCACCGAGCCGGTTGTCGGTGAAGCCGACACCCGTGATGAGCTGCAGGGAGACCTGGGTCGAGATGCCCGGGCCGCCGTTCGTCATCAGGTACACCTGGTCGAAGATCTTCAGGCTCGCGATGATCTGCAGCAGGATGACGAGGGTCGTCGTGCGGCCGAGCAGCGGCAGCGTGATCGACTTGATCTGCTGCCAGCTCGACGCGCCGTCGACCGCGGCGGCCTCGTACAGCTCGCGCGGGATCTCCTGGAGCCCGGCGAGGTAGAGCACGAAGTTGAACCCGAGGGTCCACCACACCGTCGCGATGGCGACACCGATCATCGCCGTGTTCGGGCTCGCGAGGACGCCGGCTCCGGGGGTGATGCCGAGCGCCTGCTGCACGGACGCGAAGAGCCCGGTCGCCGGGGTGAAGATGAACACCCAGATGAGCGAGATCGTCGCCGACGGCAGGATGAACGGCAGGAAGAACGCCAGCCGGAAGAACCACTGGCCGCGGTTCATCCGGTTCGTCAGCACGGCGAAGACGAACGCCAGGATGACGAGCGGCGGGGTCGTGTAGAGGGTGAACTGCAGGGTGTGCCAGAGCGACGACCAGAAGTCGGCGCGTCCGAGCATCTCGGCGTAGTTCGCGAAGCCGGCGAAGCTGCCGAGCCCGGTCCGGACGGTCGAGGTGTTGAAGAAGCTCGAGACGATCATCCAGACCGTCGGGCCGAGCAGGAAGGCCAGGTAGAACAGGCCGAAGGGGGCGAGGAACAGCCATCCGCTGCGGCCTTGGCCGCGGGTGGTGCTGCTCGCACGGGTGCGGAGCCGCCCCGGGACCGTTGCGGCCTCCGTCGGGCGGGTCAGGACTGGTGCTGCGGTCACGTCGTCGTGCCTTTCGCGCGGGGCTTACAGCGGGCTGGGGGTGTTGAGGTAGGTGCTGAGCTGGCTCTTGATCGCGGAGAGCGCCGCCGCGGGGCTCGCGGAGCCCTGCTGCACGAGCGCGAGCTGCGCGCCGACGGTGTTCTCGAACGTCGAACCGGAGCCGCCGTACCAGGCCGGGTCGTCGAAGACGGCGCTCTCGGCAGCGGAGGCGTAGTCGGACTGCGGCTGGAGCTCCTTGTAGGCCGTGCTGTCGAACGTGGGCATGTAGGCCGGCACGTGGCCGCCCTCCGCCCAGGTCATGCTCTGCTGCAGCATCTGCTTGATGAAGAGCAAGTGCGCCTTGCGTTGCTCCGGCGTGCGGTCCTTCCGCGGCAGGATGAACGTGTGCGAGTCCGCCTGCGTGGCCGGCTTGTCGAACAGCTGGGGGATCGCGGTCATGCCGAACTTCAGGCCCTTGACCGACTGGGCCGTGCTGATCTCCCACTCGCCCTGCATGAAGAACCCGGCCTTGCCCGTGAACATCAGGGTCTCGGCGGTGGCGTAGTCGAGGCCTTTGTTGAGCCAGCCGTTCTTCACCCACTTCTGCGTCATCGCCGTGACCGTGCCGTAGGCGTCCTCGTCGACCGTGAGCTTCGCGCCGCCGTCGCTGATGAACGGCGTCACGCCCTTGATCTGGTTGTACATCGTCCAGAAGAAGCGCCACGGGGTCGCGACCTCGCTGACGTTCGCGACGTTGAGCGCGACGCCGCCGGTGACCTTCGACACCGCGGCGAGTGCGGCCTCGAAGTTCTCCAGGCCGGACAGGTCCTTGAGCTTCCCGTCGCTGTCGATCAGGCCGGCCTTCCGGCACACGTCAACGTTGTAAAAGAGCACGAACGGGTGCGTGTCGAGCGGGATGCAGATGTTCTTCCCGTCGGTCTTCTGCGCCGTCCACGCCTTCTGGTTGAAGTCGCTCGCGCTCAGGCCGACGCTCGCGAGGTCGTCCGACGTGATCGGGTCGAGGAGGTCCCCGTCCCAGAGCGGCTTCGCCCGGGTGAGGTGCGCGACCGCGACGTCCGGCGGCTTGTTCCCGACGGTGGCGAGTGTCACCTTCGAGTAGTACGGGTTGCCCCAGGCGAACGTGGTCGCCTGGATCGAGGACGGACCCCCGTGCTGCTTCGCGTAGCCCGCCTCCATCTGCTGCATCCGGGCGCCGTCGCCGCCGCCGAACAGGTTCCAGAAGACGAGGGTCTCCGGGTTGAGCGGGGCACCGGCGATGCCGGCGGCGAGCGGGCTCGAGCAGGCCGCGAGCGGCAGCACGGTGGCGGCCGCGGCTCCTGCGGCGAGCAGGCTGCGCCTGGTGAAGGACCCGCCGCGCGGCTGCACGGGCGGGGTTGGTCGGATCGGCATGGCATCACTCCATCGGGACGGGCCGAGCGGAACAGGGTCGGTGTTCCGCACCGGTGCGGGGTCGCAACCCCGTGGTGGGGCTCCGTCCGCTGCTCCGGTCGGGACGACGTGCCGTTGGGGCACCATCGCTCCGTGAGCGCTCACATTAGCGCTGGACACGCCGGAGCACCACCCCTTTCGCCCGTGCCGCGAACCGGCTAGCGTTGATCCCGGGTGAGCGCTCACTTTCGTGTCACCCCGACGCACGACGATCGAAGGAGATCCATGCCCCGCACACACCTCGTCCTCGACGCCGCGTTCACCGTGGGGCCGGTGCGCCGTCGCCTGTTCGGTGGCTTCGTCGAGCACCTCGGACGACACGTCTACGACGGCATCCACGAGCCCGCGCACGAGACCGCGGACGAGCACGGCTTCCGCAAGGACGTCATCGAGCTCGTCAAGGAGCTGAACGTGTCCGCGATCCGCTACCCGGGCGGCAACTTCGTCTCCGGGTACAAGTGGGAGGACGGCGTCGGACCCGTCGACCAGCGTCCCCGCCGCCTCGACCTCGCATGGCACTCCACCGAGACCAACGAGGTCGGCCTCCACGAGTTCCAGCACTGGCTCGACCAGGTCGGCTCCGAGCTCATGCTCGCCGTCAACCTCGGCACGCGCGGCACACAGGAGGCCATCGAGCTGCTCGAGTACGCGAACATCGACGCCGGCACCGCGCTCAGCGAGTACCGCCGCTCGAACGGCCGCCAGGAGCCGTTCGCGATCAAGATGTGGTGCCTCGGCAACGAGATGGACGGGCCGTGGCAGCTCGGTCACAAGAACGCGGAGGACTACGGCAAGCTCGCCGCGATGACCGCGAAGGCGATGCGGCAGATCCAGCCCGACCTCGAGCTGGTGGCCTGCGGCTCGTCGGGCGCGTCGATGCCGACGTTCGGCGAGTGGGAGCGCACCGTCCTCGAGCACGCCTACGACGACGTCGACTACATCTCCGCGCACGCCTACTATGAGGAGGGCGGCGACATGTCGACCTTCCTCGCGTCCGGCGTCAACATGGACCACTTCATCGACACGGTCACGACGGCGGCAGACCACGTCAAGGCGCACAAGAAGTCGGACAAGCGCATCGACATCTCGTTCGACGAGTGGAACGTCTGGTCGATCAGCAAGTGGAACGAGCAGCAGAAGACGTTCGAGCTGCAGGACTGGCCGGTCGCGCCGCGGCTGCTCGAGGACGTCTACACGGTCGCGGACGCGGTGGTCGTCGGCGGCCTGCTCATCTCCCTGCTCCGGCACGCCGACCGCGTGGCGTCCGCGAGCCTCGCGCAGCTGGTCAACGTCATCGGGCCGATCATGACCGAGCCGGGCGGCCCGGCCTGGCGCCAGACGACGTTCTTCCCGTTCTCGCTGACCTCGCAGCTCGCGAACGGCACGTCGCTGCAGGTCAAGGCGTCGGGTGACACCGTCGACGGCGGCAAGTACGGTCAGGTCCCGGTCGTCGACTCCGCCGCCACCGTGGAGGACGGCACGGCCGCGGTGTTCCTGGTCAACCGCCACCAGACCGAGTCGACCACCGTCACGATCGACCTGGCCGGCATCGGCGCGGACGGCGAGGTCCGGGCCCAGGGGATCTGGGAGGACGACGTCCACCTGGTGAACGACCTGTCCGGCACCGACCGCGTCGGCCTCCGGACGAACGAGACCGTCCGCCGCGACGGCGACACGATCACGATCGAGCTCCCGCCCGTCTCCTGGACGGCGGTCTCGATCGGCTGAGGACGCCTCGGCGCACGCTGCGGCGGGCGTCGAGTGAGCACAGCGGGTGCCGGGTCGCGTCAGCGGCCCGGCACCCGCTGCCGTGTGCGGTGCGCCGCGAGCGGCCGGCCTGGAGGCGCGGGTCGCCCCCGTCGGTACGGCGCGCGCACCCGACACGTGTGGGTTGGGTACGGTGGTGGCAGGGATCGTCGCCCGTCACCGGGGCGGCCGTGGACAGGAGCGGGATTGACGCAGGCACCACCCCGTCGGACCGTCCGGGCCACGGACACGGGCCCCATCGTGCTCTCGGGGCTCCGGGCCGCGTGGGAGCCGCTCGCGAAGCAGGCCGTGGTCGCCGCCCTGATCGTCGGCGCCGCCGCCGCCAGCTCGCTGCTGCCCGTGTGGTTGACGGTGACGGACGCCACGGCGATGTGGACCGGCGTCGGCGTCGCGGTCGTCCTGCTCGGCCTCGCGGCGCTCATGGTGCACTCGCGCCGCCTCGCGCAGGCCGAGATCGTGCTCCCGCTGCTCGACTTCGTCGCGATCGGGTTGCTGCGCTTCGGCACCGGTGAGTCCCGATCGGTGTTCCTGGCGATCATCATCCTCCCGGTGATCTGGATCGCCGCCGGTCACGGGCGGTGGCGCGTGCTCGTCCCCCTGGTCGGGACGGTCGTCACGCTCCTGCTGCCCCTGGTCCTCGCCCCCGGCCGGGTGTTCCCCGCGAGCGAGGCCGTCCGGCTCGTGATCGTGGTCGTCACGTTCGGGGCGGCGGCGGCCGTCGTCAACGAACTCTCGCGTCGGTCGCTCCAGCAGCTCACCGTCGCCCAGCGCTCCCGCCGGGTCGCCGAGGCCGAGGTGACGCAGGCAGCGCTCGTGCAGCGCTCCCTGCAGCCCGTCGACGGGAACGGTCTCCCGGCGGCCGTCCGGGTCGCGGGCACGTGCGTCCCGGCACGGACGGTCGGTGGCGACTTCTACGACTGGTACCCGACGCCGGACGGTGGGATGGGCTTCACGCTCGGCGACGTCATGGGCAAGGGTGTCGGGGCCGGCATGATCGCCGCCGCGGTCCGCGCCGTGATCCGCAGCAGTCTCGGCGAGCCGGACCCCGCGCTCGCGTTCCGGTGGACCTCGGCGGGGCTGAGCACCGGGTCGGTCGACATGGTCAGCGCGCAGTTCACCACCTGCTTCCACGGCCGCATCAGCGTCGACGGGACGCTCCGGTGGGTCGACGCCGGGCACGGGCTGACGCTCGTGCGCCGGGTCGCCGGTGGCAGCGAGTTCCTGCGTTCCGCCCACCTCCCGCTCGGTGTCGGAGCGGGCTGGACGAGCGAGGAGACCGACCTCCAGCCCGGCGACAGCGTCGTGAGCGTGAGCGACGGCGTGCTCGACCTCTTCGGCGGCGACCTCGAGTCCCTCGACCGGTGGCAGGCGTTCGTCGACGAGCGCGACGACGTCGACCAGATCGTGGCCGACGTCACGGCGCTCGCCGAGGTCGGTGACCGCGCCGACGACGTGACGGTCGTCGCGGTGACGTGGGGTGGCGACCGCTCGGCCTGAGCGGCCGCGGTCGTGACGTCCGCGCGGACCCCGACGATCCGGGGGCCCGACGGCGGTGCCGTGCGGGCCGGATCGGCGCGCCGGGCGTGCACCGTGCCTCCGGCCGGAGGCCGCATGTCGGGCGCGCGTCGTGCCTCCTGACGGGGCCGTGCGTCGTGGCTCGTGGCGGGGCCGCCTGCCGGGCATGCGCCGCGCCTCCGGGCCGGGCGTGCGTGTCGGGCGTGCACTGTTCCTCCAGGCCGGTGCTCGGCCACCTAGGATCGTGCCGACGGAGGGGGACAGCATGACCGGACTGGCCGACTGGGAGACCGAGGGGGCGACTGCGCGGGCGCCCCGCCCCGGGGACGGCGTGCGGGCGCCCGCCGGCGTCCGGGCGTTGACGTGGACCGGGAGCGTGCTGGTCCTCGTGGCGGTGGTCCTGTACGCGCTCGCGGCCGGTACCGCCCCCGTGACGGACGGCACAGCGGTGCACGGGTTCGCTCCGTTCGTGGTCCTCGTCGTCGTGGCCACCGGTGCGGCGGTCCTCGGCGGGATCGCGTTCCTCCTCCGGATCCTCGCCGGGGTGCTCGCCCTCCGCTGAGTCGCCGGGAACCGGTCAGCGCTGTCGAGCGCCGGACGCGAGGCGACGCTCGCGGCGCGCGGTGACGACCGCGGCGACCGTCACCGGGATGCCCGCGATCCCGGCGAGGAAGCAGACCGGTCCGATCAGGCCCATGCCGATGTTCGCGCCGCCGCCCTCGGGCGCGAAGACGACGGACACGACGAAGGCGACGCTCCCGAGGAACCCGACGGCGAGCAGGACCGTCGCGACGATGTACAGCTTCTCCGAGTCACGCATGGGTCGTCCGTCCGATCTCGTCCGTGTCCAACGCATCCTGCCACGGCCGCGACGGCGCACATGCCGGAGCAGGCATGGACGTCACGGCCCGGAGTGCCTGCGCCCGGCGACGGGTCCTGCGGTTGCATGGGGACCGGAGGCACGATGACGCACTGGACCGGGACGCTCGACGCGTTCCACGACGCGGCCCGGTGGTTCGCGGTCACGGTGGCAGACCTCGACACCGGGCGTCCGGACGACTGGCACCGACCAGCCCTCGGTGCGTGGACCCGGAGCGACCTCGTCGGACACACCGTGCGGGCACTGCTGACCGTCGAGCAGTACCTCGCCGGCGGGACGACGACGTCCCGCGCCGGCACGATCGACTACTACCGGGCGGTCCGCTCGTCCCTGGCCGACGCGTCGGCGGTCGCGGAGCGCGGACGGGAAGCGGGCCGCGACCTCGGGACGGACCGCAGGGGCGCGGTCGACGCGATCGTCGGTCGGGTGGTACGTCGCCTCGGTGGGGGTGCGCCGGACGCGCGGGTCGTCACACCCGTGGGGGAGTGGCCACTCGACGCGTACCTGCCGACGCGGGTGTTCGAGCTGACCGTGCACACGATCGACCTCCGGACCGCAGCCGGCCTGGCGGTCGAACCGCCGGTCGCGGCCGCGCGCGAGGCGCTCCGGGTGCTCGGACTGCTCGTGGCCGACGCCGGCCCCGAGGACGCTCCGGCGCTGTTGCGGGCGCTCACCGGACGGGGCCCGCTGCCGTCCGGGTGGTCCGCGCTCTGAGCCGGCGGAGCGAGGGCGGGAGTCACGCGGTGAGGGTCACGTGAGGATCCCCGGCGGGGCCGTGAGGAGTCCGTCAGGGGCACCCGCCCGGGACCCGCCGGTGGTGCACGGTACCGGAGTGCACTCGACCGTGAAGCCGCATCCACTCACCGAGTTCCGGACCCGCCACGTCCACGTGTGGGGCCGGGAGACCGTCCACCCCGCGGGCCGCACGCTCTGGAGCTCGCGCACGCTCGTCGTCTTCCCTCCCGGGACGAGCCCTCGTGAGCGGTTCCTCCTCCGGGCCCTGCACGTCTGGGGCGTCGTCGGGGCGCTCCCGGCCCTCGGCGTGATGGCGGCGCTGAACGGGTCGGCGCTGTGGGGCACGCTCGCGGCCGTCGTGCTCTACGGTTCGGGGTTCCTGGTGCTCCGTCGCGCGACCCGCCGCACGCGGCCGTCGGTCCGGACGCTCACCGTGACGACCTTCCACGGCGGCGGTCATCCCCGGGGACACGGAGACGCACGGCTGCTGGCCGGCTCGCTTGACGCGTTGCTCGTGTACGAGCGCGCGGCGCTCGCCGGGAGCATCAGCCCGGTCGACTTCGAGCTGCTCTGGGCGGACGTCTGGGGCTCGCTCCCGGCGACGCCGCGACGGGGTCGGGCGTGAACGGCCGGGGCGAGCCGGTCGCGGCGGAGGGGACGGAACCGTCCGACGAGGGCGACGCGGTGGTACTCGGGTACGACTGACCCGGAACGCCGCGGGACCGACCAGAGCCGTCCCTGGCCGAAGCGGGGCCGAGCCGGGGCCGTCCCCGGGCCGAGCCGGGACCGACGCGGTCCGACCGGGGCGGGCGGGTCGTTCAGTCGCCCGCCGTCACCAGCGCCGACAGCCGGGCCATCAGGCCACGCGGGACGAACCGGTGAGCACCGGCCGTCACCCGGTTGGCGGCGCCGGACACCACGGTCGGCCCACCGGCACGGGCGAAGGCACGCAGGCCGACCCGCGCGACCTCGTCCGGCGACTGCCGCCCGCGGTCGAGCCAGTCCTCGCCACCGCCGGCGGCGTCGAAGAACCCGGTCGACGTCGGCCCCGGGCAGAGGGCGAGCACACGGACGCCCCGGCCGCGCGTCTCCTGCCAGAGGGCCTCGGTGAACGACAGGACGAACGCCTTCGTCGCGCCGTAGACCGCCATGCCCGGGGTGGGCTGGAACGACGCCGTCGAGGCCACGGTCATGACGCCGCCGACGCCCCGCGCGAGCATGCCGGGCAGGAACGCCTGCGTCAGGGCGGTCACCGCGGCGCAGTTCAGGGCGATCTGCGTGGCGGTGCGCTCCGGGGACTCGTCGACGAACGGCCCGTGCGAGCCGACCCCCGCGTTCGCGACCAGGACGTCGACCCGAGCGTCCGCGAGCGCCGTGACGACGCGTGCGACCCCGTCCGTGGTGGCGAGGTCGGCGACGAGGACGGTCGCCGACGTGCCGCGGCTCCGGACCTCGTCGGCGACGGTCTCGAGGGCCTCCCGGGACCGGGCGACGAGCACGAGGTCCGCACCCCCGTCCGCCAACTGCAGGGCGAGCGACCGGCCGATGCCGCCGCTTGCTCCGGTGACGACGGCGCATCGGCCGCGGAACGGGGCACGGGGAGGTCTCACCCCACCAGTCGTACTCGCCGGAACACGCAGCGGTCGGTGAGGGACCATCAACACCCCCCGAACGGGGCACACATGGGGCACAATGGTCGAGGACGCATCACCGAGCGCAGCACCCCAGCACCCCACAGCACCCCGCTGCACCCTGCTCGGACGTCCGCCTCCCGCGTCCTGCGCCCCTGATCCCGAACCCTCCGAGGAGCTCGACATCTCTGTCTCGACCACGCGCCCCGGCGCGCGAAGAACCCCCCTGTCCTCCGACGGACGGCGTGCCCGGTGAAGCGCCGGAACGTCGTCCTGGCGACGACCGCCGCTGCCGCTCTCGTGATCGGCATCCCGACCGCCGCGACCGCGAGCCCCTGGTGGGGCTGGCACCACCACTGGCACCCCGCCCCGACGCCGTCCGCCACGCCGACGGACGACCCGGCCCCCGGTGACGACGTGACGTCCGACCCGTCCGACAGCCCGACGCCCTCGGACACCGCGAGTCCCGTCCCGACGGCCACCCCGACCGGAGCGCCCGTCGAGGAGTCCACCCCGACGCCGGCCCCGACCCCGAGCGACGAGCCGACCGAGCAGGCCTCGGCCGACGCCGCAGCCGCCGACCCGAGCGGCGCGACCCCGCCGGACGCGCCGTTCGTCGAGGACTTCGACCTGTCGGCGGCGCTCGGCAGCGTCGCAGGGCTGTACCAGCAGGCGTGGCAGCCGTACCCGGACGGCACGTCGGGCATCTACGCGCCGAGCCGGACCGTCTCGGTGCACGACGGCGTCATGGACGTCCAGCTCGGCGGCGACGGCACCGCCGGCACGTTCGGCACCAAGGCCGGCGCCTACGACCACATCGGCGGTTCGTTCTCGGTCCGCGCGAAGGCGACCGGCGGCGACGGCAACGGTGCGGCATTCATGCTGTGGCCGTCCTCGGACCGGTGGTCCGACGGCGAGATCGACTTCCCGGAGGGCAACTTCGAGTCGGAGCCAATGGCCTTCCACCACTCGATGACCCCCGGTCAGGAGGCCGAGCGCGTCCAGATCCCGACGGGCGTGTCGTGGCGTGATTGGCACACGTACACCGTGGACTGGGACCCGGGCAGGTCGGTCACCTACAAGGTCGACGGCAGGGTCATCGGGACGGTGACGCACGACGTCCCGACCACCGCGCACCGGTTCATGTTCCAGACCGGCAACTGGGGCGCCGGCGGGCACCTGCTCATCGACTGGGTGACCACGACCGAGTGACCGGACCGGCCTGACGGGCCGCGGAATGGACGGACGGGAGGCACGGCGTGAAAGGCGCGCCGGGCCTCCCGTCCGCATCGCGGCGCGGACGCCTCCCGTCTGCGGTGCAGACGCCTCCCGTCCGCGGTGCGGACGCCTCCCGTCCGCGGCGCGGACGGCTCAGTCGCGGACGCCCCAGCGCGTCTCGTGCTGGCGGAGCTCCACGACGACCGCGTCGAGGAAGTCGTCGACCTCGTCCTGCGCGTAGCCGGTGCGGAACCGGGTCGGCTGGAACCGGGACGCGACCACCTGCTCGGCCGTCACCGGATCCGCCGGCCGGCCGCGCTCGTACTCCGCCAGCGTGCGCTGCACGCGCGCGAGGAAGTCGTCGACCTGCTGTTGGTCGTACCCTTCACGCCATTTCGTCTGTGCGAACCGCTTGGCCGCGACGTCCCCTGCGAGCATCGTCCCCCCGATCGTCGATGGGGACACGCTACAGTCCCCGGATGATCGTCTGGATCAACGGAACGCACGGTGTGGGGAAGACGACGACGAGCCGTCTGGTGCAGGAACGGCTGCCGGACGCGCGGGTCCTCGACGCGGAGAAGGTGGGCGAGACCCTGATGGACGTCTCGCCGTCGCTGCCCTGGACGGGCAACTTCCAGGACTGGGACCCGTGGCGTCCCCTCGTCGTCGAGACCGCGCGCCGGGTCCTCGACTTCGCGGGCGGCACCCTCGTGATGCCGATGACGGTGCTCGTCGAACCGTACTGGCGCGAGATCCGCGGCGGGCTCGAGGCGCACGGGATCCCGATCCGCCACTTCGTGCTGCACACCGACGCCGAGACGCTCCGGCACCGCATCGTCCACGACGCTGTGACGGGCCCCTCGCCCTTCCGGCTGGGGTACGTCGACCGGTACGGGGAGGCGGCTCGCACCTGGCTCCACGCCGAGGCGGAGGTCGTGGACACCACCACGATCGGTCCGGCCGAGGCGGCCGACCGCATCGCAGCGTCCGTGCTGGGCGGGGCGGTGCCCCGGCGCTGAGGCGGCGAGCCGCCGGACGGGAGGCGCGGTGCGGGCCCGCCACGGGCCTCCAGGCCGACGATGGGTGGCGTCCACGGCGCCCCGCGGCACCGGACGCGCGGGACCGGACGGCGCGGTGTCAGGAACCGGGCGGCGGCGCGGAGCGGACCGCCTGCGCTCGCCACCCGACCTCGGCGACGAACGCCGCGGTGTCCGGGCCGAGCGGATCGTCCGGGGCGTCCTCCACCAGCACGCCGAGGGCCGGTGCGAGCAGGATCGACGTCGTCGTCTGCGTCCCGAACGGATCGACCGTGGGGACCGCGATCACGTCGGTGAGGCCGGCGTGTGCGAGGGCGGCGGCGTAGTCGAGGACCGCGGCAGCCGCCTCGTCCGAGGTGAGGATGGCGGTCAGTCCGTAGACGATGTGCTTCATGATCCGGGCTGCGATGACGGAGCGAGCACGCGCGGACGAGTGTTCCGGACAGAGGGAGGCGGCGCCCATCCGGAGCCGGGACAGCGGGACCGACTCCCAGCGGACAGTACTCGCGGTTCCCTGCCGGCGCACGGGTAGAACCCGTACTCTTTCCGGAACCGCGCACGCGGGAACCCACCGTTCGGCCGAAGGGCTGTTCCTGACGGAAGCAGCCCATGGCGACTTCGTCCGTTCTCTACCGCCCGACCTCGCCCCGATCCGCGGGCGCCCGGTCCGGGACCTCCACGTACAAGGACCTCCTGCAGCAGGTGAAGGACGCAGGGCTCCTGCGACGTCGCACCGGCTTCTACTGGACCGTGTTCGCCGTCCTCGTCACCCTCGCTGCGGTCGCGTTCGTCGTGGCGGCGTTCATCGGCCACACGTGGTTCGCGCTCATCCCCGCCGGTGTCCTCGGGGTCGTCTTCACCCAGTTCGCCTTCCTGTCGCACGAAGCGGCCCACCGGCAGATCTTCGCGTCCAACCGCTGGAACGACCACGCCGGCCGGTTCGTGGGCGTGTTCCTCGTCGGCATGTCCTACTCGTGGTGGATGAACAAGCACACGCGGCACCACGGCAACCCGAACACCATCGGGAAGGACCCGGACATCGCGCAGGACACCGTGTCCTTCATCGAGGAGGACGCCGCCCGCCGCACGGGGCTCCTCCGCCTGCTCACCCGCGTGCAGGGGTGGGCGTTCTTCCCGCTCCTGACGCTCGAGGGGCTCAACCTGCACTGGCTGTCGATCCGTGCGGTCCTCACCGGGGAGCACGTCAAGGGGACCTCGCGCGGTCGAGCGGTCGAGGGCGTGCTGCTCGTCCTGCGCTTCGGCCTGTACTTCTGGGCGGTCTTCACGTTCCTGCCGCTCGGGATCGGCTTCGCGTTCATCGGCGTGCAGGTCGCGGTGTTCGGCGTGATGATGGGCGCCTCGTTCGCACCGAACCACAAGGGCATGCCGGTGATCGCCGAGAACGCCCGGATCGACTTCTTCTCGCGGCAGGTCCGGACCTCGCGGAACATCGTCGGGGGCCGGTGGGTGGACCACCTGCTCGGCGGCCTGAACCACCAGGCGGAGCACCACCTGTTCCCGAGCATGGCCAGGCCGAACCTGCGGCGCGCGAAGCCCCTGGTGCAGGCGCACTGCCGCGCGCTCGGGGTCCCGTACACCGAGACGACGCTGCTGCGCTCCTACGGGATCGTCGTGGCGTACCTCAACCGCGTCGGGCTCGCGGCGCGCGACCCGTTCGTCTGCCCGATGGTGGCGTCCCTGCGCTTGCACTGAGGCGCGACGTCGGCACGGCTGGCGCCCGGTTCGCTGCCGGCGGCGAGCCCGGTCAGCCCTGGCCCTCGTCGACGAGTCGCCAGCCGTCGGCGGTCCGCGCCCAGCACCAGCTCCAGTCGATCGTGCCCGCGTCGCGGCCGTTCATCCACCGCTGCGTGATGACCGACGGGACGCACTCCTCGGCGTGAGCGGCCTGCTCGGCGGAGACCGCGTACGGCTTCCCGACGTCGCGGTAGGCGAGGAGCTCGGGTTCGCCGTCGGTCCAGTCCGTTGGGGCCCGCGGGCACCAGTCGGTGGTGCCGTCTGCTCCGAGGTGGTCGAGCAGTGCGCAGTCGTGGGCCTTCGCCGCCCGGAGGTAGGCGAGTGTGTACTCGCGCGGGGAGGCGTCCCGGGCGGGCGCCTCGGCGGCGGCGCGGGCCCCTGCCGCGGCGTCGACGGCGGCCGAGTGGACCGTGGTGACCGTCGCGGTCAGGGCGACCACGGCGGCCGCTCCGACGATGACCTTCCAGCGTGTGCGCACCCGACGATGGTGGCACGGACCCGGCGGCGACGCTGCCCCCAGGACGGGCGCTCGACCGTCAGGGTCGGGTCGCGGCGCGCGCCCGTTCCGTGATCGCCGCGACGACGTCGGTCTTGGCGTCCGCGTACGCGTTCATGTCGTCCCAGTCCCGGGTCATCAGGGCACGCTTGACGTCCTCGTAGCGCCGCCGGTCGGCCGGGTCACGGCGGAGTCGGTCGCGCAGCAGCAGGTAGTCGTCGATCGCCGTGGCCCCGTGCTCGTACACGTGGACGTGCACGTCCCGCTCCGGCGAACGGACGAGGCGGTGCCCGGGCTCGCGCACGCGCAACACGTACCCCGCGGCGAGGAGCGGTCGGAGGTACGCGTCCTCGTCGGTGACGTCCGGCACCGCGACCGCGATGTCCACGATCGGCTTCGCGGCGAGACCGGGGACGGCGGTCGAACCGATGTGCTCGACCGTGACGTGCAGACCCGCCAGCGCTGCCGTGATGCGGTCGCGGTGGACGGCGAACCGCTCGGCCCACGCGGGGTCGTGGTCCTGGAGTCCGACCGTCAGCGGCTCCGGCCCGCCGACGACGTCCACCGTGTCGACGTCCGGGCCGCGGTGCGCGCCGGTCCGGATCCACGAGTGCCGCAGGACGTGGCCGTCCGGGTCGACGACGCTGCGCTCGTACCGGCCGCCGTTGCGTTCGACGACCCGACGCGACGCCGTGTTCGTGGCGTCGCAGACGAGCAGCACCTCGGGCATGCCCCGCTCGGCCGCGGACGCGATGACCGCGGCGAGGGCGGCGGACGCCAGGCCCCGGCCCCGCGCCGATGGTCGGATGCCGTAGCCCACGTGGCCGCCGTACGCGCGCAGCCAGTCGTTCAGCTCGTGCCGGAGCGCGATGCTCCCGAGGTACTCGTCGCCCTCGACGACCCAGCGGTAGGTGCACGTGACCATCCCGGGCGCGGCCGGTGTGGTCTCCTCGGCGATGAGTCCGTCCACCCAGTGGTCGAACCCCGCGCGGTCCGCCAGCGCAGCGGCGTCGCGGATCCCGGCGCCGTCCTGGTGGGCGTCGCCCCACTCGGCCAGGGCGCGGACGAACGACGGGAAGAAGGTCCGGGAGGGCGCGACGAGTTCCATCACGGGATCGTAGTGCGTCGTCAGGGGGCGGGCGGACCGGCCGTACTCGCCCGTACCACCAGCCGGACGGGCACGAGGTCCGTGCCGGCCGGCACCGCATCGCCGTCGATCTGCGCGAGCAGGTTCGCCACCGCACGACGGCCGACCTCGTCGAAGGACTGGTGCACGCTCGTCAGCGGCGGCCAGAACGAGTCGGCCTCGGGGGAGTCGTCGAAGCCCACCACGCTCAGGGTCCCCGGCACGGCCCGACCGGCCTCGTGCGCCGCCCGGAGGACTCCGAGCGCGGTCTGGTCGTTCGCCGCGAAGACCGCGGTGACGTCCGGACGCGAGGCGATGGTCCGGCCGGCCTCGTAGCCGTGCGACGTCGTCCAGCCGCCGTGGAACACCGGCGGCACCACGCGGCCGGCGCGCTCGAGCGTGTCCTGCCAGGCCGCGAGCCGTCGCGCGGCGGAGTACGACGACGTCGGACCCGCGACGTGCCAGACGGTCTCGTGCCCGAGGTCGAGCAGGTGCTGCGTCGCGAGCCGGGCCCCCTCGGCCTGGTCGGTGTCGATCGCCGGGTGCTCGGTCGTGCCGGTCGAGTCGACGACCACCATCGGGACGCCGTCGGGCAGCGCGACCTCGGCCGTGTCGATGATGTGGGACTCGATGATGATGACGACCCCGTCGACGGCCTGTTCGTGGAGTCGGGAGAACGCCGAGCGGACCCCCTCCTCGGTCCGGGAGGCCATCGGCAGCAGCGTGATCGTGAAGTCCGCGGCGCCTGCGGCGTCGGCGATGGCCTCGAGGGTGCGCATGTTGCCGAACGACGCGAGCGTGAACATGATCACGCCGATCGTGCGGAAGCGCCCGGACCGCAGGGCACGGGCGGCGCGGTTCGGCCGGTACCCGAGCGTCTCCATCGCGCGCTGGACCCGGTCGCGGGTGTCGGGGGAGACGTTGTCGAAGCCGCGGGCGACACGGGACACGGTCTGCATCGACACGCCGGCGGCCTCGGCGACCGCGGCCATCGACGGGGCACGGCGCACGCCGCTGATCTCCGTGGTCACGGGCCCTCCCTCGACACTCGTCGTCGTGTCCCGATCGGGTCCGACCCGAGTGACGCTAGCGCATGTTGACGTTGCCATGCTATCGTCGCGGCGTTCGATGTTGACGTCAACATCGACGCACCCGAACGCAGCCCGGGTCGGCGCCACACACGCCCCTCCGGCCGCAGCACCAGCACGACAAGGGAGTCACATGACCACGCTCGAAGCGCGTGCCCCAGGAGCGGCAGCAGCTCCGGCGACGCCGCCGCGGCGCCGCACGAAGCAGCGCGGCCGCTGGACCGGCTGGATGTTCGTCGGCCCGTTCGTCGTCGTCCTGGTCGCGATGCTCGTCGTCCCGATCGGCTACGCGCTCTGGCTCAGCCTCTTCCGCGACCAGCTCATCGGCGGCAACCAGTTCGTCTGGTTCGCCAACTACGTCCAGCTCTTCCAGGACGCCAAGTTCTGGCAGGGCTTCGGCCGCGTCGCGATCTTCCTCGTCGTGCAGGTGCCGATCATGCTCGTCGTGGCGCTCATCGCCGCGCTGGCGCTCGACTCCGCACGGCTCTGGGCGTCGTCGTTCTTCCGCATCGCGATCTTCCTGCCGTACGCGGTCCCGGGCGTCGTCGCCGCACTCATCTGGGGCTTCATCTACGGCAACCAGTTCGGCCTCACCGGCTCGATCAACTCCGCGCTCGGCGTCGACCTGCTCCAGCCGTTCAGCCCCGACTGGGTGCTCGCGTCGATCGGCAACATCGTCACGTGGGAGTTCGTCGGCTACAACATGCTGATCTTCTACGCCGCCCTGCGCGTCGTCCCGACCGAGCTCTACGAGGCCGCCGAGATCGACGGCGCCGGCCCGCTGCGGACCATCTGGTCGATCAAGATCCCGGCCCTGCGCGGCTCGATCGTCATCGCAACGATCTTCTCGATCATCGGCAGCTTCCAGCTCTTCAACGAGCCGAACCTCCTGAAGACGCTCGCCCCGAACGTCATCGGCACGGCCTTCACCCCGAACATGTACGCCTACTCGCTGTCCTTCAGCGGCCAGCAGTTCAACTACTCCGCCACCGTCGCGATCGTCATGGGGGTCATCACCGCCGTGATCGCCTACGTCGTCCAGGTGCGCGGGACCCGAGCGGAGAACCGATGAGCGCCCTCGACACCCGCACGCCGGCACCCACCGTGACCGAGGCGGTGACCACCCGCGGTCGCAGCGGGGCGGGCCGCAGCCGTGCCTCCCGTCCGACCGGCCCGAAGGGCCGCGGCCCGCGGGCACGCAAGTCGCCGCTCCTGCTCGTGGTGATGATCGTCATCACCGTCTACTCGCTGCTGCCGCTGTTCTACCTCGTCGTCAACGCGACGAAGTCGCAGGACGATCTGCTCAGCACCTTCGGCCTCTGGTTCGGGAACGGCTTCTCGCTCTTCCAGAACATCGGCGAGACGCTCACCTACGACAACGGCATCTACCTGCACTGGCTCCTGAACACCGTCATCTACGTGGTGGTCGGTGCCGGTGGGGCGACCCTGCTCGCGACGATCGCCGGCTACGGCATGGCGAAGTTCCGGTTCCCGGGACGCCGCGCGGTGTTCGCGGTGGTCCTCGGCGCGATCGCCATCCCCGGCACCGCGCTCGCCGTCCCGACCTTCCTGCTCTTCTCGTCGGTCGGCCTGACGAACACCCCGTGGGCGGTCATCCTGCCCTCGCTCATCAGCCCCTTCGGCATGTACCTCATCTGGACGTACGCGATCGACGCGGTCCCGATGGAGGTCATCGAGGCCGCGCGCATGGACGGCGCGGGGGAGTTCCGGATCTTCTTCACGATCGCGCTCCGGCTGCTCGCCCCCGGCGTCGTGACGGTCCTGCTGTTCGCGGTCGTCGCGACCTGGAACAACTACTTCCTGCCCCTCATCATGCTGAGCGACCCGAACCTCTACCCGCTCACGGTCGGCCTCAACCAGTGGAGCGCGCAGGCGCAGGGCGTCTCCGCACACCCGATCTACAACCTCGTCATCACCGGATCGCTGCTCACGATCGTCCCGATCGTCGTCGCGTTCCTCTTCCTCCAGCGCTCCTGGCAGTCCGGCCTCGCGGCCGGGTCCGTCAAGGCGTGACCCGCCGGACGGGAGGGACGGGGCGACCCCGCCCCGCGC
Source organism: uncultured Curtobacterium sp. (assembly GCA_913778205.1). Taxonomy (GTDB): domain Bacteria; phylum Actinomycetota; class Actinomycetes; order Actinomycetales; family Microbacteriaceae; genus Curtobacterium. The sequence continues at coordinate 33,589 of CAJYUW010000032.1, forward strand.
CCCCCGGCCCGGCACGACCCGCCGGACGGGAGGAACGGGGCGACCCCGCCCCGCGCCTCCCGGCCCGGCACGCAGCAGCACCACCCCTCTCCACGAAGAAGTGAAAGGCAATCCCATGCACAAGCGTCTCCGGCGCGGGCTCAGCGCCCTCGCGATCGGCGTCACCGCGGCCATCGCCATGACGGCCTGCGCCTCCGGCGGCTCCGGCTCCGGTGGGTCGTCCGACGACATCACCAAGGCCCTCGAGAAGGGCGGCACGCTCACCTACTGGTCGTGGACCCCCTCGGCCGAGGCCCAGGTCGCCGCGTTCGAGAAGGCCTACCCCAAGGTGAAGGTCAAGCTCGTCAACGCCGGCACCGGCAACGACCAGTACACCAAGCTCCAGAACACGATCAAGGCAGGCTCGGGCGCACCCGACGTCGCGCAGATCGAGTACTTCGCCCTGCCGCAGTTCGCGCTGAGCGACTCGCTCGTCGACCTCAAGTCGTACGGTTTCGACAAGCTCGCCGACAAGTACGGCGCGGGCACCTGGCAGTCGGTCGACCTCGACGGCAAGGTCTACGGCCTGCCGCAGGACTCCGGTCCCATGGCGATGTTCTACAACGAGAAGACGTTCAAGGAAGCCGGCATCAGCACCCCGCCGAAGACCTGGGACGAGTACGTCGCCGACGCCGAGAAGATCCACCAGTCGAACCCGGACGCCTACATCGCGGCCGACTCCGGCGACGCCGGCTTCACCACCTCGATGATCTGGCAGGCCGGCGGCCGTCCGTTCGAGGTCAAGGGCACCGACGTCACGGTGAACCTGCAGGACGAGGGCACCAAGAAGTGGACCTCGACCTGGAACCAGCTCGTCGAGAAGGGCCTGCTCTCGCAGACGCCCGGCTGGACCGACGACTGGTACAAGCAGCTCGGCAACGGTGAGATCGCCACGATGGTCACCGGCGCGTGGATGCCCGGCGTCCTCGAGTCGAGCGTGAAGGACGGCAGTGGCAACTGGCGCGTCGCCCCGATCCCGACCTACGACGGCTCCTCCGACGTGACCGCGAACAACGGTGGCTCCGCCGAGGTCGTCATGAAGCAGTCGAAGAACCCGGCCCTCGCCGCCGGCTTCCTCAAGTGGCTGAACTCCTCGCAGGACTCGATCGACGTGTTCCTGAAGTCCGGTGGCTTCCCGTCGACCAAGGCGCAGCTCACCTCGTCGTCCTTCACCGCCGAGAAGCCGGAGTACTTCGGCGGCGAGGCGATCAACGAGACCCTGTCGAAGGCGTCGTCGAGCGTCGCCGAGGGCTGGCAGTACCTGCCGTTCCAGGTCTACGCGAACAGCGTCTACGCGGACACCGTCGGCCAGGCGTACCAGAACAAGTCCGACCTGGACGCCGGACTCGAGGCCTGGCAGAAGGCCATCGTGAAGTACGGCAACGAGCAGGGCTTCAAGGTCACCTCGAAGTAGACCCGTCCCGCTCGTCATGATCGACCCGGGGCCGCGCGGACACCGTCCGCGCGGC
>CAJYUW010000033.1 GCA_913778205.1 uncultured Curtobacterium sp.
GCGCCCGACGACCACATCGTCGAGGTCCTCGCCGGGCTCGAGGCGCACCTCGCGTCGCGGCCCGAGCTGTCCGGCAGCACGGTGATCTACGGCGGCAGCGCCGGACCGGGACTCCTCACCCGCGGGCGGGGGCGGATCGGTGGGCTGTTCCTCGGACGGTTCGCGCACGACCCGGCCGCGATCGCGACCGTCCTCGACGAGGTCGGGACCGTCTAGCCGTCGTCGCGCGCGCCGGCGAGCCCGTGGTCGTGGGCGTAGACGACGAGCTGCACACGGTCGCGGAGCCTCAGCTTGCCGAGGATGCTCGAGATCTGCGACTTCACCGTCGACTCCGTGACGAACTCCTTCGCCGCGATCTCCGCGTTCGACAGCCCGCGCGACGCCCACCCGAACACGATCCGCTCCCGGTCGGACAGCGTCTGGAACTCCTGCGGCTGTGGCTTCGGCGCCCGCTCGACGTCGGCGCCGAACAGCTGGGCGAGGTCGTTCGGCGCGATCACGGAGCTGCCCTCGTGCACGGCGCGGATGGCCGCGAACAGGAACGGCGGGGTCGTGTCCTTGAGCAGGAAGCCGCTGGCGCCGAGCCGGATCGCCGTGGCCGCCGCCGGGTCGAGGCCGAACGTCGTGAGCACGATCACGCGGGGGACCGGCCCCGGGAGTGCGCCGGAGAAGAGCTGGCGGACGGTCTCGACGCCGTCCATCCCGGCCATCCGCATGTCGAGCAGCACGACGTCCGGACGGGTGCTCGGGATCGCGGCGAGGGCCTCAGTGCCGTCCGACGCCTCACCCACCACGACGATGTCGTCCTGCGCGTCGAGCACGACGCGGAGCCCTGCCCGGAAGAGCGCCTGGTCGTCGACCAGCAGGACCCGGATCGCCGCGGTCGTGGCGGGTTGCCCGGCGGCGTCGGACGGCTGGTCGGTCGTGTCGGTCATCGGTGGTTCCCCCCTGGGATGTCGATCGGGATGCGTGCACGGGCGATGAAGACGTCGTCGAGGACCGCCGCGTCGAACGAGCCGTCCAGCGCGGCGAGCCGGGAGCGCATCCCGTCGACGCCACGACCGGATCCCCCGGTGGCGCCCCCGCCGACGACGTTCTCGACCTCGAGCACGAGGTCCGCGGAGCGCCAGGTCTCCCGGACGGTGACGGGCATGCCCGGAGCGCCGTGGCGGAGCGCGTTCGTGAGCATCTCCTGCAGCACGCGACGGGCGGCGGTGCCGGCGTCGGGGCCGAACGTGCGCGGGACGCCGCGGACGGCGTGCTCCACGGTGACCCCGGCGTCGCGGATGCCCTGCACGATCTCGTCGAGCGTCGCGGGACCGGCGTCACCGGTGCCGTCGATCTGGCCGAGGACCTGCCGGACCTCCATGAGCGAACTGCGCGCAGTGCTGGCGATCGTCGCGCTGACCTCGCGCACCCGGGCCTCGTCGGCCAGGAACGGCACGGAGTCGGCCTGGGCGATGATCACCGCGAGGGAGTGCCCGACGACGTCGTGCACGTCGCGTGCGATCGCGGCTCGGATCCGCTCGGACTCCGCGACGTCGATCGCCCGGGTCGCGGTCGCCTCGGCCTCCGTCGCCACGGCCTCGGCGCGGGAGCGGGCCTCCTCGGCGTGGGCACGGCGCTCCGACTCGCGGTCGCGGGAGCGGAACGCCCGGACCGCGAGCCCACCCGCCCAGACCGCGAGGAGCGCCGCGGCCGGCGCCGCCATCGCGAGGAACGCCTGGTCGCGCGGACCGTTCACGAGCACCGCGAACCGGAAGCCCGTGACCGTCAGGTAGAGGGTCGCCCCGATCCCGGCGAAGAACGCGAGCAGCCCGGAGAGCACCACCTCGGCGCGGGACCCGACGATCGCCGCGGTGCCGATGACGACGAAGATCGCGAGGTCCACGAGGGACGGCCGTTCGCCGCCGGCGACCTGGACGAAGCCGAGCGCGACGATGAGGAGCATCCCGATCGACGGGGAGATCCGTCGGACGGCGATCGCCCCCGAGGCGGCGACGACGGCGGGGACGCTCGCGTGCTCGAGCCCGAGGTCGACCGGTGCGAGGAACGCGAGCGCCGCGACGACCGCCCAGACCACGTCGACGACGATCGAGCGCGTGGCGAGCGGTCGGATGAACGTGCGCCCTTCCGTCACGGGTCCGATCCTCGCACGACGGTGTGCCGGGGCCGGCGGCACGACGGTGTCCGGGACCGGCAGCACGGCGTCCGGGACCGGCAGCACGGCGTCGGTCACCGGCGGGGCGGCCCCGTCCGGGACCGGCGGCGCGGCCGCGTCCGGGGTGGTCACGCCATCGGTGACATCGCGACGAGCGCCCACGCGGTGACGGCGATGATCCCGGCGCAGACCGAGAGCGTGGCGATGACGTGCTTCATCGAGGAGTCCATGCTGCCCAGCCTCGGCGGTCCCGGGCACGACGGCATCGGGCGGACGGCCGAACGGCATCCGCCCCGAGGACGAACGGTGGTCGCCCGAGGACGGACCCCCGCGTCAGACGACGACCGAGCCGAGCATCCGGTGCGCGATCGAGATCGACTCGCCGCTGAGCGCCGAGAGCGGCGAGGACAGGAACGCGACGAGGTCGGCGATCTGCTGCGGGCTGGACTCGCCACCCGCGCCGTGCTGCACCTCGGACCCGGGCTCGTCGGTGACCGTCCCCGGGTTCACGACGTTCACGCTGACGCCCGACCCCGCCAGCTCGTCGGCCAGGTTCTTCGCGATGACGTTCACCGCGGTGTTCCGGAGCGATGCGGTGATGTTGCCGGAGATGTAGGCGTTCTGCCCGCTGATGACGACGACGCGTCCGGAGCCGGCTGCGCGCTGGTGCGGCAGGACGGCGTTCGCGACGCGGAGGAAGCCCAGTGCCTTGCCGTCGATCGCCTCGGCGACCTGGTCGGGGTCGGACTTCCGTGCCGGGTCCAGCGTCCGCGCACTCGGAGCGGCGGTGACGACGAGCACGTCGATGCGGCCGTGGCGTCCGAGCACCGAGGCGAGCCCGGCGTCGACCGACTCCTGGGACGCGGTGTCCATCGGGACGCTGTCGTCGCGGTCCTCGGCGCTCCGGGACGCGACCACCACGGTGGCCCCCTCGGCCCGGAGCCGGTCGGCGACGGCGCGGCCGATGTACCCCTTCCCCCCGACGACGAGCGCGACACGATCCGAGAGCTGCAGGTCCATGCCGGTCACGCTACGCGCGCCGGTCGCGGGACGGACGGGAGGCACGGTGCGGGCTGGCACCGTCCCTCCCGTGGTCGTGACCCAGCCGTCGACGTCGACCGAGCCCGATCCTGTGCCGGCGGATCAGGCGAGGAGCGGTTCGAGTCGCTCGGCGCTGCGCTGCAGGAGCGGCAGGAGGTCACCGGGCGCGTCGATGCGGGTCGCCGCTGCCGACAGGGTGAGCCCGGCCACCAGGGCGCCGTGCTCGTCGCGGACCGGGACCGCCAGGCACCCGAACCCGGATCGGAAGACACCGACCTGCCGTTCGACCGTGGTACCGCCCGCGGCGTGCAGCCGTCCCATCGCGCTCACGCTCGGATCCGCCCGGAGACTGCGCTCGTCGAGCAGCGGGAAGTCGGGGTCGACATCGACGTCGGTCAGCCCGGTCGTGTCGTACCGGGCGAGGTGCACCCCCGCTCGGACGTTCGACCGGACCTCGGCGAGCACGGACCGGACCGCGCGCGACAGCGGGGGGAGCGACGGAGCCGCGCCGACCCCGGCGAGCTCCGCGACCTTGTGGCCCAGCGCGAAGCCGCGGAGGTCGGACAACCGGACCAGGTACTCGTCCTCGACGAGGAGCGTGATGAGCCGGTACGTGGTCGCCCGCGGCATGCCGAGGGCTTCCGACACCTGCTGCGCGGTGGTCCCCGGACCGGCGGCAGCGACGGCCTCGAGCACGGCGAAGGCGTTCTGGATCGCCTTGGGCTGCCGCGCCCGCAGACCGGGGTCACTCACCGTCGGTCGCCTCCGTCCCACCGTCGTGTCCGTCACCTCGGTCGCCCTGGTCGCCGACCTGCAGCCTGGAGGCACCGAGCAGGTCGGCCTCGACGGGCACGTCCCACACGGCACGGCTCCGGTCCCGCCGCCAGGGACGCCTCCGGGTCGCCACCACGAAGGCGAGCAGCACCCCGGCGACCACCACGACGAAGAAGACGACCGCCGGCCACCGGTCGCTCCTCGCCTCGACAGTGGCGTAGACCGCGAGCACGCCGGTCAGGAGTGCAGCCGTCACGACGGCGACGACGACGACGCGTGCCGTCAGCTCACCGATCCGACGGAGGAACACCGGCGCCGCCACGCACGTCAGGGCGTACGCGGAGAGGTACCCGAGCGCGGCGACCGCGAGCACCGCCTCCATGAGCGTCCACGTCGCCGCGCCCGAGACCAGCCCGACGAGGGGCACCCCGGTCAGGACCACGCTCGCGACGATGCCCGCGACGAACGGCGTGCGGAAGCGCGGGGAGGTCCGGCCGAACGCGCGGGGGAGCACGCCCTCGCGCCCCATCGCGAAGAGCACCCGGACGAGCGCGGTGGTCGATGCGATCGCGCAAGCGGCGAACGAGGCGGCGACCGCGAGGTCGAGCACCCACCCGACCCAGCCGACACCCGACGCGACGGCCAGTTCGTTCACGGGCGAGGCGCTCGTCGTGAGGTCTGCACCCATCGCCGCGAAGCCCGACTGCTGAGCCACGGCGCTGCCCAGGTAGAGGACTCCGGCGAGCAGGACGGTCCAGGAGATCGCCCGCGGGATCGTGGCGTACGGGCGACGGGCCTCGACGCCGAGCACCGAGGCGCTCTCGAAGCCGACGAAGGCGGTGACGGCGAGTGCGGTCCCGACGGAGAACGGTGCGGGCGCTGTGGGGCCGAGGGCGACGGCTCCGAGGTCCGGGAGCCCGGTGCGGTGCAGCAGGGCGATGACGAGTACGCCGATCACCACCACCGAGACCGTCTCGACGAGCAGGGTGAGGCGCGTCGACAGTCGGACGCCGACAGCGGTGACCGCGAACACCACTGCGCCGGTGACGAGGACGACGAGCACGGTGACGAGCGCACCACCCTCCCCGAGCGGGACGAACCGGGACAGCAGGTACTCGAGGTAGTAGCCCGTGCCCGTCAACGAGAACACCGCGATGCACCCCGAGCCGAGGAGCAGCGCGGCGCCGCACACCACGCCGGCGGCCGGCCCGAGACCCAGCGACACGTAGGTGTAGAGCGAACCCGGCCCCGCGACGCGGCGGACGAACTCGTTCACGGTGCGTCCGACCAGGAACGAGAGCGCCATCGCCGCCAGCAGCGACCACGTCGCGCCCGGGCCGGCGACGGACGCCACGAGCACCGGGATCGTGGTCGCGGCAGCCGACGGGGCGACGGCGGAGACCGACTGCGCCAGCACGTCGACCGGTCCGACGCTGCGTCGGGAGAGCCCGTCGACCGGCGACCCCGGACCGACGCCGGGGACCCGGGGCGGCTGGGCTATCGCGCGGTCGAGTGCGGTCACCCGGCCACGGTAGGACGCCCGCGTTGCCCCGGTGTGGCGGCCGTGTTTCGGGGAGGTACCCGCGGAACGGGACACCGAGCGCCCGTGCGTCCCGTTCGGGCGCGAACGGGTTTCACCTCGGCGGCACGTGACCGCAACGGGGACGCGGGACCGTTGTGCCGATCCCCCTCACGTCAGCCGAACCGGAAGGCCACGATGTCCAGCATCACGAAGGACCCTGCGTCACTCGGAGCGATCCCCACCCCGCACGGCCGCACCATGCGCGGCTCCCTCGGCGTCACCGCGATCGTCTTCATGGTCGTCGCGGCCGCCGCCCCGCTCACGGTCGTCGGGGGAGCCGCCCCGCTCGGCATGCTGCTCGGCAACGGCGTCGGCTTCCCGGCGCTCTACGCCGCCTCGGCCGTCGTGCTGCTGCTGTTCTCCGTCGGGCTCGCCGCGATGACCCGCCACCTGCCCCGCCCCGGTGCGTTCTTCACCTTCGTCGGGCACGGACTCGGGCGCCCGGCCGGCGCGGGGGCTGCGACGCTGGCGCTGCTCACCTACACGACGATCCAGGTCGCCGTGCACGGCTACATGGGGTACCTGCTCGGGATCACCGTCGCGGGGCTCGGTGGGCCGGACGTGCCCTGGTACGTCTGGTCGCTCGCGGTCGTCGTGCTCGTCGGGGTCCTCGGGTACCGGCACATCGACTTGTCGAGCAAGGTCCTCGGCGTCCTGCTCGTCGCCGAGGTGGGGATCGTGCTGGTCCTGGTCGCCGCCGTCGTGTCCCGGGGCGGCGCTGACGGACTCTCCCTCGCACCGTTCGCTCCGGCCCAGGTCGTGTCCGGTTCGCCGGGCGTCGGCCTGATGTTCGCGATCGCGGCGTTCATCGGCTTCGAGGCCACCGCGATCTTCCGCGACGAGGCGAAGGACCCCGACCGCACGATCCCCCGGGCGACCTACGCGGCCGTCATCGGCATCGGCGTCTTCTACACGCTCGCGTCGTGGGCGCTCGTGATGGCCTGGGGGCCGGACGGCGTGCTCGCCGAGGCGGCGAAGGACCCGGGGTCGCTCATCCTCGTGACGGCCACCCGGTACATCGGCGGCGCCGGCGAGGCGGTCCTGAACGTCCTGCTGCTGACGAGCATGTTCGCCTGCGTCCTCTCCTTCCACAACGTGATCACCCGGTACCAGCACGCGATGGCGAACGCCGCGCTGCTCCCCGGTCGACTCGGACTCGTGCACCGTCGCCACGCTTCGCCGCACACCTCCAGCGTCGTGCAGACCGTCACGGCGATCGTGCTCACCGTGCTGTTCGCCGTCCTCGGACTCGACCCCGTCCTGCAGGTGTTCAGCTGGTTCTCCGGCGTCGCCACCCTCGGCATCGCCGTGCTCATGGCGGCGACGAGTCTCGCCGTCGTCGTCTACTTCCGCCGGAACCGCGCCGACGTGCGCGTCTGGAACACCGTCGTCGCACCCCTGCTCGGCTTCGTCGGCCTGGTCGCGTCGGCCGTCCTGATCTGGGCGAACTTCCCCACCCTGGTCGGCGATGTGGACGCGGCTGGGCGCAGCGCGTTCGGCGTCGTGAGCGCCGTGCTCACGGGCCTCGTGGTGGTCGTCCCCGTGGTCGGGGTCGTCCAGGCGCTGGTCCTGCGTCGGCGGCGACGCGACCGCTACGAGCAGATGCTCGACCGCCTCGACGCGGAGCAGTGACCGGCACCCGACCCGCACCACGCGACCCACCTCGTCGGCGTGAGCCGACCGACCGACCCACACCGTGCCTCCCGGCCGAACCCAAGGAACCACGCGCATGACCCTCACCGAACCGACCGTCCCCGCCACCTCGACCGTCCACCCGCTGGCGAGCCTCACCGCACAGGAGATCACCCGCATCCGCGACGTGGTGACGGCGCAGCAGGACTGGACCGACACCACACGATTCGCCTACGTCGGCCTCGCCGAACCGCACAAGCGCGAGGTCCTGGCCTGGCAGGCCGGGACCGGACCGGCACCGGATCGGTGCGCACGCGTCATGCTCCTCGACATGGCGACCGGGCGCTCCACCGACAACGTCGTCTCGATCGACGCCGGCACCGTCCTCCGTACCGACGTCCTGGACGGATCGCGCGGGCAGCTCCCCGTGCTCATCGAGGAGTTCGACGCCGTCGGGGAGATCGCGGCCGCTGACGAGCGGTGGGTGGCCGCCCTGGCTGCGCGCGGCCTGACCGTCGATGAGGTGAAGTGCGTGCCGCTGTCCGCCGGGTACTACGGCCTCCCCGAGGAGGAGGGTCGGCGCATCCTCCGCGTGCTCGCCTTCCGACAGGACCACCCCGCCGACCACGTCTGGGCGCACCCCGTCGACGGACTCTCGGTGTACGTCGACGCGGCGAACCGCACGGTGACCCGGATCGTCGACACCGCTGACATGCCCGTGCCCGCGACCTCGGGCAACTTCGACGACCCCGAGCTCCAGGGCGAGCCGCTCGACCTCAAGCCGATCGTCATCACCCAGCCCGAGGGGCCGTCCTTCACCGTCGACGGCGAGTTCGTCGAGTGGGCGAACTGGCGCTTCCAGGTCGGGTTCGACCCGCGTGAGGGCCTGGTGCTCCGCCAGCTCTCCTGGCAGGACGGCGACCGCCTGCGTCCGATCGTGTACCGCGCGTCGATCGACGAGATGCTCGTCCCGTACGGCGACCCCTCGCCCGTGCGCTTCTGGCAGAACTACTTCGACACCGGCGAGTACCTGTTCGGCCGGTTCACGAACTCCCTCGAGCTCGGCTGCGACTGCGTCGGCGAGATCCGCTACTTCGACGCCGTCCTCGCCGACGAGCTCGGGAACCCGCAGACCATCTCGAACGGCATCTGCATGCACGAGGAGGACTTCGGCACGCTCTGGAAGCACGAGGACATCTACACCGGCTCACACGAGGTGCGTCGGTCCCGTCGCCTGGTGGTCTCCTTCTTCACGACCGTCGGCAACTACGACTACGGCTTCTACTGGTACCTCTACCTCGACGGCACGATCGAGTGCGAGGCGAAGCTCACCGGCGTCCTGTTCACGTCGTCCTACCCCGGCCGGGACGCCGACGGGGCGGACTACGGGTTCGCGTCGGAGGTCGCCCCCGGGCTGGGCGCCCCGTACCACCAGCACCTGTTCTCCGCGCGGCTCGACGTCACCGTGGACGGACTGACGAACGCCGTGGACGAGATCGACGCCGTCCGGGTGCCGGTCGGACCCGGCAACGAGCACGGGAACGCGTTCACGAAGCGCGCGACGCGCATCGCGTCCGAGGCGGACGCCGGACGGCTCGCGGACGCCTCCCGTGGTCGGACCTGGTTCATCTCGAACACCGAGGAGCGCAACCACCTCGGCCGTCCGACCGGGTACGTCCTGTACCCGCAGGACGCCCCGGTCCTGCTCGCCGACGACTCGTCGTCGGTCGCGTCACGTGCCGAGTTCGCGCGGAAGCACCTGTACGTCACGCAGTACGACCCGGCCGAGCAGTACGCGGCGGGCGACTTCGTGCACCAGAACCCGGGCGGTGACGGTGTCGCGCGGTACGTGCAGGCCGACCGGTCCCTCGACGGCGAGGACATCGTGCTCTGGCACACCTTCGGCCCGACGCACTTCCCCCGCCCGGAGGACTGGCCCGTCATGCCGGTGGACTACGCGAAGTTCACGCTGAAGCCGTACGGCTTCTTCCCGCGCAACCCCGCCCTGAACGTGCCGGCCGCGGTGTCGGCCGCCGCGGACGCGCACTGCTCGCACCACGGCGGGCACTGAGGTGACCGACGTCCTCGGGTTGGTCGCCGTCCTGCCGGCGTCCGCGGGGGCGTGCTGCACGGTCGGGGCCTGGCGCCCCGGCCGTGCGGTGGACGTCGTCGCGGCGGTCGCGATGGTCGCCGCGATGATCGACGGGCTCGTCGCGCCCCGCGTCCTCCCGGGCGCGGCCTGGTTCCTGGTCCTCGTGTCGCTGGCGGTCGCGCTCGCCGCCGTCGACCGGGTACAGCGGGACCGCCCACGCCGCGCCGCGCCGCGCTGGTCCGCGCGGTTGCACGGGGCGCTCGGACTCCTGGTGATGGGCGCGATGGGCGTCGGCATGTCGGACGACGGCTCGATGTCGGGCATGCACGGCTCGATGTCGGGCATGCACGGCGACGGGGGAGTGCTCGGCGGCACGTGGACCGTCGTGCTCGCCGGACTGACGGTCGGGTACCTCGCGCTGACGGTCGCGATGGCCAGGGCCTGCCTCCGTGACCGACGCCGAGGTGGCACCGGTGTCCTGGCCCTCATCGAGACCGTGACGATGGGGTCGGCGGTCGCCCTGATGACCGTCGGCATGCTGACGTGACGACACCGTCCGGATGGTCCAGTGCGTGAATCGTCCAGGACGTGAACCGTTCGTTGCGCGAACCGTTCACGTCGTGAAAGAGTTCGAGGTGTCCGCTCCGGACACCTCGAACACGGCAGGAAGGCGGGATCAGACATGCAGAGCACGTACGCGGGGATGCCGCGACTCGCAGCCGTCGGGCGGAGCCACCCGCGGGTGGGCCTCACCGACCAGGCGGTCATCGACGCGTTCGTCCAGCGCCGGATCGAGGACCCGTCGTTGCTGTCGAAGCCGTCCGAACCGTCCTACGCCGACTTCTTCTCGGCACCGGTCGTCTGACCCGGCCGATCGCCCGACCCGGAGGAGTCCCGCACGCATGCCGTTGACCGTCGTCCGACGCGAGCACGAGCACCTCTACGCCCGTCAGCCCCGGTCCGCCGCCGCACGGACGGCCGTCGACGCACTGCTGCGTCTGCAGCACGCCGAGGAGCAGCAGGTCGAGGCGGCCCGCGTCGACACCGGACTGTCGGAGAACGAGTCGCTCGCGCTGCGGTACCTGCTCCAGTCGCACCGCGACGGACGCCCCATGGGGCCGAAGGACCTGGCCGTGATGCTGTCGATCTCGAACGCCTCGGTCACGAAGCTCGTGGACGGCCTCGTCGCGTCCGGGGACCTCGAACGCGTCGCACACCCGACGGACCGGCGGCAGCAGGTGCTCGAGCCGACCGAGCAGGCCGCCGCGATGATCGGTGCGTCCTACGCCCCCTTCCACGAGGCCGTGGTCGCCGTGCTCGAGGGGCTCTCGGACGACGACAACGAGGTCCTCACGCGGGCGCTCTCCGCGATCGTCGATGCGCTCGCCGAGGGTGCACCGCAGCCGACCGACGACGACGCGGTCCCGCCCGTGCGTGCGTGAGGCACCGGCCGGCGAGCACCCCCACGGGGTGCTCGCGCGGAAAACCTTCCAGCGGTAAGTTGACGGTGTGACCAGCTCCGCCGACGACGACGCGGTCCCGCAGCGACGCGGGTACCGCAAGGGTGCCGAGCGGCGGGCCCAGATCCTCGACGAGATGATCCGCATGGTCGCGGCGCAGGGCGTCGACGCGTCGTCGCTCCGCTCGGTGGCGGACGCGCTCGGCATCACGCACGCGGCCCTTCGCCACTACTTCCCGAGTCGGGACGACCTGCTGCTCGCGGTCTACCACGAGCACGAGGTGCGGTCGCAGGCCGACCCGGACCGGCCGAAGTCGGCGATCGGCGACATGCGGGAGAGTGCCGTGCGGAACCGTGCGGTGCCCGGACTCGTGCAGCTGTACACGACGCTGTCCGCCGATGCCGTGCAGGAGGGGCACCCGGCGACGCGCGAGTTCATGCGCGAGCGGTTCGCCGGACTCCGCGCCGAGCTCGCCGACCTCATCCGAGCCGACCAGGCCGCCGGTCGGATCCGTGCCGACCTCGACCCGGTCGACCTGGCCTCGCTGAGCATCGCGGCATCCGACGGCCTCCAGGTGCAGTGGCTGCTCGACCCGGGTGCCGTGGACGGCGAGCGGGTGCTCCGGATGCTCGAGCAGATCGTGCCCCGGGCGGACTGACCGCGGGCACCGGCGCTGCCCGACCGGCGCGGCCCGATCGGCGCTGCCCGACCGGCGCGGCCCGATCGGCGCTGCCCGAGTGGCGCGGCCCGGGCGCGCTGCACGACCGGCGCTCGCTGACGGTGTGCGGGCTCGACTCAGCGCGGCGTCAGCGTGGTCGTCATCGTGACCAGACGCGCTCCGGGGACGTCCTCCACGACGATGGCGACGCTCGGGTCGACGAGGTCCGACAGGCTCGTCGGGTGCGTCCCGCCGCAGGGGATCGTCGCGACGCCCTCGGGGAGCTCGCACGTCCACCGTCGTCGGTCGGACAGGCCGGGTCCGTCGGCGTCGATCCGCACGGCGCCGCCGGTGGCGACCCAGGCGCGGAGCTGCTCGGTGATCCGCGCGGCGACGGCGTCGGGATCGTCGAACGCCGCCGGGTCGAACCCCTTCTTCCGCAGTGACTTGCCGATGCGGTACGCGTCCTCGGATCGGTACGGGCCGATCGAGGACCGGGTGATCGCCAGCGAGTCGAACGCCGGGTGGCCGAGCGCATCCTCCGGCGCGGGCTTGCTCCAGTGCTCCTCGAGCACGGCGTCGAGGGCGAGGGACGCCAGGTGACAGGCGGTGTGCCCGACGCTGAGTGCGGCTCGGAACGCGGGGTCGACGTCGACGGTGACGCGCTCACCGACCTGCGGGGGATCGCCCGCCACGACGTGCGCGACGGCGAACACCCATCCCTCGGTCCCGGTGCGGACCGGCAGGTCGTCGCCGATGCGGACCGTGCCGTCCTGGGACCCGGCGACGCGCAGCTCGACGTCGTCCCACCGGGTGCTCCCCGCGGTCAGCGTGACGCGGTCGGCCGGCTGGTCCGGCCACGCGGTGTCGACCGGGTGCGCGGCCGTGCGGTCGAGGAACACGGCCCAGCGGTCGTCGCCCGTCGCCTCGACGTGGACGACGGTGCCCGTGCTCGTCACGTCCCCGGCCGGGTAGGTGACCTCGGTGTCGCTGGTGGGTGCTGGCATCCTCGCCTCTCCTGCCCGTCCGTCGGGCTCGCTCCATTGCACCACCGGAGCGCACCCACGTGCGCGACGTGACGGGGGCGAGCCGCGCCTCCAGGCCGTCGGTGCCGGGGGCGGGGAACGCACCGGGGGCCGGTCCCTGACGGAACCGGCCCCCGGATCGCGGTACACCTAGGCGTTCACGCCCTCGGCCAGGACCGCTGCCGCGGGGTCGAAGTCCTCGGGCAGCGGCTCCGGCTTCGTGATGCGGGACGTGATCTCGACGGCCTGACCGGACTCGGCCGCGTCGCGGATGCCGAGCATGACGTCGAGCGCGTGCGAGGCGACGGCGCCGGAGGCGCGCTCCGGACGGCCCTCGGCGATCGCGCGGGCCATCTCGACGACGCCCGTGCCACGGCCCCAGGTCGAGCCCGTGTGCGCCAGTGTCGTCGGCTCGTCCCTGCCGAGCGTCCACAGCGTGCTGTCGCCGTCGAAGACGTTCGGGTCCGGCAGCACGATCGTGCCCTCGGAGCCGTTGATCTCGACGAAGCCGTTGCGGGGCAGCGCGTGCTGGAACGACAGCGTCGTCTGCGCGGACTGCCCGTCGGCGAACGAGATGAGCGCGGCGTGGTGCGTGGGCACCTCGACCGGGAACTCGGTGCCGGCGCGCGGACCCGACCCGATCACGCGGGTCTCGCGCGACTTCGACGACACGGCCTGCACGCGCGAGGCGGAGCCGAATGCGTGGAGCAGGGTCGTGACGTAGTACGGGCCGATGTCGAACAGCGGGCCGGCGCCCTGCGCGTAGAGGAACTCGGGGTCCGGGTGCCACTGGTCCGGGCCGGGCACGTGGAACATCGTCGTCGCGGTGAGCGGCGTGCCGATGTCGCCTCGGGCGATGGCGCGGATCGCGGTCTGGATGCCGGCGCCGAGCACGGTGTCCGGCGCGGTGGCGTACCGGACGCCCGCGGCCTCGGCGGCGGCGAGCAGTGCCTGCGCGTCCTCCGCCGTCGTGGCGACCGGCTTCTCGCTCCAGGTGTGCTTGCCGGCGGCGATGATCTGCTGGCCGACCTTCGCGTGCTCGGCCGGGATCGTGATGTTCACCACGATGGAGATGTCGTCCCGGGCGAGGAGCTCCTCGACCGTGCCGTACGACGGGACGCCGTACTGCTCGGCCTGGGCCTTCGCGCGCTCCTGGATGAGGTCGGCGACGAAGAGGACCTCGACGTCGGCGAACTGCGTCAGGTTCGTCAGGTACTGGTCGGAGATGTTGCCGGCACCGATGATGCCGACGCCGACGCGGCTCACGCGGCACTCCCCGCGGTGTCGTTGGTCTCCAGCCACTCGAGCGACTCCGCGATGCCCTCGAAGACGTCGCCCGAGTACGCGTCGAACTCGACCACGCGGATCGCCTGCGGCGCAGCGGCGAGGATGCCCGCCACGTCGACGTCGCCCTGGCCCGCCGGCCGCTGGTTCTCGAAGGCGCGCTGGAGCGCCTCCGGGACGATGAGGGCGCTCTCGGACGAGGGCAGCGCGGTCAGGATGTCGCCGTCGACCTTGCCGTCCTTGACGTGGATCGCGACGACGCGGTCACCGAGCGAGCGGAGCACGGCCGGGGCGTCCGCGCCGCCGACGGTCGCCCAGAAGGTGTCGACCTCGAGCACGGTCTCCGGTGCGAGCTGCTCGACGAAGAGGTTGTAGACGGTGCGGCCGTCGACCTTGTTCGTGAACTCCCACTGGTGGTTGTGGTAGCCGAACCGGAGGCCGTGACCGGCCGCCTCGGCGGTGAGCTCGTTCACCCGGTCGGCGATCTTCTTGACGTCGTCCGCGGTCTGCCAACGGTCGGTGGGGATGAACGGGTCGATGACGGTCTCGATGCCGAGGCGCTGCGCGGCGTCCCAGATCGGGGCGGTGTCCTCGGCGTCGATGACGGCGACGTGACCGGACGGGGCACGCAGACCGGTCGCGGCGAAGGCCTTCTCGAGGTCGGCGGCCCGCTCGACGAACGCGTACGGCTCGACGTTCTCGTAGCCGATCTCGCGGACCCGGGCGATGGCCGCGTCGAGGTCTTCGGCGATGGCGTCGCGCAGCGAGTACAGCTGCACAGAGGTGGTGGGCATTGCAGAGGCTCCTTCGATCCTGTCTGGGTGTCGCGGCACGGTGGTCGCAGCCCGTCGAGGAGCGATGCTCCACGGCGAGATCGAGCACGACGCTACCGGAAAAACCACCCGGTGGGTAGTTTTCGACGTCGTGTTGCACCGGTCGGGGGTACTCCGCGGATAGCGTGGTGCGCATGACCGACCTGCGCGCGTTCGAGACCCCGGTCGGCACCGTCGAGGCCCGCGTCGACGGGGACGTCGTCCGTGCCCAGGGGATCCCGTACGCGGTCGCCGAGCGCTTCCGCCGTCCCCGACCGGCGCCGGCCTTCACCACACCCTTCGCCGCGGTCACCCCGGCACCGGTCCCCCCGCAGCAGCCCGCCGCGTTCGTCGACGAGCTGCTGCCGCCGATGCAGCACCTCGCCGTCGACGAGGACTGCCACCGGCTGACCGTCACGCTGCCCGCCGACGTGCGTCCGGACGAGCGGCTCCCCGTCATGGTGTGGGTCCACGGCGGCTCGTACGTGATCGGCGGCGGCGACCTCCCCATCCACGACGCGCACGACCTCGTCGCGGAGCAGCGGGTCGTGGTCGTCTCGGTGACCTACCGGTTGGGCGTGTTGGGGTTCCTCGGCGACGGGGACCGCGTCCCCGCGAACCTCGGCCTGTTCGACCTGATCGAGGCCCTGCGGTGGGTCCGCACGAACATCCGCTCCTTCGGCGGCGACCCCGACGCGGTCACCCTGTTCGGGCAGTCGGCCGGCGGCGACGCGATCGCCCACCTCATGATCAGCAGCGGGACCGAGGGCCTGTTCCGACGCGCGGTCGTCCAGAGCGCCCCGTTCGGCATCTCCCGTCGCCGCGCCCGGATGAGCCGCGCGGTGCTGCGCGCGGTCGGCGTCGTCGATGCGACGACACCGCTCGACGACGTGCTCGGCCGCCAGGTGCTCGGCACGAGGGCCGGTGCGCCCTTCGGCCTCCGCGGGGGCATGCCCTTCGGGACCCAGTACGGACAGGCCCCGCTGCCGGAGGAGTCCCGGGCCGCGGACGCCTGGCGCGCGGCGGCACCCCGGGTGGACGTGCTCATCGGGTCCGCGGTCGACGAGGCGGCGATGTTCGTCCGCGCGGTCCCCGTGCTCGCCGCGGCCACGCGTCGCCGTCCGCTCCGCGCCCTCGTGCGCTGGTTGCTCGTCCGGCCGCTGTCGGAGATCGTCTACGGCCGCGACGTCCGCCGCTTCCGCGACCGGCACCGGGCCGCCGGCGGCAACGCGACCTCGTACCGACTGCTCCGGGGCGCCACCGCGCGTCCGACCGGCGCCGTGCACATGAGCGACCTCCCGATGCTCCTCGGCGGGCGGGCAGCGTGGGCCGGGTCGGCGTTCGTGCCCGAGCGCGACTGGGCGGCGGTGGACGAGCGGGGGCGCCGCCTGCGAGCGGTGTGGGCGGAGTTCGCGCGGACCGGTCGGGTCACGTCCGACGACGACGAGACGATCGCCTTCGACCGCGGCTGACCCCCGGACTGGGCGATGCTCCGCGACCGGTGCCGGCGACAGGATCGACGGCATGTCCGAACCAGGAGCCGAGCTGCGGTCCCGCGTCGTCGACGGAGCCATCACCGCCTTCCGGTCCGGCGACTTCCACACGATCGGGTACCCCGAGGTCGCCCGCGCCGCCGAGCTCGACGACGCGGACGTCCGCCGCGCCTACCCGCTCTGGGACCTCCTGGTCGTCGCGGTGATGGACCGCTGGAACAACGGCAGCCGACGGGCGCTCCGGCCGGTCGCCGAGCGGGACGGGGTGGTCGCCTACCTGCGCGCCCGACTGCAGGCGGGCCGCGAGGAGCCGTCGCTCGTCCGCTTGCGGATCGCGCTCCTCAGCGCGGCGTCGACCCCGGGCCACCCCGCCGAGGGCTGGTTCCGGGCGCAGTACGCGAGCTCCTTCGACGACGTCACCCTCGGCCTCGCGCGGGACGTCGTCGCCGGACGGGAGCCGCGCGGGACGACCGCGCGGCACGCCGCCGAGCAGCTCGTGGCGCTCTTCGAGGGGCTCCAGCTGCAGGCCGTGCTGCGCGACGACACCGAGGTGCTCGACGCGTTCGACCGGGCGGTCGCCCGGCTCCGGGTCGGCTGGAGCACGGCCACACGGGTGTGACCACGCGGTCGCGCGCCCCCGGTGGCACCCGGCGCGCGGGTGTCGGACGGGAGGCACGGCGCGGCTGAGCGGGTCCCACCCGCGTTCCTGGCATGGTCGGGTGATGGAGTACACGGACTACGACACCCGGCTCGCGGCCTACGCCGTGATCACCGAGGGCGACCGCGTGCTCCTCGCGAAGCTCCGGTTCCCCGAGGCCGGGACGTGGACGCTGCCCGGCGGCGGTGTCGAGTTCGACGAGACCGTCGAGCAAGCCGTCGTCCGCGAGGTGCAGGAGGAGACCGGCCTCGACGCCGTCGTCGGTCCGCTGCTCGGCATCCGCCACCACGTCGTCCCGGCCGAGCGCCGCATGCACGCCGGGGCCCGTGGCCGGCCGATGAAGGCCGTCCAGGTCGTGTTCCGGGCCTCCGTCACGGGCGGGACGCTGCGGGACGAGCTCGACGGCTCGACGGACGAGGCGAGGTGGATCCCGATCGCCGAACTGCCCCACCACCGCCACGGGCTCCTCGTGCCGATCGCCCTCGCCTGGGCCGGCGCACTCACCCGCTGACCGGTCGTCTACTCCTCGACGACGCTCAGCACGTTGCCCGACGGGTCGGTGAACCACGCGATCAGCGGGCCGCCCCGCCGGTTCACCCCGCGCTCGTCGGTCACGCCGTCGTAGTGCAGGAACACGACCCCGGCGGCGCTCAGCTCGTCGACGGCCGCGTCCACGTCCGGCACCGGGAAGTTCAGCACCGTGAACGACGCCGGCACGTGCGCGGGACCCTTCGGGTAGACGAGCACTCGGGTCCCGCCGACCCGAAGGGACAGCATGCCGTGCTCCTCGACCACCGGGACCCCGAGCACACCCTCGTAGAACGCCCGGGCCTCCGGCACGTCACGCACCGAGAAGCCGCTGAACGCCGTCGTCGCGTCGACCATGCGGCCAGTGAACCACCGAGCGTGCGACCGGACCACCCCGCCTGCGAGGATGGCGGCGTGCCGCAGCCGGAGATGACCGTCGACGAGGCGGTCGAGCGCGCCGTCGACCTGGCGACCACCGACCGCCGGGTCGTCCTCGGGATCGCGGGCGCTCCCGGCGCCGGGAAGTCCACCCTGGCCCGGCGCATCGTCGCCGCGGTGGGGGACCGCCTCGGCTCCGGTCTCGCCGTGCAGGTGCCGATGGACGGCTTCCACCTGGCGAACGCGGCCCTCGACGCGCTCGGGCGGCACGACCGCAAGGGTGCGATCGACACCTTCGACGCCGGCGGCTACGTGGCGCTCGTGCGTCGACTCGCCGCGGACACCGAGCCGGTGGTCTGGGCGCCCGACTTCGACCGACGGATCGACGAACCCGTCGCCGGCAGCATCGCGGTCCCGCGGACGGCCCGACTCGTCGTGACCGAGGGCAACTACCTGCTCGACGCCGACGAGCCCTGGGCCGGCCTGGTCGACCTGTTCACGGAGACCTGGGCGTGCGTCGTCGACGACGCCGTCCGCGTCGACCGCCTGGTGGGCCGTCACATGCGGCACGGCCGCGACCACGAGGCGGCCCGCGCCTGGGCGCTCGAGGTCGACGGCGTGAACGCCGAGCGCGTCGCTGCCAGGGTGGGTCGTGCCTCCAGGACGGTGCGGACGTGACCCGGCGTCCGTCGCACGCCGTCCCCGCGACCTGACCGACCCCGACCCCGTCGCCAGCCGCAGCACGACACGAGAGGACCGACCATGACCATCGCCGTCACCGGAGCCACCGGCAACATCGGGGGAGCCGTCGCCCGTGCGCTCGCCGGAGCGGACGTGCCGTTCCGCATGGTCGTCCGCGACCCCTCCCGGGCGCCGGAGCTGCCCGGCACCGAGGTCGCGAGCGCGACCTACGGTGACGCCGACGCGAGCCGCGCGGCCCTGGAGGGCGTCGACACGCTCCTCATGGTCTCCGGCGCCGAGGCCCGGGACCGACTCGCGCAGCACCGCTCCTTCGTCGCCGCAGCCGCGACCGCCGGGGTCCGGCACGTCGTCTACACCTCGTTCGTCGGCGCCGCTGCGGACGCCACCTTCACCCTCGGCCGCGACCACTGGGCGACCGAGGAGGCGATCCGCGCGACCTCGATGGCGCACACGTTCCTGCGTGACTCGTTCTACCTGGACTTCGTCGAGGACCTCGTCGGCGAGGACGGTGTGATCCGCGGCCCGGCCGCCGACGGAGCGATGGCCGCGGTCGCCCGTGCCGACGTTGCCCGGGTGGCGACCGCCGTCCTGCAGGCTCCGGCCGCACACCTCGACCGCACCTACGAGCTGACCGGCCCCGCGCCGATCACCCTCGAGCAGGCCGCGGCGACCGTCAGCGAGGTCCGCGGGCGCACGGTGACCTACCACCCGGAGACGCTGGAGGAGGCGTACGCCTCCCGGGCACGCTGGGACCCGGAGCCGTGGCAGGCCGACGCCTGGGTGAGCACCTACACGGCGATCGCGGAGGGTGCGCTCGCGCACGTCTCCGGCGACGTCGAGCGGGTCACCGGCCGCCGGCCGATGTCGTTGCGCGAGGTCCTCGAGCAGCGCTGACCGCGCGCGACCGTCGCGGACGTGCGTCCGCCGGCGTGCGGAGCGGGTGCGTGACGATCCCGTGCAGGCGGTCCACCGAGTGGCCCGGGAGGCCGCAGCGCCACACCGTCCACCCGATCCGGGTCACCATCCACGGCTGCGCCGGCGGCACCGCGGTCGGGTCGACGTCGGACACCGCGCGACAGCCACCGGCGAGGGCCGCTCGCAGTACCGGGTCGGTGCGGGGCGCCCCCGCCTCGACGACGAGTACCCGGAGGCCGTGCGCGATCCGTTCCCGGATCTGCGTCGGCGTGAAGACGGGGACCGTCTCGCTGAAGCCACCGTCGGTGAGGACCGGCAGCCCGGTCGCGTCGATGACCGGCGCCGAGATCCGCCAGGTGTCGGTGAGGAACAGGGGCAGGTCGGACCGGTACCCGTCGAGCCGGCGGACCATGGCGACGAGGGCCCGGTCCTGCGGGCTGAACGCGGTCGGGGTGCCGCCCTGCCAGTCGGCCGGCGACACGTGGTAGCTCCCGTCGGCTCCACGTTGCCACCCACCCACGGAGGCCTCGGTGCCGCTGCCGTCGCGGGTCGCGTCGAGCGCCTGCAGCGAGAACGCCGCGGGTCCGGCGACGAGCGCCAGCCCGGCGGTCAGGGCGATGGTCGCTCGCGCGACGGCCGGCCGGGAGGCGCGGTGCGGCTCCGCCCGGCGGCGCAGGTCCACACGGGGTCGCCAGGCCACCGCCACGAGCGTCACGAGGAGGACGCCGGCCGCGACGTCGAGGGCCGGTCGGGCGAGCCCGGCCGGCATCGACGTCCCGCGCGCGAGGACGCCCCACCAGACCGCCTGGCCGGCGGCGAGCAGGACCGGGAGCCCCCGGAGCCACGGCGAGTGCGCGCGCACGAGGCCGACGGCGCCGCGCCAGCCGAAGGCCGCGAGGACGGCGAGCTGCACGCCGATCGCCGCGACGTAGGCGGTGTGCGGGATCCTCGCGACCGACAGCACCCCGGCGGCGGTGGTGAGCCACACCACCAGGACGACGAGCACCGCGGTCCCGGCACGGGTGTCGAGCGCGCCGCCGAACGGCCACGACCGGCGTCGGAGCAGCACGACGACCGACCCGACGACGATCGCGAAGAGCGCGGCGGGCAGGAGCCAGGCGACCTGCGACGCCAGGTGCGGGTCGAGCAGCTTCGTGACCCCGCCCGGACCGCCGAACCGTTCGTGCCCGTGACCGGGCTCCGTGCCCGCCACCACCGCTCCCGGCACCAGCCCCGGCAGGAACCGGTCGACGCCGTTGTACCCGAACACCATCGCGAACGGGCTGTCCTTGGTCGAGCCGTCGATCCACGGACGCGAGCCCGCCGGTGTCAGCGTCAGCCCGACCACCCACGCGAGCGAGGCTGCGACCGCCACGGCGCCGAGCACCACCGCACGGGCCAGGCGTCGCGCGCGGGAGAGGACACCGCCGTCCGGAGCGGCCGACGCGAGCAGCGTGCCGACCACCAGCGCCGGGAGCACGAACCACGCCTGCAGCATCTTCGCCTGGAACCCCACGCCCACCATGAGCCCCGCGGCGACGAGCGGCCACCACCGGCCGGTGATCGCGGCCCGCTGCCAGCACACGAGGGCCACGGCGAGGGCGGCCGTGACCATGCCGTCCTCCATCGGGTGCCCGAACATCGACACGAACACCGGGGTCGTCGCGGCGGCGAGGGCGGCGACCAACCCGGTACCGACGCCTGCCCAACGGAGTCCGACGGTCGCGCACGCCCACACCGTGACGAGTCCCGCGACGACCTCGGGCAACACGAGCGCCTCCGTCGACATGCCGAACGCCGCGACGCTCGCGGCCTGGGGCACCGCGAACCCGCTGAGCTTGTCGAGGGTCACGGTGGCGGAGGGGTCGAACGAGCCGGAGAGCAGGGCCGGCCACGACTCGGACATCGAGCGCGCACTCGCGGCGTAGAAGCTCGACGCGCCGCACCGAGCCGCGTTCCATCCGGTGAGCACCGTCATGCCGGCGAGGACGGCGAGGAGCGCCAGCCGTGCGCCGAGGTGCTGGTCCCGCCACCGTGCGGGTCGTCGGGTGTCCACCCGAGGACCATGGCGGACGGGGATGACCGGGTGCCGCGTCCCCGCTGCTGAGCGGCTGCGGACGGGGCCGTCGTGCTGTGTCGACGTGCGGGCGGGGGCGTGCGGCGTCCAGCTGCGGCGCAGGGTCGCGCGCGTACCGGTCCTCCGCCCACCGTTCGACCCCCTCGAGTGGTACGCCGGAGTTGACATGAACAAGCTGCTGTCGCAGTCCACGGACGGGGGCGCGGAGTACGACTACACCTATGGCACCACCGACCAGCACGGTGTTCCCGTGATCACCAGCCGCACCGTCGCCGACACGGGCACCGCATCCGTGATCAGCGACCCCGTGACCGGGCAGCCGATGGACCTGCAGACCACCGACGGTGCCACGAGCATGTGGGTCGTCGACGGGATCGGGAACCCGACCGCAGCGATCACCGACACCGCCGAGAAGGCGTACGAGGTGCACTACGACCCCTACGGCGCGGAGCGCATCACCGACCAGGACAAGGCCAGCGTGCAGTGGCAGCAGAACCCGTACGGGTTCAAGGCCGGGCTCCGCTCGAGCAGCGCCGACAACGGGCTCACGAAGTTCGGATACCGGTGGCAGACCAGCGCGACCGGCGGGTGGATCGAACGCGACACCCTCGACGCACCCCTCGACCCCACCAACGCCAACCGATACGCGTACGCGGCGGACGACCCCATCAACAGTTTCGACCCGTCCGGCCGAGCGATTGGATTGGTACGCGGTCTAGCAGCTGCCACCGGACTTTATTCGACTTATGGAGCGCTCAGCGGTGAAGGTACCCCTGCTGGCTATATCGCAGGCTCCTTGGCTGAGATAGGCTGCGGGCTTACTGCTGCTGCTGTCGGAGTAGGCACCGCGGGGGTCGGAGCCGCCGTCGTCGGTTTCGGGTGCTTCGCCCTCGGCGAGTATGTGAGCAGTCAAGCCAGTGCTGCTTCGGTTGATTGAGGAGGGCGAATGAAACGCACGGGACCAACGGCGACGCTGGTGATAGGTGTGCTGGCCTTCGGTTTGGCAGCTCTTTTCGTATCTTCTTTTCAGCCGCTCGAGTCCATCGGTCGATCCGGGTTGCCCGCGATTGTGATAGAGGTCGCTCTCGCTGTCGGGGGGATCGCGTGTGTGATCTCCGGGCTGTACCGTTTGCGTCGGAAAGGCAAGTAAAAGTATCGACGACCACGGCCGCCGCACCGACACCTGGCTCGGCTCCCCAGCCAACGCGACGCCAGACACGGCACCCACGACCTGGGCGGCGTACCCGAAGATCACCTACGGTGCCGGCAACAAGTCGAACGAGTGGGCAGCCGTTGAACTCCGGCGGTGTCGCCTGCATTCCCTACGTCATCAAGCGGCAGCGAACGGAGCCCTCCTCGATGCGAGAGCGATTGATCGCGGCAGCAACAGGAGTAGTCAGCATGCTCGTCGGCCTAGCAATTTTGAATCTCGGACACTGACAGCTCCGCCGGATAAATGTCGCGCGCTCGGCAGTCCTCGTGTGTTGTAACTGTGGGTGGAGCATTGGTACGCAACGGCTGCTCGGTCGAATCGTAGGTCACGGAGACCGTCGCTGCTGCGGTTAGGTGAGGGAGTCGGTCGTGAAGCAAACAGGGGCTATCACGATGCTGCTGTTGGGTGCTGTCTCGTTTGCCGTGGTCGTCGGATTCGCAGTATCTGCCGAACTGTCCAATTGGCCGAGATCAACTGACGTATACGATCGCTTGTGCGATCAATCCAGGACTGTGACATGGGCAATATCACGGCGATAGCTATTGAAGGGATTGGGCTGATGATCTTACTCCTGACGATCTCTTCGTCGATACTGAAAGAGCATAGGGCGCTCAGATTTGGCCTTTTGATTGTGGCCTTTCTAGCACTCCTCGCGGCAACCGGTATTTCGCTCTACCTCATAATTGAGGGTCTGGATATGTGAACGTTTTGCAAAGCGGCTGGCTGTCGCGCCCCAGCACGGAAGAGTCGTGACGACTCAGGCCACCCGCCGCGCCGCCACCGACCCGACGACGCCGAGGGTCAGCACCGCCACGAGCACGACGAGCAGCGGCGCCGTCCAGTCCCCGGTGGCCCCGTGCAGACTGCCGGCGACGAGCGGCCCCGCGGACCCGATCAGGTAGCCGCCACCCTGCACGAACGCGGACATCCGGCGTGCGTCGGCGTCGCTCGACACGATCCGCACGATCACGATGAAGATGACGGTGATGCCACCGCCCTGGGCTGCTCCGCCGAGGATCGACCAGAGCAACCACAGCTGCGGGGCGAACAGCAGGCCGAGCGGCATCGCGAGCCAGAGGAACCCGACGAGCGCGATGATCGCCCGTGGCCGCCACTTCGCCGCGAGGACCGGGACGCCGAGGGCGCCGACGACGGCGAGGATCTGGAACACGGACGAGCTCGCACCGGAGGACTCCTTCGAGAACCCGATCTCGTCGTGCAGCAGCGTCGGGATCCACGCGGTGAGGGCGTAGTACGAGAACGCTTGGCCGCCGAACGCCAGCGTCAGCCCCCACGTGATCAGCCGACGCGCGGGACGGACCGATCCGGCCGAGGTCGTGTCCGGCACCGTGCGGACCGACCCCGTGCCGAGCACCTGGTCGACGGGCCCGGTCTCGACCACGGGCTCCGCCACGGCTGGGCGCCGCCACGCTGCCCGCGCCCCGACGGCGTACGTCCACGCGAGACCGGCGACGACGGCGAGGACGGCCCAGAGCGCGATCGCGACCGGCCAGCCCCACACGGCGGCGATCGGCGCCGTCGCGAGCGAGGTGGTCATCGACCCGACGTTGAGCGCCGACGTGTAGACCCCGGTGACCAGGCCGACGCGTTCGGGTGAGGTGTCCCGCCGGATGACGACGGGCACGACGACGTTGCCGATCGTGATCCCGATCCCGATCACGGCCGTGCCCGTGAGCAGCCCGGCGGTGGAGGGCAGCGAGCGGATGACGGTGCCGACGAGCACCACGACGAGCGACAGCGACACCGCGCGTTCCGGGTCGGCCTTCGCGATGACCCAGCTCGCGAGCGGCGTCGCGAGGGCGAAGCACAGCACCGGGATGGTGGTCAGGAGGCCGGCGACGGTCGCGGTCAGGCCGAGGTCGGCGCGGATGTCCCCGATGACCGGGGCCGGGGCGACGATCGGCCCGCGGAAGTTCAGCGCGACGAGGACGATGGCGGCGGGCAGCAGCCATGCGGCCCCGCGGAGCCCGGTGCGGACGGCGCCGGTCACGGCAGCAGGATCGGGAGCAGGTCGAGCGGGGTGGCGGCCTGCGCGATGGTGCCCTGGGCTTCGGCGGGGGAGCCGTACCCCCACTCGGCGAAGATCGTCGGCACCCCGTGGGCGGCGGCCCCCTCGACGTCGTGCAGGCGGTCGCCGACGAGCACCGGGCGGCTGACGTCGAACCCGCGGGCGTCGAGTCGGCGCAGGGCCTCCTCGACCACGTCGGCCTTCGCGCTGCGCACCTCGTCGTCGCTCGCACCCGTGATGATGTCGATGTCCCCGGTCAGCCCGTAGTGCTCGAGGATGTACGTCGCCGGGGTCTCCGGCTTGCTCGTGGCGGTCGAGATCGGCAGGCCGGCCTCGTGCAGTGTGTGCAGGACGACGTCGATGCCCGGGAACATCCGCGAGTCGAGCGCGCCGTGCGACAGGTAGTGCTCCCGGTACACGGCGAGGGTGTGGTCGGCCTGCGCCTCGTCCATGCCCATGGCGTCGCGGAAGGTGTCGAGGATCGGCGGACCGACGAACGACATGAGCGTCGCGTGGTCCGGCACGGGGACGCCCACGGTGCGGAACGTGTGCGTCATGCTCTCGAGGATGCCCGGAGCGGAGTCGCTGATGGTGCCGTCGAGGTCGAAGAGGATGGCGGAGAACGGGCGCGTCATGTCCTGCCCAGCCTAGTCGGGCCGTGGTGGCGACCATCCGGAGGCCCGGCGGGTGCCTGCCGGGGGCGAGCCGCGCCTCCCGGCCGTGACGTCCGGAACCTGGTTCCGGACACGGAACCGTGGAACATCGCGGTGCTGTGTCCAGAACCCGGTTCCGGCCGCGCGGTGGGGTGGCCCCGCTCAGAACAGGCGGGTGTGCCCGCCCTCGATGCCGCGCATCGCGTCGTAGTCGAGGACCAGGACACGGATGCCGCGGTCCTCGGCCAGGGTGCGCGCCTGCGGCGCGACCGTCTGCGCCGCCAGCACGCCCTGCACGGGCCGGAGCAGCGGGTCGCGGTTCATGAGCTCGAGGTACCGCGTCAGCTGCTCGACCGCGTCGATGTTCGCGTTGCGCTTCATCTCGACCGCCACGCTCGCGCCCGCGTCGTCGCGCGCGAGGATGTCGACCGGCCCGATCGCGGTCATGTACTCCCGCCGGACGAGCGTGTGCCCGTCGCCGAGGAGCTCGATCTGCTCGGCGAGGAGCTGTTGCAGGTGCGCCTCGACGCCGTCCTTCACGAGACCGGGGTCGACGCCGAGGTCGTGGGTCTCGTCAGCGATCACCTCGTACAAGCTGACGACGAGCTTGTCCTGCGTCTTCTTCTGCGTCACGGTCCAGACCTGCGTGATGCCGGCCGCGGCCTGCTCGTCGCTCGGCTCGCCCATCTCGATCGAGCAGGGCGGGCTCATCCAGTTCAGCGGCTTGTAGCTGCCGCCGTCCGAGTGCACGAGCAGCGAGCCGTCCGCCTTCAGCATGAGCAGGCGCGTGGCGAGGGGGAGGTGGGCCGAGAGTCGCCCCGCGTAGTTGACGGAGCAGCGGGCGATGACGAGACGCACCCGGCGATCCTAACGGTCGGTGCGCGCCCCGCCCGACGACGCCGGGTCCGCCGTCGTGTCGTCCGTCGCGTGGTCCGGTCGGTCGGCCTGGAGGCGCGGCTCGCCTCCACCGGATCGCGTCGCGTCCGCCTGCTGGCCGCGTGCTGCCCCGCGGGCACCGGCGGCGCCGTTGTCGCTTCCGGTGCCGCTGCCGCTGCCGCGCGTGCGTCGCTTCCGCAGCGTCTCGGCGGCTGCGCCCGTCTCGCGGGCGGCACCGGACGCCAGGCCCGCGCCGATGATGAAGACGAACACCACGAGCAGGGCGCCGAGCAGGCCGATGTGCTCGCCGAGGAAGCCGATCAGCGGCGGGCCGGCGAGGAACGCCACGTACCCGATCGTCGCGACGGCGCTGACCTTGAGCGCGGCCGAACGGGGGTCGTCGGCCGCGGCGGACATGCCCATCGGGAAGCCGAGGCTCGCGCCGAGGCCCCACAGGACCACGCCGACGATCGCGATCGGGATGACGTCCACGAAGATGAGCAGCCCGAGGCCGACCACGGCGACGGCGGCGCTGACCCGGAGGACTGGAACGCGGCCGAACCGGTCGATGAGGGGGCTCCCGGCGATGCGTCCCGCGGTCATCGCGGCGAGGAACACCGTCAGCACCGCGGAGCCCGCCGCGTTGTCGAGTCCGTGGCCGTCGATCATGGCGAGGGGCAGCCAGTCGTTCGCGGAACCCTCGGCCAGCGCCATGCCGAGCACGATCACGCCGATGAGGAGCGTGGACGGCTGCGCCCACACCTGCCACCGGGTGAGCTGCACCGGGGCCGGGCTGGTCTCGGTGCCCTCGTGCTCGTCGTACCGGTGCTCGTCGCCGAAGCGCGATGCGGCGGCGAGCATGACGACGCACGTCATGACCCCGAGGACCGCGAAGTGCAGGACCACCGGGACGTCGAGCGCCTCGGTGAGGGCTCCGACGCCGGCGCCCGCGAGCGTCCCGACGCTGAACGCCGCGTGGAAGAGGGGCATGATCGTGCGGCCGCCGGCCTTCTCGGCGGCTGCGCCGGAGACGTTCATCGAGACGTCCACGAGGCCGTTGCCGAAGCCGAACGCCACGAGGCCGATCCAGATCGCGGCGAAACCCCACCCGAAGGTGACGGCGAAGCCCGCGAAGAGGATCCCGACCGCGAGGCAGACCGAGGCGACCTGCACACCACGACGGGCGCCGACCCTGGCGACGATGTGCCCGGCGAACGTGAGCCCACCGATCGAGCCGACCGCCATGCCGAGCACGAGGAGGCCCATCTCGAACGTGGTCGCGTCGAGGGAGTCCCGGACGCTCGGGATCCGACCGAGCCAGGTGGCGATCGCGAGGCCGGACATGGTGAAGGCCACGAACACGGCCGTGATCCACGCACGGGTGGTCGGTGCGGTGCGGGCGGACGTCGTCGTCATGGTGCTCTTCCGGGTCTCGTGCTGGGTGTCGTGCTGGGTGTGGTGCTGGGTGTCGGGGGCGGGTTCGTCGACGCGGCACTGTGCGGGTGCGTCGGCGCTGTGCGAGCCGGTGCGTCGGCGCCGAGCGGGCCGGTGCGTCGGCGCTGTGCGAGCCGGTGCGTCGGTGCCGTTCGGGTCGGTGCGTCGGTGCTGTTCGGGTCGGTGCGTCGGCCGTTGTGCGTGTCGGCGCTCCGGTCGAATCGATTCGACCATCGATGACGATTACGCTAACGGGCGATGGACGAACCGGCAAGCGCGAACCGCGCGGCGCGACCCACGACCGGTGGGCGCACCGCGCGACCGACCCTCGCGGCGGTCGCGCGGGCGGCCGGGGTCGCCCCGTCGACGGCGTCGCTCGCGTTCAGCGGAGCCGGACCGGTCTCCGAGGAGGCCCGAGCGCGTGTCCTCGCAGCCGCTGCGGAGCTCGGCTACGGCGGTCCGGACCCCCGTGCGCGGTCCCTCCGCCGCGGCCGGTCCGGCGTCATCGGGGTCGTCATGGACGAACGGCTCAGCGACGCGTTCCGCGACCCGGTGAACGTGCTGACGCTCGACGGCATCGCCGAGGTCGCGGGTGAGGCCGGGACGTCCCTGCTCCTCGTCCGCAGTCCGCTCGACGACGCCGGGCTCGTCGGACCCCTCGTCGACGCCCCGGTCGACGCGGTCGTGCTCGTCGGCTGCAACGTCCGGATCGACCCCGCGGTGGCCGTGCTCCGTCGCCGGAACATCCCCGTCGTCGCGATCGAGGCGGACGACATCGAGGGGGCGGTGCCCGTCCAACTCGACAACCGCGAGGCGTCGCGCCGCGCGGCCGCGTTCCTGCGCGACCTCGGCCACACCGACGTCGTCGTCGTGACGCTCCCGCTCGACGGCACGCACCGGCGCGGACCGATCACGCCCGAGCGCGAGGCCGAGGGCATCGGGCACACGTCGCTCGAGCGCCTCCGCGGTGTGCGCGGCGTCTTCCCGGCCGCGCCCGCGGTCGAGGCCGCGGGCAGCTCGGTCGAGGAGGGACGGATCGCCGGCGCGATGGTCTTCGCACCGGACCGTCCCCGTCCGACCGCGGTCGTCGTGCAGAGCGACGTCCTCGCCGTCGGGGTCATCTCGGCGGCGCTCGACGCCGGACTCCGGGTGCCGCAGGACGTCAGCGTCGTGGGGTTCGACGGCATCCCGGTCGACGACAGCCTGTTCCACCGGACCCCGATCCGGCAGCTGACCACGCTCGTGCAGCCGTTCGTGCAGAAGGGGCAGGCCGCGGCCCGGGCGGCGATCGCCATGCTCGAGGGGGCTCCGGCGCAGCCAGCCGCCTTCCGGTCCGAGCTCCGCATCGGCGACACGACGGCGCCGCCGCCCCCGCGCTGACGCGGCCGCGCCGCGCGCGGGTCTGGGGTGTCGCTCCCGCGAGAGCGACAGTTCGCCGCCATGGCCTCGGCGGGATCAGTCGCTTCCGCGAGAACGACACGACGACACTGTCGCTGTGCCAGCACGACCGCGACCGCGGCCCGCGCACCCCGAGTCCCGTGGCAGCACGGCCGGCGGGCGGTCCAGCCCGCCCATGTCGCTCAGCGCGCCAGCGCCGCCGCGATCCACCCGCGCCGGTGCGCCCGGAGGCCGAGCGTCACCGCCCGCACCCCGATGTACCCGAGCGCGAACGCCGCCCAGAGCCCCGCGAGCGTCCCGCCCGCCCACCACAGCAGCGGGAGGTACACGACGAGGTTCACGACTCCGGCGAGTGCCAGGTACCGCGCGTCGCCGGCGCCGATGAGCACCCCGTCGAGCACGAACACGTACCCGGCGACGGGCATCCCGATCGCGACGATCACGAGGACGAGCGGCAGCGCCGCCTGCACCGCCCCCGAGTCCGAGAACACCGGCCCGAGCACACCGCTCGCCGCCGCGGTCAGGACGCCGAGCACGACACCGCCGGCGATGCCGAGCAGGACCAGCCGGCCGGTGACGAGCCGCACGCGACGGGGGTCCCGCGCGCCGAGGCCGTGTCCGACGAGCGCTTGGCCGGCGATCGCGAGGGCGTCGAGTGCGAACGCCAGCGTGGAGAACACCGTGAGGCCGACCTGCGTGGTGGCGAGCCCGGTCGTGCCGAGGCCGGCCGCGACCGAGATCGTCGCGAGCATGGCGACCCGGAGCGACGCCGTCCGGAGGAACAGCCATGCGCCGGACCGCAGCGCCCGCACGACGCCGGACGCCCCGGGACGCAGCGGTGCGCCGGAGGCCCGCGCCGCCCGCACCGCGATGACGACGTACACGCCCGCCATCGCCCACTGCACGACCACGGTCCCGGCCGCCGACCCCTCGACGCCCCAGTCCGCGCCGTAGATGAGCACCGCGTTGAGCAGTCCGTTCGCGACGAAGCCGACGGTCGCGACGACGAGCGGCGTCCGGGTGTCCTGCAGCCCGCGCAGGAGGCCCGTGGAGGCCGTCACGACGAGGATCCCCGGCAGCCCGACGAGCGACAGCGTGAGGTAGGCGGTCGCCGCCGCCGAGACGTCCGGAGCGACGCCGAACGCGTCGACCAGCGGTCCCGCGAGCGGCCAGCCGACCAGGGCGAGCACGACCCCGAGCACGAGTGCGAGCCACATGCCGTCGATGCCCGCGTGCACGGCACCGCGCCGGTCGCCGGAACCGAGCGCGCGAGCGACCGCGGGCGTGGTCGAGTACGCGAGGAACACGAGGAGCCCCGTGACGGTCTGGAGGACGGCGCTCGCGATCCCCACGGCGGCGAGCGGCGTCTGCCCGAGGTGCCCGACGAGGGCGGTGTCCGTCAGCAGGAAGAGCGGCTCGACGACGAGCGCACCGAGCGCCGGGACGGCGAGACGGACGATGTCCCGGTCGACCGCGCGGCGTCCCGGGTCCGCGGAGAGGATCGGTCGGGGCACGCGACCATTCTGTCGGCGATCCGCCACGACGATCGCCGACGGCGACCAGCCGGCGACCACCCGGCCCCTGTCGCTCCCGATCCGTGTCGCGCCCGGCCCACGTCGCTCGCGGCCCACGTCGCTCGCGACCCACGTCGCTCGCGACCCGCGTCGCTCGCGACCCACGTCGCTCCCGGCCCGGCCCGCGGCGGACCCGCGCGTCGTCGCGGAACCGGGCAGCGACGGCCGCACTACGCTCCGATCGTGGAGATCGCGGCACTCGTCCCGGCGGCCGCCGGCATCGCGCTGAGCCCCTTGCCGGTCGCCTCGGTCGTGTTCCTGCTCGGGCACCGCCGCGGGTACGGGTCGGCCGCGGCGTGCGCGGTCGGCTGGACCGTTGCCGTGGCGGTCGCCCTCGTCGTCGCGGTGGCGGTCGGCGAGCGGCTCCCGGCGCCGACGGGCGACGGGCCTCCCGTACAGGCGATCGTCGCGCTCGTGGCCGCCGCGGTGCTCCTCGTCCTCGCCGGGTGGCAGTGGGCGAACCGCCGGCTGCCCGACGGATCGCCGGCGAGCTCCCGCTGGGCGGACGCGATGGAGGCCCTCGGGCCCGGCCGGTCGTTCCTCCTCGGTGCGGTCCTGTTCCTCAGCCCGAAGTCGCTCGTGCTGGCGCTCGCCGCGGGCCTGACCTTCGGTGACGGCGACCCCGCGGCGCTGCAGACGGTCGTGGTCGGACTGCTCTTCGTCCTGGCCTCGGGCTCGGTGGTGGCGCTGCCGGTCGTCCTCGCGCTGGCGCTCGGTCGGCGAGCCGATGGTCCGCTCCGAGCGATGCGCTCCTGGATCGCCGAGTGGGGCGCCCGCTCCCTGGTCGTCGTGCTGGTCGTCCTCGGGGTGGTCCAGCTCGCGATCGGGGCGACCGGTTTGCGCTGACCGGTCTGTGCTGGCCCACCCGCCTGCGTGGTCCGTTCCGACCAGCCGACGCGGCCTGGAGGCGCGTGGCGGGTCCGCACCGCGCCTCCAGGCCGTCGCGTGGCGGGCGTGTGCCGTGCCTCCGGGTCGGTGGGTGGCGGACCTGCGCCGTGCCTCCGGGCCGATGCGTGGCAGGGCCGCAACGCGCCTCCCGGCCGCCGTGTGGCGGACCTGCCCCGTGCCTCCGGGCCGATGCGTGGCGGACCTGCACCGTGCCTCCAGGCCGATGCGTGGCAGCGCGAGGACGAGGCGCGGGTCCACGGGGACCGCGTCGGTCAGTCGACGCGCGGCTCCACGGGGACCGCGGCGGTCGCGGCGTGGGCCGCCTCCGACGCGACCGGGGTCGCCGGATCCGTCCCGCGTGCCCGACCGATCAGGTCCATCAGGTGGTAGACCACGATCGCGGCGACGGTGCCGACGATGATCCCGCCGAAGCTCGCGCCACCGAACGAGAACGTGAAGTCGGCGATGCCCATGATGAGCGCGATGCCGGCCGTGAGCTGGTTCTTCGGCTTCGCGAAGTCGACGCGGTTCTCGACCCAGATCCGGATCCCGATGACGCCGATCAGGCCGTAGAGCGCCGTGGTCGCGCCGCCGAGCACCCCGGCCGGGACCGACGAGATGATGACCCCGATCTTCGGTGAGAGCCCGAGCAGGACCGCGACGATCGCCGCCACCCAGTACGCGGCGGTCGAGAAGACCCGAGTCGCGGCCATCACACCGATGTTCTCGCCGTAGGTCGTCGTCGCGGACCCGCCGCCGATGCCCGCGAGGACGGTCGAGACGCCGTCCGCGAAGAGCGCCCGGCCGGTCAGCGGCGTGAGGTCGCGACCGGTGAGCTGCCCGACGCCCTTCACGTGGCCGACGTTCTCGGCGACGAGGGCCAGGACGACCGGCACGAACCCGAGGTAGATCGCGAGCTGGCCGGCGTCGAACGCGGGGGCGGTGAACGTCGGCAGACCGATCAGGGGCGCCGCGGCGACCTTCGAGAAGTCGACCTCGCCCGCGACCACCGCGGCCAGGTAGCCGACCGTGACCCCGATCACGATGGACAGCCGCCCGACGAGCCCCTTGAACAGCACCGTGACGAGGATGATCGTCAGCAGGGTGATCAGCGCGATGACCGGCGCCTTGACGAAGTTGTCCCGTGCGGCCGGGGCGAGGTTGAAGCCGATGAGCGCGACGATCGCGCCGGAGACCACCGGGGGCATGAGGCGGTCGATCCACCCGGCGCCCGCCAGGTGGACGACGAGCCCGACGACCGCGAGGAGCGCGCCGACGACGATGATGCCGGACAGGGCGAGCGGGATGCCGCCGATCTTCGTCGCGGCGCCGATCGGGGCGAGGAACGCGAACGAGGACCCGAGGTAGCTCGGCAGCCGGTTGCCCGTGATCAGCAGGAACAGGATCGTCCCGACGCCGCTGAAGAGCAGCGTGGTCGACGGCGGGAAGCCCGTGATGAGCGGGACCAGGAAGGTCGCGCCGAACATCGCGACGACGTGCTGCACGCCGAGCCCGATCGTCCGGCCCCATCCCAGGCGTTCGTCCGGGGCCACGATCGTCGTCGCGGAGACGGTCCGACCGTCGCCGTGCAGCTTCCAAGGGAGTCCCATGCAGACGACGGTAGTGCCACCGCGGTCCCGTGACGACACCCCCTTGCGCATCTGTGGAACCGGGATACGGTGTGTGGAACATCACCGTCAGGAGGCCTCGTGTCAGACCACTTCACGCAGCGCGCCACGGGCGCCGCGCTGCTCACCCTCGTCGCCCTCACGACCGCCGCCCTCGCAGCGGTCCCCGCCGCGGCGGCCACGGCATCGACCGGTGCCGCGACCGGTCCAGCGACGAGCGTCGGCGCACCGGGACCCGTCGATGAGCGCCGACTCACCGCGGGCGTGCGGTCCATCGAGCACGGCATCGGGATCGTGACCCTCGACGGGACCGGCGAACCGGGCGCT
Source organism: uncultured Curtobacterium sp. (assembly GCA_913778205.1). GTDB lineage: Bacteria > Actinomycetota > Actinomycetes > Actinomycetales > Microbacteriaceae > Curtobacterium. The sequence continues at coordinate 33,293 of CAJYUW010000033.1, forward strand.
GTGGTGGAGATCGTCGGGGACGCCGTCGAACGCACCCAGGCCGACGTCGACGAGGGCGGTCGGTGGACGGCACGGGTCCCGGTGCGTCCCGGCGACGTCAGGGTGCTGGAGATCCGCTCGGACGCCGACGACGAGGCGCTCGAGCTCGAGGTCGAGGTCCTGATCCTGCGCGCGCCCGAGATGATCGCGGTCGTCGACGGCATCACGCGCACCATCGCGCTGGACGGCACGGGCTTCCCGGGCGCGCACCTCGTCATCCGTCTCGCGAGCGAGGACGCCGCGGACCCCGAGGGCGGGCCGGTCATCGGCGAGACCGACGTCGCCGACGACGGCACCTGGTCGCACACGCTCCGGGAGATGCCGTTCGGTCCGTCCCACGTCGAGGTGTGGCAGTACTTCGACGGCGCCCACAACGGCGGCGTGGACCAGGTGTACACCGTGGCCGGGAACGCCGAGGTCACCCGGGCCGACGCCTCGCGCGAGACCGGTCGGACCACGCTGGCCGGGCGGGCCCCGGCGGGGACGGTCCTGCGGTTCGCCGATCCCGACGGGCCGGTGTCCGGTCCGGACGGGCGTCCGGTCGTCGCCGAGGTGGGGGACGACCTCCGGTGGACCGCGGAGCTCCCCTTCCGGGACGACGCGCGGCTGCTCCGCATCACCGTCTCGACGTGGGACGGGGACCAGCAGGTCGGCGAGACCGACCAGGACGTGGTGGTGCCGGTCGCTCCCACCGCCACCGTGCACGAGCAGCCGGACGGGACGATCCGCCTCGAGGGTGCGGGCGAGCCCGGGGCGACGATCTCGCTCGAGGCTGACTCCGGTCGTGCGGTCCTCGACCACGACGGCCGGCCCGTCTCCACGACCGTCGGACGTCGCTGGTCCGTCACGATCGACCGCGGACTCCTCCCGGCCGACGCCGTGGTGGTCCGCCAGGAGGTCGACGGGAGCCCGCAGGGTTCGGTCCGCGTGGCCCTCCCGGCCCTCCCGGTCGGTCCGGAGCCCGTCGAGGGAGCATCCCCCGGACCGGGAGGGACGCGACCGGGGGGCGCGGGCACCGCAGCACGTCCCCTGACGGACGACCAGCCGGAGCCGGCCGCAGCGGCGACCGGGACACTCGCCTTCACCGGCGCGGACCCGTCGGCCGCGATCGGGTTCGCGGCCGGCCTGCTCGCCCTCGGTGCCGGCGTGCTCCTCGCCGTCCGGGCGGTGCGGCGTCGTCGACCCGGGCAGAGCTGATCCGCGGCTCCGTTCCGCTCCCGGTCCGGTGGCTATCGTGGACGCATGACCGACGTCGCAAGCACCTCAGGCATCCACACCGACGAGCTCGACGCGTCGGTCCGACCGCAGGACGACCTCTACCGGCACGTCAACGGCACGTGGGTCGCCGCGACCCCGATCCCGGACGACAAGGCGCGGTACGGGTCGTTCACGATCCTCGCGGAAGCGGCCGAGCTCGCCGTCCGCGAGATCGTCGAGCGGTCGCAGCAGGCTGAGCCCGGCACCGAGGAACGGAAGGTCGGGGACCTGTACACCTCGTTCACCGACGAGCAGCGGCTCGAGTCGCTCGGCACCGGCCCGATCGAGCCGCTGCTCGCCGAGGTCGACGCGGTGGACTCCGTCGAGGACGTCGTGCGGATGGTCGGACGGTTCGAGCGCCTCGGGCTCCCGAGCTTCCTCCAGCTCTTCGTCGACAACGATCCGGGCGATCCGGAGTCCTACGTCGTCTTCCTCGAGCAGAGCGGCCTCGGCCTGCCCGACGAGTCGTACTACCGCGAGGACCGCTTCGCCGACATCCGGACGAAGTACCGCGAGTTCGTCGCCGCGATGTTCCCGCTCGCCGGGTTCGACGACGCAGCCGGCCGCACCGACAACGTGGTCGCCCTCGAGACCGCCCTCGCCGCCGAGCACTGGGACAACGTCACGACGCGCGACAGCCAGAAGACCTACAACAAGCTGCCGTGGTCCGAGGTGGCCGCGCTCGCCGAGGGCATCGACCTCCGCCGCTGGTGGGAGGCGATCGACGCCCCGACCGGCGCGTTCGAGACCGTCGTGGTCCGCGAGCCGTCGTTCGTGACCGGGCTCGCCCGGCTGCTGCGCGAGCAGCCGCTCGTGGCCTGGAAGGACTGGCTGCGCTGGCAGGTCGTCCGGGGTTCGGCGGCGTACCTGACGAGCGCGTTCTCCGCGACGAACTTCTCCTTCTACGGAACGGCGCTCACGGGTGCGCCGAAGCAGCGCGAGCGGTGGAAGCGCGGCGTGTCGCTGGTCGAGGGCGCGATGGGCGAGGCCGTCGGCCGCATCTACGTGCAGGAGCACTTCGACGAGACCTCGAAGGCGACGATGGACGAGCTCGTCGCCAACCTCGTCGAGGCCTACCGGCAGAGCATCACCGGCCTGGACTGGATGACCGACGAGACCCGGGCACGTGCCCTCGACAAGCTCGACAAGTTCACGCCGAAGATCGGGTACCCCGTGAAGTGGCGCGACTACTCCGCGCTGCAGGTCTCCGCCGACGACCTCATCGGGAACGTCCGAGCCGTCGCGAGCTTCCAGGTGGACCGCGAGCTCGGCAAGATCGGCAAGCCGATCGACCGCGACGAGTGGTTCATGACCCCGCAGACGATCAACGCCTACTACAACCCGGGCTTCAACGAGATCGTCTTCCCGGCCGCCATCCTGCAGTTCCCGTTCTTCGACGCCGGGCGCGACGCCGCGGCCAACTACGGTGCGATCGGTGCCGTCATCGGCCACGAGATCGGGCACGGCTTCGACGACCAGGGGTCGCAGTACGACGGCGACGGCCGTCTGCAGAACTGGTGGACCGAGGCCGACCGGGCCGCCTTCGAGGAGCGCACGAAGGCCCTCATCGCTCAGTACGACGCCCTCGTCCCGACCGAGGTGCCCGACGGCCACGTCAACGGCGCCCTCACCATCGGCGAGAACATCGGTGACCTCGGCGGGCTCTCGATCGCGTGGAAGGCCTACCTGCTCTCCCTCGACGGCCAGGAGCCCCCGGTGGTCGACGGTCTCAGCGGCGCGGAGCGTTTCTTCCTCAGCTGGGCCCAGGCCTGGCGGATGGCGATCCGTCCGGAGGAGGCCGCGCGCCTGCTCAGCATCGACCCGCACTCCCCGAACGAGTTCCGCTGCAACCAGGTCGTGCGCAACATCGACGGCTTCTACGACACGTTCGGCGTGACGGAGGGCGACCCGATGTACCTCGACCCGGCCGAGCGCGTCGCCATCTGGTGATGGTCGAGCCGGACGCGGCGCCGCCGTCCCGGCGCCGCCGCAACGGCCCCGCGGGCGGTGACGCCGGTCGCGCGAGCGACGCGGACCGCGCGCGGGGCGGCCGGGCGCACGGTCGCCACCGCGGCGGCGCCGACGAACGCTTCGGGGCCACCCTGGAGGCACTGGGCGCGTTGGCGCGGGACGGTGCGGGGGTCAGCGCCTCGGTCATCGACACGTCGTCCGGCAAGGCGCTGCTCGCGGTCGACGACACCCACGTCCAGCCCGTGGCCAGCCTCGGACGCGTGCTGCTGCTCATCGAGGTGGCGGCGCAGCTCGAGGACGGCGGTCTGCACGGCGACCGGCTGCAGCGGATGGCGCGGGACACCGCGACCGGTGCCGGACTGTGGCAGTTCCTGCAGGAGTCGACCATGCAGGTGTCCGACCTCGCGACGCTCGTCGGGGCGACCGCCGATGCCTGGGCGATGAACGCGCTGCTGTCCACCGTCGGCATCGACGCCGTCCGCGAGCGTGCGGAGGCGCTCGGCATCGAGCGGACCGCCCTGATCGACCGCGTCCGGGACCGCCGTGGGCCGGACGACGCACCGGACGTGTCCGTCGCGGCGACGGCTGAGCTCAGCTGGCTGATGCGGGGTCTCGCGCTCGGCGAGGTCGTCGACGAGGCGGTCTCGAACCGGGTGCTCGGCTGGCTCTCCCTGTCGAGCGACCTGTCCCTCGTGGCGGGCTCCTTCGGGCTCGACCCGCTCGCACACCGGTCGCTCGACCACGGGCTCCAGGCCGTCTCGGTCACGGGGTCGTCGCTCGGCGTCCGCGCCGAGGCCGGCATCCTCCGCGGGCCGGCTTCGTCCGTCAGCTACGCGGCCACCGTGACGTTCGACGACGCGACGCTCCAGCGGAGGCTCGCCGTCGTGGACGCCCTGCGCACCATGGGCACCGAGGTGCTCGAGGCCGTGCACCTCCCCGCCCGGCGCTGACCGGCCCGCGCGCCGCTCACCTCGCCCCGCCGGACGGCCTCCCGAGCGGCTTTGTCACAGAACGGTAACGGCGTCGTCTCCGCCCAAACCACTTCGCCGTGGGTGCCGAATCCCCTGCACAGACCGGGAACCACCCGGAGCGCTCACCAGCCGCAGCTGCTGGTTCTCTCCACCCGTCATCGGGTGGGTTCGGCGCGCCATCGAACGCCGCGCCGAGCGCGACACAGCAAAGGAACTCATCATGCGCAAGAGCCTGAAGACCTCGATCACCCTCGCCACGACCGGCGCGCTCGTCCTCGGTGGCGCCGCGTTCGGTGTGAACGCCGCGCAGGCCTCGACGCCCGCGATCCAC
>CAJYUW010000034.1 GCA_913778205.1 uncultured Curtobacterium sp.
CGCGTGGCGACGCCGCCACGCGCCTCCCGGCCGTCTCCTCGTCGCGGCAGCGATTCTGGCGCGCGGTGCGCGTCAGTGGAACTGCGGGACGATCAGGTAGATGCCGTACAGCACGGCGGCCGCGCTCACCGCGAAGCACACGATCGCGAGCGAGCGGTACAGCCGCACCCCGGGCGGTGTCTGCCCCGGCAGCGGGAACCCCGCGGTCGCCGGACCGACGGTCCCGTCCTCCTTGACGGTGTACTTGCCGGCGCGGGTGTCCGCCGCGCTCCAGAACCGGAGGCCGATCGAGTAGACCGTCACCACGAAGCACGCGGCGACGACCGAGGCGACCGCCACGGACAGGAACGCCAGCCAGTCGATGCCCATCAGCGACGTCCTCCCTTGCGCGCGGCCATGCGGCGCAGCGTTCGTTCCCGGCTCAGCTCGGCACGGCGGGCGGCGACGACCTCGGCGCGCTTCTTCCGCTGCATGTCGCGACGCTCCTTCCGGGTCAGCACCGCGTTCGCGGCGACGTCGACCTCGATCGCCTGCTCGTGCGGCTTCCGGAGCGACCACAGGTAGAGCCCGAGGATCACCGCGGCACCCACGACGGCGTCGATGACCAGGCCGAGGACGCCGATGCGCGCGATGCCCGACGCCACGGCACCCACCGCGGCGGCCGCGGGCAACGTGATGAACCAGGCGATGACGATCTTGCCGGCCGTCGACCACTGGATCTTCGACCCACGACGGCCGAGGCCCGCGCCGATGATCGACCCGGAGGAGACCTGGGTCGTGGACAGCGCGAAGCCGAGGTGGCTCGACGCGAGGATCGTGGCCGCGGTCGACGCCTCGGCGGCGAAGCCCTGCGTCGCGCGGATCTCGGTGATGCCCGACCCGAGCGTGCGGATGATGCGCCAGCCGCCGGTGTAGGTGCCGAGCGCGATCGCGAGCGCACAGGCCACGACGACCCAGAACTGGACGCCCTGGCCCGCGGACTGCGCACCAGAGGCGATCAGCGTCAGCGTGATGACGCCCATCGTCTTCTGCGCGTCGTTCGTGCCGTGCGCGAGCGACACCATCGAACTGGTGAAGATCTGGCCGAAGCGGAAGCCGCCGCGCTCGTTCGGGAACACCGGCCGACGCGTGATCCGGTAGGCGATGCGCGTCGACAGGAGCGACACGAGCGCCGCGATCACGGGCGACAGGAACGCCGGGATGATCACGACGGTCAGCAGCGCGGCGTAGTTCACGGACCCGAACCCGGCGCCGACGATCGCGGCACCGATCAGTCCGCCGAACAGCGCGTGCGACGACGAGGACGGCAGGCCGCGCAACCACGTGATCATGTTCCAGACGACCGCGCCGATGAGCCCGGCGAAGATCATCTCGGGCGTGATCGCGACGCCGCCGGGCCCCTCGTTGATGAGGCCGTGCGAGATCGAGGTCGCCACGGCGGTGCTGAGGAACGCACCGACGAGGTTGAGCACCGCTGCGACGGTGACCGCGACCTTGGGCTTCATGGCGCCGGTCGCGATCGGGGTCGCCATCGCGTTGGCGGTGTCGTGAAAACCGTTTGTGAAGTCGAAGAAGAGGGCCAACGCGATGACCAGGACGACTATGAGTGTGATGTCCACCGCGGGAAAGTGTCCCAGGCGACCGCCCCGAGCACAAACCCTGTCGTTCACCTCGTGTTCACCGGGCCTGTCGATCCGTTCAGGAACGGAACCATTCCGATGAGAGAATGTTCCTCATGGACACCGCCGAGCTCCTCATCCTGCTGATCGGATCGCTCGCGGTGACCGGGTTCGCCCGCGCGAAGGGCCTCCCCGCGCCGCTGCTCGTGACCGCGGTCGCGCTCGCGGCGTCGTTCCTGCCGGGCCTGCCCGCGATGGAGATCGACTCCGAGGTCATCCTCACCGTCGTGCTCCCCCCGTTGCTGTACTCGGCCGCGCTCGACGTGTCGTGGCAGAGCTTCCGGACCTCGATCAAGCAGATCCGCCGCCTCGGGATCTTCCTCGTGATCGTCACCGCGCTCGCGGTCGGCGTGGTCGCGTACTTCCTCATCCCGGACATGACGCTGCCCGCGGCGATCCTCCTCGGCGCCATCGTCGCTCCGCCGGACGCCGTGTCCGCAGCGGCCATCGGGCGCAAGCTCGGGCTGCCCCGCCGGGTGATGACCGTCCTCTCCGGCGAGAGCCTCATCAACGACGCGGCGTCGCTGACGCTGGTCCGGGTGTTCACGCTCATCATCGCGGGCACGTCGCTGACGATCTGGCAGGACCTCGGCATCTTCGGCCTCGCGATCGGCGTCGGCCTCGTCGTCGGCGGGGTGCTCGGCGTCCTCGTGCACTGGATCCGGATGCGCATCAACGACCCGGTGGTCGAGACGATCATGAGCATCCTGCTGCCCTTCGTCGCCTACATCCTCGCCGAGGACCTCTCCGGCTCCGGCGTCATCGCGGTCGTGACCGCGGGCCTCTACATCGGCTACAACTCGCCGAAGGAGGGCTACGCGACCCGACTGCAGGAGCGCCCGCTCTGGACGAGCATCGACGTCATCCTCGAGGGCTTCGTGTTCGCGCTCATCGGCCTGCAGCTCAACACCGTCGTGCAGGACCTGGTCGACAGCGAGCGCAGCCTGGCGCAGACGCTCACCGCGGCCGTCGTGATCCTGCTCGTCGTGATCGTCGTCCGGCCGCTGTTCGTCTTCGAGAACTACGTCCGCAACCGCATCAACGGCCGATGGCTCCGTCCCCTGCGCGTCCGCCTCTCCCGCGGGCACCCGTCCCTGCGGTGGATGCGCGGGACCGCGGAGCCGAAGCTGAACTGGCGGGAGCTCACCGTCATCTCCTGGACCGGGATGCGGGGCGTGGTGACCCTCGCGGCCGCGGTCTCCGTGATCGCGAACCCGACGAAGATCCCCGCGCAGGACACCATCTTCGTCATCGCCTTCTTCGTGACCGTCGGCACCCTGCTGCTCCAGGGGCTCACCCTGCCGCTCGTGATCCGCGCGCTCAAGGTGCAGGACCCGGAGGAGGGCATCGAGGACGTCCGGAGCGAGATGCGGCTCAACGAGCGGACCACCCGGGCCGCGATCGAGCTCATCGAGCAGCGGCGCGCGGAGTGGGGCGAGCGGTTCGGGGTCGAGCAGACCGACGCGTTCGTCGCTCGGCTCAAGGCCCGGCTCGAGCGCGCGGCCGAGACCTTCCGGCAGGACGCGATCGAGGAGGAGACCGAGGACCAGCAGCTGCCGTCCCGGCTCCGCGGCGTGCAGATGCAGGACATCCGCCGCGACCTCCTCGACCGACGCCGCGAGATCGTCCTCGAGGAGCGCGAGAAGGGCAACCTCGACGAGGAGGTCATGCGGCGCGTCCTCGTCACGCTCGACGCCGAGGAGCTCGCGATGGACTCCGCCCAGGCGTCGCGCAGCCGCAGCTGACCGCCCCTCTTCCGACCGGACGCGGGCCACGGACCGCTCCCGGGGACCGAGTCCCCAGCGCGGTTCGCTCCCCCGGTCGTTGTCGGAGGTCCCGGCGTATCCTGGCGCTCCGGACAACGAACAGGAGCACGTGGCCGAGTGAGCACCCCGCGGAACGACCTCCCACCGAAGCGGACCACCCGCCCGTCGACCCGCGGCACGCGTCCTCGTCGCGGCTCCTCCGTCGCCGGCCACCGCCGCGTCCGCCAGGCACCGGTCCCCGAGCCGCAGCGGATCAGCGCCTACCGCCGCTGGTACAGCACGCTCCACCCGTCGCTGCAGCTCATCGGCCTGCAGCTCTGGATGCCGCTGTTCTTCATCGTGGGCTTCTGCCTCTGCTACGTCTTCGCGTTCCACGCCCCGCACCCGCACGACGTCCCCGTGGCCCTGGTCGGCAGCGATCCCACGCTCGTCGCCGCGGTCGGCAAGGCCCTGCCCGGCGAGTACGTCTTCCACGCCTACGACTCCCTCGCCGCGGCGAAGCGCGACGTGCTCGCGGGCAGCATGGCCGTCGCGTACGACCCGTCCGCGAACGAGTTCTTCAAGGCGAGCGCGCACCAGTTCCAGGTCGCCTCGCTCGTCCCCGCGACCCTGTCGGCCGTGATCGAGGCCGGTGGGGCGGCGGCGCCGAGGATCACCGAGCTCGCCCCGCTGCCCACCTACGACGAGTACGGCACCGTGTCGATGTACGTCATGCTCGCCTGGTGCATCGGCGGCTACATGGTCGCGATGTTCATCGGCATCATGGGCGGGCCGCTCCGGCACCGCACGCGCATGGCCGTCATCGTCGTCGGCGGCCTCGTCATCTCGCTCATCACGAACACGCTCGCCGGTCCTGTCGTCGGCGCGATCCACGGGCACTTCGTCCCGCTCGTGCTCATCGCCTGGGGCTGGATCGTCGCGATCGGCCTCGCCGTCAACGGGCTGAGCTACTTCGCCGGCCGGTTCATCGCCGCCCCGGCCATGATCTGCTTCGTCTTCCTGTCGATGCCGTCCTCCGGTGGTGCGTACCCGAAGTGGTTCATGCCGGAGCCGTTCGCGTGGCTGAACAACGTCGTCGTGGGCTCCAGCATGGTCGACATGATCAAGCACCAGGTCTACGGCGTCGGCCCGGGTCTGACGCGTGGCCTGGTCACGATGGCCTGCTACGCCGGGGCCGGGCTCGTGCTCATGTACTTCGGCAAGATGTGGTGGGAGCACCGCCGCATCCGCGCGATCGTCACCGGACGCACGACGATGTTCCAGGACGCGCAGAACGCCAACCGCGAGTTCCTCGGCAAGCAGCGGGACCAGGAGCTCGAGCGGCACGGCCTCACGTCGACCGAGACCGGCACCCTGACGGTGCTGCGCGACGACGGCTGGGAGGACGAGCGCGCCGACGGCGACGTCTTCATGGGCGGCCGCGACGGCCTCGAGAACGCCCCGGCGACCACGGGCCGCATCCCGGTGATCCGGTCCGGCGAGCGCCCCGTGCCCGGCGCACGGCCTGGAGGCTCGACCGCCGGACCACGCACCCGTCCGGTCCCGCGGACGGACGGCTCCAGGGCACCGCTCCGGTCCGACGGCCCGGCGCGTTCCGACGCGTCGCTCCGCTCCGACGTCCCCGCCCGTGCGGGCAACCGGGCCGGCGGCGGTCCCGACGACCGCCCGCACGGTCGGCACGCGGAGCGCTGACCGCGGCGGACACGAGCCAGCGGGGTCGCGGCGGACACGAGCCAGCGGGATCGCGGCGGACACGAGCCAGCGGGATCGCGGCAGACACGAGCCAGCGGGATCGCGGCAGACACGAGCCAGCGGGGTCGCGGCGGACACGAGCCAGCGGGGTCGCGGCGCTGACCGCACCGGCGCCCGCCAGAGCGGACTCGTCGCGGCGGGCTCGTCCGGGCGGGCTCGTCAGGTCGGGCTCGTCCGGGCGGGCCCGTCCGGGCGGGCCCGTCGGGACGGCCGCCGCGCCGGGCGTATCCTGGGCCGATGACCCCGCGCATCGCCTGGCACCGCGTCCTCGTGACCGTCGTCGTCGTGTTCCTCGCCCTCGCGGTCGTGCTCTACGCGCTGAGCGTGCTCCTCGCACCGGCCGACGGGCGCAACACCGCCGGCCTCTTCGTCGGGTGGGCGATGTTCGCGATGATCGGCGCGATCGGCTTCGGCATCGTCGACTTCTTCGTCCGCCCCCTCGGTGGGCGCAGCGGTGACGCGGACGTCATCGCCGCGGCCGAGGAAGCCCGCACGGGCAGCACCCGCACGCAGCAGGCCCGCTAGTCCGACCCGCCGAACCCTGCGGCGGCGTCCTCGTTCGCGAGGGTGAACCCCGCGACCGTCGCGTCGTCGTCGGCGAACGTGAACCGCGCGCGGACCCGTCCCCCGTCGAGCACCCCGGGCAACCAGTACCTCGCGTCGTCCCACATCGCGTCGTAGGGCACGTCCCGCACCGGGATCCACCGCGGGTCGAGCTCGTCGCTGCCCGTCGGGTGTCCCTGCCACCGGCGGCAGACGAAGACGTCCGAGACCTGGGACCAGGACGGCCGGAACGGGAACCGGTAGTCCAACGTGCCCCGTGCCTCCAGGTCGGCCGGGTCGAGCCGCAGGCCGACCTCTTCGGCCACCTCGCGCACGGCGGTGTCGACCGCCGCCTCACCGGGCTCCCGCTTGCCGCCGGGTCCCACGAGACGGCCCGTGCCGAGCCCGCGACGCTTCTCACCGAGCAGGACCTCGGGACCGTCGGCGCCGTCGCGCAGCAGGTACACGACGACCACGGCCGGGTGCTGGACGGTGCGGTCGGCGCGTTCGGTCACGCTCCCAGTGTGGCGTACGCTCGTGGCATGGCAGGCGTGCTGCGGGGGCACCGTGGCTGAGTCCCGCAGGACGGGGCGCAGCCTCGAAGTGCTGCGTGCCGAGGCCGCGGAGGAGATCTCGATGCTCGTCGAGCACCGGAGCCGCCAGGGCGAGGACCCGTGGGACTTCATGCCGACGCTGCCGACGGTCGACGAGCAGGTCGTGCTCATCCTCCGCGCCGACTCGCTCGAGCTCGATGCGGCGATCGGCAAGCGGAGCGCGCAGTGGTCGATGCACCCGGCGTCGGGGCAGGGGACGCGGATGGGCGAGGAGTACCACCGCCTGCGTCGGATCGCCCTGCAGCACCCGGAGCTGACCGAGGCGGTCTGGAAGCTCATGGGGGCGCTGCCCGACGCCGGCTGACGGCCCGGTGGAGGGGCCAGCCGCGCTGCGGTTGGATGGACGCATGACCGAAACCGTCCTCGCGATCCTCAACCAGCCCTCCCGCGAAGCCGCGCCGCACGACCCGGACGCCGACGCGTTCTGGTTCGCCGCGCCGCTCGAGGAGCACGTGCAGGTGCAGGACCTCGGGATCATCCGCGGCGACGGCGTGTTCGAGACCATCACCGTGGTCGATGGTCGACCGCAGGCGCTCGAGCCGCACCTGGCCCGCTTCGAGCGGTCCGCGCGGATGCTCGACCTGCCGGTGCCGGACGTCGAGGCCTGGCGCCGTGCGATCGAGGCCGTCTGCGCCGAGCTCGACCCGGTGCGCGAGGCCTTCGTCAAGACCGTGCTCACCCGCGGCGTCGAGGGGTCGGACCGTCCGACGGGATGGGCGTACGCGGCGCCCTCTGGCGACCAGACCCACGCTCGCACCGAGGGCATCACGGTCGTGACGCTCGACCGCGGCTACCGGCACGACGTCGAGCGCACGTCCCCGTGGCTCCTGCAGGGCGCGAAGTCGCTGTCGTACGCGGTGAACATGGCGGCGCTGCGCGAGGCCGTGCGTCGCGGCGCGGACGACGCGCTCTTCGTGTCGACCGACGGCTACGTGCTCGAGGGCACCCGCGCGAACCTGGTCATGTCCGTCGGCGGTCGGCTCGTCACACCACGCACCGACATCGGGATCCTCGCCGGCACGACCCAGGCGGACGTCTTCCGGTTCGCCGAGGAAGCAGGCATCGAGACGGCGTACGAACTGGTCACCCTGGCCGATCTCGAGGCCGCGGACGCGCTCTGGCTCGTGTCGAGCATCCGGCAGGCCGCGCCGATCCGTTCGGTGAACGGGGTCGCGCGCGCGATGGACCTCGACCTGACCGAGCGGATCAACGACTTCCTGTTGTCGCGCGAGGCGTGACCGGTGCGGGTCGGGTCCGTGGCGATCCGCGGACGGACGGGAGGCACGGTGCGGGCCAGCACCGTGCCTCCAGTCCGTCACCTGGTCACCACCGTTCGCTGGTGACGCCCTGCCCGTCGGCCCACTCGAAGACCTGGGCGCCCTCGATCCAGACGCGCGTGGCGCGGCTGGTCGCGGCGAGCGGGTCACCGTCCCAGAGGACGAGGTCGGCGTCGCGGCCCACCTCGAGGCGTCCGACGCGGTCACCGAAGCCGAGGATCTCCGCCGGGTTGACGGTGAGCGCCTCGAGCGCGGTCTGCCACGGCAGGCCCTCCTTGACGGCGGCGGTGGCCTGGTCGACGAGCATGTTGATCGGGACGACGGGGGCGTCGGTCGTGATGGCGGCCCGGACCCCGGCGGCGGCGATCGTGGCGAGGTTCGGGATGCCGCGGTCGCGGAGCTCGACCTTCGACCGGCTCGTGAAGAGCGGGCCGTAGATCACCGGGATGCCCTTCTCGGCGAGGACGTCGGCGATCTTGTGCGCCTCGGTGCCGTGGTTCACGACGAGTCGGTAGCCGAACTCCTCGGCGAGCCGGATCGCGGTGGCGATGTCGTCGTGGCGGTGGGTGTGCTGGTCCCAGGCGAGCTCGCCGTCGAGCACCCGGACGAGCGTCTCCTTCGTGAGGTCACGGGCGAACGGTTCGCCCTTCGCCGCGGCGGCGTCGCGGGCGGCTCGGTAGTTCTGGGCCTCGACGAAGGCGTCGCGGATGATCTTCGCGACCCCGAGTCGGGTCGACGGGGTCTGTCCCTTGCCGCCGTAGACGCGCTTCGGGTTCTCGCCGAGCGCGCTCTTCACGCTGACCGCGTCCGAGATGAGCTGCTCGTCGATCGTGCGGCCGCCCCAGGTCTTGATCGCGACGGTCTGCCCGCCGATCGGGTTGCCCGAGCCGGGCTTGACGACGATGCTCGTGACACCGCCGGCGAGGGCGTCCCGGAAGCCCTCGTCCTGGATGTCGACGGCGTCGATCGCGCGGACGCCGGCCATGTTCGGGCCGGTCATCTCGTTCGTGTCGTTGCCGGCCTCGCCGTTCGCCTCCTCGTGGATGCCGACGTGGCCGTGCGCCTCGACGAAGCCCGGGACGAGCCACGCCCCCGCGGCGTCGACCACGGGCACGCCGTCCGGTGGGGTGACGTCCGGGCCGATCGCCGTGATCTTCCCGTCCTCGACGACGACCGCCCCGCCGTCGAACGCAGGGGCGGTGACGGGGACGACGTGGGCACCGGTGATGGCGAAGGTGTTGGTCATGCGGCCACGCTAGCGAGCACGTGTGCATGCGACATCCGGAGTCGTCGTGGCGGCGGTCGGACGCGTCGTAGTGTGCTCCGACCAGCGACGGACGGAGGACCGTGGAACCCTCGAGAGCACCCGCCCCACGCCGGACCCGTCCGTGGCCGGCCCACCCACCGCGCGCCCGCCCCGCCGATCCACCGCAGGCCGGGCCCGAGCACTCTCCGCACGCCGGGCCCGAGCACTCTCCGCACGCCGGGCCCGAGCGCGGACGCTGGCCCGTGCACGGCCGGGTCGTGCAGCGGTGGCGGAGCGCCCTGCGCGGCCCGCGGGCCGATCGACTGCTCACGCACGTGGTCGCCTCCGTCCCGCCCGCCGTCGCGGAGGCCCGGTGGTCGCCCGACGCCGGCTGCGAGCAGCTGCTCGCGCACGCGACGCACGCGCTCCGGACCCTCGACGCTGAACACGGGAGCGTGCTCGCGGGGCTGTCCTCGGTGCTCGTCCGCACCGAGGCGGTGGCGTCGTCACGCATCGAGCACGAGCACGCGACCGTCGACGACGTCGCCCGCGCCGAGGTCGGCATCCGCACGAACCCGAGTGCGACGCTCGTCGCGCACGCGGGCACCGCACTGGAGCGACTCGTCGCGAGCGCTGCGACGGGCACCGTGACCGCGTCCGCTCTGCTGGACGCCCACCGTGTGCTCCTGGCCGACGACCCGGTGGACCGGCATCACGCGGGACGCTGGCGCGACGTCCAGAACTGGATCGGCGGCGGCGCGTCACCCCGGCTCGCGACGTACGTCCCGCCGCCGCCGGAGACGGTCCCGGCACTCATGACTGACCTGCTCGCCTTCGTGCAACGCGACGACCTGCACCCGATCGCGCAGGCTGCCCTGGCTCACGCCCAGTTCGAGTCGATCCACCCGTTCACGGACGGCAACGGCCGGATCGGCCGCGCCCTCGTGAGCGCCGTGCTGCGACGACGCGGACTCGGCACGCGCGTCACCGCTCCGGTGGCCGTCGTGCTCGCGACCGAGCGCTCGCGCTACTTCGGCCTGCTCGAGGCCGCCCGCGACGGCGCCGTCGACGACCTCGTGGCCGACCTCGCGATCGCGATCGGTACCGTGTGCGACGAAGCCACCGTGTCGGCGCTGACCCTCGCGCAGCACGGCGACCGCATCCGCGGGCTCGGGATCGCCCCCGGGCTCGTCGCGGTCCTCGCGCAGCAGCCGTTCGTCACCGAGGACACGCTCGACCGCGTGCTCTGGGCCGAGCGTCCCGGCGACCGGACGGATGCCGTCGTCCACCGGCTGTGCGGGGCGGGGGTGCTCCGACCGGTCACCGCTCGGCGTCGGCGGCGGGCGTGGCGGGTGGTGGGCGTGGCCGACGAGATCGAGGCGTTCGTCGACCGGGTGACCGACGGGGTCCGTGCCCGGGCCCGGTCGAGCGGATGACCGACGAGGTCGTGCCCGGGCCCGGTCGACCGCGTGACCGACCGGGCCCGTCCCCGGGCCCGGTCGACCGCGTGAGCCGGCCGTCGTGGGGTGCGGCGCATAGGGTGGGACGGTGAGCAGCGAGCACGAACAGGCCACCCCGCCCACCGCCGCCAAGCGACCGGTCACCCGGACGCACCACGGCATCGACTTCGTCGACGACTACGAGTGGCTGCGTGCCAAGGAGTCGCCCGAGACGCTCGCGTACCTCGAGGCCGAGAACGCGTACACCGACGCCGAGACCGCGCACCTCGCGCCGTTGCGCGACCGCATCTTCGGCGAGGTGAAGTCCCGCGTGCAGGAGACCGACCTCTCCGTCCCCGTGCGGATGGGCGACTGGTGGTACTTCACGCGCACCGCCGAGGGCTCGCAGTACGGCGTGCACTGCCGCGCCCCGATCAGCGGACCGGACGACTGGACCCCGCCGTCGATCGAGGTGCCCGTCGACGGCGGTTCGTCGGTGCTCCCCGGCGAGGAGGTCGTCCTCGACGGCAACGCGCTCGCCGACGGCCACGACTTCTTCTCCCTCGGCACGTACGACATCAGCGACGACGGCACCCGTCTCGTCTACGGCATCGACGTCGCCGGCGACGAGCGCTACACGCTGCACGTCCGCGACCTCACCACCGGCACGGACCTCGCCGACGAGATCCCGGACACCGGCGCCGGCGCCACGTTCGACCCGTCCGGGCGGTTCGTGTTCTACCCGACCGTCGACGACTCCTGGCGACCGGACCGCATCTGGCGGCACGCCGTCGGCACGCCGACCACGGACGACGTCGTGGTGTTCGAGGAGCCGGACGACCGCTACTGGGTCGGGGTCGGTGTCACCCGCTCGTCGCAGTACATCGTCATCGAGCTCGGCTCGAAGATCACGTCCGAGGCGCTGGTCCTCGACGCCGCCGACCCGACCGGTGAGTTCCAGGTCGTGTGGCCGCGACGGGACGGCGTCGAGTACGAGATCGAGCACGCCATCGTCGGCGGCAGCGACCGGTTCCTCGTGCTGCACAACGACGGCGCTGAGAACTTCGAGCTCGTCGACGTCCCGGCCGACGACCCCACCTCCGAGCGCGACCGTCGTGTGGTCGTCGCACACCACCCGGAACGGCGCATCGAGTCCGTCGACGCCTTCGCCGGGCACCTCGCCCTCGAGTACCGGTCGGAGGCGCTCCCCCGGGTGGCGATCATCCCGATCGAGGACGACGGCTACGGCGACGCGCACGAGGTCCCGTTCGACGAGGCGCTGTTCTCCGCCGGGCTCGGTGGCAACCCCGAGTGGGAGCAGCCGACGCTCCGGATCGGGTACACCTCGTTCGTCACCCCGTCCGAGGTGAGCGACCTCGACCTCGCGACCGGCGAGGTCACGGTCCTCAAGCGGCAGCCGGTGCTCGGCGGCTACGACCCCGCGGACTACGTGCAGGAGCGCGACTGGGCCACGGCGTCGGACGGCACGCGGGTGCCGATCTCGCTCGTCTGGCGTCGCGACGCCGTCGACCCCGACCAGCCGTCGCCGCTGCACCTGTACGGTTACGGCTCGTACGAGCACTCGATCGACCCCGGCTTCAGCGTCATGCGGCTGAGCATGCTGGACCGCGGGGTCGTGTTCGCGGTCGCACACGTCCGGGGCGGCGGCGAGATGGGCCGGCACTGGTACGAGGACGGCAAGACGCTCACGAAGAAGAACACGTTCACGGACTTCGTCGCGGTCGCCGGACACCTCATCGACAGCGGCCGCACCACCGCCGACCGGTTGGTCGCCGAGGGCGGCAGCGCGGGCGGTCTCCTCATGGGGGCCGTCGCGAACCTCGCGCCGGATCGCTTCGCCGGCATCCTCGCCGCGGTGCCGTTCGTCGACGCGCTGACGAGCATCCTCGACCCCGACCTGCCGCTGACGGTCATCGAGTGGGACGAGTGGGGCGACCCGCTGCACGACCCCGAGGTCTACCGCTACATGAGCGAGTACTCGCCGTACGAGAACGTCCGCGAGGACGTGCAGTACCCGAAGATCCTCGCGGTGACGTCGATCAACGACACGCGGGTGCTCTACGTCGAGCCGGCGAAGTGGACGGCTCGTCTGCGCGAGGTCGGCGCCCCCGTGCTCCTGAAGACCGAGATGACCGCCGGGCACGGCGGCGTGAGCGGTCGGTACGACTCGTGGCGGGAGCGGGCCTTCGAGCTGGCGTGGCTGCTCGACACGCTGGGGCTGACGGACGTCTCCCCCGCTGCCGCTGCCGCCGACGCCCAGTCCGTCGCCGCGGGGTGAACCGCACCGCCCGTGCCCGACCGCGGTGTGCGGCTGGGCATGGGCGGAGCGGTCACACGCGGTTGAGCGTGTGCACCGCCTCGTCGTAGGACTGCTCCGCGAGCCGCACCCGGTCCCCCGCGAGGACCCCGTACCCGAACGTGCCCTCGCCGGCGCGCTCCGCGATGCCCGACTGGACCCGGAGCTGCTCGAGCGCGTGCAGCGAGCGGACCCGCTCCGTCAGGACCTCGGCGGCGTTCCCGATCCGCTTCCACAGCGCGTGCGGGAAGGCGTCGTCGCCGAGGACGTCCATCGCCATCCTCGCCCGGAGCGTCGCCGTCCACGCGAGCTCGGTCGCAGCGAGTGCCGCGGCTTCGCGCTCGACCACCGCGACCTCGGCGTCGTCGTCCGCCACGGCGTCCTGCACGAGGTCGCGCACACGGGGCTTCACGATCGCCGAGACGTCCTGTGCGACGTGCTTCGGGGAGCGCAGCGCCCACGCCGTCGGCTCCGGTCGTTCCACCGCGTCGTCCAGCGCGTCGAGCAGTTCGAGGAACGGCTCGCTGTGCAGGAACGCGACGACGTCCCGGATCGCGAGGTCGCGACGCTCGCGCGTGGCCGCGAGGATCCGTTCGCGCGTCATCGCGTCGACGAGGGCGTCCTGCGCCGGGGTCGACGCTCGGGGCAGTCGCTCGACCAGGTACTCGGCGAGCGCGGCGCGAGCGGTCACCGCGGCGAGGGCGTCGGCGGCCTCGGCTGCGCGGTCGAACGCCGGGGTCGGCGGGAACGCGGGCCGGTAGGAGCCGAGGACCGCGGCGATGCCGAGTCCTGTCGACGCGGTGTCGCGGAGGTCGACCGTCGCCGCGGTCGCCTGGTCCCGCAGCACGGCCTGCTGCTCGAGCAGCGCGATGCGCAGCTTCCGCAGGCGCTTCGTCAGCGCGCGTGCGGCCGTGCCCTTGTCGGGCTTGTCCCCGGTCTGGAGGCGCGGTGCCGGTGCGCCGGCCAGCCCACGAGCCAGCTTGGACGAGACGGCGGCGGGGCCGGCCCCCACGGCCGCGAAGCGGCCGTCGAGCGCCGCGAAGAGCTCGTGCGCGACCTGTTCGTCGACGCCTCCGACCGTCTCGACCTCGACCTCGCGCCAGGTGCGGGGCGTCTCGGGAGCGTCGTCGTCGAGACGCTGCGCCCGCACGGTGTCGTCGGCGAGCTCGGCGATCTGGTCACCGTCCTCGTCGAGCAGCCGCGTGACCGTCCGGGTCGTCGTGATGCGGACGACCGGGCGGAGACCCCGGCCCCGCCGTTCGGTGAAGAGCGCGGCGAGGACCGCGTCCGGCACGGTGTCCGCGTCCTCGGTGAGCGGGAAGTGCAGCTCGTGCCGGACGGTGTCCGAGGCGGCGCGCTTGATGTGCCAGCCGGCGTCGACGCCCCCGGTCCGGCGCCGGACGGTGACCCGGGCAGCGACAAGGTCGTACCGCTCGGTGTCCCAGTAGGTGGCGTCGAGCTCGAACGGCTCCTGCCGGTCGGACTGCAGGATGCCGCCGACACCGATCAGGTCGGGCAGGTCCCCGCCCTCGGGCAGGTCGTAGGTGCGCTCGATCTCGAGGTGCGTGTCACTCACGCGCTCCTGTCTACCAGGGCTCCCCCGTGCTCCACGAACCGGTCGGGGACATCCGTGGACAACCGGCGGGCGAGGAGAGCGCCGATGATCGCGACGAGGAACGGCACGACCTGGACCGCGGTGCCGAGGGCGGCCGCCACCGAGTACGGCAGCCCGACGCCCCACAGGCCGACCCCCAGGGGGAACACCAGCACCGACGCGACGAGCGGCAGCAGCAGGAGCGACCAGGTCCACCCGGGTCGGCGGAGCACGACGAGCCACACGGCGAGCCACGCCGAGGCCACCGTGCCGGACCACACGGCGGCGTGGACCGGCGGGTTGAACCACCCCGTCGTGACGGCCAGCCAGACCGTCCCCACGGCGAACACGACGAGCGCTCCGATCGCCCGACGGCGCAGCGGTGCCCCGCTCACGAGCAGGACGGCGGCTCCGACGGCGACCGCTGGCAAGACCGTGACCGCGACCGCGTCGAGCAGGAACACCGGCATGGCTCCCCTGAAGCCGTTGTAGCGCTGCAGGAGTCCGAGCAGGCCGCAGCCGACCAGGTAGACGGTGACGGCCACGGCGAGCAGCACCGGGATGGTCGGGATCGTGTGCGGTGCAC
Organism: uncultured Curtobacterium sp.; assembly: GCA_913778205.1. Classification (GTDB taxonomy): domain Bacteria; phylum Actinomycetota; class Actinomycetes; order Actinomycetales; family Microbacteriaceae; genus Curtobacterium. Next base: position 14,814 of record CAJYUW010000034.1, read on the forward strand.
GGCGGACGGACGACGAAACGGTGGTCATGGTGTTCCCCCAGGTGGATCGGTGGCCGACGCGTCGGTGGAGCAGCGCCGTGGTGAGTGCACCGAACGCGAGCGCGGTCGGCGAGAGGTCGAGTTCGGCGGCGCCCTGGACGTCCGCTGCCCACTGCTCCCGGCGCGTCGCACGATGGGCCGCGGGTGACACGGCGACCGCGGCGGACACGAGCAGGCGGTCGAGGGCGCTCACGAGGTCACCGGCCGGTTGGTCGGACGGACGGCCCCCGCCGTGCGGGCGGCAGCGCGCGCGGCATCGTCTCTGGCGTCGACGAGTTCGCGCGCTGCGACCGCTCCGTCCGGGGTGAACTCGTAGAGCCGTCGTCGGGGCCCGGACCGCTCGGCGTCGTCGTCCCAGGTCGATCGGATCCACCCGAGCTGTTCGAGCCGTTCCAGGATCGGGTACACGGTGCCGGCCTGACGCCCGGTCGCCTTGATGACGAGCAGACCCCACGTCGGACCGTCCGCTCCGAGCAGCGCCCCGAGGACGTCGAGCGTCGGGGCGGTCACACGTCTGATCGGTTCCATGCAGTGAATCTACCTATGTAGAACAAGCAGGTCAAGCCCTGGAGGACAAGCCGGTCGAGACATGGAGGACGAGCGCAACGGCGCGCCCAGTCGGGCGGGTTACCCTGTGCACATGAGCGAGACGATCACCCGCGACGCGTTCGTGCCCGAGGCCGGCGGTGTCACGATGTTCACGACGAGCTGGTGCGGCTACTGTGCCCGGCTGAAGAACCAGATGACGAAGGCCGGCGTGCCCTTCCGCGAGGTCGACATCGAGCAGACCCCCGGCACGGCCGAGCTGGTCGCCGAGGTCAACGGCGGCAACCAGACCGTCCCGACGCTGGTGTTCCCCGACGGCAGCACCGCGACCAACCCGTCCCTCGCCGAGGTGCAGTCGCGCGTCTGACGCGCCGTACGCCTCCGATCGGCGGCCGTCGCCGCACGACCAGAGCCCGCGGGAACCATGGGAAACCACGGTTCCGGCGGGCTCTGGTTGTTCGGAAGCCGAACGCACCGCGACGCCGCGAGCCTCGCTACCGCGCGCCGCGCTCCAGCGCCTCGGTCAGCAGTGCGGCCATCGCGTCGAGCTGGATGTCGCCCGAGTCGACGATCTCCTCGTCCGAGCCGTCGAGCGCCCGCGCGGCCAACGACGCCTTCGAGTCGATGAGGTCCGCGATCTTCGTGTCGATGGTCTGCGCCGCGATGATCCGCCACGCCGTGACGGGCTCCTCCTGCCCGATGCGGTGCACGCGGTCGATCGCCTGCGTCTGCTCGGCGCTCGTCCACGACAGCTCGGCGAGCACGACGTTCGACGCCACCTGCAGGTTGAGGCCCACGCCCGCCGCGGTGAGCGAGCAGACGATGACGGCCACGTCGGGGTCGTTCACGAACGAGTCGATCTCGGCGGTGCGCTGCGTCGGCGTCTGGTCGCCGCGGATCGTCGCCGTCCGCAGACCGCGGCGGGCGAAGACCTCCTCCGCCTGGTCCATCACGTCGAGGTGCTTCGCGAAGAACACCACCTTGCCGACGTTCGACGCGAGCTGGGCGGCGTAGTCCGCCGCGAGCTGGGCCTTGGCACGGCCGATGCGCCGGACCATCGAGAACACGTTCTCTCCGGTCGACGAGGCGTCCTGGTCCTCGAGCTCCCACCGTGCGACCTGCCGGACGAGCTTGTGGTCGATCCCGACGACGGGGTCCTGGCCGGTTCGGGCGTCGAGCGCCTGGTGGTACCGGCGCACGAGCTTCGCGGTGAGCTCGCGCTCGGCGTCGCGGATGGAGCGGCCCTCCTCGCCGTCGAGCTCGACCGGGATGTCGGCGATGCGGCGGGCGGGGATGTCCGCCGCGACGTCGACCTTGCGGCGGCGGACGATGCCGAGGTCGATGACGGCCTTGCGCGCCTCGGTGAAGAAGCCCTGGTCGGCCGGGGTGAGACCGATCTCCTCGAGCTCGTTCATGAGCTTCGCGCGCGGCTTCTTGTCGTCGATCCAGCCGAGGAACTCCCAGATGGTGCGGAAGTCCTCGACCGAGTTGATGAGCGGGGTCCCCGTCAGGGCCATGAGGAGCGGGGCGGCCACGCGGGAGCGGATCTTCTCGGCGAGCTGCAGCACGAACCGGGACCGCTGCGAGTCCTTGTTCTTGATGAAGTGCGCCTCGTCGACGACCATGCCCTTGAACCCGAACGACCCGAGCCAGCCGACGTGCCGGTCGAGGATCTCGTAGTTCACGACGACGACGTCGGCGAACCCGTCGAGGTCGTCGCCGTCGCCGTGGATGACCGTCGCGGTCCGGTTCGGCAGCCACCGTGCGGCCTCGCGTGCCCAGTTCGTCTTGACGACGTTCGGCACGACCACGAGCAGCGGGAAGGCGTTCGCGGCCTCGGCGGCGAGGAGCGACTGCGCGGTCTTCCCGAGCCCCGGCTCGTCGGCGAGCAGGAACGTGCGGTGCCCCGCCGAGGCCGCTGCGACGAGCTCCGCCTGGTGCTTCATGAGCGTCGTGCCCGACTTGGAGTGCAACGTCGACGGCTCCGGCAGCGCCATCGACGCCGCGCCCCCGCCGGCGCCGTACTCGAACGACTTGAACAGCGGGCCGAACAGCTCCCAGTTCGCCAGGCGACGCGGGTGGGCGACGGGCTGGTCGGCGAGGGCGAAGTCGGGCGCGAGGAACGGGTTCGCGAGCTGGCGCTGCACCACGGCCTGCGGAACGACCGAACGCACGGGGGTCTCCACGGTCGGGGCCGGCTCAGCCGCGATGACGAGGTCCTCGGGCTGCAGCTCCATGCCGCCGGCGATCATCATGTCGCGCTTGACGGTGCGGGTGGCCTCGCTCACCGAGGCTTCCTCGGTCAGGAGCTGGATCACGCTCGTGTCGCGCGCGGCCGTCTTCGCGAGGATCGTCGCGACGCCGTCGAGCCGCTTGAGCTGCTCGGCGCGCTGCGCGTCGGTGAGGTCCGCGTCGGCCTTGACCCGGGCACGCTCCTCACGCATGAGCAGGGCCACCGCCTGGAACTTCGACCGGTTGGACGCCTTGAGCGCCCCGCGCTGCGCCGCGGCCTCGACCTCGCGCACGGCGCGGGCGAGGACGGGGATGACGCCGTCGTTGTCGAGCGGCCTGGTGCGGCGCGACGCGGTCCGCGTCCCGCCGGCAGCACGCCGGGTGCCTGATCGAGCCAACGCTCCTCCTGTTCCGCCCGTTCGTCACGGGCGAGCCGCCATCAGCGGAAGTCTCCGGCCGGGTCCAGGTGGTCCCGGCGCGACGCGGGCCACCGTGGCCCGCCGTCCACCGGTCCCCCGCCGCCACGCTTCCGGAGCGTCCGCGGTCGGTTCCACGCGGGTGTCGGCGATCGCCCTCTGGCGACCGTGCGACGGCCCGCGCCGGGATCCGGCGCCGTCACACGCACGTGACGCCCCCTCGGGGCGGCCACGGATCCGGCACCCGCGTCGACCAAGCGGTCGACCGGCCCCGTCTGGATGCGACGGGACGCGCGGGCACGCGGTACGTGCGCGGCCAGTTTACTCCCCGACCACCGACGGAGGCGACTCGACGCGGCCCGCGCGCGTCGTGCCTCCCGGCCGGTGGGGCGCGACCCGGCCTGGAGGCGCGGTGCGGGCCCGCCCCGTCGGCTCAGGCGCGCGGTGCGGAGCGCGGCCGGACGACGCCGTCGGACGGCGCGACCGGGGTCGCCTCGGCGAGCGCTGCGCGCGTCGCCGCGAGGAGCTGCTCGGCCGTCGCGATCCCCGTGGCCGACCCGGTCGTGGCCTGTCCACCAGCGTGGGCGAGGAGCTGCGCGCCGATGGCGGGGCCGATCCGGTCGGCACCGGCGGGGTTCCGCGCGACCCAGTCCCGGGCGATCGCGTCCGCGAGGCGCTCGGCCGCCGCGCCGCGGTCGGCGTCGCCGCGGGATCGGTGCCAGAGCCCGGTGACGACGAGGTGCGCGACGACGGCGCCGACGTCGCGCACGGGGTACCCCCAGCCCGCGGTGTCGATGTCGAGGAGACCGGAGATGCGCCACGGCTCGTCCTCGTCGACGAACACCTGCTCGAGGTGGAGGTCACCGTGCACGACCTGCTTCGTCCCGCTCGTCCACCCGATCGACCGACGGCCGATCGCGTCGTACAGCCGGTCGATCTCCTCGGCGTCCTGCGGCAGGGCCGAGACGAGGGTGCGGCGGTGCCAGTCGGCGTGGTCCATCGCGTCCGCCCGTGCCTGCTGGGTCATCGGGACCGTCGCGATCCGACCGGACAGCGCCGCGAGGGAGGCGACGAAGCGGGGGTCGTCGGCGATGTCGAGGATGCGACTGCCCGCCGGGACGCCGCGGATCCGCTCGAGGACCAGCAGGCCGTCGCCACGACTCGACAGCACCCGGGGCACCGGGAGTCCGGCGCTGACGAACTGCTCGTGCGACCGGACGATCGGCGCGACGCGGTGCGGCCGGACGATCTTCAGGAAGAGCGTGCGCTCGGGCGCGTCGACGCGGACCACGGCCCGCTTGCCCGGGCGGTACGCGGCGACGGTGAGGGTCGGGTCCGTGACGGGCATGCCGAGGGTCGTGAGGAGCTCGGCCACCGCGTCGCGGTAGGTGACCTGCGGGAGCACCGGGAGGCCCGGGTCGTTCGGGTACGCCCAGACGGACACCGGCTCGCCGGTGGTCGGGTCGGTGACGATGGCGCTGTTCTGATCGTGCGCGCCACCGGTGTCGACGTACGTCAGGACGGTCGCGCGCTGACCGGACCGGTCGACCGTGTCGACCTCGTAGCCGTAGAGGTAGCCGTTGCCGGACGGCTCCACCGAGTGCGCGCGCGCAGCCACGACGGAGGTCCCGGAGCCGGCGAAGGCCTGCGGGATGACGCGTTCGTGGTTGGGCCACACGAGATCAGTCAACCGTGTCGTCGCGGATTCGTCGCGTTCGTGCACGGCCCGTCGTGCGGCTCGTGGCTACCGTGTGTGTCGTGAACCCGGTCGCGAGGCTCCGCATCCCCAGTCGCACCCCGTTCCTGCAGGTCGTGAAGACCGCGGTCGCGGTGGTCGCCGCGGTGCTCCTGTGCCGCCTGCTCATCCAGGGGCCGTTCCCGACCTTCGCCGCGATCGCAGCGCTCCTCGTCGTCCAGCCGAGCATCAACCAGTCGTTCGTGAAGGGCCTGGAACGCAGTGCCGGCGTGGTGCTCGGCGTCGTCCTCGCCACCGCGGTGCACCTGGCGCTCGGGGACAGCGTGTGGGTGGTGCTGCTCGTCGTCGTGCTCGCGATCCTCATCGCCTGGGCCCTGCGGTTGACGCCGACGTCCGCGACCCAGGTCGGAATCAGCGGCATGCTCGTGCTCACCGCGGGGGTGGTCACCCCGAACTACTCGGCCGACCGGATCCTCGAGACCGTCGTCGGTGCGGTCGTCGCCCTGGTGGTGAACGCCGCGCTCGTGCCGCCCGTCCTGCTCGAGCCCGCGCACCTGGCCGTCGCCCGGCTCGCCCGGGACACCGCCGCCGCGTTCGAACGGATCGCGGTCGGGCTCACCGAGGGGTGGGACCACGAGCAGTGGCACGGCGCCCTGCTCCAGGCGCGGGCACTGCGGGCGCAGCACCTGCGCGCCGACGTGTCGATCACCGCCGCGCGGGAGTCCCTCACGATGAACCCGCGGCGCAGTCGGCACCGGGACGTCCTCGACCGCGACGCCGAGGTCGCCGAGCACCTGAGGGTCCTCGTGACGCGGGTCACGGGCATGACGCGGGCGATCCGGGACAACACCGGGCCCGACCTCCGAGCGGACCCCGTCGTCGGGCGGATCGCCACCGAGGTCGCGCGGATCGGGGCGGACGTCCGGGCACTGAGCCAGCGGGTCGAGGCGAGCGAGCTGCCGGTGGTGGAGGAGCCCGCGCTGACCGCGCCGCTCGAGGTGCTCCGGCCGAACACGCAGCACTGGATCCTCATCGGTGCCCTGCTCGAGGACATCCGCCGTGTGCGGGAGGAGCTGCTCGGCGAGGACGGCTGAGCGATCGCCGTCGCGGTCGTCGGGACCGCGGGCCGGAGCCCGGGGCCGATCGGCTCAGCGTCGGGCGATCGCCGCCTCGGCCGCCGCATGCACGATGTCGCCCCAGAGGACCGACGACGGCACGAGCGCCCCGGCGTCGAGCACCTCGGCGAGGACGACCTCGGCCTCGGCGAACCGGGAGATCTCGGCGACGGCCGCCGCGGCGCCCGCCTCCAGCGCCGCGCGACTCGCCACGTCGGGCACGGCCGTCCGCAGTTCCGCGACGACCCTCCCCCGTCGGTCCTCCTCGAGCCCCTCGAGCGCGCCGATGCTCTTCCACGCAGCGTCGAGTTCGAGTCGGAGCCGGATGATCGCCGGGTGGTCCGGCGTCTCGGTCATGGTCATGGTGGTGCCCCCGTGCGGACCAGGCGTCGGGCACGCTCGGTCCGATCGCAGCCTAGCAACGAACAGAGCACTCCTCACGTCCCTCGAACGCGGGACAGAACGTTCTACTGCGGGGCCGTGCTGTGACGAGATTCAGTCGGATCCGCGCGATGACCGCCCACGCGTACAGGTTCGATGCCACGATGGGGGCGAGGAGGTCCACTATGCGGTTGTTGGTGGTCGAGGACGACGACGAGATGCGCGCCCTCATGGAACGGGGTCTCGCTGCCGAGGGGTACCGCGTGGTCGCGGTCGAGAACGGCGTCGAGGCACTGATCGCGCTCGGGGAGCAGTCGTTCGACCTGGCGGTCGTCGACGTCATGATGCCGGGCATGTCCGGCTTCGAGCTGGCCCGTCGCATCCGGGAACGGGAGGACCCCGTGCGGATCCTCCTCGTCACGGCGCGCGATGCCGTCGACGACCGGGTCTTCGGGCTCGACGCCGGCGCGGACGACTACCTCACGAAGCCGTTCGCCTTCGCCGAGCTCACCGCACGGCTCCGGGCACTCGGCCGACGCGAGAGCGCGGGCGCTCCCCGCACGATCGAGGTCGGCGACGTCGCGATCGACTCCGAGGCACGTCGTGTCGCGATCAAGGGCCAGCGCGTCGCGATGAGCCCGACCGAGTTCGCGCTCCTCCGCCTGCTCGCCCGGTCGGTCGGCAGCGTCGTCGACCGTCCGAAGATCCTCGAGGAGGTCTGGGACGGGTCGCAGCACGTCGACCCGAACGTGGTGGAGCAGTACATCTCGTACCTCCGCAAGAAACTCACCGCGCACGAGGCCACCGTGGCGATCTCGACGGTCCGCGGACGCGGCTACCGCCTCGACCTCGTCGCGGCGTGAGCACGACGACCCCGGACGGACGGTCGGACGCCCCGACCGGACGCCGGGGCATCGTGCGTCCGCTGCGGCTGCTGTCGCTCCGGGCGCGGATCACGATCGGGTCGACGGCGATCGCGGCCCTCGTCATCGTGCTGCTCGTGCTCGTGATGCGCTTCCAGGTCGTCAGCGTCGTCGCGAGTGCCACCCGCACCCTGCTCGACGCGGACGCCGACCCGTACGTCGCGACGCTCGAGGTCGACAGCGCCCCCGACCTCTCGCAGCCCGGCAACGCGCAACTGGTCGCGGTGGTGTCCCCGTCCGGCGACATCGTGCTGTCGACGATGCCCGGCCGCCTGGAACGCGCGCTCGGCAGCCTGACCGAGGAGCAGTCCGGCACCCGTGTGATCGACGTCGCGAGCTCGCAGTACCGGATCGTCGTCGAGCACCCGGTGAACCGCGCGGGCGAGTGGACCGTCGTCGCCGCCAGGAACTCGCAGGCGGAGGCCCTCGTGGTCGACGACCTCACCACGACCCTGTCGCTCACCGGCCTCGCGATCCTCATCGCCTTCGGGATCGCGTCGTGGGTGCTCGCGACGACGGCACTGCGTCCGGTGAACCGGATGCGACGCGAGGCCGAGCGGCTCTCGGTCGCACCCGAGCGGGCCGAGCTGCCGGTCGGTCCCGCACAGGACGAGCTGGCCTCGCTCGCGACCACGTTGAACGCGTTCCTCGCGCGGACCCGCCAGGCGACCGAACGCGAACGCCAGATGGTCAGCGACGCCAGCCACGAGCTCCGCACGCCGCTGGCGATCCTCACGACCCAGCTCGATCTGGCGTCACTCGACGGCGACGACGCCGCCGCCCTGGCCGCGCACATCGAACGCGCGAAGCACAGCGTCGCGCGCCTGTCGCGTCTGGCGAACGACCTGCTCGCACTGTCGCGCATCGAGGAGTCCGAACGCCGAGAGCAGGACGGCGCCGCCCAGCCCGCGGCGAGCTGGTCCGACCTCGGCGACGAGGTCATGGCGGCCGTCGACCGCGTCCGGATGATCGCGTCCGCGAAGGACATCACCGTGGACTTCGACCTCGAGGCGCCGCCCACGGGCGGCGGCACCGCCTTCGCCTCCACCGGTCCCGGTCCGGCTCCGGACGGAGGGGCCGAGCCGCGGTACCGACTGGACACCTCCGGCATGGCGCAGCTCGTCACCAACATCGCGGGCAACGCGGTCGCGGCGCTCCCGCGCGGCGGCGGGATCTTCGTCTCGTGGCGGAGCGCCGACGGCGAGGGCGTCCTGCAGATCACGGACGACGGCCCCGGTGTGCCCGAGTCGTTCATCCCGGTGGCGTTCGACCGCTTCACGCGTCCCGACGAGGCGCGCAGGTCCCGGCCGACCCCGGACCCGGCGACGGGGGCGACCACGATGCCCGGCGGCTCCGGGCTGGGGCTCGCGATCGTCCGCGCGATCGCGGAACGTGCGGGAGGCACGGCGTCCCTCCGCAACGTGCGGTCCGGTGGCCTCGAGGTGACCATCCGCCTGCCCGAGGTCCGGTAGCGCCGAACGACCCGGTCGTCGACCGGCGCCGCGCTGTCCCGGATCACTGGAAGTCCCGCGAACGGGTCCGCACCGACAACGGCAGGCGCTCCATCCGGTCCGCCACGACGTTGACCACCCCCTCGGGGGATCGTTCGAGGATGCCCCGCACGATCACCGCGGGCGACTCCCTGGCGGTGCGCCGGTACCGTCCCCACACCCCCACGCTGCAGATCACGTTCACGAGCCCGGTCTCGTCCTCCACGTTCATGAACGTGATCCCCGACGCCGTCGCCGGGCGCTGCCGGTGGGTGACGATGCCGCCGACCTCGATGCGGCGTCCGTTCTCCGCCGTCATCGTGTCCGCGACGCTGAGCACGCCCCTGCGCTGCAACTCCGGCCGGACGTGCCGGACCGGGTGGTCGTCGGTCGTCATCCCCGTCGACCACATGTCCGCGATGAGGACGTCCCCGCTGGTCATCTGCCCGAACAGCGGTGGCTGCACGACCACCTGGGTACCCGGGAGCTGGTCGGGTCGCTCCGCCGCCGCGCGTCCGGCCGACCAGATCCCGCTGCGGCGGTCCTCACCGAGGGAGGCGAATGCGTCCGCCGCGGCGAGCGCCTCGAGCTGCGCGGTCGTGAGTCCGACCCGTCGAGCGAGGTCGGACATGTCGGTGAAGGGACCGTTCTCCCGCCGCTCGGCGACGATCCGTTCCGCGCTGCGGCGACCGAGCGAGGTGACCTCGGCCAACCCGAGCCGCACCGCGAACGCACCGTCGCGACGGTGCCGCGCGGTGTCGTCCGGCAGTGCCCGGTCGAACGCCGGCACGGCGGGCTGCTCGTCGGCCAGGCACCCGTCGTCGCCGGTCGTCGCCGGGCCGCCGGGAGCGGCACGGTCGAGCGGCTCCATCGTCGCGTCGACCTCCGACCGCAGGATGTCCGGACGGAGCACCCGGACGCCGTGCCGCCGGGCGTCCGCCACCAGGGTCTGCGGGGAGTAGAAGCCCATCGGCTGGGCGCGGAGCAGCGCCGCGAGGAAGACCCCCGGGTAGTGCAACCGCATCCAGGCGCTGGCGTAGACGATGAGCGCGAAGCTGATCGAGTGGCTCTCGGCGAAGCCGAAGTTCGCGAACGCCTGGATCTTGGCGTAGATGGCGTCGGCGTCGGCACCGTGGATGTCGTTCCGCGCCATCCCCTCGTAGAGCTTCTCGCGCAGGCGTTCGATCTTCTCGTGCCCGCGCTTCGACCCCATCGCACGGCGGAGCAGGTCGGCGTCGTCGCCGGTGCACCCGCCGACGACGACGGCCATCTGCATGAGCTGCTCCTGGAAGAGCGGGACGCCCTTGGTGCGGGCGAGCACCGGTTCGAGCAGCGGGTGCGGGTAGGTGATCTCCTCGGCACCGGTCCGGCGGCGGATGTACGGGTGCACGGCCCCGCCCTGGATCGGCCCCGGACGCACGAGCGCGACGGCGATGACGAGGTCGTAGAACTCGCGCGGGAGCAACCGCGGCAGGGACCCCATCTGCGCGCGGGACTCGACCTGGAACACCCCGATCGTGTCGGCCCGGCAGAGCTGGTCGTAGACGCCGGGCTCCTCCTTCGGGATCGTGTGCATGTCCCACCGTTCCCCACAGTGCTCCGCGGCGAGGTCGAACGCGTACTGCAGCGCGGCGAGCATCCCGAGCCCGAGCATGTCGAACTTCACGAGCCCCATGTAGGCGCAGTCGTCCTTGTCCCACTGCAGCACGGTCCGGCCGTCCATCCGGGCGTGCTCGATCGGGACGACCTCGCCCACCGGTCGGTCCGTGAGGACCATGCCACCGGAGTGGATGCCGAGGTGCCGGGGGAACCCGAGCACCTGCTGCGCCATGTCGACCACGGGCGCGGGGATGTCGTGGTCCTGGCTCTCGGTCACCGACCCCCACCGTTCGACCTGCTTCGACCAGGCGTCCTGCTGCCCCGGGCTGTGCCCGAACGCCTTCGCCATGTCGCGGACGGCGCCCTTCGGCCGGTACGTGATGACGTTCGCGACCTGCGCCGCGTTGAACCGGCCGTACTTCTCGTAGACGTACTGGATGACCTCCTCACGCCGGTCGGAGTCGAAGTCGACGTCGATGTCGGGCTCCTCGTCGCGCAGTGCCGACAGGAACCGCTCGAACGGCAGCCCGTACCGGATCGAGTCGACGGCGGTGATCTCGAGCAGGTAGCAGACGGCGGAGTTCGCGGCGGAACCCCGGCCCTGGCAGAGGATCCCCCGCTGCCGGGCGAACTGCACCATGTCGCGGACGATGAGGAAGTACCCCGGGAAGTCCTTGTCCTCGATGACGGCGAGCTCGCGTTCGATGCGGGTCCGCTTGGCCGGGTCCACGCCGTCGTCGCTGCCCGGGTAGAACCGGCGCGCGCCCTCCCAGGTGAGCTCGCGGAGCCACGACATCGTCGTGTGCCCCTCCGGCACGTCGAGCTGGGGCAGGCCCGGCCGTGCCGTCTTCAGCGTGAAGCCGAGCTCGTCGGCGAGCGTCACGCTGTGCTCGACGGCTCCGGGCCAGCGTGCGAACCGCCTGGCCATCTCGGCGCCGGAGCGCAGGTACGCCGTGTCGGCCGCCGGCAGCCAGCCGTCGATCTCGTCGAGGCTCCGCCGGGCCCGCACCGCCGCGAGCGCGGACGCGACGGGGAAGCGGTCCGGGGTGGCGTAGTGCACGTTCCCGGTCGCCACCACCGGCAGCGCGTGCCGGGCGGCGAGTGCGGCGAGGGCGTCGTTCCGCGCGGTGTCCATCGGGTCGCCCTGGTCGATGAGCTCGACCACGACGTTGTCGGTGCCGAACCGGTCGAGCAGGACACGGAGCGCCGTCTCGGCCTCGGACTCGCCGCCGCGCTCGAGGGCCTGTCGCACGGCACCCTTGCGGCACCCGGTCAGCACGCGCCAGTGCCCGCCGGCCCGCTCCGCGAGGTCGTCGAGGTCGTACCGTGGGTGTCCCTTCTCGGCGCCGGCGGCGAGGTGGGCGCTCGTGACGGCTCCGGCCATCCGGTGGTAGCCGTCCTGGCCGTCCGCGAGGAGCAGCAGGTGCGTGCCCTCGGGGTCGGGGACGCCGTTCTGCGGTTCGGTGAGCCCGAGCGACAGCTCGGTGCCGTAGACGGTGGCGATGCCCGGGTAGGACTCGGCGGCCTCGGCCATCCGGGCGACGCCGTAGAAGCCGTCGTGGTCGGTCAACGCGAGGCCGTGCAGGCGCAGCCGTGCCGCCTCCTCGAAGAGTCCCTCGGGCGAGCTCGCGCCGTCGAGGAAGCTGAACGTCGAGTGCGCGTGCAGTTCGGCGTAGGGCACGACCGGGCCGGCGTCGTCGCGGCGGAGCGCCGGTGGGACGTACTTCTCGCGCTTCCGGGACCACGCCGGGCTGTCGCCGCCGTCACCGTCGTGCGTGCTGCCCGGGCTCCGGCGGTCGGACAGCGCGCGTTCGAACTGCGACCACGGGATCGGTGGGTTGCTGTAGCCCATCAGGTGCTCCTCACGTCGCCACGGCCTCGGCCCACCAGCGGTGGTCGGCCAGCACGAGGTACCAGGCCCGTCCGGCGTCGTCGACGAGCTGCAGCCGGTGCAGGCGACGGCCGCCGGACTCCCACCAGCGGACGACGAGCGGCCACGGCCCCGCCCACGCGGTCACGGCACCGAACCGCCCACCCCGCTCGCCCTCGGCGCGGAACCGCTCGGGGTCGCCGGTGAGCACACCCCGTTCGTCGACGTCGACGCCGACACCGGACGCGGTCTCGACGTCAACCGGGCGTGGACGGTCGAGCACGGTGGCGGGCGGCGGTCCGGGCAGCTTGCCCGGCCACGGGCGGTCGCGGACGGTCGCCAGCGCACGCTCGCCACCGACGGGTGCGTCGCCCCACGGGACGAGCACGACCCGTTCGGCCAGGGTGCGGCCGCCACCGATCCGCGGGGTCACCACACCGTCGTGCCCGACGAGTCCCTGGACACGGGCGAGCCCGTGGTGCACCCGCTCGTCGGGCCCGGACCCCCAGAGCCCGCGCTCGTGGTTCGCGGTGTCGTCGACGGCGACGGGTTCGAGCACGACCTGCACGACGGGTGCCTCGAGCCCCGTGGGGTCGACCCCACCGGCGAGCTGCCACCGGACCCGGTCGACGACATCGGCCGCGTCGAACCAGCGCGGGTGGACCCAGACCCGCTCGAGCAGGATGTCCCGTTCGTCGACGATCCCCACCCGGATGCTCGTCGCGACGAGCCCGGCGACGCGGAGACGCTCGGCGAAGTCGTCCGCAGAGCGTCGGAAGGCGAAGGCGACCTGGTCGGCGCGGTCGAGCGGTGGTTCGAACGACGCCTCGACCCGGAGTTCCGGCGGGACCGCACGCGCCGCGATCTCGCGCGGGTCGCGACCCCCGGCGAGTCGGTGCAGGAACGCCCCGGGCTGTCCGAAGCGGTCGCGCACCTGCTCGTCCCCGAGCGCCGCGAACCCGCCGAGGGTCGAGATGCCGAGCCGACCGAGCAGCATCGCGAGGTCGGCGTCGCCGAGCACCCCGAGCGGGAGGTCGGCGAGGAACGGCGCCGACCCGCCCACGGGCACGATCCGGGTCCGCTCCCCCGGACGCACCGGACGGGCACGCGCGGCCTGCTCGGCGGCGAACGGGGTGTCCGCGACGCCCACCCGGACGCCGGGGGCGCCGTGGTCGGCGGCGATGCCCGCGAGGGTGACCGCCGCAGCCCGCTCACCGCCGTAGTAGCGGGCCGGACCGCGTGACCGGAGGGCGAGGGTGCCCGGACGGAGGACCTCGACCCCGGGGACCGCCGCCTCGACCGCCCGGATGACGGGCTCGAAGGCACGGTGGTCGAGGGCGTCGTCGTAGGGCTGCACGACGAGGCCCGGGCAGCGGGCCTGGGCCTCACGGACCCGGAGCCCGCGCGCCACCCCGTGCTGCCGTGCGCTCGCCGAGCACGCGAACACCTGCCCGCCGGCGACGACGGCGAACGGCTGCTCCGGCGGCGCACCGGCTGCGCGCGCCGCGGCGACCACCGGCCAGTCGGGGCACCAGAGCACGATCGTGCGGGTCGGCGGGGCCTCCGGTACCGCGCCGCTGCGCAGGACGGGCGCACTCCCACCGCGCGGCGCCGCCCCCGCCACGGGCGTCGCGCGTGACGCCCCGACCCGGGGTGCCGCACCGCGGGACGCACCGGCCCGGCCGCGCGGGGTCACGAGGCCACCGCCACGGGCCGGAGCACCGGACGCGATGCGGACGAGGCGGTCGGCACCGCGGGCCGGACGACCCCGTCGGCTGCTGGCAGCAGGAGGTCCGCCTGCACCGGGCGGACCGCGCCCGCACGCCCCGTGGCCGTCACCGTGGCCCGGCGTTCGGACAGGTAGCCGTGGCCGCGACCGATGCCGCCCCAGTCGGAGGCGGTGACCTGCAGCGAGACGTCGGCCCCGGGCCATGACCCGAGCGCGACGAGCGCGCCCCCACGCTGTCGGAGCCGGGCGTCGAGTCGTGCGACGTCCCCGGGCACCACACGACCGAGCGGCCGGGTCAGCACGATCTGTGCGACGTCGACGAGGGCGGCCGTGACCGTGAGCCACTGGTCCCCCGGGTCCGGCACGAGCACCAGGCGTTCCAGGTCGATCCCCGCCGCGGCCGCAGCTTCGACCCCGAAGGACGGGACCCCGACGACGGCGCACCACGCCCCCGCAGCCGAGGCCGCCTGCAGCATCGTCATCGCCAGCAGCACCGAGTCCTGCACCGCGTAGGTCCCCCCGACCCGGATCGCACCGCCGGGGAGCAGCGGGGCGATCGCCGGTGCCGTCGGGAGTCCCACCACGGTGTCGACCCGTGCGGACTCCATCTCGGCGACCCGGGATCGCAGGTTCGTGATCCGTTCGAGCGCGGCACGGGCGTCCCCGAGGTGGTCGACCCGACGGACGGGCCGGGCAGCCCGGTCCGTCCGGGGAGCCCCGGTGGGGTCCCCCGGCGACGCGAGTGCCGCTGCCGACTGCATGCCCTCATATTCGAACATGTGTTCGATGATGTCAATCGGGTCCGACATCCTGTGGACAGTCGGCTCGAACACGCGTTCGACACGCCGCGGTCAGCCGGAACCGCTCACCAGCGCGCGCTCGCCCCGACGGCCCCGAGCACCGAGCGCGTCTTCGTCTCGACCTCGTCGGCCTCGTCGTCGGGGACGGACGACCACGTCACCGCCCCGCCCGCGCCGAAGGTCCGCGAGCGCACCCGGCCGTCGCCGTCGACCACCGTCACCAGTGTGCGGATGACCACCGACAGGTCGACCGCGCCGCTCGCCGAGAAGTACCCGACGGCGCCCGAGTAGACCCCGCGCGGAGCCCCCTCGAGCCGGTCCGCGATCGCCGTCGCGCTGCTCTTCGGCGCACCGGTCATCGACCCCGGCGGGAAGGCCGCCCGCACCGTCGCCGCCCGGGAGGCCCCCGCCGGCAGCACCGCGGAGACCGTCGACACGAGCTGGTGCACGCTCGTGTACGTCTCGACGGCGCACAGCCGGTCGACGTGCACCGATCCGGGCACCGCGGTCCGCAGCAGGTCGTTGCGGAGCAGGTCCACGATCATCACGTTCTCCGCGCGGTCCTTCGCGCTCGACGCGAGGTCCGCCCGCGCCGCCGCGTCGGCAGCCGGGTCCGCGGACCGTGGCCGGGTGCCCTTGATGGGCTCCGCGGTGACCACCCCCGCGGCCGTGATCCGCAGGAACCGCTCCGGCGACCGGCTGGCCACGCGGAGCACCCCGAGGCGGAGGTAGGCGCCGAACGGCACGGGGTCCGCGGCCCGCAGCCGCAGGTACTCGAGGAGGTGCGCGTCCGTACCGGGGGCGAGCCGCGCCTCCCGGCCGGGGACCGCGAACGCGGTCGTCAGGCACACCTGGAAGGCGTTGCCCTCGCGGATCTCGCGTCGGCACGTCTCGACAGCGGCCTCGTACGCGGCCCGGCTCACGCGACCGGGCGCGGGGACGGCCGGGAGGCCCGGGGGCACGTCGACGACGTCGGCGCGCGGCGACGGACGGGTCGCCGCCTCGAGCCACGCACGGTTCTCGGCGCTGGCCGCCGGTTCCGCGTCGGCGACGAGCGCGAGTGCCCAGCCACCGCCGTCCGACCCGACGACCACCGCGCGGTCGACGAACCGGAGGTCCGCGTCCGGGTGCTCGGCCGCGGTCCGGTCCGGACCGCCGGACTCACGACCGAGCTCGTAGCCGAGGAACCCGACCCAGCCGAGCGCGAAACCGCACCCGGGGACGGGCTCGGGCTGCCGCGGGGTGCGGAGCAGCAGGCCGTCCAGCACGGCGAACGCCGGCTCCGCGGACGTCCGGGACGTCCCGAACCAGGCCTCGGCCGCCGGCGGGACGTCGAGGGCCGCACGCCGTCCCTCGTGCCGGAACCGCGACGCGAAGGGACCGTCCGTGACGGCGAGCACCGACCACGCCGCGCGTTCCCCGGCGACCTCCGGCGCACCGTCCGGCAGGCCCGAGTCGAGCCACACGACATCGGCGGACCCGGCCGCGAGCGCACCGAGGTCCGGGGTGTCCGCGAGGCGGCGGACCGCGATCCGGACGCCGTGCTCGTGGGTCAGATCGCGGCGATCGTCCATGCCGCGGTGTGCGCGTCGCCGGGCTCGAGCACCAGCAGCCCCCGGTCGGCGCCGGTGTTGAAGGCGTCCGGTGCGCAGGTCATCGGCTCGACCGCGAGACCCGATCGGTGGTACTCCGGGACGACGTGGTCGGCGGTGTGCACCTGTGCCCAGCCGCACTCGCTGCCGAAGGACGCGCGGACGCCGTGGCCGTCGGCCGCGACGACCTCGATCGCCGCGGTGCCGTCGGCGCCACGGACGAAGCCGGTGAAGGCGTGGTCGATGAAACGCGGACCGATCAGGGTGGGCTCGCGCAGGTCGAACTCGTCGTGCACGGGCACGAGGGCGGTCGGGACCAGCCGGTCCGGCGTGACCTCGAGGACCTCTGCGGCGGGGAGCGTCAGCGTCCAGTCGTCGACCGTCCCGGCGCCGGCGACGAGGTACGGGTGCGGTCCGGTCCCCCACGGCGCCCGGGAGCGCCCGGTGTTCCGACCGGTCACGGCCGTGTGCAGGCCCTCGACGTCGACGCGGTACTCGACCGTGACGACGACGCGGTGCGGGTAGCCCTGCTGTGCGGGGATCGTCGTGGTGAGGACCGCCCGGTCGGGTTCGTGGGCCTCGACCGCGAAGTCCGTCCACCCGACGAGCCCGTGCAGGGCGTGCTGGCGGGTCGGCTCCGTGAGGGCGAGCTCCTGGTCCGCTCCGTCGAACGTGTAGCGGCCGTCGACGACCCGGTTCGGCCACGGCGCGAGGACGGCACCGCGGAAGACCGGCCGGACCTCGTCGGCGTCGAAGGGCACCACGAGGTCGCGTCCGTCGTGGCGGAGGGCACGGAGCGACGCACCGACGGTGGCGATGTCGGCGGTGTACCCGTCGGCGGCGATCGTCAGCTGCGATCCGGACAGCGGGGCTCCGTCGCCCGCGTGCTCAGCACTCATGCGCTCAGCGTAACGGGCCGCCGCCCCTGCCGAGGACGGCACCGGAACGGCGCTCGGAACGACGCCGGAACGACGAAAGCCCCGCGGATCCAGAGGACCGTGGGGCTTTCGATGGGTGGATCTGAGGGGACTCGAACCCCTGACCCCCTGCATGCCATGCAGGTGCGCTACCAGCTGCGCCACAGACCCGTTGGGTGTTGACCCGTTCGGTGTTTCTTCGTGACTCTCGGTTCCCCGGAGGCACCATGAAAGCGTACACCATGCGAACGCCCGGGAACGAAATCGCTGTCGCCACCCGGGCGCGTCGCGGTCAGCCCTGTTCGACCGGCAGCTCGAGCGCGATCGTCGGGCAGTCGGCCCAGAGCCGCTCGAGCGAGTAGTACTGCCGGTCCTCCTCGTGGAAGACGTGCACGACGATCTCGCCGAAGTCGATGAGCACCCAACGGCCCTCGGAGCGCCCTTCGCGACGGAGGGGCTTCGCGCCGGCTTCGATCAGGCGTTCCTCGACCTCGTCGGCGATCGACAGGACGTTGCGCTCGTTCCGACCGGTCGCGAGGAGGAACACGTCGGTCAGCTGGAGCGGTCCGGTGACGTCGAGCGCGACGAGGTCCTCGGCCTGCTTGGCGTCGGCCGCGGTCGCGGCGATCTGCACGAGTTCGAGTGCGCGTGGGGAGGCGGGCACGCAGTTCCTTCCGGTCGTCGCCCGACTCGGTGCCGGACTGTCGTCGCCCGACTCGGTGCCGGACTGGGGTGCCGAGGGATCGGCCCCGTCATCATAGGTCAGGCGTCGGACACCGGCCAGCCGGGCCCGACGACGGAGGTGCGGCTCAGCCGAACGGGTGCGTGGTGAGGAGCGCCACGATGATCACCGCAGCCGCCGAGATGCCGACGGCTCCGACCGAGATGGCGAGCACCATCGGGGTCTTGGACTCCTTCGGCTTGGCCGCGGCGAGCACGACCTGGCGCGTCGACGTGTGGCTCGAGACCGCACGACTGGCACGGATCGGGCTGGCGTCGGTCTCGGGCTGCTCGTCGTGCTGCTCGAGCAGCCGGTCGACCTCGGCGCCGTCGATCGGCCGGTGCGACCCGGTCGACGACAGGGAGGCAGGGAGGTCGATCGAGCCCGTGAGGATGACCTCGCCCGTGGCGTTGAGCGCCCCGGTCGGGTCGGCCAGCGCCGAGTTGGGCAGCACGATCGCGTTCGGGTTCGACGCGGCGACCCGGCGGGTGCCGGTCTCCTCGTCGTGGACCTCGGCGTCGTTCGAGTCGTGCGCGAGCGCGGACCAGTGACCGGTCGGCGGCTGGAACGCCGTCGTGACGGGCTTCGGCTCGACGGACCGCTGGAACGCGGGCGGCACGGCAGAGGACGCGCCCGGGGCGTCGTCCTGCACGGCGGGTCGCTGGACGGGCGTCTCGTTCGTGTCGTCGTCGAGGGAGAGCGGGAAGACCGCTGGCGTCGATGCGGTGTCCGCGGACGGGAGGTGCGGCGCGATCGGGAGCGCGGCAGCCGGTGTCTGACCGGGGGTGCCTTCGGCCACGGGGGGCTCGGTGGCAGCCGCCTCCGGAGCGGACTCGTCGTCCGCGACGACCGCGTCCACGTCGGTCTCGGTCGTGCTGGTCGAGGCTGGTTCGGTCGCGTCGGCGTCGTGCGGGGCCCACGTCGAACGGTGGCGACGGGGTTCCTCCGCGTGCGCGGCGGCTTCGTCGAGGGGCTCGACGGCGTCCGGTGAGCCGTCGGCCTCGGTCGCCTGGTGCACGACGGACTCGTCGAGCTCGCCCGAGGCACCGGCGTCGTCCGGCCGGGGGGCAGCGGCCGCGGGGACCGCAGCGTTCGACGGGACCGGACCGCTCGACGCGGCCGGGTCGCTGGAGCGGGCTGCGTCGCTCGACGTGCCGTCCACGTCACGCTCACCGGCCGCGGACGCGTCCGGCGCGCCGGGACGGGCGGACGACGCCGACTGGTTGCCGTCGAGGGTCGAGACCGACCCGATGACGTCCTGCACCGTGCGGTCCGACGACTGGGGCGTCGGGTTCTGCAGCGGCACCGGCAGCACGGCCTGCACCTCGGCCTCGCGCATCAGCCTCAGCTGACGACGGGTCAGGCCGCCGGTGCCGGGCACGATCTCGGTCGCCGAGGCCGGCGGGAGGTCCGGCACACCCGCCTGCGCAGCCGCGGACGGGGCCGGTGCGACGTGCGAGCCAGGCCGTCGGCGGGCCTGCTCCGAACGGTCGGTGGACACGGGTGCTGCGACGGTGGGCGGCGGGGTCGCGGGCTGGCCACCGGCGGCGGCAGCGCGCTCCCGCTCGCGCGCCTGGCGCCGCGACAGTGGCGGCTGCGCGTCGGACGAACTCATGCAACGCTCCGATACAGATGGTGCTTGGAGATGTACTGGACGACCCCGTCGGGGACCAGGTACCAGACGGGGAACCCACGCCGGACGCGGTCGCGGCAGTCGGTGGACGAGATCGCCAGCGCCGGGACCTCGAGCAGGCTGACGTCCCGCTCCGGCAGGCCGGTGATGCTCAGGTCGTGGCCCGGACGCGTCACGCCGACGAAGTGCGCGAGGTCCCAGAGGCCATCATGGTCTTTCCAGTCGAGGATCTGCTGAACGGCGTCCGCGCCCGAGATGAAGACGAGTTGGGCGTCCGGACGCTGCTCGTGGAGGTCGCGCAGCGTGTCCACCGTGTACGTCGGACCCGGCCGGTCGATGTCGACCCGACTGACCGTGAACATGGGGTTGGACGCCGTCGCCACCACCGTCATCAGGTACCGGTGCTCGGCGTCCGTGACGTCCGACTTCATGTACGGCTGACCGGTGGGGACGAACACCACCTCGTCGAGGTCGAAGGCGCGCGCCACCTCGGACGCGGCCACGAGGTGACCGTGGTGGATGGGGTCGAACGTGCCACCCATCACACCGATGCGCGGGCGCCCCGAGCTCTCGAGCATGCGTGACGGGTCAGTGCTTCGTGTGGCCGAACTCGTCGACGCCGGTCTCGTCGTGGCGGGTCGCCTCGAACTTGTGCGAGTGGCGGTACGCGACGTCGCGGAAGCTCCAGGTCACGAAGCCGAGGAACGCGAAGAACAGGACGCCGACGAGCGGGAAGACGAACGCGGGGACCCCGGACTCGGTCGAGGCGGCTTCAGCCAGGAGGTTCATCGTCAGGTGCTCCGTTCGGTCGGTGGAAAGACGCCGCTCAGTCTAGCCGCGGATCTGGCCCTGGCCGCGCACGATCCACTTGGTGCTGGTCAGTTCGGGCAGTCCCATCGGTCCTCGTGCGTGCAGCTTCTGCGTGGAGATGCCGACCTCGGCCCCGAACCCGAACTCGCCGCCGTCGGTGAACCGGGTGGACGCGTTCACCATCACGACCGCGGAGTCGACGCCGGCGAGGAACCGCTCCGCCGTGTCCACGTCGTTCGTCACGATCGACTCCGTGTGGTGCGTCGACCAGGTCGCGATGTGCGCCATCGCCGCGTCGACGTCCGGCACCACGCGGATCGAGAGGTCGAGGTCCATCGACTCCGTCGCCCAGTCCGCGTCCGTCGCCCGGAGCACACCGGGGACGATCACGCGGGTCGCGTCGTCGCCGCGCAGCGTGACGCCCGCGGCACGGAGCCGGTCGGCGAGGACCGGCAGGAGGCGCTCCGCTGCCCGCTCGTGCACGAGGAGCGTCTCGAGGGCGTTGCACACGCTCGGCCGCTGCACCTTGCTGTTCAGGACGATGTCGACGGCGCGGTCCTCGGGAGCGGACTCGTCGAGGAAGACGTGCACCACCCCGGCGCCGGTCTCGATCACGGGCACCTGCGACTCGGTCACGACGGTCTGGATGAGCGACGCGCTTCCCCGCGGGATCAGGACGTCGACGAGTCCCCGCGCACGCATGAGCTCCGTCGCGCCCGGGCGGCCGAACTCGTCGATCGTCTGGACGAGCTCGCGAGGCAGCCCGACGGAGGCGACGGCGTCCTGGATGCGGGCGACGAGCACCGCGTTGGTGCGCTCGGCCGCGGATCCGCCCCGGAGGACCACCGCGTTGCCGCTCTTGAGCGCGAGGCTCGCGATGTCGACGGTCACGTTCGGCCGTGCCTCGTAGATGGCCCCGACCACACCGAACGGCACCCGCACCTGCGTCAGCTGCAGTCCGTTCGGGAGCACCGACCCACGGACGTTCTGCCCGACCGGGTCGGTCAGGCCCACGACCTGCTCGACGGCGACCGCCAGCGCGTCGATCCGCGCCGCGTCCAGCCGGAGACGGTCGAGCAGACCGGAGGACAGCCCGCCGTCCTCCCCCGCCACGAGGTCCTCGTGGTTGGCCCGGACGATCTCGTCCGTCGCCGCGCGCACGCCGGCCGCGACGGCCCGCAACGCCGCGTCCTTGACCGCGGTGGTGGCGGTCGCGAGCACCGACGCCGCATCGCGCGCGGCGACGAGCTTGTCGGTCAGGGTCGGAGCGGGAGCGGTCAGCGACATGGCTCGATCATAGGTCCGCCCCGTCCGTCGTGACCTGGTGGACCCGGCCCTGTGGACACGGCCTGGAGGCCCGCCACCGGTGCAGGGATCGTCCCACGTCGGTCGCGGCCGGGCCCGCGCGACCCGCACGCCCGATCGGTCACGACCCGCCGCGCGCGTGGCGCGGCGTGGGCGTGGACGGTCGCTCCCCGGCGGCGTGACCGACGCGGCGGGACCGACGCGGCGGGACCGACGCGGCGGGACCGATGCGTCGTGACCGACGCGTCGTGACCGCCCGACCGACGTGACCGGGCGCGTCAGCACCGGGGTGCGCGCCGGCCACGACGATGCCGGACGCCGCTCGGCCTGTCGAAGCCGACCCGAGCCTCCCGGCCGGGCACGCCGGACGCCGCTCGGCCTGTCGAAGCCGACCCGAGCCTCCGGGCCGGGCACGCCGGACGTCCCTCGGCGCGCCGGAGCCGTCCCGGGCCTCCGGGCCGGTGCCGCACCGAGCGCGCTGTGCGTCGGCGGCCGCACCCCTACGCCCGCGGCGCCGCCTCGAACCAGGTGCCGACGTGCTCGCCCGCCAACGCCGACGCCACCAACGAGGTCGCGGTCACGAGCACCGACGTCCCGGCGTCCGCAGCGAGCCGTGCCGCCGCGACCTTCGTCCCGGCGCCCCCGGTCCCGACCCCGGCGGCGCCGATCGAGCCGAACGTGACCCCGGCGAGCCCGTCACCGTAGGGCACGTGCTCGATCGGCTCCGCGCCGGACTGCTGCGGCGGCTTGGTGTAGAGCGACGCGACGTCGGAGAGCAGCACGAGCGCGTCGGCGCCGAGCAGCCGCGCGACGAGCGCCGCAAGTCGGTCGTTGTCGCCGAAGCGGATCTCGTGGGTCGCCACGGTGTCGTTCTCGTTGACGATCGGCAGCACGCGGAGGGCGAGCAACCGGTCGATCGCGCGCTGCGCGTTGACCCGGTGGGTGGGGTTCTGGAGGTCGCCGGCGGTGAGCAGGATCTGCGCCGCGACGACCCCGTGCCGGTCGAGTTCCTGCTGGTAGCGGAACATCAGGACGTTCTGCCCGGTCGCCGCCGCTGCCTGCTGGGTCGCGAGGTCGTCCGGCCGCCCCTCGAGCCCGAGGAACGGGAACCCGGTCGCGATCGCGCCGGACGACACGAGCACCACCTCGGTGCCGCGGGCGTGGGCGGCACCGATGGCGTCCACGAGTGCGCCGATCTGGCCGACGTTGTCGCCGCTCACCGAGGACGACCCGACCTTCACGACGAGCCGCCGCGCCCGCGGGATGTCGGCTCGCGAACGCACCGGTCCGAGCACCGCGTCGGTCGTCTCGGTCATGCCGTGCTCAGTTCCCGCCATCGCGGTGCCGCTCGACCTCGCCCGTGAACGGGTCGTCGTCCGCGTCGTCGTCGGCCCACAGGCCGGAGATCCGCTCCTGTTCGAGCTCGGCGCGGGCCGCGGCCTTGGCGTCCATGCGCTCGAAGTACTCCTCGCGGCGTTCGTTGCGGGTCGGTCGCGAGCTGCCGCCGATGCGGGAGTCCGTGCCACGCGCGCTCGTGATGAGCTCGGCGGTCGAGGTGAGCGTCGGCTCCCAGTCGAACACCGTGCCGCCGTCGCCGCCGATGACGACCGTGGACCCGGCGACCGCTCCGGCCTTGAAGAGGCCGTCCTCGACACCGAGCTTGGCGAGCCGGTCGGCGAGGTAGCCGATCGCCTCCTCGTTGGTGAAGTCGGTCTGCTGGACCCAGCGCTCGGGCTTCGCGCCGCGCACGCGGTAGAAGCGGTGCTCCTCGCCGCCCTCGGCGCGGACGGTGAACGGGACCTCGTCGACGGCCTTCGGGCGGAGGACGATGCGCTCCGGCTGCGGCTCGATGGTGCGCTCCGCACGGGCGCGCTCGACGATGTCGGCGAGGGCGAAGGTCAGCTCGCGGAGGCCCTTGTGCGACGCGGTCGAGATCGGGAAGACCCGGTAGCCGCGGCCCTCGAGCTCGGCGGTGACGAACTCGGCGAGCTCCGCGGCGTCCGGCACGTCGACCTTGTTCAGGGCGATGAGCTGCGGACGCTCGAGCAGCGGCACCTGCCCCTCCGGGACCGGATAGCGCTCGAGCTCGCGGAGGATGACGTCGAGGTCGCTGACCGGGTCGCGGCCCGGGTCCATCGTCGCGCAGTCGATGACGTGGAGCAGTGCCTCGCAGCGCTCGACGTGACGGAGGAACTCGAGGCCGAGGCCCTTGCCCTCCGAGGCGCCCTCGATGAGGCCGGGGACGTCGGCGACGGTGAAGCGGGTGGATCCGGACTCGACGACGCCGAGGTTCGGCGTGAGGGTCGTGAACGGGTAGTCGGCGATCTTCGGCTTCGCGGCGGAGATCGCGGCGATGAGCGAGGACTTGCCGGCGCTCGGGAACCCGACGAGCGCGACGTCGGCGATCGTCTTCAGCTCGAGGCTGACGTCGCCCGACTCCCCCGGGGTGCCGAGGAGCGCGAAGCCCGGGGCCTTGCGCTTCGTCGTGGCGAGCGCCGCGTTGCCGAGGCCGCCCTGACCACCGGCGGCCACGACGACCCGCATGCCGGGCTCGGTCATGTCGGCGACGACCTCGCCCCGCTCGTCGTGCACGACGGTGCCGATCGGGACGGGGAGTTCGAGCGTCTCTCCGCTGATCCCGCTGCGCATGTCGCCCATCCCGGGCTGCCCGTTCTTCGACGAGCGGTGCGGCGACCGGTGGTACCCGAGGAGCGTCGTGACCTGCGGGTCCGCGACGAGCACGATGTCGCCGCCGTCCCCGCCGTTGCCGCCGTCCGGGCCGGCGAGGGGCTTGAACTTCTCACGGCGGACCGACACGCAGCCGTTGCCGCCGTCCCCCGCGCTGAGGTGCAGGGTCACGCGGTCGACGAACGTCGCCATGGGTCCACTCCTTGGTGTTGCAGAAAGAGAACGGGAGGGGCGGGCACGTGGCCCGCCCCTCCCGCAGAGTCAGATCGTGGGTCGCTTACGCAGCGCCGACGATGTTGACGACCTTGCGGCCGCCCTTGGTGCCGAACTCGACCGCACCGGCCGAGAGGGCGAACAGCGTGTCGTCGCCACCGCGGCCGACGTTGGCGCCCGGGTGGAAGTGCGTGCCGCGCTGGCGGACGATGATCTCGCCGGCGTTGACGACCTCGCCACCGAAGCGCTTCACGCCGAGGCGCTGTGCGTTCGAGTCACGACCGTTGCGAGTGGAGCTCGCACCCTTCTTGTGTGCCATCTTCTACTCCCGCCTTACGCGATCTCGGTGATCTTGACGCGGGTGAGCTCAGCGCGGAAGCCCTGGCGCTTCTTGTACCCGGTCTTGTTCTTGAACTTCTGGATGACGACCTTCGGGCCACGGAGGTCCTCGAGCACCTCGGCGGTGACGGTCACGTTCGCGAGCTCGGTCGCGGCCGACGTGATGGTGTCACCGTCCACGAGGAGCACCGGAGCGAGCTTGATCTTGCCCTTGTCGTCGGCCTTGGCACGGTCGATCGTGAGGATCGTGCCGACCTCGACCTTCTCCTGACGGCCGCCGGCGCGCACTACTGCGTAAACCACGTGGAATTCCTTACGTACTCTGCTTGAGGGAAGTCTCGGGTGCCCACTGCTGCACGAGCGGCTCCCGGGGAGGCCGGGCCCGATCGGCGACGCAGGCAGAACGGCCCGCTGACACCAGGGATCGAGAATACTCGATCCCACCGCGTCCGGTCAAACGGCGACACACGTACCATTGCCGGGTGACCGTCCTGATCGACCCGCCGACGTGGCCCGCGCACGACACGCTCTGGTCGCACCTCGTCAGTGACGAATCGTACGACGAACTCCACGCCTTCGCGAGTGCCGCCGGAGTTCCGCGGCGCGCGTTCGACCACGACCACTACGACGTGCCGATCGCGCGCTACGACGAGCTCGTGGCAGCCGGGGCGACCCCCGTGACGGGCCGTGACCTCGTGCTCCGGCTCATCCGGAGCGGGCTGCGCGTGGCGCAGCGGGACAAGCGCCCGCAGCGCGACGTGCGCCCGCAGCGCGACGTGCATCCGCAGCGCGACGTGCGTCCGCAGGGCGAGGATCGGCTGCGGCGGGGCGGACAGCGCCGGCGGGACGTGCGCGGGTCCTGACGGCCGGCCTGGAGGCGCGACACGCCTCCGCCACGTCGCGCCGGACGTGCGTGCGGTCGCGTCAGCGTTGCGGCGGCGCCCAGGGGTTCGCCGGCGGCTGCTGCGGTCGCGTCAGCGTTGCGGCGGCGCCAGGGGTTCGCCGGCGGCTGCTGTGGTCGCGTCAGCGTGGCGGCGGCGCCCAGGGGTTCGCCGGCGGCTGCTGCTGCCCAGCGGGCTGTGCGGGCGGCCCGGCCTGCGGCTGCTGGCCCACTGGCCACGGGTGACCCGCGGGCGGTTCGGACGACCCCGACTGCGACCCCGGCTGCGGCTGGGCCGAGTACGGCCTCGGCTGCGGCTGGGCCGAGTAAGGCCCCGCCTGAACGGCGTGCGGTGCGGACGGCTGCTGCCACTCTCCGCCCGCGGGCACGACGGTGTGCTGCTGCGCGGCAGTGCCCTGCACGGTCGTGTGGGGGTGCTGCGCGGCAGTGCCCTGCACGGTGGCCGCGGGCACGGCGTCGGGCTGCCGGAGGGTCCCCGGGCCGCCGAGCGTCCGACGAGCACCGCCTCGCGGACGCCCGAGCCACAGCCACGCGGCCGTGGTCGTCGCCACGAGCATGAGCGTCAGCGGGAGCCCGGACTGCAGGGGCGCGGTCACGATGCTCGTCACCAGCCGCGCGGCACCGGCACCCCGGGCTGCGGCGAACGCACCCGTGGCGACGCCCACGAGCGCGAGCGCGACGGTCCCCGCTGCCCCGGCGAGCACGGCCCGGAGCAGGATCACGGGCAGGGGGCTCCGACGTGCGACCGGCACCAGGAACGCCAGGGCGAGGAACGCCCCGACGTGGAAGGGCAGCGGCGCGGTGAAGACGCCGTGCACGAACCCACCGACGAGGCTGCCCCCGAGACCCGAGGTCGCGAACGGGTTGACGACGAAGGACGCACCGATCAGGCCGACGAGGCCGGACAGGAACTGGACCACGACCACCGAGACGACCGCGATCAAGGCGCCGGTCGTGTTCTGGAGCGACGCACCCGGCGCGAACGCACGGCGGGGATCGTCCGCACGCGCCCGGCGCTGCCGGGGTGCGGACGGCGCGTGCCCCGAGGGGCCCGGCGCGGGCTGCTGCCAGCCCGCGCCGTAGTACCCGCGGTCCTGCTGCCGCGGGTCCCGCGGGTCCGTCACGCTCAGTTCCCCACGATCACGGCGCCGTCCTCGGGCGCGTCGCCCTCGGTGCTCGCCGGTGCGCTGATGCTCGGCGACGACACCCGGCGGGAGCGCGAGCGCCCCTGTCCGGGCTGCTTCGGCTCGGGCAGCGCGTTGAGCACCGAGTCGAGCAGCGACTCGGCGTCCGCGCCGCTCACCCTGCGCGGCTCGCGCTTGGTCACGGCCACCGGGATGTCGAGGATCGCGACGGTGTTCTCGGTCGGTGTCACCGGGGCGCTCGAGCTCACCCGACGACGTGTCGGGGCGCTCGACGCGGGCGCGGAGCCCTCGGACGGAGCCGCTGCCGACGGTGCCGGCGCCTGGTCCGACACGGAACGGTCAGCGGAGTCGCGTCCGCCCGTGGTCGGCACGTCGGCGTCGCGCGACGCAGCCTCGGACCCGGAAGCCTGCGACGCAGCGCCGGCCCCGCCAGCCTGCGGCGCAGCGTCGGACCCGGAAGCCTGCGACTCGGCGGTGGACGGAGCGGCCTGCGGCTCGCCGCCGCCACGGCCGGCGCGACGACGGCGACGCTTCGAGCCGCCCGTCGACTCCTCGGCGCCACCCGACGCCGCTGGCGCCCCGGCGTCCGGAGCCGACGACGGCGTAGCGGCCTCCGACGGCGCGGAACCAGCGCTCGACGACGCCGTCGCCGGGCTCGCCACACCGGTGACCTGCGGCGCCTGGGCCGCGTGCTCCTCGTGCGGCAGGGTCGAGGCCGCGATCCGCGACAGGGCGTTCTTCACGTCGTCGGTGATCTGGTGCGCCGACGAGCCGTGCCCGTTCGAGGCCCCCTGCCCACCGGACGACGAGCCACCGTTGCCGTGCGAGCCACCGTTGCCACCGTTGCCCGCGTTGCCGTTCGAACCGCCGCCGTTCCCGCCGCGGCTCTTCCGGCGCCCCTTCGAGGGACCCGGGTCGGCGTTGTTGTCGTTGACCTTCGCGTTGGCCTCGTCGAGCGACTCGCGGAGCCCGACGCCGATCTTCTTGCGGGTCATCTGCACGAGGCCGAGCGAGGTGACCTCGGCCACCTGGTGCTTCGTGCGGTCACGGCTCAGGCACTCGACGAGTCGCCGGAGCACGAGGTCGCGGTTCGACTCGAGCACCATGTCGATGAAGTCGACGACGATGATGCCGCCGATGTCGCGCAGGCGGAGCTGGCGGACGATCTCCTCGGCGGCCTCGAGGTTGTTCTTCGTGACGGTCTCCTCGAGGTTGCCGCCGGAGCCGACGAACTTTCCCGTGTTGACGTCGACGACCGTCATGGCCTCGGTGCGGTCGATGACGAGCGACCCGCCGGAGGGCAGCCACACCTTGCGGTCGAGTGCCTTCTCGATCTGCTCGTTGAGGCGGTACTCCTCGAAGGAGTCGGGGCCGTCGTAGATCTCGACGCGGTCCGCGAGGTCGGGCGCCACGGCGGCGAGGTAGTCCTCGATCGTCCCGCGCGCGGCGTCGCCGTCGATGATGAGCTTCGTGAAGTCCTCGTTGAAGACGTCGCGGACGATCTTGATGAGGAGGTCGGGCTCGGAGTGCAGCATGACCGGCGCGTGGCCGTTCGCGACCTTCTTCTGGATCGCGTCCCACTGGCTCGTCAGACGCTGCACGTCGCGGGTGAGCTGCTCCTCGGTCGCGCCCTCGGCCGCCGTGCGCACGATGACGCCGGCGTGCTCGGGGAGCACCTCCTTGAGGATCTTCTTGAGGCGCGCACGCTCGGTGTCCGGCAGCTTGCGCGAGATCCCGTTCATCGAGCCGTTCGGCACGTAGACGAGGTACCGACCGGGCAGCGAGACCTGCGAGGTGAGTCGGGCGCCCTTGTGACCGACCGGGTCCTTCGTGACCTGGACGAGCACCTTGTCGCCCGGCTTCAGCGCCGACTCGATGCGCCGCCCGTGGCTGGTGTCGACCGAGTTCCAGTCGACCTCGCCCGCGTAGAGCACGGCGTTGCGCCCGCGCCCGATGTCGACGAACGCCGCCTCCATCGAGGGCAGCACGTTCTGCACCTTGCCGAGGTAGACGTTGCCGATCAACGACACGTTGTGCGACTTCGTCACGTAGTGCTCGGCGAGGACGCCGTCCTCGAGCACGCCGATCTCGATCTTCTGCGTGCTCGACCGCACGATCATCTGGCGGTCGACGCTCTCGCGGCGGGCGAGGAACTCGTCCTCGGTGATGACCTGACGACGGCGACCGGCGTCACGGCCGTCACGGCGGCGCTGCTTCTTCGCCTCGAGACGGGTGGAGCCCTTGATGCGCTGCGGCTCCGTGATGAGCTCCGGCTCGCGCTCGCGCTCACGCTCGCGTCGCCGCGGCTCGGACTGCTCGGCCGCTCCCCCGAAGGAGCTGCCCCCGCGACGACGGGTGCGGCGCCGGCCACCGCCCTGCTCGTCGTCGTCCTCGTCGGGGACCGAACGAGGCGCACGGGCGGGCAGGTCCGGGAGGACCGGCGCGTGGAAGATCAGGCTGGTCGTGCTGGTCGCCCTGGGGACGTACGGCTCGTCGGCGGGCTCGGCCGGACTGGAGGCACTGCTCGCGCCCGCCTCGCCAGCCACGTCGGCGCTCGGCGCCGCGGCGGTCGCGGCACCGTCGTCGTCGCTCGCCACGACCGGCAGGTCCCCGGTGAGCGTGCTGACGTCGTGGGGCTCGCCGCCGCCCGCCGTCGCCTCGACCGCGACGGACACCGCGGGAGCGGCGTCGCTCGTCGGAGCGGCGCTCGCGCCGCCGACCTCGTCCGCGGGGGCCGACGTCAGTGCACCGTCGCCCTCGACGAGCGGCGCGGAGCCGTCCACAGCGTCGGCGTCCACAGCGGCCGCGTCCGCAGCGGTGGCGTCGGCCGACGCGACGTCCGCGGTCGTGCCGTCGGCGACCGGGGCGACCACCTCGGCCTGCCCGGCGGCAGCCTGCTCGACGGGAGCCGCCTGCTCGACGTCGCCCCGTGCCTCCAGGTCGGCCGACCGCGCCCGGCGACCGCCGAACAGGCGGGTCCGACGCTTCGGCGTCTCGTCGTTCTTCGTGTTGTCGTTGTTGTTCTGCTCCACCATGGAACTGGTGCACTCCTCGGCCCCGCTCGCGCCCTGTCGGGCGGCGGGAATTCTCGTGTGGCGGGTGGCGTCCACGCCCCCGTGCTCGTTGTCGTTCGCGACCGGCCCGCGGCAACTTGTGGTGCGTCCGCGTCCGTTCGTCCCCGGGCACCCGGCCCGGGCTTCGCGGAGCGTCGGAGTGACGCGTGTTCCGGTCGCGGCACGCTCTCACCGTGCCTGTTCGGTCCGGGACCAGCCCGGAAAGCTCATGCCGCGTGACCGTGTCCGGTCGTACGACGTCACCATCATCGCATGCCGCTCCCGGAAACGACCGGAACGGCCGTGCGATGATGACGGCGTGAGCACGCCGCGAACCCTGCCCCGTCGACCGATCGCCATGGGGGTCTTCCTGCTCGTGACCGGAGCGGTGGCCCTCTACGCCTCGTTCCGTCTCGTGCTGGACGAGTTCGCGAAGTACGAGAACCCGAAGACCGCGCTGTCCTGCGACGTGAACGTGTTCGTCAACTGCTCCGACGTGATGACGAGCGCGCAGGGGCACCTGCTCGGCTTCCCGAACCCGCTCATCGGCCTCATGGGGTTCGTCGCACCGATCGCGGTGGCCGTGATGCTGCTCGCCGGGTTCCGGAACGGGTCGCGGTGGTTCTGGATCACGTTCAACGCCGGGGTCTTCCTCGCGTGGGTGTTCGTGACCTGGCTGTTCACGCAGACCGTCTGGTTCATCGGCGCGCTCTGCCCCTGGTGCCTGCTCGTGTGGTCGATGACGATCCCGATGTTCTGGGTGTTCACGATCTGGAACGCCGCCCAGGGTCGGTTCGGCGCCGGGGTCCAGCGGGTCGGACGCACCCTCCTGCCGTTCTGCTGGGCGTTCCCGCTGGCGAACTACCTCGTGATCGCCGTCTCGATCATCATCGTGTTCCCGCGGATCTTCCAGAGCTTCTGAGCGGGCACCGACGTGCTCCGGCCCCGGAGGTCGGGCGCTCCGGCTCCGGCGGTTGCTCGGTGACGTGTCACCGAATTCTTGGCGCCTTCCCAGCCGAGGCGGACGGGTCCTCCCCGCGCGCCACCTACGCTCGAACCGATGAGTGACAACCAGGGCAAGAAGGCACGGCGGGACGAGGCACGCGAGCGTGCCCGAGCCGGCCGCGAGAAGGAGCGGGCTCGCCGTCGCCGCAACCGGACGCTGACGATCAGCGGCATCATCGTGGGCGGCCTCGCGGTCGTCAGCGCGATCGTGCTCGTCGTCGCGACCTCGGTGCAACCGGCGGGCCCCGGGCCGGCGAACATGGCGAGCGACGGCATCGTGCTGCACGGCGTCGACGGGAAGATCGAGCCGGTCACGACGAAGGCGACCGGCGAGGGCGGCAAGCCGACCCCGACGGAGCAGGACGACTCGGTGGCCAACATCACCGTGTACTCGGACTACATGTGCCCGTACTGCAACCAGTTCGAGACCGCCCAGATGGCGCAGATCCAGCAGTGGGTGAAGAACGGTTCCGCGACGCTCGAGCTGCACCCGTTCAACCTGCTCGACCGCGTGTCCCAGGGCTCGAAGTACTCGACGCGTTCCGCCGCCGCGGCCGCGTGCGTGGCGGATTCCGCCCCGGAGGACTTCCTCGCCTACAACACCGCGCTGTACGCGAACCAGCCCTCCGAGAACACCACGGGCCTGACGAACGACGAACTCGCGTCGCTCGCGGCCAAGGCCGGGGCGACGGGGAGCGACGTGCGGACGTGCATCACCGACCAGCGGTTCGCCGGGTGGGTCGCCGACGCCACGAACCGGGTGCTCAACGACCCGATCCCGAACTCGTCGCTCGACAAGCTGACGGGCACCCCGACGATCATCGTGAACGGCAAGCAGTACACCGGCTCGCTCACCGACACGGACGCGTTCGCGGCGTTCGTGCTGCAGAACGGCGGCAAGGCGTAGCGCCCACCGCGGTACCGACCCGGTGCGACGCTGCACACGCACGACGCCCCCGCTCCGATCCGGAGCGGGGGCGTCGTGTCCGTGGTGCCGGGGGTTACTTCGCGGCGGCGTCGATCTTGGTGATGACGTCCGTCAGGTTCGCGAGCTTCTCGCCGTTGACGACGACCGTCGGCGTGCCGAAGCCCTGCGTGCCCTGCAGCGAGGGGTTCGCGAGCACGGCGTCGGTGGTCTTCGTGACCCAGCCCTTGAACTGCTCGGTCGACAGGCACTCCGAGAGCTTCGAGCCGGTCGCGCCGCCCTTCTTCACGAGGTCGGTGATCTCGGCGTTCGTGAGGCCCTTCGTGCCTTCCTCGGGCTGGTTGTCGAAGAACTGCGTCTGGACGTCGAGGAACCTGTCCGGGTCGTAGTTCGCGACGCACATCGCGGCGTTCGCGGCACGACTGGCGTACCGCGAGTTCTGGTAGTTGCGGTCGAGGATCGACACCGGGTGGATCGCCAGCGTGGCGTCCCCGGACTTCACCTTGTCGAGGATCTGGTCGGCGTAGGCCGCTTCGAACTGCTTGCACACCGGGCAGGCCCAGTCGACGTACTCGACCACGGACGCCGCACCGTCGGCGTTCGCCGTCGGTGCGGGCGATGCCGTCGCGTTCGCCGCCACGGCTCCGGTCTCCACGGGGGTGACCTTGCCGTCCGTGCCGGTGAACTGGATCGCGCCCGTGATCATGTTCTTCGGGCCCGTCGCGGAGACGGTGTTCGCGCTGTTCACGTTCACGATGACGAGCGTCACGATGGCCGCGACCGCGATGATGCCCAGGCCGATGCCGCCCTGCAGGAACCACTTGTTGCGGCGCTTGCGCTTGCGCTCGGCCTCGGCACGCTGGCGGGCCACGTCGCGCGCGTGGGCGCGACGCTCGTTCTTGGTGGGTCGGTCGTTGTTCGTCATGCCGTTCGCTCCCGCGGTCGTGCGTGTGGGTCGTCGCTCACGCGAACCAGAGGCCGAGCTCGCGCGCCGCGGACTCGGCGGAGTCCGAGCCGTGCACGAGGTTCTGCTGGACCTTGAGGCCCCAGTCGCGGCCGAGGTCGCCCCGGATGGTGCCGGGCGCCGCCGACGTCGGGTCGGTGGTGCCGGCGAGGGAGCGGAAGCCCGCGATCACGCCGTTGCCCGCGACGCGGACGGCGACGACCGGGCCGGACTGCATGAACTCGACGAGCGGCTCGAAGAACGGCTTGCCCTGGTGCTCCTCGTAGTGCGCGTCGAGCAGGTCGCGCGGCGCGGTCAGCATCTTCAGGTCGACGATCTCGTAGCCCTTGGCCTCGATCCGACGGAGGATCTCGCCGGTCAGCTGGCGGGCGACGCCGTCGGGCTTGACGAGGACGAGGGTCTCTTCGAGGTCGGACATGCAGAACTCCTTGACGGGGTCGTGGGGGTGGTGGTCAGCCCTCGCCCGCAGCGGCACGTCGCGCGGCGTTCTGCCGGTCGAGCTGACCGCCCTTGGCGAAGCAGTAGATCCACAGCACCAGGAACACCGCGCCCACCGCGAACATGAACGGCTCGATGAAACCGGTGGCGAGGATGGCCGCCTGCAGCAGCCACCCGAACCATACACCGGCCCGGTTGCCGGTCAGCCGTGACGCCAGGGCGAGCACGACGATCGCGCCGATGCCGCCGCCGAACGCGACGAGCGGTGGCAGGGTGTGCTTGCCGAACGTCACGAGCATCGGGAAGAAGAACATCACGGCCTCGAGCCCGAGCGTGATCGCGAGCAGGCTCTCCCGCGCACCGCGGTCGCGCCGCGGCTTCCGCTGCCGCGGCGAACGGCCCGCCTTCGCGGGCTGTTCCGGCCTGGAGGCACGGCTCGGCTCCGTCACTTCGCCCCGCCTTCCGCGTGCACCAGGTCCATGACCGCCCCGACCATCACGATGGATCCGGCGACGAGCACCATGGCGTCCTCGCCGTCCGCCTCGTCCGCCAGGTCGCGGGCCTCCTGCAGGGCCTGGTCGAGCGCCGGCTCGACGACGACCCGGTCCGCGCCGACCTCGTCGACGACGATCCGCGCGAAGGCGTCGGCGTCGAGCGCCCGCTCCCCCGGCGGCTGCGTCACGACGAACGTCTGCACGGTGTCCTTGAGCGCGCGGACGAACCCGCGGGCATCCTTGTCACCGAGGATCCCGACGACGCCGACGACGTGCTCCGACGGGAAGGCCACCGGCAGCGCCTCGGCGAGGGCGCGGGCGCCGTGCGGGTTGTGCGCGGCGTCGACCACGACCACCGGGTCCTGGGCGATCGGCTGGAGCCGTCCGGGGCTCGTCGCGGCGGCGAGCCCCTCGGACAGGACGTCCTCGTCGAGGGCCTGCGACCCGCGGCCGAGGAACGACTCGACGGCGGCGATCGCGACCGCGGCGTTGTGGGCCTGGTGCGCGCCGAACAGTGGGACGAAGAGGTCGTCGTAGGTGCCGGCGAGGCCCTGCACGCTGACGAGCTGGCCGCCGACCGCCGGGGTGTCGCTCGTGACACGGAAGCCCGTGCCCTCGACCGACAGCGTCGACTCGGTGAGCTCCGCGGCCCGTTCGAGCTCGGCGAGGGCGTCGGCGGTCTGCGCGCTCGACACGACGGCGGACGAGGGCTTGATGATCCCCGACTTCGTGCGGGCGATCTCGGCGACGGTGTTGCCGAGTTGCTTGGCGTGGTCGATCGCGATCGGCGTGAACACGGACACCTGGCTCTGCACGACGTTGGTGGAGTCCCACTCGCCGCCCATGCCGACCTCGATCACCGCGACGTCGACGGGTGCCTCGGCGAAGCACGCGAGCGCGAGCACCGTGAGCGCCTCGAAGAACGTCAGCGGCAGCTCGCCCTTCGCCGTGAGCTCGGCGTCGGTCATCTCGAGGATCGGGGCGATGTCGTCCCAGTTCTCGACGAAGCGGCTCGGCTCGATCGGTTCGCCGTCGATGACGATCCGCTCCCGGATCGACACCAGGTGCGGGCTCGTCATGAGCCCGGTGCGGAGGCCGTGCGCACGGACGATGCTCTCGGTCATCCGGGCCGTCGAGGTCTTGCCGTTCGTCCCGGTGATGTGGATGACCGGGTAGGCCAGGTGCGGGTCGCCGAGGAGCTCGACCGCGCGGCGGGTGGCGCTCAGGCGGTGCTCGGGTGCCTGCTCGCCGATCCGGGCGTACAGGGCGGCTTGCACGCGGCGGACCTCGTCGTCGTCGCCGTCCGCCGGGGAGGGGGCGACCGGCGCCGGGGTCCCCGGTCCGGCCGGGATGGCGATGCCCTCGGCACCCTCGTCGTCGAACGCGTGCTCGTACTGCTCGTTCTGGTCGCTCATGCGCGTGCCACCTCCACGGACACCTTCGCACCCTCGCCCACGTCGGTCGTGGCCGCCTCGGTGCCGAGCGGGACGACCTCGACCGCCGTCGCGAGGGTCTCCCCCGCGATGAGGTCGCGGTGGGTCCGGACCGCGTCGGCGGCATCGTCGGACACTCCCAGCGTCAGGGCGATGCGGTCGCTGACGTCGAGGTCGGCGTCGCGGCGCGCCTGCTGCACGGCACGGACGACGTCACGCGCCAGGCCCTCGGCCTCGAGCTCGGGCGTCGTCACCGTGTCGAGGACGACGAACCCGCCGCCGTCCAGGAACGCCACGGCCACCGACTCGTCGGCCACGGTGAGGTCGAGCGAGTACTCGCCCTCGACCAGGTCGACGCCGCCGACGGTCACGCCGGTGTCGGTCGCGACCCAGTCACCACGCTTGGCGGCCGGGATCACCTGCTGCACCTGCTTGCCGATGCGCGGGCCGGCGGCTCGGGCGTTGACGGTGAGCTTCCGCTCGATGCCGTACTGCGCCAGGGACTCCTCGGCCTGCTGCTCGAGCACGACGCGCTTGACGTTGAGCTCGTCGCGGAGGATGTCCGCGAAGGGCTCGACCGCCGCCGGGTCGGGCACGACGAGTGTGAGCGTCGCGAGGGGCAGCCGGACGCGCTTGCCGGTCGCCTTGCGGAGCGCGAGCCCCTTCGACGCCACGTCTCGGACGCGGTCCATCGCGGCGACGAGGGCGTCGTCCGCGGGGAACTCGTCCGCCGACGGGAAGTCCTCGAGGTGCACGGACCGGCCGCCGGTCAGGCCCTTCCAGACCTCCTCGCTGACGAGCGGGGCGAGCGGTGCCGCGACGCGGGTGAGGGTCTCGAGCACGGTGTACAGCGTGTCGAACGCGGCCTGCGCCTCCGGGCTCGACGACGCACCGGCCCAGAACTTGTCGCGCGAGCGCCGCACGTACCAGTTCGTGAGCACGTCGGCGAACTCCCGGACGGCCTGCGCCGCGAGCGGGGTGTCGAGCGCGTCGAGGTGCGCGGTGACGTCGGCGACGAGCACCCGGGTCTTGGCGAGCAGGTACCGGTCGAGCACGTCGGTGCTCGCGGTGCTGCGCTGGGCCCGGTACCCGTCCGTCCCGGACGCGTTGGCGTAGAGCGTGAGGAAGTAGTACGTCGACCAGAGCGGCAGGAGGAACTCGCGGACGCCCTGGCGGATGCCCTCCTCCGTGACGACGAGGTTGCCGCCGCGGATCACCGACGACGACATGAGGAACCAGCGCATCGCGTCGGCGCCGTCGCGGTCGAACACCTCGGACACGTCGGGGTAGTTCCGGAGCGACTTCGACATCTTCTGCCCGTCGGAGCCGAGGACGATGCCGTGGCTGATGACGTTGCGGAACGCCGGCCGGTCGAACAGCGCGGTGGAGAGCACGTGCATGACGTAGAACCAGCCGCGGGTCTGCCCGATGTACTCCACGATGAAGTCGGCCGGGTTGTGCGCCTCGAACCACTCGCGGTTCTCGAACGGGTAGTGCACCTGGGCGTACGGCATCGAGCCGGAGTCGAACCACACGTCGAACACGTCCGAGATGCGGCGCATGGTCGACTGCCCGGTGGGGTCGTCGGGGTTCGGCCGGGTCAGGTCGTCGATGAACGGACGGTGCAGGTCGACCTCGCCCTCGGCGTTCACCGGCAGCCGGCCGAAGTCCCGCTCGATGTCCTCGAGCGAGCCGTAGACGTCCGTGCGCGGGTACGCGGGGTCGTCCGACACCCACACCGGGATCGGCGTGCCGAAGTACCGGTTGCGGGACACCGACCAGTCGATCGCGTTGCCGACCCACTTGCCGAACTGGCCGTCCTTGACGTTGTCCGGCACCCAGTTGATCTCCTGGTTGAGCGCCCCCATGCGGTCGCGGATCTCGGTGACGCGGACGAACCACGACGAGACGGCCTTGTAGATGAGGGGCTTGCGGCAGCGCCAGCAGTGCGGGTAGCTGTGCTCGTACGAGGCCTGCCGGAGCAACCGGCCCGCGTCGCGCACGGCCTTGGTCAGCGGCTTGTTCGCGTCCGACCAGAGGAGCCCTGCGACGTCGCCGAACTGCGCGGTGAAGACACCGCCCTCGTCGAGCGACAGCACGACCGGGATGCCCGCGGCGGCGCAGACCTCCTGGTCGTCCGCACCGTACGCGGGGGCCTGGTGCACGATGCCCGTGCCCTCGCCCGTCTCGACGTACTCGGCCACGAGGATGCGCCAGGCGTGCTCGTAGCCTTCCTGGTCGGCGAGGAAGTCGAACAGCCGCTCGTACTCGACGCCGTCGAGCTCGGCGCCGTCGACCGTGCGGAGCACGGCGGCGAGCGCGTCGTCCGCGCCCTCGTAACCGAGGTCCTTCGCGTGGGCCGCAACGGTGTCGGACGCGAGCAGGTACCGGGCCGAGCCGGCGTCGCCACCGTCAGCCGCGCCTCCCGGCCCGGCCGGCACGACCGCGTACGCGATCTCCGGACCGACCGCGAGGGCGGCGTTCGTCGGCAGTGTCCACGGGGTCGTCGTCCAGGCGAGTGCCCGCACGCCGTCCAGGCCGAGCTCGGCGGCACGCGACCCGCGCAACGGGAACGCGACCGTGACGGACTGGTCCTGCCGCGACTGGTAGACGTCGTCGTCCATCCGCAGCTCGTGGTTCGACAGCGGCGTCTGGTCGTTCCAGCAGTACGGCAGGACGCGGAAGCCCTCGTAGGCCAGGCCCTTGTCCCAGAGCTGCTTCCACGCCCACAGCACGCTCTCCATGAACGTGACGTCGAGGGTCTTGTAGTCGTTCTCGAAGTCGACCCACCGCGCCTGGCGGGTGACGTACCGCTGCCACTCGTCGGTGTACTGCAGGACGCTCTTCTTGGCAGCGGCGTTGAAGACGTCGACGCCCATCTGGTCGATCTCGTGCTTCTCGGTGATGCCGAGCTGGCGCATGGCCTCGAGCTCGGCGGGCAGGCCGTGGGTGTCCCAGCCGAAGCGGCGGTGCACCTGCTTGCCGCGCATGGTCTGGTACCGCGGGAAGACGTCCTTCGCGTACCCGGTCAGCAGGTGGCCGTAGTGCGGAAGCCCGTTCGCGAACGGCGGGCCGTCGTAGAACGTCCACTCCGGGCAGCCCTCGCGCTGGTCGATCGAGGCCTGGAACGTGCCGTCGCCCTTCCAGAAGGCGAGGATCCCCTGCTCGACGGCGGGGAAGGACGGCGACGGGGTGACGCCGTCGGTGGACGCGTTCAGCGGGTAGGCCACGAGCTGCTCCTGTGGGTTCGGTTCGTCTCCACGAGGACGGAGGCTCTGCTCCGCGGTACCACCTCGCTTGCCGACAGCTGCTCGCGCCGCGGTCGACCGCTCGTTGTCCGGGGCTGTGCGGCCCGGTCCGCCCGGTTCTACTGCCGTCGGTCGGTGGTGCCGGTGGACGGGTTCTTCCGGAGACTCCCCGGTGATGGCCGGTTCGACGTCTTGGGCAGAAGTTTACTGCACGGGAGCATGCTGGGAGGATGCCCTCCCACGATGCCCCGACCCAGGCGTCCCACGACGAGTCGCGCGACGACGGACCCGACGGTCAGCAGCGCCCCGAATCGCTCCTCACCGTCGTCATCGCGTTCGTCGCGAACCTGCTCGTCGCACTGGCCAAGACCATCGCCGCGCTCCTCTCCGGTTCCGCGTCCATGACGGCCGAGGCCGCGCACTCGTGGGCGGACACCGGGAACGAGGTCTTCCTGCTCGTGGCGGAACGCCGCGGCGCGAAGCCCCGCGACGCGAAGCACCCGCTCGGGTACGGGCGCGAGACCTACATCTGGTCGATGTTCGCCGCGTTCGGTCTGTTCACGGCCGGGGCCGTCGTGTCGATCTGGCACGGCATCACCCAGCTCGGCGAGAGCGGCCCGGCCGAGGACCTCCTGCTCAACTACCTCGTGCTCGGGATCGCGTTCGTGCTCGAGGGGACGAGCTTCGTGCAGGCGTACCGGCAGGCGCACGGCGCGGCCACGAAGCGTCGGGTCCCGGTGCTCCGGCACGTGCTGCAGTCGTCGAACCCGACCCTCCGCGCTGTGTTCGCCGAGGACGCGGCCGCGCTCATCGGGTTGGTGATCGCGTTCCTCGGGGTGTTCCTCCACCAGGTCACGGGACTGGCGGTGTTCGACGCGATCGGCTCCATCGCGGTGGGCCTGCTGCTCGGGGTCGTCGCGATCATCCTCATCGAGCGCAACCGACGCTTCCTCGTCGGCGAGGCGACGTCGCCGGAGCTCGAGGACGCCGTGCTCGGCGAGCTGCTCCGCCACGACGAGGTCGAACGCGTGACGTACCTGCACCTCGAGTTCGTCGGCCCGTCGCGGGTGTTCCTCGTGGCCGCCGTCGACCTGACGGGCAACGAGGACGAGTCGCACGTCGCCGAGCGACTCCGGCGCGTGGAGGCGTCCCTCGAGGCGAGCCGGTACATCGAGGAGGCCGTGCTCACCCTGAGCATCCCGGGCGACGAGTCGCTCGTGTCGCGCGGCCACGGCGAGGTGCCGACGACGGTGCGGGACGGCACGGTGCAGGACGTCGCAGCGGGCGGCGCCGGGACCCTGCGGACGGAGCGCTGAGGGCCGCCGGACGGGAGGCCCGTGGCGGCGTCGCCACGGGCCTCCCGTCCGGCGCGCGGAGCGATCGGTCCGCGTCGCCCACCGGGGCGGACCGCGTCAGCGTGCCGGCACGAGCGTCGCGGTGTCGCCGCGGCGCTGCACCGCGAGCCCGTCCCGCACCACCCACACACGGAGCGCGTCGACGCGGAACGCCGCGAAGTCCTTCGGGTGCGCACGGAGGAGCGCGCGGATCTCCGGCGCCATCGGGAACCGCGGGTCGACCCCGTCCACGAGGACGCCGTAGTCCCCGTGCGTGACCTGCTGCGTCGCCCCGCGCGCGCCGATGAAGACCGCGAACGACTGCTGGGAGGCGCCGGAGACGAGCAGCCGTTCCCCGGGCGCGACGCCCCTCGCCGTGAGCACGGGGTCGAGCCGGGCGAAGCCGGTCAACCGGGTGTCGGCGACGGTCCGGACGACCGCTGCCACCGGGAGCACCGTCGCCGCGACCGCCACCAGGGCGACCACCGTGGTGATCGGTGGACGCAGCCGCGCGAGCCGGACGAGTCCGACCGCCGCGAGCGCGACCGCCCACGGCATCCAGGCCTGGTAGTAGTGCGGCAGCGCCACGTTCGCGGTGCAGTAGAAGACGACGAGCAGTCCGAGCGAGACCCCGAGCACGGCCACGAGCCGGTCTGGTCGGATCGCGAACGCGGCGACCATGCCGACGACGAGCACGACGACCGTGGGCCAGCCGACGCCCTCGACGACGCGGACCGGGTTCGTCCACCACGGCGCCACCTGGTAGTTGCGACCGAGCAACGAGATCTCGTGGCCGTCGGCGTCGTG
The DNA here is from genome assembly GCA_913778205.1 of uncultured Curtobacterium sp. Classification (GTDB taxonomy): domain Bacteria; phylum Actinomycetota; class Actinomycetes; order Actinomycetales; family Microbacteriaceae; genus Curtobacterium. The sequence goes on from CAJYUW010000034.1 coordinate 55,615, forward strand.
CCTGCCCTGGAACGCGACCATGAACTCGATCGCCCGCAGGCCCCCGACGGGCGCGTAGAGCACGACGAAGACCACGGCGAAGGCGACGGCTGCTGCGAGACCACCGGTCAGCAGGCCGATCCAGCGCCGGAACAGGACGGGCACGAGCACGAGGGCGAGGACCAGCACGGCTGTGGACACCTTCGAGGTGACCGACAGCGCCAGCAGTGCTCCGGACGCGGCCATCCACCACCAGCCGTGCCACGGTCCGCGGTCCGCTCGGCTCCTGGTCGCCCAGTGCCAGGCCGCTGCGACCGCGGCGACGGCGAAGAACGTCATCAGCGGTTCGAGCAGCGCCAGCCGGTCGATGCGCACGGCCGTGCCGGTGGCGACGTCGGTCCAGGTCGGCGAGTCGGCGCGCGGCGTCAGCCACCAGAGTCCGGCGGCGAGGAGCGCGCCCCAGAAGCCGACCGGGCGTCGGAGCCACGCAAGGAGCACCAGCCCGGTGCCGAACGACGCCGACGCCGCGAGGAGCCGTGGGCCGAGCACGCCCTGCCCGGTCGCGAGCTGGACGAGGCCGAAGAGGTACTTCGCGGTCGGCGGGTGCTGCAGGTTGGCCCCGAGGGCGCCGTGCACGTAGTCCCAGCCGGAGCCGATGTAGGTGAGCTCGTCGACGTACAGCGTCTGCCGGGAGATGTGCCAGAACGCCACGACGAACCCGACACCGCCGACCGCGGCGAGCGCGGCGATCCGGAGCGCGGTCCGCACCCTGGACCGTTCGTTCGGGCGCACGTCGGAGGGCGCGGTGGTGCGGCTCGCGTCCTCGGGTGCGTCGACGGTCATGGCGTACGAGCGTACTGACCGGCGTCGGGGAAATGCTCCGCCCCGCGCCGCCGCGACGTCGGATCCGCTCAGCGAACCCGTTCGCCCCCGGTCGGTCCCGTTCGCTCCCGCTCGGGCGCACGCGGGTCCGGCGGGGTCCGCCCCGCGTCGTCAGGCCGCGTCGAGGCCGCCCGCGACCGGCGAGAGCGCCGCCGCGACGTACTCGACGAGCGGCCCACGGGTCACGCCGTCGCCCACCCACACCCCGAACGCCGCCGCGGCGGCACCGAGCAGGGCACCGGAGACGGTCTGCGGCCAGAGCGCGCCCGGCCGCTCCCCGGTCCGGCCGGCGACGAACGCCGCCACCGATCCGTGCTGCGACATCACGCGGGCGGCGACGCTCGCGACGAGCTCGGGCCCGATGCCCATCACCTCGGCCTGCGCGACCGCCCACGGCACGCGGTCCGGGTCGTGCTGCCGGGCGGCCGCGAGGAGCGCCTCCTCGACGGCTCGCACCGCGCTCGACTCGGTCGACGCGTCGAGCAGGGACGGGATCGCGGCCACGGCGGCGTCGAGCTCGAGCCACATGACGTCGGACTTCGCCGCGAAGTAGTTGAAGAACGTCGCGCGGCTCACCCCGGCGCGCGCAGCGATCTGGTCGACGGTCGTCCGGCCGTAGCCCTGCTCGAGGAAGAGCTCCGCGGCGGCGTCGGCGAGCACCTCGGCGCTCGAACGACGTGGACGACCCCCACGACGAGCGCGGTCGTCGTCTCCGCGAGCGAGGTCCATGCCCTCAGTAAACCGCTAGACTCGACGGGCCATGAAGTTGGACTCAGTACAGAAAAACCGGTCGCGCGTCGCGGCCTCCCTGGCGGGCGCCGCCGCGATCCTCCTCGCCGTCACGGCGTGCACGGGCGGTGGCGGCTCCGCGAGCAGCACCCCCGTCGCCGGCGGAACGCTCGTCTACGCCTCGGGCGATGCCGAGCCGACCTGCCTCGACCCGCACGTCGGCGGCAACTACCCGCAGGCACTGCTGTCCAGCCAGTACATCGAGGAACTCACCGCACTCGAGGGCGGCCGTCCGGTCCCGGCCCTCGCGACGTCGTGGACGACCTCCGGCGACGGCAAGACCCTGACCCTCCGGCTCCGCGACGACGTCACCTTCACCGACGGCACGCCCTTCGACGCCGCGGCGGTCGTCGCGAACATCGAGCACGTGCAGGACCCGGCGACCGCGTCGAGCACGGGGTACCTCGCGCTGCAGTCGATCACGAAGGCCACCGCCACCGACGACCACACCGTGACGCTCACCCTGAGCCGCCCGGACAGCGCACTGCTCGAGTCGTTCTCGCAGCCCTGGGTCGGCATGGAGTCCCCGAAGGCGCTCGAGCGCTCGCAGGCGCAGAACTGCGAGTCACCCGTCGGCACCGGGCCGTTCCGCATCACCGGCTGGAAGCACGGCGACCGCGTCACGCTCGTGAAGAACGCCGACCACACACCCCTCGGCAAGCGCGCCGGCAGCACGACGAAGCCGCGGCTGAACGGCATCACGTGGCGGTTCCTGCCCGACTCGACCTCGCGCTACGCGGCACTGCAGTCCGGCCAGGTCGACGTCATCGACAACGCCCAGCCCGACCAGATCCGTGCCGCGAAGGCCGGGAAGTCCATCAGCGACATCGACGCCCCGCGTCCGGGAGCATCCAACCGGCTCGAACTGAACTCCGGCCACGGGGTGTTCCGCGACGAGGCGGTCCGCAAGGCGTTCATCCACGGCGCCGAGGTCGACCCGGGCATCACGTCGCTCTTCCTCGGCACCGCGAAGCGCTCGTACTCGCTGCTCTCGAGCGTCGAGCCGTTCGCGTACTCCGCCGACGGTGACGCGCTCTTCGACCACGACGCCTCCGAGGCCGCGAAGCTCCTCGACGACGCCGGGTGGAAGAAGGGCTCGGACGGCATCCGGACGAAGGACGGCGAGCGGCTGACCGTGACCTTCCCGGTGTCGACGAACCAGTCGATCCCCGCCGAGCGCAGCCTCTTCCAGCAGATCCAGGCATCCGAGAAGGCGGTCGGCTTCGACGTGCAGATCAAGGAGCTCGACCTGTCGAGCTGGTACGCGGCGCTCGCGGCGAACCAGTACGACGTCGTCAGCGCCCCGTACACGAAGGTCGGCGCGGACGTCCTCCGCATCCTCTACGACAGCGCGAGCATCACGCCGGCCCCGTCGGGGTACTTCGCGAACCTCGCCCAGCTCGACGACCCGACCGTCGACTCGCTCCTCCAGCGCGCCGCGCAGACCGCCGACACGCACGACCGCGGCGAACTGTACGAGCAGGCGCAGAAGGACATCCTCGCGAGCGCCACGGTCCTCCCGCTCTACGACCAGCAGAACCACTTCCTCGTGTCGTCGAAGGTGCACGACGTCGAGACCACGGCGGTGTCCACGCCGTGGTTCGGCTCGGCCTGGATCGACCGCTGACGCGCGCCCCGGCGCACGGACGACCAGACGGGAGGCACGGCATGACCCCGACGCGCCCGCACCGGTCCGGCGCGTGGTCGCGGTGGACCCGGTGGGGCCTCGGGCGGCTCGCCGGGGGCATCGGCGTGCTCTGGGCCGTCGCCACGGTCGTGTTCGTCACGATCCGGCTCATCCCCGGCGACCCGGCGCTGGCGATCCTCGGCGGTCCGGGATCGCAGGCGTCCGCGGCCGCGGTGGACCAGGTCCGACACGAGTACGGCCTGGACCGCCCGTTGATCGTGCAGTACGCGGTGTTCCTCGGCCGGCTCGCGACCGGTCAGCTCGGCGACTCGTACGCGTTCCGGACGCCCGTGGCGACCCTGCTGGCCCAGCAGCTGCCGGTCACGCTGACGCTCGCCGTGGCCGGGCTCGTCGTCGCGTGGGTGCTCGCACTCGTCGCCGCCTGGTGGTCCACGCAACGCGGCCGGATCGCGGCGGGCGTCACCGGTGCGATCACCGTGACCGCGAGCGTCGTCCCGCACTTCTGGCTCGGCAGCGTCCTCATCGTCGTGTTCGCCACGGCGCTCGGCTGGGCCCCCGCGGTGAGCGACGGCACCGTCCGTGGCTGGGTGCTCCCGGTCGTGACGGTCGCGGTCCCGGTCGCCGGCTACCTCGCCGAGACCGTCCGCGACGGCATCGTCGACGCCCAGCGCTCCGCGTTCGCCCTCGCCGCCCGAGGACGCGGCGAGCACCGGACCGGGGTCTTCCTCCGGCACTCGCTCCGGCACGCCGCGCTGCCCGGCCTCGCGCTCTCGGCGTGGGCGTTCGGGTCGCTCGTGTCCGGCGCCGTCGTCGTCGAGTCGGTGTTCGCCCTGCCCGGCATCGGGCGCGCGCTCGTCACGGCGGTGACCCAGCGCGACATGCCGCTCGTCACCGGGATCGCGCTCGTCTCGGCCGCCGCCTACGTGGTCGTGCTCGCGGTCGCCGACCTCGCCGAACGCGCGGTCGATCGGCGACCCCGCCGGGACCCGGGCGCCGGCGGACGCCGGCGCACCCTCGCGGCCCGTCGACGCAGCGGATCGGCGGTCGCACGGTGAGCGGCATCCTCGACCCGGTGGCGCCGACCGACACCACGACCGCGACCCGCGCTCCGTCCGGGGGTGCCGAGCGACGCCGTGGGCGGACGCTCGGCACCGCCGGACTGGTCGCGGCCGTGGTCGTGCTGGTCGCCGTCGTCGCCGCGGTGGCGCCCGGACTTCTCGGCGGCGCCCACCCGCTCGCGGTGCACCCGGAGGAGGCACTGCTGCCGCCCTCCGCGGCGCACCCCTTCGGCACCGACGAGTCCGGGCGCGACGTGCTCGCACGGGTCGTCGCGGGGACCCGTGCGTCGCTCGTGGTCGGCGTCGCCGCGACCCTCGTCGGTACGGTGGCCGGCGTGCTCCTCGGGCTGCTCGCAGGGCTCGGCGGTCGGGTCCTCGACGCGGTCGTCGGCCGGGTGTCCGAGGTCGCCTTCGCGCTGCCGCTCCTCCTCGTGGGGCTGGTGGTGATCGCGGTCACGGGCCCCGGGCCGGTCCCTGCCGTGCTCGCCGTCGGGTTCGCCACCGCACCCGGCTACGCGCGGATCGTCCGCGGGCTCGTCCGCACGGCCCGCCGGTCGCAGGTCGTCGAGACGGCGGTCCTGCTCGGCCGCTCCCCGGTGCGCATCGTCGTCCGTCACGTCCTGCCCGCCGCGCTGTGGCCGGTCGTCGCGGTCGGCACGCTCGGCGTCGGGCAGGCCGTCGTGTGGGCCTCGGCGCTGAGCTACCTCGGTGTCGGCACGCCACCGCCGGCGCCGGAGTGGGGCGCCATGCTCGCCGACGGTCGGACCTACCTGCAGACCGCGCCGTGGATGAGCGCGTTCCCCGGGCTCGCCATCGTGGTGCTCGCCACCGCGGTCACGGTGCTCGGCCGAGCGGTCCGACGGACCGGGGGCGCCCGGTGAACGCCCGCGGTCCCGTGCTGGCCGTCGATGGCCTCGCCGTCACGATCGACGGCGTCCGCATCGTGTCCGACGTCACGCTCGAGGTCGCACCCGGCGAGTGCGTCGCCCTCGTCGGGGCGTCCGGGTCCGGGAAGACCGTGACCGCCCGTGCACTGCTCGGCCTCGGTGCCGACCGGGCCGTGGTGGAGGCCCGCCGACTCGAGGTCGCCGGCACCGACGCCCGAGGGCTCCGCGAACGGGGCTGGCGGCGGCTCCGTGGTACGACGGTCGGGTACGTCGGTCAGGAGGCGCTCGGCGCGCTCGACCCGCTCCGCCCGGTCGGCCGCGAGGTCGCGGACGCCCTCCGCCTGCACACCTCGATGCGTGCCCACGAACGGGTCGAGGCGGTCCGGGAGGCACTCGCGGGCGTCGGGCTCGACCCCGGGATCGCGACCGACGGCCGGCTCGCCGGGACGCTCTCCGGCGGGATGCGACAGCGGGCGCTCATCGCCGCGGCGACGGTCGGCTCCCCCGCGCTCCTCGTCGCCGACGAACCGACGACCGCGCTGGACGCGGGCGTGGCCGTCACCGTGATGGAGCAGCTCCGCCGGGCGCAGCAGCGTGGAGCCGGTCTGCTCGTGATCACGCACGACCTGGGGCTCGTCGCCGGGTGGGCGGACCGGGTCGCCGTGGTGTCGGACGGTCGCGTCGTCGAGCAGGGTCCGGTCGCCACGGTGTTCGCGGCGCCCGAGCACCCCGCGACGCAGGCACTCGTCCACGCCGCACGCGCCGGCGCCGCTCCCACCGCCGCCGGTCCTGCAGCCCCGGTCGCACCGGTCGCCCCGGACGCGATCGGTCACACCAGGCGATCGGACGACCCCGAACCGAGCGGCCGGCCCCGCACGGTGCTGGCCGCCGGACACCTCGACCGCCGCTTCGAGGACACCGCCGCCGTCCGGGACGTCTCGTTCGCGCTCGACCGCGGCCGGGTGCTCGGGGTCATCGGCGCGTCCGGCTCGGGCAAGACGACGCTGGCGCGGATGGTGCTCGGCCTCGAGACCCCGGACGCGGGATCGGTGTCGCTCGACGGCGAACCGTGGGTACCGCTCGCCGAACGCGACCGTCGATCCCGCCGGCACCGGGTCGCCGCGGTGGTGCAGGACCCCGGCGCCACGTTCGACGAGCGCTGGGACGTCGAACGCGTGCTCGCGGACGCGTTCTCACGCGGAGCGGAACGACGCGCCGGCGGCGAACTCGGCGCACGGGTCGACGACGCGCTCCGGCAGGTCGGCCTCGACCCCGCCCTGCGGCCCCGTTCACCGCTGACGCTCTCCGGCGGCCAGCGGCAACGGCTCGCGATCGCCCGGTCGCTCGCCACCGCCCCCGAGGTCCTCGTGCTCGACGAGCCCGTGACGGCACTCGACGCGACCGTGCAGGACGCCGTGCTCGGGCTGCTCGAACGGCTCCGCGACGAGACCGGCGTCGCCATGGTCTTCGTGTCGCACGACCTGCGGGCGGTCCGTCGGATGGCCGACGACGTGCTGGTCGTCCACGAGGGCGCGGTCGTCGAGCACGGGCCGGCGTCCGCGGTGTTCGCCCACCCGACGCACCCCGTCACCGCACGGCTGCTGCGCGCGGCCGAGGTCCTCGCGACCGGCCCCGCCGACTGACGCGCCCGCCGCCGCCCCCCGCATCCGCAGCCGCCCCCGCAGCCGAGAATCGGCGTCGCGGACAGTTTCGCGGCGCATGGGCCGCGAAACTGTCCGCCCACCCGAGACTCGGCGCAGCGCGCAGCGCGCAGCGCGCAGCGCGCAGCGCGCGACCGGGAGGCGCAGCGCGCGGCCGGGCGGACGGCGCGGCAGCTGGGCAGCGCCGGGCCGCACGGACGACGGAGGCGCGGTGCGGGACGGACCCGCACCGCGCCTCCAGGCCGATCAGGACCCGCCCGCCGTCACGAGCCGGCGGGCTCCTTCTGCGCGTCGCCGGAGGAGGGCGCGTCGCCGCTGATGACCGGGATCTCGCTCGTCGAGAAGTCCTTCGCCCACTCGGACTGCGCGAGGTCGGACTCCGGGTCGTTGTAGTCCTCGATGACCGCGGCGATCTCGTCCTCGTGCGCCACCGTCGGCCCCGAGCCCATCAGCGGGGTCGCGGCGGTCTCCTTGGTGAAGTACACCGCGACGAGGCCGATCACGGCGGCCAGCATGAGGTAGAACGCCGGGATGTCCTCGGCCCAGCCGTACCCGGCACCCTTCGCCGCGTTGATGAGCGCGGCGGTCGCGAGCGGGGTCGTCCCACCGAAGAGCGACACCGAGACGTTGAAGGCGATCGCGAGGGCGCCGTAGCGGATGATCGTCGGGAAGAGCGCGGGCAGCGTCGAGGGCATCGTGGACGTGAACGTGACGAGCACGAGCCCGAGGATGAGCAGGCCGAGGAACACGCCGACACCGGTGCCGCTCTGGACCAGCTTGAGCGACGGCCACGACAGCAGCAGGAACCCGATGCAGCCCGCGGCCAGCACCGGGCGACGGCCGAACCGGTCGGAGAGACGTCCGCCGAACGTGATGACGACCATCATGAGGATCATCACGATCACGATGAGGATCAGGCCGAACGTCGCGTTCTGCCCGAGGTTCTGCTCGAGGTACGTCGGCATGTACGAAAGCAGCATGTAGTCGGTCACGTTGAAGACCAGCACGAGGCCGATGCAGATGAGGAGCCCGCGCCAGTTCTCGGCGAAGAGCTTGAGGAAGGGCGTCTTCTGCGACTCGCGCTCGGCGGCCTGCTCCTGCTGCTTCTGGAAGGCCGGGGTCTCCTCGAGCTTGAGGCGCAGGTAGAGACCGATCAGCCCGAGCGGGCCGGCGACGATGAACGGGATGCGCCAGCCCCAGCTGAGCAGCGCGTCCTCGGACAGTCCGAACTGGAGGCCGGTGACGATCGAGGCGCCGAGCACGTAACCGGCGAGCGTGCCGAACTCGAGCCACGAGCCCATGAAGCCGCGGCGCTTGTCCGGCGAGTACTCGGCGATGAACGTCGCCGCGCCGCCGTACTCGCCGCCGGTCGAGAAGCCCTGCACGAAGCGGGCCACGAGCAGCAGCACCGGCGCCCAGAACCCGATGGTCTGGTACGAGGGGATGAGGCCGATCATGAGCGTGCCGACGGCCATCAGGATCATCGTCAGCGCGAGGACCTTCTGCCGGCCGATCCGGTCGCCGATCGGGCCGAACACCGCACCGCCGATCGGGCGCACGATGAACGCGGCGGCGAAGAACCCGAAGGTCGCGACGATGTTCGCGGCCGGGTCGCCCTTCGGCAGGAAGACCTGCGAGATCGTCACGGTGAGGTAGGCGAAGATGCCGAAGTCGAACCACTCCATCGCGTTGCCGAGCGCGGCGGCGGCGACGGCGCGCTTGAGCAGCGACTCCTCGACGACGGTGACGTCGTCCTTCGTCAGCGTGCGGCGCGCGCGCTTCGCGGCGCCCTTCGTCCGCAGCGGCCGATCGCCGTTCGCGGGGTTGGTCTGGTTCGGTGACAAATCGTTCCTCCGGTAGTGCTGCGTCTTGCCTTCGGGCGCCCGGCGGACGGCGTCACTGCAGTCCTCGCGAACTTCGCGTCCGCCGGACAAACTCCGACAGCCTACCAAATGCCCGGCGTGTCCGTCAGGCCGGTGTGGTAAACGCCGTCGGCCGTGACGGTACGAACCGCTACGATCAGGCGTACCGCGCGTCGCGTGCGGACACTCAGGCACCTCACCACGGACTCGGTGCCGCACACATCGATCGAAAGGCCCCGCCATGTCGAAGCCCATCCCCGAGAAGCCCTCCGTCGACGGGCTCGAGGACGTCTGGGGCCCCGTCTGGGAGCAGGACGGCACCTACCGCTTCGACCGTTCCGCCGCCGGTGACCGATCGGCTGTGTACTCGATCGACACGCCGCCGCCGACCGCCTCGGGCTCGCTGCACATCGGCCACGTGTTCTCGTACACGCACACCGACCTCAAGGCCCGCTACGAGCGGATGCGCGGCAAGCACGTCTTCTACCCGATGGGCTGGGACGACAACGGACTGCCGACCGAGCGCCGCGTGCAGAACTACTACGGCGTCCGGTGCGACCCGCAGCTCCCGTACGACCCGGCGTTCGTCCCGCCGTTCGAGGGCGGCGACAACAAGTCCTCCAAGGCCGCCGACCAGCTGCCGATCTCGCGCCGCAACTTCATCGAGCTGTGCGAGCGCCTGACCGTGCAGGACGAGCAGCAGTTCGAGCACCTCTTCCGCACGCTCGGCCTGTCGGTCGACTGGACGCAGTCGTACCGCACCATCGACGACACGTCGCGTGCGAGCGCGCAGCGCGCCTTCCTCCGCAACCTCGAGCGCGGCGAGGCCTACCAGGCCGACGCCCCGACGCTCTGGGACGTCACTTTCCGCACGGCGGTCGCCCAGGCGGAGCTCGAGGACAAGGAGATGCCCGGCGCGTACCACGGCGTCGCGTTCCACCGCACGGACGGCGGCGAGGACGTCGTCATCCAGACCACCCGCCCGGAGCTCCTCGCCGCGTGCGTCGCCCTCGTCGCGCACCCCGACGACGAGCGCTTCCAAGACCTCTTCGGCACGACGGTCCGCTCCCCGCTGTTCGACGTCGAGGTCCCCGTCCTCGCGCACCACCTCGCGCAGCAGGACAAGGGCGCCGGCATCGCCATGGTGTGCACGTTCGGCGACACCACGGACGTCGTCTGGTGGCGCGAGCTGCAGCTGCCGAACCGCGCGATCATCGGCTTCGACGGCCGCGTGCGCTCGGACGAGCCGACGTGGATCGAGAGCGAGCAGGGCAAGGCGCTCTACGCCGAGATGGCGGGCAAGACCGTTTTCTCGGCGAAGAAGGTCGTCGTGGATGCCCTCACCGAGTCCGGTGAGCTGATCGGCGACGTGAAGACCATCAACCACCCGGTGAAGTTCTTCGAGAAGGGCGACAAGCCGCTCGAGATCGTCTCGACCCGACAGTGGTACATCGTCAACGGCGCCCGCGACGAGCAGCTCAAGTCGACGCTGCGCGCCCGCGGCGAGGAGATCGCGTTCCACCCGGACTTCATGCGCGTCCGGTACGACAACTGGGTCGGCGGCCTCTCCGGCGACTGGCTCATCTCGCGCCAGCGCTTCTTCGGCGTGCCGCTGCCGGTCTGGTACCCGCTCGACGCCGACGGCAACCCGGTCTACGACCAGCCGATCGTCCCGACCGAGGCGCAGCTCCCGGTCGACCCGGCGTCCGAGCCGGCCCCGGGCTACGAGGAGTCGCAGCGCGGTGTCGCCGGCGGCTTCCAGGGCGAACTCGACGTGATGGACACCTGGGCCACCTCGTCGCTCACACCGCAGCTCGCGGGCAAGTGGGAGTCCGACCCGGCGCTCTACGACCTGGTGTTCCCGTACGACGTCCGCCCGCAGGCACAGGACATCATCCGCACGTGGCTCTTCACGACCGTGCTCCGCAGCCAGCTCGAAGCGGGAGTCGCCCCGTGGAAGCACGCGAGCATCTCCGGCTTCATCGTCGACCCCGACCGCAAGAAGATGTCGAAGTCGAAGGGCAACGTCGTCACGCCGCTGTCGATCCTCGAGCAGCACGGCGCGGACGCGGTCCGGTACTGGGCGGCCTCGTCGAAGCTCGGCACGGACGCGGCGTTCGACCCGCAGAACCCGAAGCAGATCAAGGTCGGACGGCGTCTGGCGATCAAGGTCCTCAACGCGGCGAAGTTCGTCTACGGCTTCCCGCTGCCCGAGGGCGCGCACACCGTCACGGAGGCGCTCGACGTCGACGTGCTCGCCGAGCTCGGTTCGGTCATCGATCAGGCGACCGCGGCCTTCGACGCGTTCGACCACGCCCGCGCCCTCGAGGTCACCGAGCGCTTCTTCTGGACGTTCTGCGACGACTACCTCGAGCTCGTCAAGGAGCGCGCGTACGGCACCGCGACGGACGCGACGCACGAGACGCAGGCGAGCGCGGTCCTCGCGCTCCGTGCCGCGATCGACGCGCTGCTCCGCCTGCTGGCACCGTTCCTCCCGTTCGCGACCGAGGAGGTGTGGGCCTGGACCCACGAGACCAGCGTGCACCGATCCTCCTGGCCGACCGCGGCCGAGCTGCCCACGCAGGCCGAGCCGGCGGGCCTGCTCGCGGCCGTCGGGCAGGCGCTCATCGGCATCCGCGGTGCGAAGACGGCGGCGAAGGCGTCCCAGAAGACGCCCGTGACCCGCGCGGTCGTCGCGGCCCCGGCCGAGACGCGGGCGCTCATCGAGCGCGCGGCGGTCGACCTGGCGGCCGTCGGCCGCATCGCCGACCTGTCGTTCACGGACGGCGCCGAGCTGGCCGTCGTCGACATCGAGCTGGCGGAACAGCCGGCGTAGCGTCGGACGGGTCGGCCGGGTCGCGTCCGCGACCGGTCGGCCCACACGGACTGGAGGCACGGATGCAGTTGGGTACGCGCTGGAGCGTGGGTGGGCAGCCACCTGCGCGACTGCCCGAGGCGATGGTCGTCGCCGTGCAGCAGGTCGAGGAGGAACTCGCGGCGGAGTCCGTCGACGCGTCGTCGTGGGGGTGGACGCTCACGTTCCTCGAGGGCAAGCCCGTCGTCGAGCTCGACGACGGCACGTCGATCCACCTCGATCCCGCCGGACGCGCGCAGGTGACGAACCCGGACGACGCACCGGAAGAGGACTGAGCAGGCGGGGCGCGCGGCGCCGCGCCCGTGGCGCGGCGCCGCGCCCGTGGCGCGGTTCGCGTCCGCACAACCAAAGTCACCCCGAACCGCGGGAAACCGCGGCGCGGGGTGACTTTGGTTGTGCGCCGGCCATCGGCGCCGCAAGGGCTACCTCGTGAGCCAGCCGAGCAGGACCTCGTTCACCTCGGCGGTGTGCGTGGTGAGCAGGCCGTGCGGGGCACCCTCGATCTCGACGTACTCGGCGTGCGGCAGCGCCTTGGCGAAGCGGCGGCCGGTGGCGTCGATCGGCAGGACGTTGTCCGCCGTGCCGTGGACGATCAGCGCCGGGACGGTGATCTTCGGGATGTCCTCGCGGAAGTCCGTCGGCCAGGTGAGCGGAGCCGCAGCGGACGCGATCGAGCCGGAGCCCGCAGCGACGTTCCAGGCGTTCCGGACCTCGGCCTCCGAGATGCGCGATCCGAGGTTCTCGTCGAGGTTGTAGAAGCCCTTGTAGAACTCGTCGAAGTAGGCGTAGCGGTCCTTCTTGACGTCGGCGGCGATGCCCTCGAAGAACGACATCGGGCCGGCGCCGTCCGGGTTGTCGTCCGTGATCGCGAGGTAGGGCTCGAGCGAGCCGAGGAACGCGGCCTTGGCGATCCGGTCCTCACCGTGCCGCGCGATGTAGCGCGCGATCTCGCCGGTGCCCATCGAGAAGCCGACGAGGATCACGTCGCGGAGGTCCAGGGTCTCGAGGACCGTGTGCAGGTCGTCGGCGAACGTGTCGTAGTCGTAGCCGGTCGACGGCTGCGACGACTGTCCGAACCCTCGGCGGTCGTAGGTGATGACCCGGTAGCCGGCGTCGAGGAGCGGCGGGACCTGCCCCTCCCACGAGTTGCCGTCGAGCGGGAAGCCGTGGATGAGGACGATCGGCTGGCCGGAGCCCTTGTCCTCGTAGTGGAGCGCGATGTCGACGCTGTTCTCGGTCCCGACGGTGATGCTGCCCATGGTCGTTCCTTTCCCCTGAACGAAGCGGAGAACGGACGTTCTCTGCGATGCCCTTTACACTAGAGAACGATCGTTCCCGGTGCAACAGAGGGACGGTGAACACGCAGGGAACGGGGTACGACATGGTCAGCAGCACGGTGGAGACCGACACCCGTGCACACATCGTCGAGGTCGCCGACGAGCTCTTCTACGCCCGCGGCATCCAGTCCGTGGGCATGGACGAGATCCGCACCGGCGCCGGGGTCTCCCTCAAGAAGCTCTACAACGCCTTCCCCGGGAAGGACCAGCTGATCGCGGCCGTCCTCGCCGGTCGGCACGACTACTGGGAGCGCGGGGTCGCGCAGGCCGTCGCCGCCGCCGGCAGCCCGCGCGATCGGCTGCTCGCGGTCTACGACTTCCTCGAGCAGTGGTTCGCCGACGACTCCTTCCGCGGGTGCGGGTTCATCAACGCCTTCGGCGAGCTCGGCGCGACCTCCCCCTCGGTGGCGCGGATCGCCCGGGAGCACAAGGAGTCGTTCCAGCGCTTCGTCGCCGGGCTCGCGGCCGAGGTCGTACCCGACCGGCGCGCTGCCGAGGAACTCGCCGCCCAGCTCGCGCTGCTCGCCGAGGGCGCGCAGACCACCGCGGCGATCGCGGGCGACGCGTCGCCCGCGGGGCACGCACGCCGGGCTGCGGCGACGCTGATCGACGCGGCCACGCGCGTCTGAGTCGCGACCCGGATCCGGACGGGAGGCCCGGGTCGGGCCCGCCCCGCGCCTCCCGTCCGTTCGGACGCAGCCGACCTGGTGCGTGCCTCCGGTCCGTCCGGGCGCAGCCGGTGCGGCCGGTCCGCCGCGCCCGGCCCGCGCCGTGAGTCCGTAGGGTGGCGACATGGCAACCCCGTTCGACGAACCGAGCACCCTCCCCTACGCCCTCCCACCGTTCACCGACGTCCGGCTCGAGCACTTCCGTCCCGCGTTCGACGCCGGCATGGCCGAGCAGCGCGCCGAGGTCGAGGCGATCGCGACCGATCCGGACGAGCCGACGTTCGAGAACACCCTCGTCGCGCTCGAACGATCCGGACAGCGCCTCGCGCGTGTGAGCCACGTGTTCTTCACGCTGTCCTCGGCGGACTCGCCCCCGGAGCTGCACGACCTCGAGGCCGAGGTCTCCCCGCTCCTCGCCGCGCACCGGGACGCGATCACCCTCGACGGACGGCTGTACGCACGCGTCGACGCGGTCCGAGCCGCACTCGACGACCGCGACGACCTCACCGACGAGGACCGTCGGCTCGTCGAGCGGACGCACACCGAGATGACCCTCGCGGGCGCTGGGCTGGACGAGGCCGGCAAGGAACGACTGACCGCGATCAACCAGGAGCTCTCGACGCTCACGACGACGTTCGAGCGGAACCTCCTCGAGGACACGAACGACCTCGCCGTGCACGTCACGGACGAGTCCGAGCTCGACGGACTGGACGACGGCGCGAAGTCCGCCGCCGCCGGGGCCGCAGCGGACCGTGGACTCGACGGATGGCTCATCACGCTGCCGCTCTACACCGGGCACCCGTGGCTCGGGTCGCTCGCCGACCGGGGCCTGCGCCAGCGGATCATGGAGGCGTCGCTGTCGCGGGGGCGCCGCGGGAACGAGCACGACAACCGCGAGGTGCTGCTCCGCATCGTCCGGCTCCGCGCCGAGCGCGCCGAACTGCTCGGGTTCCCGGACCACGCGGCGGTCGTCACCGCCGACGAGACGGCGGGCACGCCCGAGGCCGTCGACGGACTGCTGTCGTCGCTCGTCGGGGCTGCCGCACGGAACGCCGACGACGAGCGGGAGGTGCGCGCACGCCTGCTCGGGCACGAGGTCGAGTCGTGGGACTGGGCCTACGCCACCGAGCTCCTCCGCGGGGAGCAGTTCGCCGCGGACAGCTCGGCGCTCCGGCCCTACCTCGAGGCCGACCGAGTGCTGCACGACGGTGTGTTCCACGCGGCGAACGCGCTGTACGGCCTGACGTTCACCGAGCGCCCGGACCTGCACGGGTACAACGAGGAGGTCCGCGTGTTCGAGGTCCGGTCGGACCGCGACGAGCCGGTCGGACTGTACCTGCTCGACCTCTACACGCGGGACGGCAAGCGCGGCGGTGCGTGGATGAACCCCGTCGTGGAGCAGTCGGCGTTGCTCGGCACGCTGCCGGTCGTGGTGAACAACCTCAACGTGGCGAAGCCCGCGGCGGGCTCCCCCACGCTGCTCATCCAGGACGAGGTCGAGACGCTCTTCCACGAGTTCGGGCACGCGCTGCACGGGCTCATCGCGCGGACGACCTACCCGCGGTTCTCCGGCACGAACGTCGAGCGCGACTTCGTCGAGTTCCCGTCGCAGGTGAACGAGATGTGGGTGTCGTGGCCGTCGGTCCTGGCGAACTACGCCAAGCACCACGAGACCGGCCAGCCGCTGCCGCCCGAGCTCGTGCAGGGCCTCAGCGAATCGGAGGGCTTCAACGAGGGGTTCGCGACGACGGAGTACCTCGCCGCGGCGCTCCTCGACCAGGCGTGGCACCGACTCTCGGCTGCTGAGGCCGCTGCGGTGACGTCCGTCGAGGAGTTCGAGCGCCGGGCGCTGGTCGATGCTGGTGTCGCCGTCGACGCGGTCCCGCCGCGGTACTCGTCGACGTACTTCGCGCACACGTTCTCGGGCGGGTACGACGCGGGCTACTACGGGTACATCTGGTCCGAGGTGCTCGACGCCGACACCGTGGAGTGGTTCCGGTCGAACGGTGGGCTCTCCCGCGAGGCCGGAGCACGGTTCGCGGAGCGGTTGCTCGGCGTGGGCGGATCGAAGGACCCGCTCGAGGCCTACCGCGACTTCCGCGGGCGTGACGCCGAGGTCGGGCCGCTGCTGCGGCGTCGCGGACTGGAGTAGGGGGCGGCCGGCCGCGGGGCGGCGCGCGCGGGCTGCGGATCCGCGGCCCCCGGCGCGCGTGCTGCGGACCCGCGGCCCGGGGCCCGCGGCGCGCGGCGCGCGGCGCGCGGCGCGCGG
>CAJYUW010000035.1 GCA_913778205.1 uncultured Curtobacterium sp.
GGCGTGGACGAAGGTGTGGCCGGCCGCGCTCGTCGGCGTCCTCGCGCTCCTGCGCCGGGGCCACCGTCGCGGCGCCGCCGTAGAGCACGTCGACGAGCACGATCAGGGCCGTGGTCGTCAGCGCGCCGACGACGACGCCGCGACGGTGGCCCCGGCGCAGGAGCGCGAGGACGCCGACGAGCGCGGCCGGCCACACCTTCGTCCACGCCGCGAGGGTGAACAGCACCGAGGCGACCGCGGGCCGCGACGCGACGAACGCCACCCCGGCGAGCGCGAGGACGGTCGCGACGGTGTCGATCCTCCCGAGCCCGATCGGCCCGAGGGCGAGCAGGAAGAGCAGCCACCACCAGACGACCCGGACGCGGGCACCGCCCACGCGGGCCCGGAACCGCCAGAGCACGACGCAGACGGCGGCGTCGAGCAGGACCACGAGGACGAGCCAACCGGTGCCGATCGCGGCGACCCCGCCGAGGGCGGCCGCGGCCATGGGCACGATCGCGAGGATCGGGTAGACCCACGCCTCGTCGATGCCGACCCAGAAGTGCGCGAGCTGGCCGGTCTCGATCCAGCGCCGGTAGGTGATGGTGACGTCGCCGAGCGGCAGGTTGCCGGAGACGGTCGTGAGCCACCAGAGCAGGCCGTGCACGGCGACGAAGGCCACGCCGAACAGGACGGGCTCGACCCAGGCTCTCCGCTGCACCGGACGAGCGTACCGACCCCGACCCTGGAGCCGCCCGACCACCCGGTCGGGCGCGGGTGCCGGACGCACGCACGAGCCGACCGGGAGGCGCGGTGCGGGCCCGACCCGCGCCTCCCGGCCGTCGCGTGCTCGCGTCCGCCGCTGCGGAACGTCCCGCCCGCTGTCGTGCGACGACCACGTCGTCGCTCCTGGCCACCGCGGGCTGCACGCGTCCGCAACGGACGACGGCACCGCCGTCGTCCGACAGCGGCACCGTCGTCCGACAGCGGCACCGTCGTACGACAGCGGCACCGTCGTACGACAGCGGCACCTCGTGCCGCGACTACCCCGCGTCGCCGGCGTCGCCGTCGACCGCGAGGTCGCGGACGACGCCGCCGAGCCGCTCGACGAGCGCCGTGATCGGGAAGGGGCCGCCACCGGACGCCCGCCGTGCGGCGAGCCCGTGGACCACGGCCGCGGTCGCGGCGAGGTGGGCGAGGTCGGACGGGGTCAGCCGGTCCCCGGCGGCCTCCGCCAGTCCCTGCCGCGCGGCGACGAGTGCGCCGAGGACACCCCCGAGGGCGTCGCCGGCGCCGGCGGTCGCGAGCCACGGCGTCGCGGACGATGCGACGAGTGCGACCGTGCCGTCGGGTGTGACGACGTGCGTCCGCTCGCCCTTGAGGAGCACGACGCTGCCGGTCCGCCGTGCGGCGCGGAGCGCTGCGGCCGCCGGGTCCGCCTCGACCGCGTCACGGGGTTCGCCGAGGAGCTGCGCGGCCTCGCCGGCGTGGGGCGTGAGGACCGCGAGGGGACCGAGGTCGACGAGCGGGATCGCGCCGGCGTCGACCACGACGGGCACCCGGTCGTCGGAGGCGTGCCGGAAGGCGTCGGCGGTCGCGGGGTCGAGGTCGTCGAGGGAGTCCGCGGTGACGCCGGAGCCGACGAGCCAGGCCTGCACGCGGCCGACACCGGACACGGCCTCGGGACGACGCGTGAGCACTCGGTCGGTCGCACGGTCGGGTCCGACGTACCGGACCATGCCGACGCCGGTGTGCACGGCGGCGTCGACCCCGAGGACCGCTGCGCCGGGGTACCGGTCGGACCCGGTCGCGACGCCGAGCACCCCGCGTCGGTACTTGGTGGACTGGCCGTGCGGCACGGTCACCCACGGGGCGGCGTCGGACGGTCGGAAGGGCACGGGGTCGCTCACCGCCCTCACAGTACGGTGGAGCGCATGAGCCTGTTCCTCCCCGGTCGTGTCGTGGTGTTCGACTACGGGGAGGTGATCAGCCGTACGCCGCACGCGTCGCGGGACGCCCTGGTGGCCGCGACGGGCGTGCCCGCGGACGAGCTGTTCCCTGTGTACCAGGAGCTCCGGCACGACCTCGACCGGGGCGACCTCTCGGTGCTCGCGTACTGGCGGGCCATCGCCGAGCGGACCGGTCGGCATTGGAGCGTGACGGACGTCCACCGGTTGTGGGCGATCGACTTCACCGGCTGGTTCGAGATCGAGCCGGAGACCCTCGCGGTCGTCGAGGAGCTGCACGACGCCGGCACCCGCGTGGCGCTGCTCTCGAACGCGGGCTCCGACTTCGGCGACCCCTACCGTCGATCGCCGATGGGGTCGCTGTTCGAGACCGTCGTGGTCAGCGCGGAGGAGCACGTCCTGAAGCCCGACGCCTCGATCTACCGCACGACGTGCGACCGGCTGGGAATCACGCCGGAGCAGATGGTGTTCGTGGACAACAGGGCCGATAACGCCGCCGGCGCGGACGCGATCGGGGCGGTCGGCCACCACTACACGTCCCCCGCCGCCCTGCGGACCTTCCTGCTGGACCTGGCGGCGACCGTCGAAGGAGCACCCGCGTGACGCACGCCCTGTTCGAGCCGATCACCATCCGCGACCTCACCGTGCGGAACCGCATCTGGGTGTCCCCGATGTGCCAGTACTCGGTCGAGGACCAGGACGGCGTCCCGACGCCGTGGCACCTCGTCCACTTGGGCTCGTTCGCCAAGGGCGGTGCGGGCGTCGTCGTGGTCGAGGCGACAGGTGTCGTGCCCGAGGGGCGCATCAGCCCGCAGGACCTGGGGCTCTGGAACGACGAGCAGCGCGACGCGTTCCGCCCGATCGTCGACTTCGTCCACGCGCAGGGCGCGGCGGCCGGCATCCAGCTCGCGCACGCCGGACGGAAGGCGTCCACGTTCCGCCCGTGGGAGTCGACGCGCGGCTCGGTCCCGGTCGAGGACGGTGGCTGGCAGACCGTCGCCCCGTCGACGGTCGCCTTCGAGGGCTACGCCGAACCCCGCGAGCTCGCGGTCGAGGACGTCCGGGTCCTCGCACTGTCGTTCGCGGCGGCCGCTCGTCGCGCGGTCGACGCGGGCTTCGACCTCGTCGAGCTCCACGCCGCGCACGGGTACCTGCTGCACCAGTTCCTCTCGCCGCTGTCGAACCGTCGTGAGGACCGATACGGCGGGTCGCTCGAGAACCGGGCGCGCGCGCTCCTCGAGGTGCTCGACGCCGTCCGTGCCGAGGTCGGCGAGGGATTCCCGGTCGTGGTGCGGTTCTCCGCGACCGACTGGGTCGAGGGCGGCCTGACGCTCGAGGAGACGGTGCAGGTCGCTCGGTGGGCTGCCGAGCACGGCGCCGACCTCGCGGACGTCTCGACCGGCGGCAACGTCGCGAGCGCGCCGATCCCGGTCGGCCCCGGCTACCAGGTGCCGTTCGCCGCGGCGGTGAAGCGGGAGGCCGGCATCGGGACGATCGCCGTCGGCATGATCTCGCAGGGCTTCCAGGCGGAGCAGATCGTCGCGACCGGCCAGGCCGACGTCGTCATGGTCGGTCGGGAGTTCCTCCGCGACCCGTCGTTCGCCCTGCACGTCGCAGCGGAGCTCGGCGTCGCCGTGGACTACGAGCCGCAGCAGTACCACCGCGCTCGGGTGACCCCGTAGGCGCACCCTGTACGTCCTCTCGGCTTCCCGACGGGCACCCGGTACGATGATGAGCACTGTGGACGATCCTCCGAACGCCTCTTCGCCCTCCCACTCATCCGCCGCTCACTCGGTGAGCAGCTCCTCCCCGCACGGTCCGGGGGGTGAAGAACGATGAGTCCGATCGACGTGGTGATGCTGATCGGCGGGATCCTCCTGACGCTCGGCACGGGCGTGTTCGTCGCGTCCGAGTTCGCACTCGTGAACCTCGACCGCGCCGAGGTCGAGGCACGGCGGGACCGCGGCGAGTCCGGCCTCACGCCGGTCATCGGTGCGCTCAAGGTCACCTCGACGCACCTCTCGAGCGCACAGCTCGGCATCACGCTCACGACGCTGCTCACCGGCTACCTGCTCGAGCCGTCGATCGCGACGCTGCTGGAGGCCCCGTTCCTGGCGCTGCAGCTCCCGGAGGCGGTGGTCGAGACCGTCGGCTCGATCGTGGCGCTCGTGATCGCCACGCTGCTGTCGATGATCCTCGGCGAGCTCGTGCCGAAGAACTTCGCGCTGGCGCTCCCCCTGCAGACGGCGAAGCTCGTCGTCCCGCTGCAGATCGCGTTCACCACAGTCTTCAAGCCGGCCGTCGCGGTGCTGAACGGCACGGCGAACGCGGTCCTCCGGGCGATGGGCATCGAACCGCAGGAGGAGCTGTCCGGGGCCCGCAGCGCCGAGGAGCTCACCTCGCTGCTCCGTCGGTCCGCGTCGGAGGGCTCCCTGGAGCAGGACACCGCCACGCTCCTGGAGCGCACGATCTCGTTCTCCGAGCTCGACGCGGGCGAGGTGATGACCCCGCGTCCGCGCCTGTCGACCATCCGCGTGTCCGAGTCGGCCGAGGACGTCATCGCCCTCGCGCGGCGGACCGGGTTCAGTCGGTTCCCCGTGATCGAGGAGGACGCGGACGACGTCGTCGGCATCGTGCACGTCAAGCAGGCCGTCGCCGTCCCGCGCGAGAAGCGCCCGGAGGTCCCGGTCGGCGCCCTGATGACCGATGCGGAGCGGGTGCCCGAGACGATGCCCGGCGACGCGCTGCTGGCCGAGGTCCGTGGTCGCGGCTACCAGATGGTCATCGTCGTCGACGAGTACGGCGGCACCGCCGGGGTCGTCACGCTCGAGGACCTCGTCGAGGAGATCGTCGGCGAGGTCTCCGACGAGCACGACCGCGCCCGCATCGACGTGGTGCGCTCCCGCGGCTGGTTGACGTTCCCCGGCCTCCTCCGCCCGGACGAGCTCGAGGACCGCGCCGGCGTGAAGGTCCCCGAGGACGGCCCCTACGAGACCGTCGGCGGGTTCGTCATGTCGACCCTGGGCCGCCTGCCCGCGGTGGGCGACGAGGTCCGGATCGAGGGCGGCGTCTTCCGGGTCGAGCGGCTCGACGGACGCCGGGTCGACCGCATCCGGTACACCCCGGATCCGGTCCGTGCCGAGACCCCGGCGACCGCCATCATCATCCCCGCGACGCGGTCCACCCCGACCGTCGACGCCACGACCACGAAGGGCGGCACCCGATGAGCACCGTCACCGTCCTCGCCGCGGGCGGGTCCGCCTCGTCCGCCGCCGACTGGTGGGGCATCTTCTGGCTCGTCGTGCTCCTGCTCGGCAACGCCTACTTCGTCGCCGCCGAGTTCGCCGTGATCTCCGCCCGTCGCTCGCAGATCGAGCCGCGGGCCGAGGCCGGGTCGAAGGCCGCGCAGATGACCCTCTGGGCGATGGAGCACGCCACCCGCATGCTCGCGACCACCCAGCTCGGCATCACCGTGTGCTCGCTGCTCATCCTGAACGTGTCCGAGCCGGCGATCCACCACCTGCTCGAGGGGCCGCTGCACCTCACCGGGTGGAGCGTCGAGGTCATCGGCACGGTCGCGTTCGTGTTCACGCTGCTCCTGGTGTCGTTCCTGCACGTCGTGTTCGGCGAGATGGTGCCGAAGAACATCTCGTTCTCGATGCCCGACCGCGCCGCCCTCATGCTGGTCCCGACGCTCTGGTACATCGGTCACGGCCTGCACTGGGTCATCGTCGGCCTGAACGAGGCGGCCAACGGCGTGCTCCGGCTGTTCCGGGTCGAGCCGAAGGACGAGGCCGTCAGCGCCTTCACCGTGGAGGAGGTCCAGACGATCGTGGAGCAGTCCCGCCGCGAGGGCACCCTCGTCGACAACGGGGGCACGCTCCGGATGGCGTTCGAGTTCACGGAGAAGCAGGTCAAGGACGTCGCGGTGCCGATGGCCGAGCTCGTCACCCTGCCCGAGGACGCCACCCCCGGCGACGTCGAGCGTGCGGTCGCCCAGCGCGGGTTCTCCCGGTACGTGCTCGTGGGCGAGGACGGCACCCCCACCGGCTACGTGCACGTGAAGGACGTCATCGACCTGCGGCCGGACGAGTACGACGACCCGGTGCCGCCGAAGCGCATCCGGCAGCTCATCTCGCTCTACACCGAGACCGACCTCGAGGACGCCCTCGCCACGATGCGCGGCGCCGGCCGTCACGTGGCCAGGGCCTTCGACGCGGAGGGCCGCACGCTCGGCGTCCTCTTCCTCGAGGACATCCTCGAGGAACTCGTCGGCGAGGTCGAGGACGCGACCCGGCGGCGGTAGACGGGCGCAGCCGACGGACGGGAGGCGCGGTGCCAGCGGGCACCGCGCCTCCCGTCCGTCCGTGTGGTCGCGTCACCAGCTGACGGGCAGGGGCTTGCCCTCCTCGTAGCCGGCGGCCGACTGGATGCCGACGAGCGCCCGCTCGTGGAACTCCGCGAGCGACGACGCCCCCGCGTAGGTCGCCGAGCTCCGGATGCCCGTCGTGATCATGTCGAGCAGGTCCTCGACGCTCGGCCGCTCGGGGTCGAGGTAGATCGTGGAGGACGAGATGCCCTCGGCGAAGAGCGCCTTCCGGGCCCGCTCGTACGGGTCGAGCCGCTCGAACCGCTCGCGCACGGCCTTCGCGGACGCCATGCCCCAGCTCTCCTTGTAGGCCTTGCCCGCGGCGTCGCGACGGAGCACGCCCGGCGCCTCGAGCGTCCCCGCGAACCACGAGCCGATCATCACGGCCGAGGCCCCGGCCGCGAGCGCGAGCGCGACGTCGCGCGGGTACCGGACGCCGCCGTCGGCCCAGACGTGCGCGCCGAGCGACTTCGCCGCGGCGGCGGTCTCGAGCACGGCCGAGAACTGCGGACGGCCCACCGCCGTCATCATGCGGGTGGTGCACATCGCACCGGGCCCGACGCCGACCTTGATGATCGACGCGCCGGCACCGACGAGGTGCGCCACCGCGTCCGCGGTCACCACGTTGCCCGCGACGAGCGGGATGCCGAGGTCGAGCGACGAGACGGCGTCGAGCGCACGGAGCATGCCCTCCTGGTGGCCGTGCGCGGTGTCGAGGACGAGCACGTCGACGCCCGCGGCCGCGAGGGCCTTCGCCTTCGCGGCGACGTCGCCGTTGATGCCGAGCGCGGCGGCGACCCGGAGCCGTCCGTCCCGGTCGACGGCCGGCGTGTAGATGTCGGAGCGGATCGCGCTCGTCGGGCTGGTGGTCCCGACGACGCGGCCGTGCCGGGTCACCGGGGCGAAGTCGACCTCCGCCGCGGTCAGCACGTCGTACACGTGCCGCGGGGTGCCGGCGTCCTCCGCGTCGATCGCGGTCGAGGCGCCGTGCAGCAGGTCGCCGAGGGTCGCGTCCGGGCCCGCGGTGCCGAGCCGGGTCGCCGGCACGCACCCGAGGTACTCCCCCGCGCCGTCGCGGA
The DNA here is from genome assembly GCA_913778205.1 of uncultured Curtobacterium sp. Taxonomy (GTDB): domain Bacteria; phylum Actinomycetota; class Actinomycetes; order Actinomycetales; family Microbacteriaceae; genus Curtobacterium. The sequence goes on from CAJYUW010000035.1 coordinate 7,395, forward strand.
CGACCACGCCGCGCCCCGCGACCGGGAGCAGCTGCTCGAGCGCCTCGGCGACGGTGGTGTCCGCGCCGAGGTCGTAGGCGGTGTCGAAGTCGACCGGCTGGTCCTTGACCCATCGGATCGCCGCGTCGAGGTCCTGGAGGTGCATGTCCTGCGGGAGGACGCCGAGGCCGCCGCGCCGGGCGAGGGTGGCCGCGAGCCGGGGGCCGGTGACCGAGTTCATGTTCGCGCTGACGATCGGGATGGTCGTCCCGGAGCCGTCGGCCGCGGCGAGGTCGACGTCGAAGCGGCTCGTCACCCCGGACCGGCTGGGGACGAGGAAGACGTCGGAGTAGGTCAGGTCGTGCGTCGGCCGCGTCTCGTAGAACCTCATGGGGCCACTGTACGGCGGGCCCGGGGCCGCCGACCGTCCGTGCCCCGCCGCGTCGGCCCCTGCACGCCCCGACCGTCCCGCCCCGGCGCGACACGCGCGGCCCCGGCCGGGAGGCACGGATCGCCCCCGTCGGTCACCGAACGGTCACCGCGGAGCGGCTAGGCTTCCGTGCAGTACGGCAGCAGGGTTGCTGCGTACGACACACACGAGCATCTATCGACGGAGAGTGGGCGATCGGCTGTGTCGAGCCATCTGACCGGAACTGACGAGACCGCGGGCGAATTCGGGGCCAACGAGTGGCTCGTCGACGAGCTCTACGAGCAGTTCGTCGCGGACAAGACCTCGGTCGACGAGTCCTGGTGGCCGGTCCTCGAGAAGTTCCACCGTTCGCAGACCGGGCAGGCTCCGGCGTCGACGCCGTCGGCCCCCGCGCAGTCGGCGAGCACCGCACCGTCCGACGCCCCGGCCGAGGCCAAGTCCGGTCCGATCCAGGCGAAGACCACCTCCCGCCAGCCCACGCCGCAGCCGATCCCCGCCGAGGCGAACGACGCCACGGACGAGCACGAGGAGACCCACGAGGACGTGGCCACCCCGCTCCGGGGCATGGCGAAGACCCTCGCGTCGAACATGGACGCCTCGCTCACGGTCCCGACCGCGACGAGCGTCCGGACCATCCCGGCGAAGCTCATGATCGACAACCGGATCGTGATCAACAACCACCTGCGCCGTGCCCGTGGCGGGAAGATCTCGTTCACCCACCTCATCGGGTGGGCGATGGTGCAGGCGCTCAAGGAGTTCCCGAGCCAGAACGTCTCCTACGAGGAGCGCGACGGCAAGCCCTTCCTCGTCGAGCCCGCGCACGTCGGACTCGGCATCGCGATCGACGTCCCGAAGAAGGACGGCACCCGGTCGCTCCTCGTCCCGAGCATCAAGCGCGCGGAGACCCTGACGTTCGGGCAGTTCCTCTCCGCGTACGAGGACCTCGTCAAGCGCGCCCGCGACAACAAGCTCACGCCGGTCGACTTCCAGGGCACGACGATCTCGCTGACGAACCCGGGCGGCATCGGGACCGTGCACTCCGTCCCGCGCCTCACCAAGGGCCAGGGCTGCATCATCGGCGCCGGCGCCCTCGAGTACCCGGCGCAGTTCCAGGGCTCGGCGGAGAAGACGCTCGTCGAGCTCGGCATCGGCAAGACCATCACCCTCACGAGCACCTACGACCACCGGGTCATCCAGGGCGCGGGCTCCGGCGAGTACCTGAAGAAGGTGCACGAGCGCCTCATCGGCGGGCACGGCTTCTACGAGGGCATCTTCGCCGCGCTCCGCATCCCGTACAAGCCGATCCAGTGGGCGAACGACATCAACGTCGACCTCGCGCACCGCATCAACAAGACGGCCCGCGTGCAGGAGCTCATCAACAGCTTCCGCGTCCGCGGGCACCTGATGGCGGACATCGACCCGCTCGAGTACCGGCAGCGCACCCACCCGGACCTCGAGATCGAGAGCCACGGGCTGACGTTCTGGGACCTCGACCGCGACTTCGTGACCGGTGGCCTCGCGGGGACGACCACCGCACCGCTCCGCGACGTGCTCGGCATCCTCCGTGACGCCTACTGCCGCACGACGGGCATCGAGTACATGCACATCCAGGACCCGGAGCAGCGCCGCTGGATCCAGTCCCACATCGAGGTGCCGTACGCGAAGCCGTCGAAGGACGAGCAGCTCCGCGTCCTCGGCAAGCTCAACGAGGCCGAGGCGTTCGAGACGTTCCTGCAGACGAAGTACGTCGGCCAGAAGCGGTTCTCGCTCGAGGGCGGCGAGTCGACGATCGCGTTCCTCGACACGCTCATCCAGCACGCCGCCGGCGCCGGACTCGACGAGGTCGCGATCGGCATGGCCCACCGCGGACGCCTCAACGTGCTGACGAACATCGCGGGCAAGACGTACGGGCAGATCTTCCGCGAGTTCGAGGGCTCCTCGCTCCCCGGCTCCGTCTCCGGCCAGGGCTCGGGCGACGTGAAGTACCACGTCGGCACCGAGGGGGTGTTCCGCGCGAGCGACGGGACCGCGATCCCGGTCACCATCGCCGCGAACCCGTCGCACCTTGAGGCCGTCGACGGCGTACTCGAGGGCATCGTCCGCGCGAAGCAGGACAAGCAGGCCCCCGGTTCGACGGCCGTCCTGCCGGTCCTCGTCCACGGCGACGCCGCGATGGCCGGACAGGGGGTCGTCGTGGAGACGCTGCAGATGTCGCAGCTCCGCGGCTACCGCACGGGCGGCACGGTCCACCTCGTCATCAACAACCAGGTCGGCTTCACCACCCCGCCGGAGTCGGCCCGCAGCTCGGTGTACTCCACCGACGTCGCGAAGACGATCCAGGCGCCGATCTTCCACGTGAACGGCGACGACCCCGAGGCGGTCTCCCGCGTCGCGGAGCTCGCCTTCGCGTACCGCGAGGAGTTCCACCGCGACGTCGTCATCGACCTCATCTGCTACCGCCGCCGCGGGCACAACGAGGGCGACGACCCCTCGATGACGCAGCCGCTCATGTACAACCTCATCGAGGCGAAGCGCTCGGTCCGCACGCTGTACACCGAGGCGCTCGTCGGCCGCGGCGACATCACGCAGGAGGAGTACGACGAGGCGCACCGCGACTTCCAGGACCGCCTGGAGCGGGCCTTCGCCGAGACCCACGAGGCGCAGACCGGCACGATCCCGGTGATCACGGGCGACGACGACGGAGCGGTGAACGGCCTCGAGCGCCCGAGCGCGCAGCGTGACGACTCCGAGAACGACGTGCACGAGACCGCGATCTCCGAGGACCTCGTCCGTGCCGTCGGCGACGCGCACAGCAACCCGCCGGCGGGGTTCCAGGTGCACCCGAAGCTCCAGCAGCTGCTGGCCAAGCGCACCGACATGACCCGGAACGGCGGCATCGACTGGGCGATGGCCGAGCTCATCGCGATCGGCTCCGTGCTCGTCGAGGGCAAGCCGGTCCGGCTCGCCGGTCAGGACGCCCGCCGCGGGACGTTCGTGCAGCGCCAGGCGGTCTTCCACGACCGGGTGAACGGGCAGGAGTGGCTGCCGCTCGCGAACCTCACCGAGGACCAGGCCCGCTTCACGATCTACGACTCGCTGCTGAGCGAGTACGCGGCGATGGCGTTCGAGTACGGCTACTCCGTCGAGCGTCCCGAGGCCCTGGTGCTCTGGGAGGCGCAGTTCGGCGACTTCGCGAACGGCGCCCAGACGGTCATCGACGAGTTCATCTCGTCCGCCGAGCAGAAGTGGGGGCAGCGCTCCGGACTCGTCCTCCTCCTCCCCCACGGCTACGAGGGGCAGGGACCGGACCACTCCTCGGCGCGCATCGAGCGGTACCTGCAGCTCTTCGCCGAGGACAACATGGTCATCGCGCGGCCGTCGACGCCGGCCTCGTGGTTCCACCTGCTGCGCCGACAGGCGTGGGAGCGCCCGCAGAAGCCGCTGATCGTCTTCACCCCGAAGGCGATGCTGCGGTTGCGGCAGGCCACGAGCCCCGTCGAGGCGTTCACGAACGGCACCTTCCAGGAGGTCGTCGACGACGACCGTCCGCTCGACGCCGGGGCGGTCCGCCGCGTGGTGCTGCACTCCGGCAAGGTGCACCACGACCTCCGCACCGAGGCCGAGAAGACCGGTCGCGGGGACGTCGCCCTCGTCCGGCTGGAGCAGCTCGCACCGTTGCCGCTCGAGCGCATCCTCGAGGTGCTCGGTCGCTACCCGGACGCCGAGGTCGTCTGGGCGCAGGAGGAGCCCGAGAACCAGGGCGCCTGGCCGTTCGTGTGCATGAACCTGTCGCCGCACCTGCAGGGCCGTCCGCTGTCGGTCGCGTCCCGGCCGGCGAGTGCCGCCCCGGCGACCGGGTCGTCGAAGCGCTCGGCGCAGGAGGCCGCCGAGGTCATCCGCACGGCGCTCGGCTGACCTGTCGCCCGGTCGGGGCCCGCAGCCCGCGGGTCCCGACCGTCGGTCGAGCGCAGCGCGCGAAAGCGCAGCGCGGCGCGCGACAGCGCGGCACGCGACAGCGCGGCACGCGACAGCGCAGCGCGCGACAGCGCGGCACGCGACAGCGCAGGCCCCGCGCTCAGACGATGCGCGTGTACCGGACGCCGGCCTCGTGGTACCCGCGCTTCTGGTAGAAGCGGTGCGCGCTGTCCGTCGCGGCCGCACTGACGGCGCTCAGCCGGCGCGCCCCCTGCTCGGCCGCCCACGTCTCGAACGTGCCGAGGAGCGCCGAACCGGTGCCGTGCCTCCTGGCCGTGTCGTCGACGACGAGCAGGAGCAGCTGCGCCGTCGGCTCGTCCGAGACGTACGCCCATGTCACCTGTGCCCCGGCGACCGCCACGACGTGCCCGTCCTCTCCGCGCACCAGCCACGTGCGGTGCCCGGCGGCCGGCGTGAGCCGTTCGAGCCGGGCCCGCATGTCCGTCGGCTCGACCTCGTGGCCGAGGAGACGGACGAGCGCGCTGACGTCGGCGACGTCGGCATCGGACCAGGTGGTGACGGACTCGACAGCAAGGGTCATGTCGCGACCCTACCGAGGGCCGACGCCGTGTGACGACACGCCGCGTGCGCGTGCCCAGAGGAGCACGGCCGGCCGCTCGTCACCGGTCAGGGAGGGACCGGCCGCGAGCCGTGCGGGTCAGTGCGTCGCCTGCTCCACGCGGATGCGGGCGAGGACCTCGGCGCGCAGCTGCTCGGGCGCGGTCTCCTTGCAGGCCCGACGGACGGTCTCGATGAGCACGACGCCGACGCGGTGTTCGCTCGTGCAGTCCTCGCAGTCCGCCATGTGCTCGCGGATGTCCGCGGCGTCCTCGCGGCAGAGCTCGCCGTGCAGGAACTCCTCGAGCTCCGCCTTGGCCTTCGAGCAGTCGCAGCCGCTCATCGTGCTTCCTTCCCTTCGATGCGACCCGAGGCCGCAGCGACCTTCCGGCCGCGCCCGCGCATCGTCGCCGTCGACGCTGCGTCCGGGACGATGCCGGTCTCTCGAGCGTGGTCCGCGAGCAGCCCCCGGAGGAGTCGGCGGCCACGGTGGAGACGGCTCATGACCGTCCCCACGGGGGTCTTCATGATGTCGGCGATCTCCTGGTACGAGAACCCCTCGACGTCCGCGAAGTACACGGCCATCCGGAAGTCCTCGGGGATCGCCTGGAGCGCGTCCTTCACCGCCGACGAGGGCAGGTGGTCAATGGCGTCCGCCTCGGCCGAGCGTGCCGAGATCGACTGGGTGACGCTCTCCGCGCCACCGAGCTGCCAGTCCTCGAGCTCGTCGATGGTGCCCTGGTACGGGTTCCGCTGGTTCTTGCGGTACGTGTTGATGAACGTGTTCGTCAGGATCCGGTACAGCCAGGCCTTGAGGTTCGTGCCCTGCCGGAACTGGCGGAAGGCCGCGAACGCCTTGACGAACGTCTCCTGCACGAGGTCGGACGCGTCCGCGGGGTTGCGGGTCATCCGCATCGCGGCGCCGTACAGCTGGTCCATGAACGGCAGCGCCTGGGTCTCGAAGAGGTCGCGGAGCTCCGCCTCGGACACGGTGGTCTCGTCGGCGACGGCCTCGGCCTCGTCCTCGACGGCGTCGAGCTGGGCCTCGGTCTCCTCGACGAGGTCGTGCGGCGCCTGGTCGGCCGATCCCGCGTCGAGCGGGGCCGCGCCGTGCGCGGTCGACACGTCGTGCGGTGCTGCCTGCGGTTCGTCGGTCGTCATCACGGCCGAGTCTAGGCCGAGGCTCGTGACCACGACGGGCAGGTGCGCCCGCTCGCGCGTCAGGGTGGCAGTCGCCAATGGTCCTCCCGGTGGATTCAGTACCCTGGTGAACCGATGGCTGCCACGACGCATTCCCACCAGGCCCCCGGCCCCTGGACCGCCCCCCGCGCGCACGGTCCGCTCCGCGGCGACGTGTCGCTGCCCGGGTCGAAGTCGCTGACGAACCGGGAGCTCGTGCTCGCCGCCCTCGCCGACGGCCCGTCCACGATCCGGCTGCCGCTGCACTCACGGGACTCGGCCCTCATGGTCGCGGGGCTGCGGCAGCTCGGGGTCGGCGTCGAGGAGCTCCCGCCGGCACCCGGACCGGACGGCTCCCCCGGCGCGCCGAACCCCTACGGCCCGGACCTCCGGGTGACCCCGGCGCCGATGCACGGCGGCGTCCGTCTCGACTGCGGCCTCGCCGGCACCGTGATGCGCTTCCTGCCGCCGCTCGCCGCCCTCGCCACCGGTCCGGTCACGGTCGACGGCGACCCGTACGCGCGCAAGCGGCCGATGGGCGCGATCATCCGTGCGCTCGTCGACCTCGGGGTGGAGGTCACCGACGACGGCGACGGCGCGATGCCGTTCTCCCTCACCGGTACGGGTGCGGTCCGTGGTGGTGCGCTGACGATCGACGCGTCCGCGTCGTCGCAGTTCGTGTCCGGGCTGCTGCTCTCGGCCCCGCGGTTCACCGAGGGGCTGCACCTCACGCACGCGGGTGAGCGGCTGCCGAGCCTGCCGCACATCGACATGACCGTCGACGTCCTCCGCGAGCGGGGGGTCCGCGTGGACCAGCCCGCCGTGGGCGAGTGGATCGTCCACCCCGGCCCGATCGCGGCGCGCGACGTCACCATCGAGCCCGACCTGTCGAACGCCGCGCCGTTCGCGGTCGCCGCCCTCGTCGCGGGCGGCACGGTCCGCATCCGCACCTGGCCGACCGAGACGACGCAGGTCGGCGCCGACCTCGAGACGCTGCTGCCGCGCTGGGGCGCGACGGTCACCCGCGACGGCGACGACCTCGTGTTCGACGGCGGCGTCGGGGTGGCGGGTGGAGCCGCCCTGCCGGGGATCGAGCTCGACCTGACCCGCGGGGGTGAGCTGGCGCCGGCGCTCGTCGCGCTCGCGGCGCTCGCGGACGCACCGAGCGAGATCACCGGGATCGGTCACCTCCGCGGACACGAGACGGACCGGCTCGCCGCGTTGGCCGCAGACCTGAACCGGACGGGAGGCGCGGTGCGCGAACTCGACGACGGCCTCCGGATCGAACCGGCCTCCCTCCACGGCGCGGACTGGTCCGCGTACGACGACCACCGGATGGCGACCGCGGGCGCGGTCGTCGGTCTCCTCGTCGACGGCGTCGCCGTCGATGACATCGGCTCGACCGCGAAGACGCTGCCGCAGTTCCCCGAGTTGTGGGCAGCGCTGGTGGCGACGGGGGGCGACGCCGGATCGGTCGGGCGCGCCGGGGTGACCCGGTGAGCTGGTGGGACGACGTCGACGGCGACGACGCGGACGACGACGAGCCGTACGGGCAGTACGAGTCGAAGGTGCGGATCCGGCCGAACCCGAAGGGCAACCGGCCGCGCACCAAGGTCCGGCCGACCTACGAGGACGCGCCGGTCGGCTGGGTGACGAACGTGGACCGCGGGCGGTACGGCGTGCTGGTCGGGGGCGGTGGCTCGGGCGACGGCTCCGGCGACGGCTCGGGCGACGGCGCCGGCAGCGCGGGGGACGGCTCCGGCGGTGCCTCGGGTGACGAGCGCGTGATCACGGCCACGAAGGCACGCGAGCTCGGCAAGAAGTCCGTCGTCACGGGCGACCGCGTCTCCCTCGTCGGCGACCTGTCCGGCGAACCGGGCTCGCTCGCGCGCATCGTCAAGGTCGCCGACCGCACGACGCTCCTCCGTCGCAGCGCGGACGACACCGACGAGGTCGAGCGGGTCATCGTCGCGAACGCGGACCAGATGCTCGTCGTGGTCGCGGCGGCCGACCCCGAGCCGCGCACGCGCCTCATCGACCGGTACCTCGTCGCGGCGTTCGACGCCGGTCTCGACCCGATCCTCTGCATCACGAAGACCGACCTCGCCGACCCCGCACCCTTCCTCGAGCACTTCGCCTGCCTCGACCTCCGCATCGTCACCAGCCGGTCCGACGACGTCCCGTTCGCCGCGCTGCACGACGTGCTCGACGACCGCGTCACGGTCACCGTCGGCCACTCGGGCGTCGGCAAGTCGACGCTCGTGAACGCCATCACCGGGGCGACCCGGGCGACCGGGCACGTCAACGCCGTCACCGGTCGGGGGCGGCACACCTCGTCGTCCTCGATCGCCCTCCGGGTGCGTGACGGCGGCTGGATCATCGACACCCCGGGCGTGCGCTCCTTCGGGCTCGGCCACGTCGATCCGGCCAACGTCTTCCGGGCGTTCGCGGCGCACGCGGTACCGGTCCGCGAACCCGCCGACGGCATCCCGCTGTCCCAGGCGCACGACTGGGAGATCGTGGACCGGGTGGCGGACGGCGAGCTCGGGCCCACCGGGGTCGAGCGGCTCGACTCGTTCCGGGCGCTCCTGACCGGGATGGGCGCGGACGACCCCGGCCAGGAGTAGCCCCGGCCCCGCACGTCCCCGGCCCCGCACGTCCCCGAACCCGCACTTCCCCGAGCCCGCACTTCCCCGACCCCGCACGTCCCCGAGACCGCACGTCCCCGAGACCGCACCTCCCCAGGCCCGCGCCGAGTCCGCAGCTGCGCGTCGCGGTCGGCCGCCGTGCGGTGTATCGTTGCCCCTCGTGTCTGAAGTTGCAAAGTACAACTATGCGCCGTCGGCCCCGACCCACGCCGCCCCGAAGACCCACCACCCGCGGACGGACACCGTCCTGCGGCCGGCGGGCCTCGGTCCGACGCTGCGCCACTTCGCCTCGCACATCCTCGTCCCGCTCTTCCTCGCCGCCGGCATGGGGCTCGCGTACCTCGGCGCGTTCCACGCCCCGACCCCGCACGAGCTCCCGGTCGGGATCGTCGGGCAGGGTGCGGCGACGCAGGTGTTCGCGCAGACCGTGACCGACCGCTCGGACGGTGCCCTCGTCGCACACGTCGTCGCCGACGCCGACCGAGCCGAGCGGCAGATCCGGGACCGCGAGCTCGCCGCCGTCTACGCCCCCTCGGACGCCGGCGCGACGCTCTACGTGTCGAGCGCCGCGTCCGAGACGACCGCCACCGCCGCGCAGAAGGTGTTCCTGCCGATCGCCTACGAGCAGCACCTGCCGATCCGGGTGGTGGACGTCGTCCCGGCCGGCGCGCAGGACTCCACCGGCCAGGGGCTCTTCTTCCTGCTCGTCGGCCTGAGCGTCGGCGGGTACGCCTCGGCGATCGCGGTGGCCGCGGTCGCGACGAAGCTCCGGGCGGTCTGGACGACCATCGTCGGGCTCGTCACGGCCGGCGTCGTCGCGGGGATCGGCATCGTCGTCGCCGGACCGGTGTACGGCGTCGTCGCGACCCACCGGTGGGAGGTCTTCCTCGTCGCGTGGCTGTACGACGCGGTGATCGTCGCCCTCGGCGTCGGGCTGCACCCGGTGCTCGGTCGGTGGACGACGCCGATCCTCACGATGCTCTTCGTCATGCTCAACTTCACGAGCTCCGGCGGCATCTTCCAGCCGGCGTTCCAGCCCGGGTTCTTCGCGTCGCTCAACGCGTTCTGGAGCGGTGCGGCGTGGCTGCAGGTGGCCCAGGCACTCGAGTACTTCCCGGACGCCTCCGTCGGGCGGCCCGTCCTCGTGCTCGTGCTCTGGCTGGTGGTGGCCGTGCTGCTCTGCGTCGTCGTGCACGGGCTCGTCGCCCGTCGGACGCGCATCGCCCGGGCCCTGGTCGTGACCGAGGAGGAGCAGGAAGCGGTCGTCGCCGCCTGATGCCCGCCGTCGGACGGTACGCTCGTCGCGTGGACCTCCGCGCCGACCTGGACTTCGCCCGATCCCTCGCCGACACCGCGGACGCGATCAGCCTCGAGCGGTTCCGCGCCGCCGACCTGCACGTGTCGAGGAAGGCCGACAGCACGCACGTCACCGACGCCGACCAGGCCGTCGAGCGGGCCCTGCGCGAGCGACTCGCCGCCGAACGACCGGACGACGCCTTCCTGGGCGAGGAGACCACGGCGGACACCGGCGCCGCCGCGGTCAGCGAGGGGCACCGCCAGTGGGTGGTCGACCCGATCGACGGCACCGCGAACTACCTCCGCGGGGTCCCGGTGTGGGCGACGCTGATCGCGCTCGCGGTCGACGGCCGGCCGGTCCTCGGCGTCGTGAGCGCGCCGGCGCTCGGGAAGCGCTGGTGGGCCGCAGAGGGCCTCGGCGCGCACTCGTTCGACGGACCACTCCGGGTCTCCGGCGTCGACGACCTCGCCGACGCGAGCCTCAGCTACAACAGCATCCAGCAGTGGGACGAGGACGGCCGGCTCGACGCGCTCGTCGCCCTGTCCCGCACGGTCTGGCGCACCCGGGCCTACGGGGACATGTGGTCGTACATGATGGTCGCCGAGGGCGTGCTCGACGTCGCGGGCGAGCCCGACCTCAAGCCGTGGGACATCGCCGCGCTCGTGCCGATCGTCGAGGAGGCGGGCGGCCGCTTCACCTCCCTCGACGGCGAACCGGGCCCCTGGCACGGCAGTGCACTCGCCTCGAACGGTCTCGTGCACGACGCCGTCGTGCAGCGCATCCGCCGCTGACACGCCCGCGACCGGTCCACGGAACGCACACGCCGCGACCCGCGCCGGCCCGCCTGAACGCCCCCGTGGGGGCCTGGAGATGCGGTACCCGCGCGTACCCCGACGCACGACGCCGCTCCGGCGCCCGGTCCCCCACCGGGGCGAGCAGGCGCGCCACCGTGCCCGAACAGCCACCGCAGCGCTCCGATCACGCTGTACCCCATCGCCCTACCACACGGACGACACGGAACACCTCCGCCGCGGGCGCACCGCCCCCCGGACTGGGGGCAGGTGGTCGGTGAAATGTGCACGAACGACCGGTCCACCTCCGCCGGACCTGGGTTACTGTGCATCCAGACGCCAGGTCAGGTGACGTCTCGGATTCCCTAGATCCGGCACGGAACACGACCGGGTGCCAGTTCGTCGAAGACCCTAACCCGAGGGGTGATACAGACGATGACATCATCGTTCCCGAGCGGAACCGAGTGCACCCTCACTCGTCGTCCGCGTCCCAACCACGAAGCTCCCACACGACCGGTCCTCCGCACGGCTTCCCTCCGTGCCCACCTCCGGTCCGCCTCCGCGCGCCTGTCCCTCGCTGCATCCGCCTCCGGACCCGGGAGCCGGTGAGTCATGGCACTCACCGGTCGCCGTCTCGAGGTCGACCGGATCGCGACCCTCGCCATGCTCCCCCGGGAGTCCGCGATGGTCGTGGTCGGCGACCCTGGTTCCGGGCGCAGCAGCGTCCTCGACGCGGTGGCACACCGCGTCTCCCTCCCCGTCGTCCGCGTCGGTGTGAACGCGAGTGAGTCGCACTGGCCCCTGGCCGGCGTGACCGCCCTCTTCACCGCACTCGACGACCCCCGCGCCACCGCGCACATCGCCCACCTCCTGCAGGCCGACAGCACCGACGGAACCGCCCCCGCCCGGGTCGGACTCGCCGCCGCGCACGACTTCCTCGAGGCCGTGCAGACGCTCACGCTGCCGCCGACGGTAGTCCTCATCGACGACCTCGACCTGATGGACCCGGAGAGCCAGGAGCTCATCGCGTTCCTCGCCGGTCGACTGGCTGGCACAGCGCTGCGCGTGGTGTTCTCGGTCCGGACGGTCCCCGCCGACGGTCCGCTCGCCGCGCTGCCCGCGCTGCGGTTGGAGCCGCTCAGCGAGGACGACTCGCTGAGCCTCGCCCGGGCCAGTGCCCCGGACGACGCGAACGACGGCGTCCTGGCGGTCCTCGCCCAGGAGGCCGGCGGCAACCCCGGCGTCCTGCGCGAACAGCTCGCCGCACTCTCACGCGGACAGTTGAACGGCACCGAGCCGCTCGTGCTGCCGCTCCGCCCGACGAAGACGACCGAGGCCATCGCCTCGTCCGTCCTCGACGCCGCCGCGGGACGCGATCTGGACGTCCTCGCACGGCTCGCCCTGGTGCCCACCGCGACCGCCGCGGGCTGGGACCGGGACGCCGTCGACGACCTCGCCGACGCGGGCCTCGTCACGGTGCGAGGTCAGCACGTGTCCGTCGCGAGCCCGCTCGTCCGGTCCTCGCTGTACTGGCGCACCGCCTCCCGCGACCGCCGTGCGGCGCACACCGCCCTCGCGGCGGCCACCGCGGACACCGACCAGCGGGCGAACGCCTGGCACCGGAGCTTCGTCGACGACGTCCCCGACGCCGTCGCGCTCCTCCGGGCTGCTCGGTCGTACGTGGTCGACGGCAACGCCGTGGCGGCCACCGCCCTCACCGAACGGGCGCTGCTCGTCGGTGGCGGCACCGAGGACGAGCACGAGGCGCTGCTCGGCGTCGCGGAGGTCATGCTGGCGAACCGGCTCCTCAGCGCCGCCGCCCGCTACCTTGCCGCGATCCGGCCGTTCCGCACCACCGTCACCGAGGTCCGACGACTGCGCCTGCAGTACTCCGTCGAGTTCCTCAGCGGTGACGCCGTGCACGCCGACGAGCTGCTCGTGCCGGTCGACGCCCACGACCCCACGGAGACGGACGCCGTCGCCGGGCTGCTCGCCACCGTGGCGTGCTTCCGTGCCGAGGTCTGGGAACTCGACCAGGCGCGGGACCTCCTGCTCCGGGTCGAGCCGTACCTCGACACGGCGTCCGCGCACACCCTCGAGATCGTCGCCACGGCACGGAACCTCGTCGCCGCCGTCGACGGGACCCTCCCGGCCGACGCGGAGCTCCACGACGGCCTCTCGCAGAACGTGCTCATCGGCATGTCCGACCCGGCTCTGCTGCTCCTCGCGCACGCGCTGAGCCTCGGCGAGCGCTACCGCAGCGCACGCCGGGTGTACGCCCTGGTCCTCGCGCGTGGTCCGCAGACCGCGGTCGTCTGGGCCGAGGCGGCCCGCTACCTGTCCGCCGAGAACGAGGTGCGCTCCGGGAACTTCCGGCAGGCGCTCCGCGCGATCGACGTGTGGGAGGCCGGTTCGGCGGCGTCGGAGCGGCTCCGCGAGCCCTCGCGGGGGATCGCGATCGCGTGGCGGCACTTCGCCGAGGGGCGTTCGTCGGAGGCGCTCGACGTCCTCGACGCCTGCCTCACGCAGCGGTCCACGAGCCGACTGTGGGGAGCGACGGCGAAGCTGCACGCCCTCCGCGGGCAGGTGCTCCTGCTCGACGGGCGACTCGAGGAGGCCGCGATGGCGCTCGAGGCGGCGGACGCCATCGGACGCCCCCTGCGGAACCCGGCGGTGCTCCGGCACCTCGGCGACCTGGTGGAGGCGTACGTGCGGCTCGGCAGGACCGACGACGCGCGGGCGATCACGGCCCGGCTCGCCGCGGACCACCACGCCCGTCCGTCGCGGTGGGGCGCGCTCGTCCTCGCGCGGAGCCTGGCGCTCGTCGCCGACGACACCACGCGGGAGACCGCCCGTCGCCGCGCGCTCGAGCTGTTCCAGCCGCACGACTCGCAGTTCGAGCGTGCCCGCACGTTCGCGGCACTCGCAGCGGTCGGGTCGCCGACGGAGCGACCGCGCCTCGGCGCTGCCGCTGCGGCCGCGTTCGAGGCGGCGGGACTCCGGCGTCCGCTCGTCACGCCGGCCCCGTCGGTGGCGATGCCCGCGTTCGGTGCGTCGCTGGTCCGGTCCGGCCCGGTGGCGTCCGGTCCGGTCCCGGTGACCCCGCGGAGCGCCCCGGATTCGTCGGCGGCGTTCACCTCGCTCACCGCGGAGGAGCGCGCGGTCGTGCAGAAGGTCACCGAGGGCTACCGCAACCGGGAGATCGCATCGTCGCTGTTCATGTCGCAGCGCACAGTGGAGCTGCGGCTGACGCAGATCTACCGCAAGGTCGGCGCG
>CAJYUW010000036.1 GCA_913778205.1 uncultured Curtobacterium sp.
GGACTGGAGGCGCGGTGCCCGCGGGCCCCGCGCCTCCCGTCCGTTGCGTCCGACGATCGTCGATCCGCTACTTCGACTCGTAGAGCCGGCTGCTCTCGTCGTGCCACTCGATGGCCGTGGCGGAGAGCTTGTCCTTGAACTGGGCACCGTGGTGCGCGCAGAAGAGGAGTTCGCCGCTGGCCATGGTCGCTCGGATGTACGCCTGCGCTCCGCAGCTGTCGCAGCGGTCAGCAGCGGTGAGCTGGTTGCTGCCGAATTCGTCGATGGAGAGGTCCTGCACGGTCTGGGTCATTGCTGTGCTCCTCACGGATCGCAGGTCGGGTGCCGGTGGTTCCACCCAACGGGTGCCGGTTGCTGACCATTTCAACACGTGATGCCTGGATGTACGGCACGATCGGGGCACGTTTCGCTCAGCGCGGACCCGCTGTCCCCAGACAGAGTGTCAGCGCCGTCCGTGTCGGTGCGGCTCAGTAGCATCGTCAGGTGAGCTCCGACTACTCCGCGCGTCATCTCTCCGTCCTCGAAGGGCTCGAGGCGGTCCGCAAGCGTCCGGGCATGTACATCGGGTCGACGGACTCGCGCGGGCTCATGCACTGCCTCTGGGAGATCATCGACAACTCCGTGGACGAAGCCCTCGCCGGGTACGGCGACGAGATCGGTGTCGTGCTGCACGAGGACGGCTCGGTCGAGGTGCAGGACACCGCCCGGGGCATCCCGGTCGACGTCGAGCCGAAGACGGGGCTGACCGGTGTCGAGGTCGTGTTCACGAAGCTGCACGCCGGCGGTAAGTTCGGCTCCGGCTCCTACGCGGCGTCCGGCGGGCTCCACGGGGTCGGTGCCTCGGTCGTCAACGCGTTGTCCGAGCGGCTCGACGTCGAGGTCGACCGTGGTGGCAAGACCTACGCGATGTCGTTCCACCGCGGTGAGCCGGGCACCTTCTCGGGCGACGGGCCCGACGCGCCCTTCACGCCGTTCACCTCCGGCAGCGAGCTGCGCGTCGTCGGCAAGGTCAAGAAGGGCGTCACCGGGTCGCGCATCCGGTACTGGGCCGACCGGCAGATCTTCACGTCGGACGCCCGGTTCAGCACGCAGGACCTCGTGAACCGCGCCCGGCAGACCGCCTTCCTGGTGCCCGGGCTCGGCATCACCATCACCGACGCACGGCCCTCGTCGATCGAGGCCGCCGCGGCGCGGGCCGTCGCCACGGGGGCGCCGGTCGAGTCCGGGCCCGTGGTCGAGCGCTTCCGGTACGAGGGCGGGATCAGCGAGTTCGTCGAGCACCTCGCCGTCGACTCCGCCGTGACCGATGTCTGGCGCATCCAGGGCACCGGGTCCTTCACCGAGACCGTGCCGATGCTCGACGACCAGGGGCACATGGTGTCCACCGCCGTGACGCGCGAGTGCGAGGTCGACCTGGCACTCCGCTGGGGCACCGGCTACGAGACCGCGTTCCGCAGCTTCGTGAACATCATCGCGACGCCGAAGGGCGGGACGCACCAGAACGGGTTCGAGTCCGGGGTCGTGAAGGCCGTCCGCGCCCAGGTCGAGGCGAACGCCCGGAAGCTCAAGGTCGGGCAGGACAAGCTCGAGAAGGACGACGTCCTCGCCGGGATGACGGCCGTGCTCACCGTCCGGCTGCCCGAGCCGCAGTTCGAAGGCCAGACGAAGGAGGTCCTGGGCACGCCCGCGGTCCGGAAGATCGTCGACCAGGTGGTGTCGAAGCGCCTCACCGAGATCCTGACGTCGACCCAACGCACCGAGAAGGCGCAGGCCGCGACGCTCCTCGAGAAGATCGTCGCCGAGATGAAGACCCGCATCTCCGCTCGGGCCCACAAGGAGACCCAGCGCCGGAAGAACGCGCTCGAGAACTCCTCCCTGCCGACGAAGCTCGCCGACTGCCGCAAGCAGGACGCCGAGGGCACCGAGTTGTTCATCGTCGAGGGCGACTCCGCGCTCGGCACCGCCAAGCTCGCGCGGAACAGCGAGTACCAGGCGCTGCTGCCGATCCGGGGCAAGATCCTCAACGTGCAGAAGGCGTCGGTGTCCGACATGCTGTCGAACACCGAGTGCGCGTCGATCATCCAGGTCATCGGCGCGGGCTCCGGTCGGACGTTCGACCTCGACCAGGCCCGCTACGGCAAGATCATCATCATGTCCGACGCCGACGTCGACGGGGCGCACATCCGCACCCTGCTGCTGACGCTGTTCTTCCGGTACATGCGGCCGATGATCGAACAGGGTCGGGTGTTCGCCGCCGTGCCGCCGCTGCACCGGGTCGTCGTGGTGAACCGTGGCAAGGCGAACGACACGCTCTACACCTACTCCGAGGCCGAGCTGCAGGCGGTGCTGAAGAAGCTCGAGAAGCAGGGCAAGAAGTACCAGGAGCCGATCCAGCGGTACAAGGGCCTGGGGGAGATGGACGCCGACCAGCTCGCCGAGACCACGATGGACCGCACGCACCGGACGCTCCGTCGGGTGAACGTGCCCGACGCCGAGAACGCGGCGAAGGTGTTCGAGCTGCTGATGGGGAACGATGTCGCGCCGCGCAAGGAGTTCATCCTCGCGGGCGAGGGCCTCGACCGCGACCGCATCGACGCGTAGCAGGCGGCGCGGCGCCGCGGGCGGCGCGCGGTCGCTGACGCCGAGTCTCGGGTCGGCGGACAGTTTCGCGTGTCGAGCGGGGCGAGGGTGTCCGCGGGCCCGAGACTCGGGGCGCGAGCCGCGCACGGCGGCCCGGCGCCCGCGCGCCGGCCGCGCGCCTGCGCTCCGCGCCCGCCCTACGCCTCGCCCGCGGTCCCGTCGAGCGCGGCCGCACTCCCGCCGATCGTGCCGACCACGGCGTCGAGCGGACTGCCCGACCCGTCGCGCTTCGACAACCAGTCCGGCAGGGTCCGTGCAGCACCGTCGGTCCCCACCGCGTGCGGCGGCGCGATGCCCGCCCACGCGACGGTGAGCCCGTCCTCGCCCTTCAGGAACGCGTGCGCCCGGACCCCCTGGGTCGCGCGGCCCTTCGCGGGGAACTCGGACAGTGCCGAGACCTTGGCCCGGCCGTTGTCGGTGCCGGGCAGTGCCGACGACGACGTCGAGACGGTGGCGACCACGGCGTCGTCGGAGCGGGGCACGGAGCCGAACCAGATCACCGATGCGCCGGCACCGAGGGCGACCCCGGCGACACCACCGGCAGGGAGGCCCTGCGGTCGGACGCCCGACGCCGGGAACCGCAGGAGCTGCGCGTTCGAGGTGATGAACACGAGATCGTCGTCCTCGGGTGCCTGGGTCGCCCCGACGACCGAGTCGCCCGGCTTGAGTCCGATCGCGACGACCTCGGGCTTGTCCGGCCACGCCCCGGCGACGACCCGCTTCACGACGCCCTGCGCGGTACCGATCGCCACCGAGTCGTCGGCGTCCAGGGCGATGAGGGCGACGACCGTCTCGGCCTTCGGCACGCCGAGGTACTCCGACACCCGCACGCCGGCGTCGAGCCGCACGGACGCCGGGGGCACGGCGGGGACGTCGACGGGCGAGAAGCGCACCACGCGGCCGGTCGACGTCAGCGCACCGAGCTGCCCGCGGACGCTCGAGACGACCGAGGAGCGGACGGCGTCGTGCTTCGACCGCTTCGGGACCCGCACGATACCGAGGTCGGTGTCCGGGATGTCCACCCGGACGAGGCGACCGGTCGTCGACAGGATCACGCGGCACGGCGAGTCGGCGATCTGCAGCGACTCCGGGTCGACCGCGGCCTTGCGACCCCCGCGGACCGGGGCGTCGGCCTCGGTCAGGAGCGTGCGGCGCGGGGTCGCGAACCGGTCCGACACCTCGGTGAGCTCGAGCGCGACCTGGGCGCGGAGGCGTTCGTCGGACGCGAGGAGCTCCTCGAGCGCGGCGATGTCGGCGAGCAGCTGGTCGCGCTCGCCCTCGAGCTCGAGGCGCGAGAACTTGGTCAGGCGTCGCAGTCGGAGCTCGAGGATGTACTCGGCCTGCACCTCGGACAGGTCGAACACGGTCTGCAGGCGGGAACGCGCTGCCTCGGAGTCGTCCGAGGAGCGGATGACCTCGATCACCTCGTCGATGTCGAGGATCGCGATGAGCAGACCCTCGACGAGGTGCAGCCGTTCGCGACGCCGAGCCAGCCGGTACTCTGAGCGCCGGGTGACCACGGACAGGCGGTGGCGCACGTACACGTCGAGCAGGTCGCGGAGCCCGAGCGTGCGGGGCGACCCGTCGACGAGCGCGACGTTGTTGATGCCGAAGCCGTCCTCGAGCGGGGTGTGCTTGTAGAGCTGCTCGAGCACCGCGGTGGGGTTGAACCCGGACTTGATCTCGATGACGAGCCGGAGGCCGTGGTTGCGGTCGGTGAGGTCCTTGACGTCCGAGATGCCGACGAGCTTCTTGGACTGGACGCCGTCCTTGATCTTCTCGATCACGCGCTCGGGTCCGACGAGGTACGGCAGCTCGGTGACGATGAGACCGGCCTTGCGCGGCGTGAGGTTCTCGACGCTGACCCTCGCCCGGGTCCGGAACGAGCCGCGACCGGTGGCGTAGGCGTCGCGGACCCCGGAGAGCCCGACGATCGTGCCGCCACCGGGGAGGTCCGGGCCCGGCACGAACTCCATGAGTTCTTCGAGGGAGGCCTGCGGGTGCATGAGGAGGTGCTTCGCGGCCTCGACGACCTCGCCGAGGTTGTGCGGCGCCATGTTGGTCGCCATGCCCACCGCGATGCCCGAGGCGCCGTTGACGAGCAGGTTCGGGAACGCCGCGGGGAGGACGCCCGGCTGCATGATCTGGTTGTCGTAGTTCGGGACGAAGTCGACGACGTCCTCGCCGAGCCCCTCCGTCATGGCCATCGAGGGCTCGGCGAGCCGGGCCTCGGTGTAGCGCGCGGCGGCGGGTCCGTCGTCGAGCGACCCGAAGTTGCCGTGCCCGTCGACGAGCGGCACGCGCATGGTGAACGGCTGCGCCATGCGCACGAGCGCGTCGTAGATCGCGCTGTCACCGTGCGGGTGCAGCTTGCCCATCACCTCGCCGGTGACGCGGGCGCTCTTGACGTGCCCCCGGTCCGGCCGGAGCCCCATCTCGGCCATCTGGTAGAGGATGCGGCGCTGCACGGGCTTGAGGCCGTCGCGTGCGTCGGGGAGTGCCCGGGAGTAGATGACGGAGTACGCGTACTCGAGGAAGGAGCCCTGCATCTCCTCGGAGACGTCGACGTCCTCGATGCGTTCACCGTCGGGCAGGCCGACTGCTTCCGTGCGTGCCATGGCACCCTTCTGCGAGACTGGGGGAGATGGGAACCAGCGTACCGACGGCCCCCGACGCCGCCGCCAACCTCGCCGACGTCTTCCCGAGTTGCCTCGTCGCGCTCGGCGCTGCGGACGACGCGTGGTTGCGTGCGCACGGCCTGGAGGCACGGATCACCCTCCGTCCCGCCCGCTCGGCGGTCGTGGTGCTGGTCGACGGCCTCGGCTCGGCCGCGCTCGGCGCGCGCGCCGGGCACGCCAGGTGGCTCGCGGCAGTTCCCGCGAACGGGGCCGCGAAGAAGCTGCGGAGCGGGTTCCCGACCACGACCGCGGCCGCGCTGACCACCCTCACGACCGGCCGGCCACCCGGCTCGCACGGCGTCGTCGGCTACAGCGGTTGGAACCCGGACACCGAGCGGGTGATGAACCTGCTCAGCGGCTGGGACGACGAGGTGCCCGCGGGGTGGCTGCTCGGGCCGACCCTCTTCACCGAGGCCGTCGCGCTCGGCGTCGACGCGGTCGTGGTCGGTCCCGGTCGGTACCGGTCGTCCGGGATGACGGCGAACGTGCTCGGCGGTGCGCGGTACGTCGCCGCGGACACGATCCCGCAGCGCGTCGACGCCGCCCTGGCCGAGACCGCGACCGGCCGCTCCCTCGTGTACCTCTACGTCCCCGAGCTCGACTCGATCGGGCACAAGCACGGGTGGCAGTCCGACCGGTGGACCGCGGCGCTCGAACTGCTCGACGGCGAGCTCGCCCGTCTCGACCGGGCGCTGCGTGCCGACGTCGGCGTCGTCGTCACGGCGGACCACGGCGTCCTCGACGTCCCGGAGCACGCGAACCTGCCGATGGCCCCTGAGCTGCTCACCGACGTCGTGGGGGTCGCCGGTGACCCGCGCTGCCGGCAGCTCGCCGTGGCGCCGGGCACCGACGTGCGGGACCTCGTGGGTCGCTTCCGCGCGCGCTACGGCAAGAAGGCGTACGTCGCGACACGGGACGAGGCGGTCGAGGCGGGGTGGTTCGGCGCCGTCGTGCCCGAGGTCCTCGACCGCATCGGCGACGTCGTGCTCGTGGCACGGGGTTCCTGGGCGTTCAACGACGACCGCACGCTGCAGCCCGGCGAGGTCCCGAAGCGCATGGTCGGGCAGCACGGCGCGATGACGGACGAGGAGACGTTCGTGCCGCTCCGGCTCGCCGGCGCCTTCGGCGCCTGACCGCCGGTAGCACCCGACCGCCTGCCGACGCGGCAGCCTGCTCGCCTGCCGAGGCGCCCGACGCCTGCCGGCGTGCCCGCCTGCCGACGCGCCCGCCGCCTGCCGACGCGACCGACCGCCGGAAGGGAACGCGACGGCCCCGTCACGCGCGGTGCGTGGCGGGGCCGAGCCGTGCCTCCAGGCCGGTGGTCAGGCGGGGTCCTCCGGACGGGTGCCGAAGACGATCTCGTCCCAACTCGGCATCGACCGTCGGTTCCGCTTCCGGCGTTCCTGACGGGGCTCCGCGTCGGGCGCGGACGACGGGCGGGCCTCGGGCTGCCGCGCGGAGCCCGCGGACTCCTCGAATCCCTGCAGCGGGATGTCGACGACGCTGATGGAGGTGCCGCGGGGCTCGTCCTGCTGCTCCGTGAAGGACGCCGCCTCGCGCTCACCGCGGCGTCGGCGGAGCGCCTCGAGGAGGTCGGCCGTCTCGTTGCCCGGCGCGCGCTCCTCGGGGGCGGCGGCGCCGATGCGGGGGAGCGGCGCGCGGAGCGGTGCGCGGTCGACCACCTCGGGGTCCGTGACGGTCTCGTCGGGCGCGTCCACGCGGAACGCACCGGAGTCGAACCGGGTGCCGTCGGCATCGTCGTGCTCGAACTCGACCGCGCGGAGGCGGGGCGTGATGCCCTCGTCGTCCGTGTGCGACAGCCGGAGCGCGTCGCCGTTGTCCGGCACGAGCGTCGCGGTCTTCGGGTCGAACCGCCACTGGGCGTCGTGCTCGACCTCGTCGACGGTGTAGCGGACGCGGACCTGCCACCCGGTGTCGACGTGCTTCCACGAGCCCCACTGGATGCCCGTCGCCTCGCCGGCCTCGAGCTTCGCGGCGATCGCCTCGCCGAACGTGTCGGGGGCGTCGTCGTCGACCGGCGTCACCGTCACACGGTGCGCCGCGTCGAGGATGAACGCGCGTTCGGCGAGGACCGGGCCCTCGAAGCGGCGGACGTAGTCGACGTCCACGTCGAGCGCGGCGGCCACGTCCGCGGCGTCCGCACCGCCACGGATCCGCGCCTGCACGTCCTTCGGGGACACACGCTTCTGCGGGCCGCCCTCCGGGTTCGCCTGCCGGACCTGGCCGGGGAGCGACGAGGTGACGGGCAACCGGTACTCCGTGCCGCCGTCCGTCGCGAGCAGGAGTGCGCCCGACTCCACTCCGATGACTCTCAGGTCCTGCATGGTTCCGCCTTCCGGTGCCTGCGTACGGTCGTGCGTCGCACCCCGTGAGTATGCAGCGCGCGGACCCGGATGCCGGGGAGGCGCACGGGCGTGCCGCGGAGTGGTCCGGAGCCGTTCCGACGACCCGGGAATGGCAGGGCCCGATCACGGGTTGCACGGGCCGAACGAACCGCCGGGACGCTCGGTTTGCGCTCCAGCGGGTCGTGGTGCAAACTGTCGCCGCCGATCACCGGCGACGACCTCTCGATACGAGAAATGGATGGGCATGGCCACCGATTACGACGCCCCTCGGAAGACCGACGACTCCTCGGACTCGGAGTCGATCGAGGCTCTGAAGGAGCGCGTCCCCGACAAGATGTCGGGCGTCGTCGACGATGACTCCGACAACCCGGGCTCCTTCGAGCTCGCCGGTCAGGACCTCTCCGACGTCGACCTCGACGTCGTCGTCCTCCCGCCCCAGGTCGACGAGTTCACGTGCGTCGAGTGCTTCCTCGTGAAGCACCGTTCGCAGCTCGACCACGAGTCGAAGCTCGGTCCGGTCTGCGCGGAGTGCGCCGCACTGTAGGCACGCTGATCTCCGGACCCCGTCACCCACCGGTGGCGGGGTCCTCTGCGTGCGGGACGCGGTGCGGCGGGCCGGTCCGCGTGGCGCGGCGCTCGTCCTGCGCCGCGCCCGCACGACGTCCGGGGCGTGCCCCGGCCGCCGCGACCGCAGGACGGACGGGAGGCCCGTGGCGGCGCCGCCACGGGCCTCCCGTC
>CAJYUW010000037.1 GCA_913778205.1 uncultured Curtobacterium sp.
CGGCGGGCCCCGCCGCAGGCGGCCGCGGGCCGGCCGCCCGCGGCCGCGCGGCCGGCCGGCCGGCCGGCCGCCCGGCCGCCCGGCGCGGGGCGTCAGACCCCGGCGGCCACCGTGTCGAGCGTGGCCGCGAACGGGTCGAAGTCCTCCGGGAGCGACGCGATCGGCGCGACGGTGGACGCGACCTCGACGAAGGCACGGCGTGCGACGGACTCCTCCACGGCGACCATCGTGTCGAGCACGTGGTACCCGACCTCGCCCGTCGCGACGTGCGCACCGCCGCCACGGACCGCCCGCGCCATGTCGAGCACGCCGAGGCCGCGGCCGGCGGTCGGCTCCTCGTCGAGGACGGTCTCCCACGCCTGCTCGAACGGGAACGAGACGTCCGCTCCCAGGGGCCGGGCGATGCGGATCGGGTGGCCGCCGCCGAAGGTGTTCGGGTCGGGCAGGACGATCGTCCCCTCCGTGCCGTTCACCTCGAAGACGCCGTGGCGGAACAGCGGCGTGTCGAACGACAGCAGCGACTGGGCGTTGCCGCCCTGCTCGAACGAGGTGAGCACGGACAGGTGGGTCGGCACCTCGACCGGGAACTCCTGACCGGCGTTCGGCCCGACGACGAGCTGGCGGGTGTCGCGCGACCTCGAGCCGGTCGCGACGACGGACGCGACCGGGCCGAGCAGGTGCACGAGGGCGGTGAAGTAGTACGGGCCCATGTCGAACAGCGGACCGGCACCCTTCGCGTAGAGGAACGACGCGTTCGGGTGGAACACGTCCGGCCCCTGCCACTGGAAGCTCGTCACCGCGGTCAGGGGCGTGCCGATCGCCCCGGCCTCGATCGCGCGCTTGGCGGTCTGCCACCCGGAGCCGAGCACGGTGTCGGGGGCGATGCCGAGCCGGAGTCCGAGCGACTCCGCCAGGGCGACCAGTGCGGCGGCTGACTCCCGGTCGACCCCGATCGGCTTCTCGCTCCACACGTGCTTGCCGGCGCGGAGGGCAGCGGTCGAGACCTCGACGTGCGTGGCCGGCAGCGTCAAGTTCACGACGATCTCGACGTCCGGGTCCGCGAGGACGTCGTCGCCGGTCCCGGACGCGGCGACGCCCCACTTCGCTGCCGATGCCGCCGCACGCTCGGTGTCGATGTCGCCGATCCGGACGACCTCGACGTCGGGGAACCGCGTGAGGTTCGTGAGGTACTGCTCGCTGATCATGCCGGCGCCGATGAACCCGACGCCGACCTTGCCGGTGCGGGTCATGCGGACACCGCCTCGGCGTCGGGCGCGACGGTGTGCAGCGTGGCGTCGAGCCAGCGGTACGACTGCTCGACCCCGTCGAAGACGTCTCCGTCGAAGCCGTCGAACTCGATGACGGCGTACTCGAGCGCGGGTGCGGCGGCGATGGCCTCGGCGAGCCGGACGTCGCCCCGGCCGGCCGGGGTCTGGTCGGTCGGGATCGAGGCGGTGGAGATCCCGTCGTGCATCGGGCCGTCCTTGACGTGCACGGCGACGATCCGGTCCCCGAGCTCCTCGATGAACGGCACGAGGTCGATGCCCGCGGCCGAGGCCCAGTAGAGGTCGAGTTCGAGCACCACCCTCGGGTCGAGGAGCTCGGCGAGCACCTGGAGCGCGGGCGTGCCGTCGATCCGCGGCCGGAGCTCGTGGTCGTGGTTGTGGTAGCCGACGCGCATGCCGTGTTCGGCGGCCTCGGCGGCGGCCTCGTTCAGCCGGGCGGCGACGCGTTCGACCCCCTCGCGGGTGGTCCACTCGTCGGGGCCGACGAACGGGTCGATGACGATCTCGAGGCCGAGCTCGGCGGCCGCGGCGAAGGTCTCGGCGTGCGACGGCGCGGTCATCACGGAGCCGTCGGGCAGCGGGATCTGGTCCTGCACGAGGAAGGCGTGACCGGTCGTCGCGGTGATGCCGTGGGCGTCGAACGCCCGCTTGAGCTCGGCGGAGCGGCCGACGAAGGCGAAGGCCTCGACGGTGTCGAAGCCGATCTCGGCGAGGCGGCGGACGCCGCCGTCGAGGTCCGGCTCCAGCGCGGCGTTCACCGTGTAGAGCTGCAGGGAGATGGCGGGTGCCATGGTGGGTCCTTTCTGCCCGCGTCGTCGCGGGGTGGCGGTGACGGCCGGGGCCCACGCCGCCGGTTCCTGTACGACGCGCCAGCGGCGTGCAGGCCGTGCCGGTGGGGAGAGGCGCGACCCGCGTCGTCGACGCGTGTCGCGCCTCCAGGCCGTCGCCGTGCGCGTCTGCGCTACTTGACCGACTTGATGGGGAGGATGACGAGGGCCCCGAGCAGGACCGCGACGCCGGCACCCCAGAGCATGAGCGTGTAGTTCTGCCCGCCGCCGATGCCGAGGAGGAACAGGCCGACCGCCGGGGCGAGCGACTGCGGCAGGGCGTTGGCGATGTTGATGACGCCGAGGTCCTTGCCGGGTCGTTCCGGGTCGGGCAGGACGTCCACCACGAGCGCGGTGTCGATCGCGGCGTAGATGCCGAAGGCGAAGCCCATCACGATCTCGGCGAAGTAGAACCCGCCGACGGTGTCCACGTGGGCGAGGATCACGAGGCCGACCGCGGTGAGGGCGGTGGAGCTCCACACGAAGACCTTGCGGCGGCCGATGCGGTCCGACACCCAGCCGGAGAGCGCGGCGCTGGCGAGCAGGGCGATCGTGTAGAGGAGCACACCGAACGCGACCGTGCTCACGGCCTCCTGCAACGACAGACCGATCCGGTCCTTCATGTAGAGGGGGCGGTACGTCGTGAACATGAACGTGCCGAAGGTGATGAGGAAGCGGCCCCACCAGGCGAGCCCGAAGTCGCGGTGCTTGATCGGGTTCGTCCAGAACGAGCTGATCAGGTTGATCCAGCTGAACGGCTTGATCGGCGTCGTGGGCAGGTCGTCGCGGCAGACGACGGCGTAGACCACGATCGCGATGATGGCCAGGATGCCCGGCGCGACGAAGAGGACCGGCAGGTTGCCGACGAGGTAGACGGCCAGGTAGAGGCCGGCGAGGATCGCGATGTTCTGTGCCAGGGCGATGACGCTCGATGCCTTGCCGCGCTGGAACTCCGGCACGTTGTCGGCGAAGCTCGCGGTGAGGGTGGCGAGGACCGCGTTGGCGGTCACCTGCGCGAGGACCCACGCCAGGGTGAGCTGCAGCTGGTCCGGGGAGAACGCCAACCAGGCGAGGGAGCCGACGAAGACGACGACGCCGCCGATCATCCAGGGGCGACGACGACCCCAGCGGGTGCGCGTGCGGTCCGAGATCGCTCCGAACAGGGGGTTGGCGAGCAGGGCGCCGAACGCGCCGAACGGCAGGACCGAACCGACGACCGACTCGGGGCTGCCCGGGTTGAGCTGCTCGGCCTTGATCGACATGCTCACGAAGACCGGGGTGAGCAGGGCCACGAAGAGCCCGAACTGGGCGAAGCTGAGGCCCCAGAGGTAGCCGCGGCCGACGCGCACGCTGCTGACTGCCTGCGTGATGCCCTCGACCGAGAACGCGCGCGATGCCGCCGCCGGGTCGGTGCTCGTCGCTCCGGCGGCCGCGGTGACGGGCGGCGTTGCGGTACCGGCGAGACCGGACTTGGGTTCTTCCTTCGACGTCGGTGTCGACATGACTCCTCCTCGAGCCACAGGGGCTGGCGCCCGTCTGAATACCTAGTGCTGCTAGGTGATCGGGACAGTAGCACCGAAAACCTCCATTCGGAAGTTTTTTGTGCGGATGTCCCCGCGGGTCATCGGAACCCCATGGGAGCGCCTAGCCTGGAACGGTGATTTCCGAGGGTGGAGGCGGCGTCCGGGGGCCCTACGCCAAGGGGGTGCAGCGCCGGCAGGAGATCCTCGACCGCACGCTCGACGTCGTCGCGACCCGGGGCATCGACGGGGCCTCGCTGCGGGCGATCGGCGATGCGATCGGGATCTCGCACGCCGCACTCCGCCACTACTTCGCGTCGCGCGAGGCCCTGCTGGTCGAGGTGCTCCGCCAGCGCGACGCCGACTCGATCGCCCGTGTCGCGGGCATCGACGGGGTGCTCCCCCGCATGGCCGCCTCCGCGGACCACAACGTCGGCGTGCCCGGCCTCGTGACGCTGTACACGACGCTGCTCGGCGCCTCGGTCGAGCCCGGCAACGAGGACGCGCGCGTGTTCTTCACGGAGCGCTTCGAGACCCTCCGCGCGGACCTCGCGTCGCAGCTGCGGGACCAGCTCGCGGCGTCGGGTCGGCACTCGGCGGCAGACCTCGACCAGGTGGCGTCGCTCATCATCGCGGCGTTCGACGGGTTGCAGGTGCAGTGGCTGCTCGACCGGCGGATCGACATCGCGGGGACGCTGCGGCTGCTCGAGCGGGTGCTCTGACGACGCCCGGGCTGCCCGACCCGTCAGGCCGCCGTCGGCTCCGGCTGGCACCGGGGGCACCACCACACCCGTCGAGCCGGGGACCCGACCACCTCGACGTCGTCCCGCGCGAGCACCCGGGTGCCGCACCGCAGGCACGGCCGCCCGGCCCGCCCGACGACCCAGTGCCGCTCGCCACGGCGCAGGACACCGGTCGTGACCTGGTACGCGTCCGGCACGGTCGCCGAGTGTCGGAGCATGCGCCTGGCCGTGTCGAGCAGCGGGCCGAACGCGACCCGGGCCGCGGGGACGTCCGGGTGCAGTCCGCGCACGAAGCACAGCTCGTTCGCCCAGAGGTTGCCGAGGCCGGCGACCCGACGCTGGTCGAGCAGGACCGTCCTGACGGTCGCGGAGGGATCGCTCGTGCACCGGCGGAGGGCTTCGTCGCGGTCGAAGCCGTCGTGCAGCAGGTCCGGCCCGAGGTGTCCGACGACCCGGTGCTCCTCGGCCGTGGGGACGAGCTCGACGACGGGGAGGTCGACCCCCCACACCGTCCGGCCGTCCTCGAGCGCGAGGCGGACGCGGGCGTCCTGCGCGACGTGACGCGGGAGGCGCCGACCGGCCGCGGTGACCGTCCAGGACCCCTGCATGCGCATGTGGGTGTGCAGCGTCACGCCGTCGTCGAACCGGGTGAGCAGGTGCTTGCCGTGCGTGGCGTGGCCGGTGACGACCTGGCCGCGGAATGCTCGGCCGGCGTCGGGTCCGCCGCGGAGTTCGCCGGCGGCGACCCGCGAGCCGTCGACCTGACGCAGGCGCGCAGCCAACCGGTGGACGGAGTCACCCTCGGGCATGGCAGCACGGTACGACCGACCACCGACACGGCGAGGCCGTCAGCCGGTGGTCCCGGCCCGGCCGGAGCGCCGCGCGCGTGCCGTGGGGGAACGGCCCGGTCCCGTCCCGGGCCGCCCGGGTCAGGACCGCGGCCGGAACACCGCGATCGGCGGGCCGTCGTCCCCGGCGTCGTGCGTCTCGTCGGTGGCGACCCACGTCCGTCCGTCGTGCTCGACCGTCGCCGGGAGCTCGCCCCGGACGAGGATGCGCACGGCCGGTTCGTCACCGTCGACCAGGTCGATCCCGAACGCGTCCGGCTCCTCGGCCCCGGCCGGCGGGTTGTCCCTCACGAAGGCGCTCATGCGACCAGCAAACCCGGCCTCGCCGGGAATCCGCCGCGTCGCGTCGCGGACGCGACCGTGGCCGGACGGGAGGCGCGGGGCGGGCCCGCACCGCGCCTCCCGTCCGACCGTGGCGATCCCTACCCGAAGCGACCGTTCACGTAGTCCGCGGTCCGCGGGTCCTGCGGCGTCTCGAACATGGCGGCGGTGGGCCCGTGCTCGACGATCGCGCCGGGCGTACCCGCCTCGGCGAGGAAGAACGCGCACCGGTCGGAGACCCGCTGGGCCTGCTGCATGTTGTGGGTGACGATGACGATCGTGACCTCGGCGGCGAGCTCCGTGATGGTCTGCTCGATGCGGCGGGTCGAGGTCGGGTCGAGTGCCGAGCACGGCTCGTCCATGAGGAGCACGCGCGGCCGCACGGCGAGCGACCGGGCGATGCAGAGCCGCTGCTGCTGCCCGCCGGACAGGCCGCCGCCGGGCTGCCGGAGGCGGTCCTTGACCTCCTTCCAGAGCCCGGCCTTCGTCAGCGTCTCCTCGACGAGGTCGCCCTTGGCCGCCTTGTCGAGGCGGACGCCGGTGAGGGCGAGCCCGGCGAGGACGTTGTCCTGGATGCTCATGGCGGGGAACGGGTTGGGCTTCTGGAACACCATGCCGATCTGGCGGCGGGCCTCGGTGATCCGACGGGACGCGTCGTAGATGTCGACGTCGTCGAGGAGGACCTCCCCCGCGAGCGAGGCGGTCGGCACGAGCTCGTGCATGCGGTTCAGGGTCCGGAGGAACGTGCTCTTGCCGCACCCGGAGGGTCCGATGAGCGCGGTGACCTCGCCCGCGGGCATGGTCAGGGACACCCGGTCGAGGACCTTGTGGTCGCCGAACCAGGCGGACACGGACCGGGCGTCGAGCGTCGCGGGGGCGACGGCGGAGCCGGGCCGCTCGGGGGTGCTGTCCCCGAACCAGCTGTCGAACTCGGCGAGGAGGGCTTCGGTGTCGGTCATGGTCTTCTCTTCGGTCACATCAGGTTGGGCAGGAGGACGGTGAGCTGGGACGCCGCGGACAGCCCGACGGCGAGGACCACCGGCACCGCCACGACGAGGGTCTGACGGCGACCCCAGAAGCGCATGCCGACGGCGAAGAGCGCGACCATCGCGGCGAGCACGACGAGCCCGAGCACGAGGAACGGCCACACGGACCCGTCGCCGGCCATCGTGAGCTCCTCGGGCGCGAGCGAGGAGTACCCGATCGCCGGCGTCGGCGTGACCGCGGCCTTCGAGACGAGTTCGGCGTCGACGCGGACGATCGAGTCGGGCAGGAACGGGAGTCCCGCGCCGGACACCAGGGTCAGGCGGCCGGCACCCGCTCCGAGGGGCGTGGGCACGCGGTCGCCGGACCTCCGGACGTCGACGACCCGGTACTTCGCGGTGCCCTGGCCGGTCGTGGTGGTGATGACCGCTCCGGCGCGGAGCTGGCCGATCCCACCGAACGGTCCGCCGTACGCGGTCTGGCGGCCGTACACCACGCTCGCGCCGACCTGCCCCGGCAACGGGGTGTCGCGGCGGTGGCCGGGGCCCGAGCGGGTGACGTCGGACGTCGTTCCCTGCAGGACGACGGTGTCCAGCCCGAGCGCCGGGACGCGGACGATCGCGACCGGGGTGCCGTCGGGGACGAGTCGGCCGTCCGTGCCGGTCTGGCCGACCGGGGCGGTGGCGTTCGCGAGCTGGAAGCGGAACGCGTCGAGCGCGAGCTGCTGGTCACGGGCGTACGAGATCTGCGAGACGCCCGTGAACTGCAGGGCGAACCCGACGAGCAGGAGTCCGACCACGACGACGGCGGAACCGCCGAAGCGCCACCGGTCGGGCTCGCCGAGGCTCGGGACCGCCCGGGCGGCCGGGCTGGCGGGCTCCTGCGACCATCCGCTGACCGTGCGGGCGGGCGGCCGGGTCCGGTCGCGCCCTCGTCCCGGCTCGGGGCGGCGCTTCGGCCACCAGGAGGGTCGGGGCAGCCAGGGGGTGGAGCTCGTCATCGGTCCGTCCGTCGGGGTGTTCGGGGGTGCTCGGGGGTGGGGTCCGGCCCGGCCAGCGGGCCGGCCGGACCGGGTGGGGCGACTAGCGGGTGACCTTGGCCGTGGCCGAGGTCGAGCCGGCCTTCCACAGCGAGTCACCGCTGTAGGAGACGGTCAGCTTGTGCGTGCCGGCGGCGAGGCGCGGCAGCGTCACGGCCGCCTTGCCCTTGGTCAGCGACACGGTCGTCAGCGTCTTGCTGCCCTCCTTCACGGTGACCTTGCCGGTCGGGGTCGCGCCCGCACCGCTCACCGTGACGGAGAACGTCGCGCGGTTCTTCGCCGAGACGGACTTCACCGAACCGGCCTTCACCGTCGGGGCGCCCTTGGCGACCGTGACACTGACGGCCGTGCTCGACACGGCGCTGCCACCCGCCGACGCGGGCACGTAGGTCGCGACGAACCGGTAGGAGGCACGCTTCGGGACGAACGCGATCGTCGCGCTGGTGCGACCGGCGGCCACCGTCGCGGTGCCGACCGTCTCCGTGCCGTTCTTGAGCGTCACGGTGCCGCCCGCGGCGTCACCGTTGCCGATCGTGACGGTCGTCTTCGCGGTCGTGCCGACGGTGAGCTTCGGCACCGAGACGGCGACCGTGGTCGCGGCCGACACGGCGACGCTCGACGGGCCCGAGGTGCTCGACGCGACACCGGCGAGCGCGGGGACGAACTGCGCGGTGACCGAGGACGTGCCGACCGGCAGGGTGACCGGGGCGGTGACGCTCTTGGCACCCTTCGCGATGGTGCCGGTCCCGACGACCGTCGAACCGCTGAGGAACCGGACGGTGCCGCCGCCAGTGCCGAACGACTCGACCGAGGCCGTCGCGTCGACGGGCTTGCCCGCCGTGGCGGTCGCGGGGACGGAGAGCGTCGTCGTGCTCAGCGACGCCGTGTAGGCGCGGAGCTGGGCGTAGCCGCAGGTGGTCGCCGCGCTCGTCGCGGGCTCGGGCAGGAACCCGTACGCCGCGATGGTCGCGGTCTGCTTGCAGACGAGCGAGTCCTTGCCGACGAAGGTCTTCGCGATCGCGCTCGACGGGTTGTCGGCCAGGCGCGCGGGCACGATGTTGTAGACGTCGCGCACGAACCCGGCGTACGCGGGGTTCGTCGCGTAGGCCGTGCCGCTGCCCGTGGTGGCGGCGGTCTGCGCTCCGTCGACCTTGCTGAGCGCCGCGAGCTGCACGCCGTGGCGGCGGTCGGTGACCGTGCCCACGCCGTTCGCCTGCGCGACCCACTGGCTCACCGAGAACGGCGCGATCGCGAGGGTCGACTGCGTGGTCTGGTCGACGATCGCGGTGCCGTCGTGCTCCTCGATCGACTTGCCGCCGTTCGTGTCGGAGACGAAGGGGTTCGTGCTCGTGAAGCCGGAGGAGTCGGTGAGGCCGAGCTGACCGAGGAAGTAGCTGCGGGTGCCCGAGCCGAACTTCGGGAGGAGCGGCTGCAGCTGGTACGCGGTCGTGCCGTCGGGGCCGGTCGCGTCCGAGCCCACCGAGTTGTACGTGCCGTCGGCGTTGAAGTAGGCGTGGGTGACGTCGCCGCGGTACACGTTCCACAGCGTCGGGGCGTTCTTGGCCTGGGTGCCGTCACCGACGTAGAAGGGGACCTTCGCGAGCGCACTGCCCGGGGCGTAGGCGACGTCGACCGCGTCGCGGGCGAACGGCACGTACGCGAGGACGCCGTCGGCCGACAGGTCCTTGCTGGCCGGGCCGCCGGAGGACCGTGCGAAGTCGAGCTGTCCCACGACGGAGTCGTCGATGGTGGTGCTCGAACCGTCGGCGAGCGCGACGCCGGACTTGTTCGCGATCGCACCGATCGAGACGAGCAGCTCATCGCGTCCGGCGCCGGAGCCCGACACCCGCGGGATCGCCTTGCCACCGGAGCGGGTGACCACGGTCGGCCCCGCGTTGGTGGCGTCGTAGGACGCGATCTGGTTCCCGCCGACGGCACTCGCGACACCGTTCATGACGTCCTGGGTCGTGTCCGAGCCGAGACCGACGAGCGTGCCGAACGCGTTCTGCGCGGGATCGGCATGCGCCGGCACGGACAGGGCCCCGACGAGCAGGGCCGAGGCCCCGAGCGTGACGCCGACCTTGCAGAAGGTGTTGACCTTCATGGCTGGTGTTTCCTTTCGTGGGTTCCGACGCTGCCGCGGTGACAGCCGTCGTTGGGGTGGAACTCGGTCACACGCGGGCGGCGGCGAGCATCGCCAGCCTCCGGCCGCGGCGGATCAGGAACGGCCCCACGCCGAGCGCCGGGAGTCCGGCTCCGAGCGCCGCGGCGAGCCCCGCACGGGTCACCGCGAGCGGACGGTCGTGGGTCCGTCGGTCGAGCGTCGACGACTCGTCGACGTCGTGGGTGGAGGCGGGGGCCGCGGCGGCCGGCGCCTCGGGGTCGGCGACGGGGGCGACGTCGGCGCCCGGGTCCGTCGTCGTGCCGTCGGTGGTCGGCACGACGTCGCCGGTGCCGCCGACGACCGGGGGCAGCCCCGCGCCGCCGGACGAGGTCGGCGGCGTCGTCGGGCACGCGGTCGCGATGCTCCTGGCGTCGGTGAGGCCCGCCGCGACCTGCTTCGCGGTGACGGCCATCGTGTCGGAGAGGGGCACGTAGCCCGCGGGGAGCTCGCCCTGCTCCTCCCCCTGCACCTGCCCGGCACCCGCGGCGTACCGGATGAAGGTGGCGTACGCGGCACGCTCGGTCGGCGACGAGGCGCACACGTTGACCGCGGCGTAGCTGAGCATGGCGAGCGGGTAGGCCCCGGGGTCGCGGTTCGCCGGGTCGGCGAGCAGGACGCCACCGGCGGTGGACGGCCGCATGGTGGCGATGCCCTTCGTGATCGACTCGGTCGTCGGCGCGACGGCCTCACCGGCGGCGTTCACGATCTTCGCCGTCGGCAGGGCGTAGCGGGCCGCCGACGCCGCGTCGGTCACCGTCAGGACGAACCGGGCGCCCGGCACCTGCGCGCCGAGGGAGGTGTAGCCCTTCGGCTGGCCGAACGGGTTCCACGAGTCCTTCTCGTTCGGGTCCGCCTTGAGGGTCCGGTAGGCGCCCTCGTGCATGTCGTTCATGTACGGCCGCATGTCGAGCGTCCCGTAGCCGGTCTCGTCCGGGTCGCCGCCCTTCGCGATCGTGAGGTCCGCCTTCGGGAAGCTGTCGATCGTCGTGTCCGTGCCGAGCGCGAGCGGCAGGTACGCGGGGTTGATGCGCGTCCCCCACTCGTCCGGGCGCCCCTCGAGGAACGCCTGCGCGGCCGGGTCGGCGCGGAGCCAGGCCCAGACCCGCGCGTTGGCGTCCGTGTCCCCGAGCGCCACCATCAGCCCGGCTGGCGCGGAGTCGCTCTTCGACCCGACGAACGACGGGTTGAGCGCGAGGAACTCGGGGTCGGTGACGATGCTCGTCGGGTTCGCCCGGACGACCTCGTCGCCCTTCCCCCGACCGGGGACGTCGGCCTGGTACGTCTGCGTGAGCAGCTTCGCGACGAGCCGCGCGTCGAGCGTGAGGTCCTGCGCCTGCAGGCCGTTGCGGGCCTTCGCGGGCGCGTCCGGGTACAGCCGGTAGTCGATCGTGAAGCCGATGACGAGGGCGGACTGCGCCACCGGGGCGTACCGGATGGTCGTGCCGGACGCGGTCCCGGGGTCGAGCGGGGTGTTGACGAGCGCGAGTCGGGCGGCGCCGTCGGTCGTCGAGACGATCTGGTGCTGCGCCTCCTCGTCGCCGATCTGCGAGTACCCGTACGTGGTGCCGAGTCGGCAGAGCGCGGGCTGCCACGCGGTGACGGCCTCGGTCGCGGTCTCCGAGCCGACGAGCCGCTGCTCCTTGTTGCCGATGGGGCAGGACTGCGCGACCGACCGGAAGCCGAGGTGGAAGACCACCCGGTTGCGCCAGGCGGAGGCCGACAGGGGCGAGCCGGTCACCCGTCCGGCGGCGGTCGCGCTCGCGGGGCTGCCGTCGAGGTTGTGCGAGCCACGCGGCACGATGACGAGCCAGCACGACCGGGGCGCCGTGCCGGTGGCCGTCCGGACGTCCTGCCCGCAGCCCAGCTGGGGCGCCTCGAGCCCGGACTGGGTCTCGAAGGTGACGCGGCCGGTGCCGTCGCTCGCGGTGCGTGCCGCCGTCACCTCGTTCGTGGTGGTCGCGTCGAACTGCTTCGAGAGCTCGGTCGTGCTCTTCGACAGCGTGCCGTCGACGGCCCGGAACGGCACCCGGTAGGCGCGGAGGAACGGGTTCTCGACGGGCGGGTCGAGGAGCATGTCGGGATCCGCGTCGGCGCCGGAGAGCGCGGGGTCCTGCAGCGGGTCGTCGCCGATCACCAGGTCACGCTTGGCGGCACCGACGCCGGTCAGCGAGGCCACCGTCGAGGACGGGGCTCCCCAGACGCACTGCTCGGGGGTGGGTCCGGACGCGGCGTCGCCCCAGCACTGCATGATCTGCACGTAGTTCGTGGCGTACTCGCTCGGCGAGGTCGGCTTCGCGCCCGTCCAGCTCACGGTGACGCCCTGGT
This sequence comes from uncultured Curtobacterium sp., assembly GCA_913778205.1. Classification (GTDB taxonomy): domain Bacteria; phylum Actinomycetota; class Actinomycetes; order Actinomycetales; family Microbacteriaceae; genus Curtobacterium. The sequence goes on from CAJYUW010000037.1 coordinate 12,058, forward strand.
CGGTGAGGTCCTCGGTCTGGCTGACGGTGAACGACATGGTGGCGAAGTCGCCGGCGTCGGGATCGGGGGTCGCGGCGGGTGCGGCGGGCTCGGTCGCGGCGTCGGCCGTCCCCGTCGTCGTGGTGGCCGTCGCCGCGGCGGTCGGGGTGGCGGTGCTGCCCGTCCCGGTCCGCGCCCCGCCGGACGTCGCGGTGCTGCCGGACGTCGCGGTGCCGCCGGACGTCAGTGCTGCCTGCGCGTCCGCCCAGGACATCGTGACCGACGACGAGGAACCCGTGGACGGCGCCGCGGCCGACGCCGGGAAGCTCGCGACGAGGAGCGAACCCGCGACGGTGGTCGTCACGACGCCGAAGGCGAGCGCCGCGGAGCCGAGGCGCACGAGGGTCTGGTGCTTCACTTGCGGATCCTCCGTCGCGACACGAGCACACCGATGAACGGCGGCAGGAGCACCAGGCCGAGCAGGGCGGCCACGGCGGACAGCATGAGGGTCTTGGTCGGGCTCCACCCGTCACCGGCGTCGACCTCGACCGGGAGCGCCGCGACGTTCTGGCAGACGCCGCTGTCGGCGTCGCACTGCACGGGCGACCCGTCGTTCAGGGCGGCGATCGCGTTGCCGGTCCCCGAGCCGCTGCTCCCGCCCGAGAGGTCGCCGGCGCCGGTGCCCGAGGCCCCACCGCTCGTCGACCCCGAGCCGGAGTCCGAACTCGCACCGTCGGACCCCGACCCGGAGCCGCTCCCACCGTTCGCCCCACCCGAGCCCGGGGAACGTCCCGAACCGCTGCCCGTCTGCGTGGGGGTCGCGGTGCCCTTCGCGCCGCCCGTGCCGGTGTTGCACTGGGTGGCGCCGAGCTTGTCGCACGCGGGCGGCTGGGGAGCCTGCACCGCGAGCGTGTTCTTGCCGTCCGCCGAGAAGGTCGGGTTGTTGCACTTCCGGATGTCGATCGACTTCGCCTGCACGCCCGGGATCCTGCGGACCTGGTCGAGCCCGGCCTGCACGAGGTTGATCGGCAGGGGCGAGTACCCGAGGACCTCGGCCTGCTGCTGCCCCTCGCACAGGAAGTAGTAGTCGAACGCACCGAGGGTCTTGCCCTTGGCGGTCGTGAGGCTCGCGTCCGTCGTCGTCGGGATGATCATGTACGAGTACGACGACAGCGGGTAGGTGCGGGCGTCCGGGTTGTCGTAGACGCCGTCGAGGATCTGCGTCAGGTACGACGACGACCGCTTGTCGGTGTTGATCTTCGCGCCGAGCAGGCCGACCGCGACGTTCGACGCCGTGGGCTCGACGTAGTAGCCGGCCTTGTTGAGTACCTTGGCGACCGGGTACCCCGTCTTCAGGGCGTACGAGTACTCGACGTAGGTGATGGTGCCGACGTTCGCCTTCTGCGCGACGTAGCCGGACACGCCCTGCGAGTTCGGTTGTGCGATGAAGCCCTTGCCCGGGATCGTCGGGTAGTTCGACGTGACGCCGCACGGCAGCGGGCGCCCGGCCTGCTTGCAGTACGCGTTCCACTGCGACGGGTACTTCTTGCTCATCCACGTGGTGAACTGCGCGGTGGACCCGGAGCCGTCGGAGCGCACGACCGGCACGACCTTCCGCTTCGGGAGCTCGAGCCCGGGGTTGTCCGCCTTGATCTTCGGGTCGTCCCAGCTCGTGATCGACCCCGTGAAGATGCCCGCGAGCACCGGTCCGGACAGGCGCAGGTTGGTGATCTGCTTGCCGCCGGAGCTCAGGTTGTACATGAACGAGGTGCCACCGGCGACGATCGGCATGTACGCGTAGCCGACGGTCGGCGGCACGTCGGTGACGCCGCCGTCCTTGATGCCGTAGGGGATCTCGGAGACGGCGAAGTCGACCGTGCCGGCCTTGAACTGGTTGCGGCCGTCCGACGAACCGGTGCTCGCGTAGCGGACCTTCATGCCGTACTGCTGCACGTTCACCGCCCACTGCTGGATGGCGACGGAGCTCCAGGACGAGCCCGCGCCGGAGATCGGCACGTAGGTCTCGGCGGCGTGTGCGGCGCTGACGGGCAGGAGCGACACGGCGAGCGCGAGGGCGGCCGTGATCGCGCCGAGCAGGCGGGTTCTGCGGGTGGTCACGAGGGGTCCTTCTTGGAGACGTCGGCGGGGAACGGGTGGACGTAGCGGCTGGCGGTCCGGCGGACGGCCCGCCCGACCGGACGCCAGACCGGCCCGGCGGCCTCGACGCCGCGGAGCACGGTGCCCCACGCCGCGGCGATGCGCTCGCGGCGGCGTTCGCGGGTCGCGACGGTCTGCGAGCCGATCACGCGGGCGACCACGAAGAGCACGAGGACGAGGAACATGAGCACCGCGGCGGCACCGAAGCCGCGCGCGATCATGTTCGGCTCGGGGGACTTCACGAACTCGAAGATCGCCAGGGGCAACGAGATCATCGGGCCGCTCGTCGGGTCGAGGTTGAGGTCGGGCGCGAAGCCGGCGGTCAGGAGCACGGGGCTCGTCTCGCCGATCCCGCGCGCGGTGGCGAGGATGATCGCGGTCACGAGGCCGGACCGCGACGTCGGCAGGACGACCCGCCAGACGGTCTGCCACTGGCCGGCTCCCAGCCCGATCGACGCCTCCTTGAGGGTCGCGGGCACCAGCCGGAGGACCACGTCCGCCGACCGGATCATGATCGGGAGCATCATCACGCTGATCGCCAGCGCTGCCGCGAAGCCGGACTTGTCGAACCCGAGCCCGACGATGACGCTCGCGTAGATGAAGAGTCCGGCGACGATCGACGGAAGGGCGGTCATCGCCTCGACGATGGTCCGCACGAAGCGGGAGAACGGCCCCGGGACCTCGGTCAGGAAGAGCGCCGTGGTCACGCCGAGCGGCACCGTGATCACGAGGGCGATCGAGATCTGGATGAGCGACCCAGCGATGGCGTGGACCACACCGCCCGAGCTCATCGGGTCGAGCGGTCCGGTGAGCGCCATGTCCTGCGTGTAGAAGTTCCAGTGCGGGAGGGCGTCCGTGGCGCGGACGACGCTGAAGCCGACCACGAAGACGAGCGTCGCGACGACGACGAACGCGAGCGAGTGCACCGCGGCGGAGACGACCCGGTCACGGACCACCGACCCGCTCTCGTTCGTGGCGACGAGGAGCGCGTAGAAGACGAGGAACATCAGGTACGCGACCGCGACGAACGCGATCGGCCCGGACACCGGTGCGAGCTCGGTGAAGACGATCGACGTGACCGAGAGCGATGCGACGGCGGCACCCACGACGCACAGCAGGTCGCTGATCCGCACGCCGTTCGTGCGGCGTTCCTCTGGGCCCCGTCGGTGCTCCGGTTCCCGTTCGAGTCGGGGCAGCACGGTGCCGGACCCGGCCCCCGACGGCGTGGAGGCCGGGACGGGCGCGGTGATCACGGCGGCGGGCGTCCGGAGGGGCACGGTGGGCAGGGGTGTCGTGGCGCTCGACGGCGCCTGGGTGGTGTCGGTCATGGCTAGCTGCTCGCTCCCGAACGCGACCGGGCGACGACGGCGGACGCCGCGAAGTTGATGCAGAGGGTCATCAGGAAGAGGGTGAGTCCGGCCGCCATGAGCGCGGACATGCCGAACGGGGTCGCGTCGCCGTAGCGGAGCGCGATGAGCGACGACACCGAGCTCGCGCCGGCCTGCAGGATGTGCGGCTGGATGACGAACACCGGCGAGATGATCATGTAGACCGCGATGGTCTCGCCGAGTGCGCGGCCGAGCCCGAGCATCGTGCCACCGATGATCCCGCCGCGGCCGAAGGGCAGCACGACCGAGCGGATCATGCCCCACTTCGTCGACCCGAGCGCGAGCGCGCCCTCCCGCTCCCCGAGGGGTGCCTGCGAGAACACCTCGCGCATGATCGAGGTCACGATCGGCGTGATCATGAGCCCGACGACGATGCCCGCGATGAAGGTGGACGCCGTGTACGAGGTCGGGGACGCGAGCGGGTCGTCGAGGTCGACGCCCGAGACGCGGAACAGCGGGATCCAGCCGAACCACTGCGAGATCCAGCGGGACACCGGCGTGATCTGCCCCTGCAGGAAGAAGAACCCCCAGAGGCCGTAGACGACGCTCGGGATCGCGGCCATCAGGTCGACCAGGCCGATGAACGCCTTCCGGATCCGCTGCGGCGCGTACTCGGTGATGTACAGCGCGGTGCCGAGCGACAGCGGCACGGCGAACGCGATCGCGACCCCGGCGATGAGGATCGTGCCGACGAGGACGGCCGCGATGCCGAACCGGTGCGCGTCCGGGTCCCACGCCTGCGTGGTGAGGAACCCGATGCCGGCGACGCCGAGGGCCTGCGACGCACGGAACGCGAGGAAGAGCCCGACGAGCAGCATGATCGTCAGCACGGCGACGCCGCCCGCACGGGCGATGAACCGGAACCTGACGTCCGAGGGGTCCCGCACGACCGTCAGCAGGCGGGGCGATTCTGTGGACAACGGCATCCTTCGAGAGTCCAGTGAGCAGCGGATCGGGTCTGCCGGTGAGCGCTGCTCGTCGTTCCGGCGGGGATGAGATTGGCAGTCCCACAGCCAACGGATGCCCCCTGCTGGGAGTCCGATCGGCGGACCGCAGGTGAACGAACGGTGTTCCTGAGCGGATTCCGAGGTGGAGATGCTGGAGATCACCTCCGTTCGGGGGGCGGACCGCTCGTTCCGGGGTACGCCGATCGGGGCACACGCGATCGGCGTCGAGAAACCCCAGATCAGACCGATCATTCGTGCCCGGAACTAATCATTCGGACGGGAGGCGCGGGGCGGGCCGGCACCGCGCCTCCCGTCCGTCGACCGGTCGCGTGCAACCACCGCGACCACCGCGACACGCGGATCCGGCGCCCCGTCCGGGGCGCGCACGCGACCGGGCGAGGTGGGCCCGGGTCAGGACGCGCGGGTCAGGACGCGCGGGTCAGGACGCGAGCAACGCCGTGACGGCGTCGACGACGACCTGCCGCCGACGCGGCGGCGCCACGGCGGCGACGAGCGCCGCGCCCTCCGGGGCGGTGTCGGCCCAGAACGCCGCGAGCTGCTCCACCAGGCCGAGCAGCACGGCGGGTCGGAACGCCCGCGGCAGCACGCCCGCCCGCTGCGCTCGTTCGACCGCGGCGACGGACTCGGCGCGTGCGTCGGCGAGCGCCTCGAGCGGACGGGCCTCGAGTCGGTGCCAGGTCAGGAGCCGCGGCACCCACGGACGACGGACGTAGGCGTCGTGCAGCCGGCCGGCGTAGCCGGGCAGGTCGTCGACGTCGAGGGGGGCCTCGGCGGCGAGCTCGGTCACGGTCTGGACGTACAGGGCGTCGTACAGGCCGTCCTTCCCGCCGAAGTAGTGGAAGACCTGCGCCTTGTTGCTCCCGGCGGCCGCCGCGATCCGCTCGACCTTCGCGCCGACGACGCCGTGCGCCGCGAACTCGTCGCGGGCCGCGTCGAGGAGACGGGCACGGACGGCGTCGGCCGGCGGCGGCGTGAAGCGGGGCATGCGACCACGCTACCGGTGGGGCACACCGACCAGCGCGGCGGCGTGCACTCCGCGGTACGGTGCGGACGTGACCATCGACCTCCCCGGCCTCCCGCCCCTCCACTGGACCGGAACCGAGGGCACCGCCCGCACCGATCCCGACACCGGAGCGCTGTCGCTCGTCGCCGCAGCCGGGGTCGACTGGACGAACGACGCCGCGACCGCGGACACCGGCGGGCGCGGGCGCCGCCGCCCGACCGTCACCTGAACGAACCCGCTGCCCGACCTCGGCAGATCCCCGGCTCCCTCATCGGCAGGCGCAGCACATTGCCGTCATGACCATGCCCGACCGCTCCGCCGCGCGCCCCGCACGGTGGCTGCACCAGCCCCGGCGACAGCTCGTCGTCCTCGCCGCCGTCGTCGTGCTCGGCGCCGTGCTGAGCAGCTGGAACCTCGCGCGGGGCGGCGACTCCGAGTTCTACGCCGCCGCCGCCCGGTCGATGTCCGAGTCCCTGCCCGCGTTCCTCAGTGGCTCCTTCGACCCGGCCGCGACCGTCACGCTCGACAAGCTCGCCGGTTTCGCCGTGCCCCAGGCGGTCAGCGTGCACCTCTTCGGCATGTCCACGGCGGCGCTCGCGCTGCCGCAGGTCGTCGAGGGCGCGGTCACCACCGTCGCGGTGTCGGTGGTGGGGCTGCGGTGGGCGGGGCCGCGCGTCGGACTCGTCGCGGCCGTCCTCGCCGCGGCGACCCCGATCTTCGTCTCGATGTTCGGCCACCCGATGGAGGACGGTCTCCTCACGACGGCGCTCGCGGTCGCCCTGGTGTGGTGGCAGCGGGCCGCGCTCACCGGGCAGTGGTGGCCGCTGCTGCTCGCGGGGCTCTCCGTCGGCGTCGGCTTCCAGGCGAAGATGCTCCAGTCGTGGCTGGTCGTGCCGGCGCTCGTGGCCGGGACCGTGGTGGCGCTGGCCACACCCGGCGTGCGGTGGCGGCGGGTGCTCGGGCACGTCGGGGTCCTCGTCGCGTCGACGCTGGTCGCGAGCCTCGCCTGGTCGGTGGTCGTCGAGCTGCTCCCGGCGGCGGACCACCCGTACGTCGACGGGTCGACCGACGACGACGTGTTCGCGATGGTGTTCGGCTACAACGGGGTCGACCGCTTCCTGCCCGGCGCGTGGCCGGGAGCCGTCAGCGCACTCGGCGGCGCGTTCGGCCGCGCCGGGTCGCACCTGGCGCACGCCCTGCACGGCCTCGGCGGGGCGCCGCACCACACCGGCACGACGCTCGTCCAGCTCTTCGCCCCGCGGTACGCCTCACAGGTCGGCTGGTCCTGGCCCGCCGCCCTGGCCGGCATCGGCACCGGTGCGGCGCGGTGGTGGCCGGGGCGGTCCGGCCGGGAGGCGCGCCCCGCGTTCGCCGCGCTCGTCACCGTCGTCGTGTGGCTGGCCACCGCGGTGCTGGTCCTGTCGCTCATGCGGCTGCCGCACACGGCGTACGTCGCGGGCGTCGGCGTGCAGCTCGCGGTGCTCGGGGCGGTCGGCTGGTGGGGAGCCGCCACCCTGGTCGACGCGGCCGACCGCCGGCTCCGGACGGTGCCGGTCGGACTCCTCGTGGCGCAGGGGGCGTGGTGGACCTGGTTGGCGCGCTCGTCCTCGGAGCCGGTGCTGCTCGGCGCGGTGGCGGTCGGCACGACGATCGCCGCGCTCATCGCCCTGCTGGTGCGCTGGGGCGGCGTGGCCGTGCGGACCGACGGGCGCGGGCGGCGGACCGCGGCGGCGCTGCTCGTCGCGGCGGTCGTGGCCGGTCCGGCGTGCTTCTCGCTGCAGGTGCTCGACGCGGCGCGGGACGGGAGCGGCGGGGACGCGTCGGTGGGCGTCGGCAACGGCGCGTTCGCGTTCGGCGGCTCGACGCCGGACCGGGCGTTCGCGCTCGCACGGACGGGGATGCTCGGCGCGGACCGGACCGTCGTGCCGAGCTCGACGTTCCGCATCTCGACCCCGGACGTCTGGGGCGGCCGCCCGACGCTGGACCCTGCCGAGGCGGCCCTCGTCCGGGCAGCCGAGCGGGAGGGCGGCGGACGCGACGGCTCGCCGTTGTTCCTCACCGACTCCTGGCGCATCGCCGCGGACGTCATCGGCGACACCGGTCGGGAGGTCCTCACGGACGGCGGCTTCTCCGGCCACGTCCCGGTGTTCACCGCGGCGCAGGTCGAACGGCTCGTGTCGTCGGGGCGCGAGCGGCTCGTCGTGGTGCCCGCGTCCGCCGCACCGACCGACCCGGTCGTCCAGGCGACCGACGCCCTCGGGTGCACCGTCGTCGGGCGCTGGGGCACGTCGGCGCCGGGCGGGCACGGGTCGGCGCCGACCCGGGGCGGGTTCGGCTCGCCGCAGTCGTTCACCCTCGAACGCTGCGGCGGCTGACGACGGCCACGGACGGGGTAGCGTGCGGGCATGTCCGACGCCAGTGCCTTCGACGCCGTCCTGCTCGCGGGCGGCCGGGCGACCCGGCTCGGCGGCATCGACAAGACGGCGCTCGGCGCCCCGGGCGCCACGCTCCTCGACCGAGCCGTCGACGCCGCATCGGGAGCAGGGCGGGTGCTGCTCGTCGGGGTACGCGACCGACGACGGACCCCGACGGGCGTGACGTCGGTCGTCGAGGACACGCCGTTCGGTGGCCCGGTGAGCGCCCTCGCCGCCGCCCTCGGTGCAGCCGCGGCGAGCGCGCCGGCCACGCTGGTGCTCGCCTGCGACCTGGTCCGCCCCGCCGAGGCCGTGGCGGTCCTCCGCCGGGCGGTCGACCCCGCGTCCGTCGGACGCGCCGACGCACCAGGGCCGGACGGGTGGATCGCGGTGGACGACGACGGTCGTCGACAGCCACTCCTGGCGCTCTACCGGTCGGCCGCGCTCCGGAGCGCCGTCGCCGCCCTCGGCACGGTCGAGGGCGCCTCGCTCCGACGGCTGACCGGCCCGCTCGACCTCGTCGAGGTGCCGGTGCCCTCGGCGCTCTGCGCGGACGTCGACACCCCGGACGACGCGGAACGGCTCACCTGAGCGGACCCGCGCGTCCGTGTGCCGTCGGCCCTGCTTGACTGACGGCATGACCACAGACGACGTCCTCGCAGCGTGGAAGGCCGAGCTCACCGCTGCGCTCGGCCTCACCGCGGACACCGACCTCGACATCGGGGTCGTGCTCGACCTCGCCCGGGACGCCGCGCACGGGGTCGCCCGACCGGCCGCACCGCTGACGACGTTCCTCGTGGGGTACGCCGCCGGACTGCGCGGCGGCAGCGCCGCGGACCTCGCGGACGCCGTGGCGACCGCGACCCGACTCGCCGCGGCCCGCGGCGACCAGGCCGGAGCGTGAGCGTCGGGTCGACGCACGGGGGGCCACCGTCGTGGGACCACGCTCGTGTCCTCGCCCACGCCGCGGGTGCTGCGCTCCGCGGCCCCGGCGAGCGGATCCCGCTGGGGTCCGGTCACGGCCGCGTGCTGGCGTCGGACCTGACCGCGCCGGGCCCGGTGCCCGGTCACGACGGCGCCGCGATGGACGGGTGGGCGGTCGCGGGCGCCGGCCCGTGGGTGCTCGGAGCGGCGATCGTCGCCGGGGACGACCCCTCGACGGAGGTCCTCCGGCCCGGGGGCGCGCGACCGATCACGACCGGGGCGCCGGTCCCACCGGGCACGACGGCGGTGGTGCGGTCGGAGGACGCCGACGTGGTCGACGGCCGGCTCGTGCGCCACACGGCGGGTGCTCGACGCCACGTCCGTCCGGCGGGTGAGGAGGTCGCCGCCGGGCAGCTGCTCTTCCCGGCCGGCACCGTGCTCACGCCGCCCCGGATCGCCCTCGCGGCGGCCGCGGGCGTCGACGACCTCGACGTGGTGACGGCGCCGACCGTGCGCGTCGCAGTCCTCGGCGACGAGGTCGTCGGCGACGGGGTCCCCCGGCCGGGTCGGGTGCGCGACGTCTTCTCGAGCACGCTGCCGGACGTGTTCCGGGCGTTCGGTGCCGAGCCGACGGCCGCGGTCCGGGTGCCCGACGACCCGGACGCCACCGAGCGCCTCTACGCGGGGTCCCCGGAGCGGCTGGTCGTGACCACGGGCGGGACGGCGGGCTCGTCGACCGACCACGTCCGTGCCGCCCTGGCCCGGATCGGCGCCGAGCTCGTCGTGGACCGGGTCGACGTCCGTCCAGGCCGGCCGACGATGCTCGCACGCCGGGGTCGGACGCTCTTCCTCTGCCTGCCGGGCAACCCGATGGCGGCGATGGTCGCCGCGGTGCTCCTCGGCGGCCCGCTGGTCGCCGGGCTCACCGGGCGCGGGCCGACGGCGCCCGGCTCGGCGTCGCTCGCGGTGGCAGTGCCGAACGACCGCCCCGGTCCGCTCGTGCTCGCCCACCGGACCGCCCCGGACGGAGCGGTCCCGACCTCCCACCAGACCGCGGCGATGCTGCGCGGACTGGCCGACGCGGACGGCCTGCTCGTCGTCGGTCCCGGGGGTGCGCGGGCCGGTGACGTCGTGCCGACGCTCCGGCTCCCCTGGACGTGAGCCGCACCGGGCACTGGTGGGAGTCGGGCGCGGGTGGTAGACCCGAGCCATGAACCGGATCACCGCGCGGAAGCGGGTCACCCGCATCACCGTCGCCACGTCACGGTCGGTGCGCGAGGACGTCCTCGCCGTCGAGGAGCCGCTCGAGATCCGGGTCGGGGGCTCGCCGCTCGCGATCACGATGCGGACCCCGGGCAACGACGTCGACCTCGCCGCGGGGTTCCTCGTGTCCGAGGGGGTCATCGGTCGCGGGGACGACTTCCTCGCCGCGCGGTACTGCGCGGGCGCGACCGACGAGGGGGCGAACACGTACAACGTGCTCGACGTCACGCTCGCGGCGGGCGTCCCGGCCCCGGATCCCAGCCTGCAGCGGGCGTTCTACACGACGAGCTCCTGCGGCCTGTGCGGCAAGGCGAGCATCGACGCCGTGCGGACGACGTCGCAGCACGCGGTGCTCCACGACGACCTCGTGCTCGACCCGGCGCTCCTCGCGACGTTCCCCGACCTGCTCCGCGACCAGCAGGCCGTGTTCGAGAAGACCGGCGGGCTCCACGCCGCCGCGCTCTTCGACGGCCGCACCGGCCGGATGCTCGTCCTCCGCGAGGACGTCGGCCGGCACAACGCCGTCGACAAGGTGATCGGGTGGGCGGTGAAGGAGGGCCGACTCCCCCTGACCGGCACCGTCCTCATGGTCTCCGGTCGTGCGAGCTTCGAGTTGACACAGAAGGCGTCGATGGCCGGGATCCCGGTGCTCGCCGCCGTGTCGGCCCCGTCGTCGCTCGCCGTCGACCTCGCCAAGGAGGTCGGCATCACGATCGTCGGGTTCCTCCGGGGGCAGAGCATGGTCGTCTACAGCCGTCCCGAGCGGATCACCGAACCCGCACCCACCGCCAGCACCAGCCGAGAGACCGTGAGCGCCCGATGACGAAGCAGCCACCGACCGACGACGTGACCGACGCCGACCTCGAGGTCGGTGAGCCGAAGGAGTGGGCGGCCGGCGTCCCCGGGGTCCTGCACTCGATGGGGCCGGCGCTCGAGCAGCTCGGCGCGGCCCGGACCGCCAAGCTCATGCTGGCGCTGAACCAGAAGGGCGGGTTCGACTGCATGAGCTGCGCCTGGCCGGACCCGGACAAGCGCAAGACCGCCGAGTTCTGCGAGAACGGCGGCAAGGCCGTGGTGTGGGAGGCCACCCCGGTGCTGGTGCCGCGGACGTTCTGGTCGGAGCACTCCGTCGACGACCTCGCCGACAAGACCGAGTACTGGCTCGGCATGCAGGGCCGCCTGACCGAGCCGGTGTGGAAGCCCGCCGGCAGCGACCACTACGAGCCGGTGAGCTGGGAGCGGGCGTACGGGATCATCGCCGAGAAGCTGAACGGCCTCGACGGCCCGGACCAGGCATCCTTCTACACGTCGGGCCGCACGAGCAACGAGGCGGCCTTCGTCTACCAGCTGTTCGTCCGGGCCTTCGGCACGAACAACCTGCCCGACTGCTCGAACATGTGCCACGAGTCGACGAGCCTCGCGATGGCCGAGGTCGTCGGCATCGGCAAGTCGACCATCGCCTACGACGACTTCGAGGAGACCGAGCTCATCATCGTGATGGGGCAGAACCCCGGCACGAACCACCCCCGCATGCTCACCGCGCTCGAGGACGCCAAGAAGAACGGCGCCGAGATCGTCGCCGTGAACCCGCTGCCCGAGGCGGGCCTCCGCCGGTACAAGAACCCGCAGCGCCCCCGCGGGGTCGTCGGCCACGGCACCCAGATCGCCGACCAGTTCCTCCAGATCCGACTCGGCGGCGACATGGCGCTCCTGCAGGCGGTCGCGAAGCGGGTCGTGCTCGCCGAGCAGGCAGCCCCGGGCACCGTCGTCGACCACGCGTTCATCGCGGAGCACACGAGCGGCTACGACGCGTTCGTGGAGCACATCCTGCAGGTCGACGACGACGAGGTGGTGCGCGCCACCGGGTTGACGGTCGAGCAGATCGACGAACTCGCCGACCGGTACCTGCGGTCCGAGCGCACGATCATCACCTGGGCGATGGGCATCACCCAGCACACCAAGGCCGTCGACACGATCAAGGAGATCATCAACCTCCTGCTGCTCCGCGGCAACATCGGCAAGCCCGGCGCCGGCGCCTCGCCGATCCGCGGCCACAGCAACGTGCAGGGCGACCGGACCATGGGCATCTGGGAGCAGATGCCGGACAGCTTCCTCGACGCGCTGGCGGAGGAGTTCCACTTCGAGCCGCCCCGCGAGCACGGCGTCGACGCGCTGAAGGGCATCCACGCCATGCGACGCGGGGACGTGAAGTTCTGGATGGGCATGGGCGGCAACCTCGTCGCCGCGATCTCGGACTCGCAGCTCGCCGAAGAGGCCTTCCGCGGGACCGAGATGACGGTGCAGGTGTCGACCAAGCTGAACCGCTCCCACGCCGTCGTCGGGCGCGAGGCCCTGATCCTCCCGACGATGGGCCGCACCGAGGTCGACGTCCAGGCTTCGGGCCCGCAGTTCGTCTCGGTCGAGGACACCGTGTGCTCGGTGCACGGCAGCCACGGACAGGTACCGCCGGTCGCGCCCGGCCTGCGGTCCGAGGTCGCGATCGTGTGCGAGCTCGCCCGTGCCGTCCTCGGCGACCGGGTGCCGATCGCGTGGGAGGCCATGCGTGACGACTACGGGGTGGTCCGCGACCACATCAGCCGGGTCGTCCCGGGCTTCGACGACTACTCGCGGCGTGCCGGCAGCAAGGAGGGCTTCGTCCTGCCGAACGGCCCACGCGATTCGCGGACCTTCGCCACGGAGACCGGCAAGGCCATGCTCACCGTCAACCAGCTCGAGCACGTCGAACGGCCGGAGGGCACGCTGCTGCTGCAGACCCTGCGCAGCCACGACCAGTACAACACCACGATCTACAGCCTCAACGACCGGTACCGCGGCATCAAGAAGGGCCGGCACGTCGTCTTCGTGAACCCGGACGACCTCACCGAGCTCGGTCTGTCGGACGGACAGCACGTGGACGTCAGCACGGTCTGGCACGACGGCGTCGAGCGGGTGTTGCGCGACCAGCGCATCGTCGCCTACCCGAGCGCGAAAGGCTGCGCTGCCGCGTACTTCCCGGAGGCGAACGTCCTCGTGCCGCTCGACAGTGCTGCGAAGGGCAGCAACACCCCGGTGTCCAAGGCCGTCCCGGTGAAGCTGACGCCCGTGGCCGTCTGATCCCGCGCGTGTGGCCGACGGAGGACGCCTGGCGCCGGTCGGTGCCGGACCGGCTCGCCGCCGCCGTCGACCGGTGGGGCCTGCGCCCCGGCGCCGTCGTCGAGGGCGGCAGCGTCTCGCACGTCCGCGTGGTCACCACAGCGGACGGCACGCCGGCCGTGCTCAAGCTGTCGTTCCCGCACCGTGAGGCCCGCGACGAGGCCGCCGCGCTGACCTGGTGGGACGGCGCGGGCGCGGTGCGGCTGCTCGCCCACGACCCGGCCGACCCGTTCGCCCTCCTGCTCGAGCGCTGCGCCCCCGGGATGCGTCTGGCCGACCGGACGGACCTCGCCGCGGCCGAGCGGCTGACGATCGGCGCCGACGCCGTCGTGCGTCTCTGGGCGGCGGGCGTGCCGGACGACTCCCCGTTCGAACGGCTCGTGGACGTGTGCGACGAGTGGGCGGACCTGGCCGAGCAGCGGATGCGGACCCTCGCCCCACCGCTCGACGCCGGGCTCGTACGGCTCGGGATCGACCTGCTCCGGACACTCCCCCGCACCGCCGACCGCACCGTCGTCGTGCACGGCGACCACAACCCGGGCAACGTCCTCGCCGCGGAACGCGGACCGTGGCTCGTGATCGACCCGAAGCCGATGACCGGCGACCCCGCCTACGACCTGTGCCCGCTGCTCGTGCAGGTCGACGACCCGTTCGCGCTCGCCGACCCGGCATCCGCGCTGGTCGACCGCACGGCGTTGCTGGCGGACCGGACGGACCTCGACCCGGCGCGGATCCGCGCCTGGACGGTGGCCCGGCTGGTCGAGTCCGCCCTCTGGCACGCCAGCCGGTCCGAGCTGCCGCAGGCGCAGGAGGACGCGGCGCGCGCAGCGCGCACCGCCGACCTGCTCGGGTGAGGAGCGACGCCCCGGCGTCGACGCGACCACGCGACGGACGGGAGGCACGGTGCGGGTCCGCGCCGCGCCTCCCGTCCGACAGGAGGACTCGACCGTCCGCCCAGCGGATGACGACACCGTGGGGGCCGGTCCGTAGGGTCGGTACGACGCACCGGGCCACCGGTGCCGAGAGGGGAAGACCGCGTGTTCGGTGCACTGACCGGAGTCCACGTCCTCGTCCTGATCGCGTTCCTCGCGCTCGACGTGGTCGCGCTCGTGCAGGTGTGGCGCGACCGACGGCGCAGCGATGCGATCAAGATCACCTGGACGATCGTCATCCTGTTCGTGCCCGTCATCGGTGTGCTCGGCTGGGCCGTGAACTGGGTGCTCGGCAAGGCCGCCGACCGGTTGAACCGGGGCTCGTCGGCCTGACGCCGGCCGCGGTCCCCGGGCGCCGACCAGCCGTCCTGTGCGGACGCTCACCCCGGTACGCCCACGTCAGCAGTACCGTGTGCCCCATGGGTGGGAACGAACGGTCCGGAGTGGTGGAGACGATCTTCGGGCGGCCCCGACCGTGGACCGGCTGGCTGTGGCTCGCGATGGGTGTCGTCTGGGGCGTACTCGCAGTCTCCGGCGGCCGCGCGTACGAGTACGTCGCCGCGGTCGTCTGGATCGTCGCCGGAGTCGGGATGCTCGTGGCGGGCCGCCGGACACGCTCCCGCGACCCGCGCTGACCCGTCACCGAGCCGGGTCGAGCGCTGCAGCGAGGAGCTCCGTCAGGTCGGGGGGGGATCCGCGTCGGTGCAGCCGACGGAGGGTCGTACATTCGCCGTGGCGCGGTCAACCCGCCGTGGTCGCCCGGGCCCGGAGATCCGAGGCGAGCATCATGCCGGTCGCGGCCTGGATCAGCCCGTCGGCGTCCCGGCGCTCGATGCGCCGCGACGCGACGAGCGCCGCGATGCCCTGCATGGTCGCGGCGAAGAGCATCTTGAAGGCCGTGCGCGCTTCCTCGTCGCCGCCGTCCGTCGGGCGCGGTCCCATGGCCCCGTCGAGGACGGTGAACAGCGTCGCCGCGGACTCCCGTGTAGCCCCGTTGCTGCCCTTCGCCTGGAACATCAGCTCCATGAGCGCGGCGTCGTCGATCGCGAAGTCGACGTAGGCGTGCGCGACCGCCCGGAAGCGCGCGGCGAGGTCGGGTCCCGATCCGGCGAGCGCCCGGCGGACCGCGGTGGTGAGCCGGTCGAAGCCGGTCGATGCGAGGGCGTCGAGCAGGGCCTGCCGATCGACGAAGTGGCTCCGGGGTGCCCCGTGGCTCACGCCGGTGCGGCGTGCGAGGTCCCGGAGCGAGAGCCCGTCGACGCCCGACTCGCGGAGTACGAGGACGGCCTCGTCGAGCAGCGCTGCGCGGAGGTTGCCGTGGTGGAACGGGCGGTCTGACACGGACACATCCTACGCCCGATCTAGTCATTGACTAGTTTGTAGGCAGTGCCTAGATTGAGCGCATGCAGATCCTCGTGTTCGGTGCCACCGGTCAGACCGGTCAGCACTTCGTCCGCCTCGCCCTCGCCGCGGGGCACACCGTCCGCGCCGTGGCCCGGACCCCGGCCAAGCTCACGCTCGCGCACGACCGCCTCGCCGTCGTGCCCGGGTCGATCACGGAGCCGCTCGACCTCGACGGCCTGCTCGACGGCGTCGACGCGGTCGTCGCCATGCTCGGTGACCGTCGAGCGCAGGAGACCCGGCGCGTCAACGACGAGTTCGTCCGACGGCTCGTCCCCGCGATGCGGCGGCGTGGCGTGCAGCGCCTCCTCTACCAGGCAGGCGGGCTCAGCGCGGTGCCCGGCAAGCGCCTGCCGCTGGCGCTCCGCGTCGTCCGACGGACGATCGCGCGCAGCTACGACGGGCAGCACCGGGACAACGAGGCGGTGATGCGCTTCCTCGACGCCGAGGCCCGCGACCTGCGATGGGTCGTGCACCGCGCCGGCATAGGGTCGGACGGCCCGTCGAAGGGACGCCTGCGCCGGTCCTCGTGGTGGATCAGCATCGGGACGTTCGTCGACTGCGCGGAGTACTCGCTCCGGCTGCTCGCCGACGACGCCGCGGTGCACACGTGCGACGGCAGCGCCTACGCCAGGGGGCGGCGAGGCTGAACGACGACCCCGGACGGGGGCTCGCGCGGCGCGCGGGGACCGGGCGACACTGCCGGAGTGCGTCAGCGGAGCATCATCGCCATCGCGGTCGTCGCCGCCTGCGTCGTGTCGGTGGCCGCCGTGACGGGCCACCAGGCGCACGCAGCATCGGCGGCGGCCGACCGGCTGCACGCCGAGGACGCGTCCCCGCAGGCGATGACGACGGTGTACCTCCGAGCCGCCGAGCACGGGGACTGCGCCCTCACCGAACGGCTGACGACGTCGGACTCGTTCGCGTGGTGCGCCGCGCCGGGAGCCTGGCTGACCGGTGCGCCCGAGCTCGTGTCGTACCGGGACGTCGGCAGCGCTGCTCCCGGCACCGTGGGTCGCGGTGGGCGCACCGAGGTGTGCGTCCCGGCCACGATCGACCAGCGAGCACTGTCGGGCGCCGAAGCGGGGACCCTGCGGTGGAACTGGTGCTGGGTGCGGACCGCCGACGGCTGGCGGGTCGGGGACCAGGGGCAGGGCTGACGGCGCGCGAGCGGACCCGCGTCACCGCTCCCCAACAGCGCGGGCCCGGGGTCGCCCGCGCTCGCGCACCACGGTCGCGATGACGACCACGTCGAGCACCACGAGCAGCACCGCCGCGCACCGTGCGACGACCCACAGCACCTCGCCGTGCGGGAGCAGCTGCGACGGGTCGAACGCACCCGTCGCCTCGGAGCGGTCGACCGCCCACGAGTCGACGGCCGAGTAGAGCAGGAGGAACGCGGCGAAGGCCGCGTGGAACAGTCCGGCCAGCACCGCGATCGCGATGACGGTCGCGCGCGAGGTCCGGGTCGACGGGGCCGTGCGGGTCACGGGGACACCGTACGGGCGGCCGCCGGGAGAGCCGGGCACGGGACCGGAGCACGGATGAGCGTCCGGTCAGCCTCCGCTCCGAGCGCGCCCGCGCGCCGTCCGGAGCCGACGACGCGCCTGACGGGAGGCACGGTGCGGGCCCGCCCCGCGCCTCCCGTCCGGCGCCCGTCGCGTCAGCGGCGCACGGTGAAGCTCCCCGCGGCCTTGCGCGCGGACCCGTAGCCGACCGCGCTGACCCGGTGCGTCCCCGCGGTCGGCGCCTTCGCGACGCGGAGCGTTGCGGCGCCCTTCGCGTCCGCCGTCACCCGGACGACCCCGCCGCTGTCGATGCGCACCGCGACCGACTCCCCCGCCCGGAAGCCGGTGCTGCGGAAGACGGTCGAGCGCCCCTGCTGCGGCTGCGTCGGGCTCACGGTCACCGTCCCGGTGCCGGCGGTCGCCTCGGCGCACGCGTCACCGGCGACGCCGACGGGCGGTGCGGACGGCCGGGTCCTGCCAGCCACCCGGACGCCGTCGTCCTCGCGGAGCGTCAGCGTCCCGGTCCCGTCACCGAGCACGGCGCCACCCTCGGTCAGACTGACCGACGTCGACCACGTCGTCGTCGGCGACCCCGACGCGTGCCGGTCCCCGACCTTCGGCACCACGACGCTGTGGCAGACCTCCCCGGGCCGGAACACGACGGTCTGCACGGTCGACGGGACCACGGCGTCGAACGAGTCGAGGTCGAACGCGACGCTCGCCGTCTGCTCGGCGGGCCGCGACAGCACGAGGGCGATGCGCGTCGACCCGCGTCCGGCACCCTCGTCGACGAAGCGGTCGGCGACCCGGACGGTGGGCCGGTCGACCACGCGCGGCGTACCGAGCGAGCTGGCCGGCACGGCGGAGAGGTCGCTCAGGAGCAGTCCGGTCCTGCCCCTCGGGACGACGACGGCCACCTGACGGATCGACGCGAGGTCGACGCCGGTGAAGGACGCGAGGGGCACCCGCGCCTCCTGGAGCAGCGTCTTCCGCGGGACCGACGACGACCCGGGCAGGAGCGCGCCGGCCCGGCTGACGTCGGACAGGCGGACGCTCGCCGTCGCCCCGGCCGCGTCGGTCAGGCGGAGCGACACGTCGGCGGCGGTCCTGGCTCGGTCGTCGGGGGTGAGCCGGAGGGACAGCGCCACGGCGGAGGACAGGTCGCCGTGGGCAGCGTCGACCGCGACGCGGACCTCGCCGCCGGTCGCCGTGCCGGTCGGTGTGACGTGGAGTGCGGGGGTCGCGGGGACGGACGGCGCGAGCCAGGCCTGCACGTAGTCCGGGGCGATGGTGTCGCCCGAGACGCAGGTCGGCAGGGTCGCCCCGGCCGCGATGCCGTCGGAGCTCGCGCAGGTCGTCCCGCGCAGGTCCCCCGTCGTCGTCACCGCGGCCGTGGCACGGGTGAACGGGGCGAGGTCGAGGCGTGTGGCGCCCGGGAGCGACGCGGAGACACGCACGTCGGCCGTGCCGAGCGCGGACGGCACACGACCGCTCCCGTCGAAGTACGGCAGGAACTGCTGTTCCCCGGCGAGGGTCAGGCGGAAGAAGCCGCTGACGAGGCTCGTACCGACCGCGTACTGCGCGGACGGAGAGAGCCGGGTCGTCCCCTTCGCCTTCGCGCCGCAGACCGGGTCGGTGTCGTCCCACCAGTCGTCCGACGAGGCCTTCGGGTAGGTCGCGGGCGTCCACGTGCTGTTGAAGAAGTTGTGGTTCGCGCCCATCACGAGCACCGAGGAGCGGAGCACGTCGTCGCCGTACGCCGTGCGTGAGTCGTCGAAGAAGTGCTGCCCCTGCAGGTCGGACACGTCACCGTCGCAGTACGGCAGCACGACGGCCGTGTCGACGTCCGGCAGGGTCGTGCGGCCGAAGTCGGTCGGCGCGAGCGGCATCACCGACACGATCCCGAACGGCTGCTTCCGCTGGGCGTTGAGCAGTGCCGCACGGACGACCCCGTCACCCCCGCGCGAGTGGCCCATCAGCCCGACGTGCTGGAGGTCGAGCTTCCCGACGAGCCGCGAGGACAGGCGCGGCTCGCTGCCGGCGTCCGCCCGCTGGAGCAGCGCGAGGTGGTCGAGGACGAGCTGCCCGCGTGCGAGCGCCCCGCCGTCGTCCGCGTAGGTGCCGTCGAGGGCGTTGATCGCGTTCGCCGAGATCGACACCACGACGACGCCGTTGCTCGCGAGCGCCTGGGCCGCCGCCGCGTAGCCGAGGTGGCTGGGGATGACCGTCTGGCCCTTGCCGCACGGCCATCCGGCGTCGGACGGCGTCCCGCCGGAGCAGGCCTCGTGCCGTCCGTGCAGGAACACGGCGACGGGACGCCTCCCCGGTGCGTCCGCCGGCAGCCAGACCGCCGCGCGGAGCTCGCCCTTGCGCCCGGCGAA
Organism: uncultured Curtobacterium sp.; assembly: GCA_913778205.1. Classification (GTDB taxonomy): domain Bacteria; phylum Actinomycetota; class Actinomycetes; order Actinomycetales; family Microbacteriaceae; genus Curtobacterium. The sequence continues at coordinate 31,529 of CAJYUW010000037.1, forward strand.
CCCGCGGATCGTCTCGGCCTGGTCGCCGAGGTCGTAGTCGGCACGGACGACGGAGTACGGTCCCGCCGCGGCCGGGTCGGCGTCGAGCGGCGCCGGGGCCTCCTCCGGGACGGACCGCGGGGTCGCCTGCGCGGAGGCGGCGGGCCCGGTCGGCCGCTCCACCGTGGCGGTCGAGCCGGCGACGACGCTCCTGGCGTCGGCGACGCCAGGATCGGTCGTCGTCACCGTGAGCGTGCGCTGGTCGATGCTGGTGGCCGCGACGCCGATGTCCTGCCCGTCCACGACGAGCGTCGGCGCGGCGGCACGGACGGGGAGCGGCTCGTCGAGCGTGAGGCTGACGGTCCAGCCGCCGTCGGTCGGCGTGACGGTCCAGCCCGGACCGGAGGCGACCGGTGCGACACCGGTCGTGATCGTCGTGCCCGTGCCCGTGCCCGACCCGCTGCCCGACGGCGGACCGTCGACCGCGGCGGCCCCGGCGGTCGCCGTCGGATCGGTCACGGGCGCCGCCACGGCGGGCAACGCGACGAGGCTGCCGGCGAGGGCCAGCGCGCCGACGACGGCCACGGCGGCGAGGGTGCCACGCGTGCGGTGGCTGCGGCGAGTTCGGCGGTGACGTTCCACGTCGGGTACCCCTGTCTGGGAGCGCGCGCGGCCTGGTGGCACGCGGTCGAGGTCACGGTAGCGAGACCGATCGGCCAGTCGGATCATCCCGCAGGATGACCGTCCCGGACGGGGGTCGTGGGCGGTCGACGCACGATCTCGTGCGTGCCGCGCGCAGTTGCGTGCGTGGGCGCCCCCGATGCGCAGGAATACGCCGGGAAGAGGCAAGGATGCCGCTCGCGCTCCTCATTAGGATTCCGTCAGGACCGCCGATCGAGTGCGGTCCCGCCACGCACGCCGGCCCAACGACGGGAGGTTCGAGATGTCCCAGTTCGTCCAGAAGCACACGCAGGACGCCATCATCGGAGAGCCCGAGGTCGTCGAGGACCGCTCGGTGCGTGAGGTCGCGACGCACCCCGCCTGGCTGCGCCTCAAGGACGCCGTCGTCGCGCTCCAGCACCTGCAGACCACGGACGGCTCCGTCCCGGACCCCGCCGACCACGCGGCCGCCGCAGAGCTGGTGTCCGTGATCGTCCCGGCGATCACCGAGCTCGCCCCGGCGTTCCCGCACGACGCTGCGTACCTGGAGCAGCTCCCCCGAGACTTCGCGGCGTGGGCGGCCCAGGGCTTCGGCGTCCCGGACTTCCTCGACTCGCTGAACGCGTTCCAGCCGCAACGGCACCGGGTCGACGGCCTCGGGCACCTCGTCGTGTTCCCCATGTACACGCAGAACGGCAGCGCCTCGCGCTTCGTCGAGGCCCTGCTCGTCGAGGTCATCTGGCCGGACTTCATCGCCGAGCTCGAGGCCGGCGACTACGGCAACGAGCTCTTCGTCGCGCTCCGCTTCGTCGACTTCACGCCCGGCTACGACACGAACTCCGCCGTGCTGTTCCCGGAGACCGTGTCGATGCGCGAGGTCCCGGCCTTCACCTGGGGCGCGATCTTCCAGGACCGCGAGGCAGCCCGCTACCGCCGGGTCGTCCGCGCCGCCGCCGAGGTCACCAAGCTCGACCTGCCCGAGGCCGCCGCGGCGATGCTCGACGACCAGGAGCTCACCGAGCGGGTCTTCGTGATGTGGGACATCATCCACGACCGGTCGCACATGCGCGGCGACCTGCCGTTCGACCCGTTCATGATCAAGCAGCGCATGCCGTTCTTCCTCTACTCGCTCGAGGAACTGCGATGCGACCTGACCGCGTTCCGCGAGTCGGTGTCGCTGCAGCGGTCGCTGGGGGCGGTCCCCGACGCCGAGCTGTCCGACGCCCAGCGCGCGATCCGCGACCACGCGGCGCTGGTGCAGTACGCGGTGCTGTTCGACCGGATCTTCCGCTTCGCGATCACGGGCAGCCGTGTCCGCAACTACGACGGACTCGGTGGCCAGCTGCTCTTCGCGTGGCTGCACCAGCACGGCGTCCTGCACTGGACCGACACGCAGCTCACGATCGACTGGGACGCCGTCCCGGACGTCGTGATCGCCCTGAGCGACCAGATCAACGACCTCTACTGGCGGTCGATCGACCGCCCGAAGTCCGCGCACTGGCTGGCCGCCTACGAGATGCTCACGCAGACCCTCACCCCACACCCCGCGTCGGCGTGGGCGAAGGGGCTGCCGACCGAGACGCTCGCCGGGCCGCCGAGGGGCTTGACCGACGCCGTGCTCGACGACGAGTTCCCGCTCTCGATGTTCTACGAGGCGCTCGACAAGAAGATGGCGACCGTGATCCGGTCGACCGCCGGGATCACCGGCACCACCGACGACGCCCAGCCGGCCGCCGCGTGAGCGACGGCCGGCTCGCCGGCCGCACGGTGCTGGTCGCGGGAGCGACCAGCACCAGCGGCGAGGCCGTGTCCCGCGCGCTGGTCGCCGCCGGCGCGGCCGTCGTCGCCGTCGGCGCACGCGCTGACGGACTGGAGGCACTCCGCACGGCCGTCCCGCAGGTCACGACCCGGCGGTGCGACCTGGCGGACCGCAGCGCGGTCGACGGACTGGTGGCGAGCCTCCAGGCCGACGGCACGCACGTCAACGGCCTCGTGCACCTCGTCGGCGGATGGCGGGGTGGCGGTGGTGTCGCCGGCCAGTCCGACGAGGACTGGGACTTCCTCGAACGTGGTTTCCGCACGCTCCGGAACACCACCCGCGCGCTGTACGACGACCTCGTCGCCTCACCCGCCGGGCGCCTCGCCATCGTGTCCTCGACCAGCGTGGAGTCGCCCACGGCGGGCGGTGCGAACTACGCCGCGGCCAAGGCGGCGGCCGATGCCTGGACGCGCGCCGTGGCGCAGGGCTTCCGGAAGAACGCGCCGGACACCGCGGCCGCGACCGTCTTCGTCGTCCGGTCCCTCGCCGGGCTCGAGGGCCGGCTCGCCGACGAGGTCGTCGGGCTCTGGGACGCCCCCGCGGCCGTCGTCAACGGCGCCCGCATCCCCATCGAACCTAGGATCGAACGGTGACCCTCCGACTCCACGACCTCGACCTCCGCGGCTTCGCCTCCGACAACTACGCCGGCATCCACCCGGAGGTCCTCGACGCCATCGCCGCGGCGAACCAGGGCCACCAGATCGCGTACGGCGAGGACGTCTACACGGCGCGGCTGCAGGAGGTCTTCGCCGAGCACTTCGGTGACCAGGCCCAGGCGTACCCGGTGTTCAACGGCACCGGCGCGAACGTCGTCGGACTGCAGTCGATGCTCCCGCGGTGGGGTGCCGTCGTCTGCACCTCGACCGCGCACATCCACACCGACGAGGCCGGTGCGCCCGAGAAGGTCGGCGGGATCAAGCTCCTGCCGGTCGCGACCCCGGACGGCAAGCTCACCCCCGAGCTGATCGACCGTGAGGCGTGGGGTTGGGGCGACGAGCACCGTGCGCAGCCGCTCGTCGTGTCGATCACGCAGACGACCGAGCTCGGCACCGCGTACTCCGTGGACGAGGTCCGCGCGATCGCCGACCACGTGCACGGCCTCGGCATGAAGCTCCACATGGACGGTGCCCGGATCTCGAACGCCGCCGCCACCCTCGACGTCCCCCTGCGCGCGTTCACCACCGACGCCGGCGTCGACGTGCTGAGCTTCGGCGGCACGAAGAACGGCCTGCTCTACGGCGAGGCCGTCGTCGTGCTCGACCCCTCGGCGTCCGAGGGGCTGCACTACCTCCGCAAGCTCAACATGCAGCTCTCGTCGAAGATGCGTTTCGTCTCGGCGCAGCTCATCGCACTGCTGACGGACGACCTGTACCTCCGTTCCGCCCGGCACGCGAACGCGATGGCGGCGAAGCTGCGGGGTGCGCTCGAGGCCGGGATCGCGGACGGCAGCATCCAGGGCGTCGGGTTCAGCCAGGAGACCCAGGCGAACGGGGTGTTCGCGACGCTCCCCGCCGGGGTGGCCGACCGTCTCCGGGAGCACTTCCGCTTCTACGACTGGGACGCCAGCCGGAACGAGGTGCGGTGGATGTGCTCGTTCGACACCTCGGAGCAGGACATCGACGACTTCGTGGCGGCGTTGACGCGCGAGCTCGCTTCGGCGTCAGGAAACTGAAACACTACACTTGACGTCCACCGTTCACCTCTGTAGTTTCGCTCGCGAGATGGCAACGTCGCTGTCTCACGACCTACGGAGGAAGAATGCCGACCAAGCAAACGGCGCTCGTGAGCCTCACGCTCGCTACAGCAGTCGTCATGAGCACTCTCGTCATCGCACCGGCGGCGACAGCTGACACAACGGCCGCTCGACCTGGGACGGCTGCAACCGCTCACGTAGCGGCAGTCGACGTCAGCTCTGAGCAACTCGCGCTCGCGATCGCAGAGGCGAGGGCCGATGGGTTGGTCGTAGCGGACAGCCGGGGCGCCGATGGTTCGAGGACCACCACGGTCGATCTCGGCGACGGATTCACGTTCGACCTCGTCACCGAGCGCTCTGGCGAGCGAATCGGAGCAGGGAAGGATTCGAAGGGCACCTACGTCAGCTTCAACGCTACCGACCAGAACATGATCATCAGTGGCGCAGCTTTCGGGCTCGGGGCCGCCGTGTGCGCGGTGAGTGGAGGCACATTCTGCGTCGTCGTCGGCGCGATCCTGACCGCGGCGACGGTCGCGATCACCGGGAGCGGGGCGATCCGTTGCGGCACCAAGCAGCTACGCGTGTACCCGTTCGCTGGCGGCAAGGTCAAGCCGCGGTGCGTCTGACGGGAGAGGTGACGTCGTGAAGTCGTTCTTGTTGCACGTGCCGACCGCGCTGACGCTCAGTTCGGCGCTCGTCGTCGGGGGGTCGGTCCTCGCCACCGCTCCGGCGACTGCTGGCCACTGGGGCAGCGCCGTCGGAGCTGCGCTCGCCCTGTTCACCGCGATGCTCTGGTCAGGCGCGGCACTCCGTCGCCGACGGCACCGGCAACCGTGACGCGGCAGATGCACTGGCGGCCGGTACTCATGCTCCTCGGCGGCGTCGTGGCGTCGGTCGGCGCATGGCTGTCGCTGGGTCACCCGTACCTCCATCTCGGGGCGCTCGGTACGGTCACTTCAGCGGCCTTCGCACCGAGGACCATCGGTACGGCTCGCATCCCGGACGGCATTCGACCCGGTCCTCGCGAGGTCAGGAAGTGGCGCAAGGAGCATCCCGGAGCGACCATCACCGAAGCGATCGCCGCCGTTGCCGAACGGTGACCACACGACCGACGGGAGGCACGTGACGGACCCGCCACGTGCCTCCCGTCCGTCCTGTGGTCGCGTCAGCGACCTCAGTCGTTCTCGACCTCGAAGTCCCACTCGGCGACGGTCTGCCCACCACCGGGTGCCCAGCGCAACACGCCCTCGCCCACCTTCATGACGGTGCGCACCTCGAAGGTCGCCCGCTGCCCCGCGGCGAGGGTGCGCGGCGGCGTGCCCCCGCCCGCGACCGGCGACAGCCGGTACACGTTGCCGAGCTGGTCCGTCGTGGTCAGGTCGGTCAGGGAGACGGGCACGCTGCCGGAAGCGTCCCGGAGCGACACCGTCCACGTGCAGGTGGTCGTCTCCCCCTGCTGGGGCAGCCCCTCTCCGGGGACGACCGGCCCGGTGACCGTCGCGAGCACGGTCGCCCCGCCGTGCAGGTGCACCCGCACCGCGTCGCCCTCGGACGTGAGTGCCGGCCGCGCCGCGCTGCCGTCGAGCACCTCGTCCGTGGTCGACGGGATGCCCGCGAGGTAGGCGGGCATGCCGCCGTACGTGTCCTCGGCATGCTTCGGCTCGGCGTGCGACGAGCACCCGACGAGCGCTCCGGCGAGGGCCACCGCGCCGAGCACGGCGGCGGCGAGGGGAACGGCCCGGGGCGACCGGCTCACCGGTGGTGCCTCGGCGAGGCGTTGTTGAACACGTCGGGTCCGAACGGCTCGAGTCCGGCCTGCCCCGCGTAGCCGAGGTGCCCCCGTCCGTCGACGCCCCCGGAGACCGTGCCGCCCGGGAGCCGGGTGCGGTCGCCGCCGTGACCGACGCCGAACACGTCCTCCATCGTCCGCAGCCAGCTGTAGTGGTTGTAGTAGGTCGTGGACACGGTGCCGGGCTTGATGAGCGGGCTGATGAGCACGCTGCCGGTGTCACCGCCGCCGGGGGTCGCGTCGGTGGCGTCGTACAGCGGGTCGGCGGTCTGGCCGGTGCTCAGGAACCCGGGCGCCCCCTCGGCACTGAGCGTGAGCTTCGTGACCGGACCGGTCGGCGTGACCGGGTTGCCCGAGGCGTCGAGGAGCTGGAAGGAGCCGTTCACGACCGAGCCCGAGCCCGACGTCGGGAATTGGGGTCCGGTGTCGCTGACCCCGCCGACGAAGGTGTCCGCCGGGATCGGGCTCGTGCCACCGGGGCCGGTCGTGTCCGCGGTGTCGACCACGCCGCGGCCGGTGTCCGTGGCGACGATCGACTGGTCCAGGACGTAGCTCGACGACGCGTTCGCCGCGACGCTGTCGGTGCGGGCTCCCGGGGTCGTGCCGGACCCGCCGCGGACGATGCCGGGCACGCAGTCCGCGGGCTCGAGCGTCGGGGTGGTCTGGGTGCACACCGGCGGACGGTCGATGAAGGCGTTGTCGCCGGGCCCCGGGTAGAGCTGGTTCCCCTTCGCGTCCTTGCCGAGCGTCGAGTTCGGACCGGTGGGCTCGAAGGCGACGTTCTTGCCGTACAGGTTCTCGCCCGCGCGGTCCGCGGCGATGCCCGAGGAGGCGTCGGGCTTGTCCGACAGGGTCGGGCCGTAGGCGTTCGCGTTGTTGAAGCTGTTGCCCGTGTACGTGAACGGCGGGTTCGCCTCGTCGAAGGTGACGTCGATGAGGCCGCCGTCCTTGAACGCGGCCGAGCGCTCGATCATCGGGATGTAGTACTTGAGGAAGAGGTCGGACGCGTAGAGGCCGCCGGTGTGGTTCTTCGGCGTCGTCGACTCGGGCGCCGGCGTGCCGGACTGGTACACCGGCTGGCCGCCGCTCGTGAACGATCCCGAGAGGTTGTTGCCCTTGCAGACGGCGTCGTGCGCGTCGCTGCAGTTGTTCGGGGTGATCCAGCTGAAGGCCGGCGTGGTCTTCTCGTGCTGCAGGTCGCGGAAGAGGCCGTTCGTCGACGAGTCGAGGTTCGCGATGTGCGCCGCGTCGCAGTCGGTGCCGCCCTGCGCCGGGGTGGTGAGCGACTTCGCCTCCGCGCCGTGCGCACCCGCCGTGCCGGTCAGGCCCTCGAACCACGGGAAGGGGAAGTGCTTCGCGACGTACTGGTCGTTCGCCTGCGCGCCCGTGAAGCTCGTCACGCCGGCGGGAGCCGGGTGGTCGGGCGTCGGCGTGAGGTAGGTCGGGTCCGTCTCGGGGTTGTTCGATGCGGTGCCGGGTGCGCCGCACACGCCGTCCTCCCGACCGGGCTGCGCGCCGAGGTCCTGGGCGTAGCCCTTCCAGGTCTCGTGCGCGGCGTCGAGCTGGTTGAACAGGGTCGGGGTGGCGTGCGGGTAGGTGCAGCCGTTGGTGCCGTCGGGTGCGTTCGCCCCGCTCGGCTGCGCGGCGTTCGCCAGCGAGCGGACCTGCCCGGCGTCCTTGCCGGAGCGGATGATGCTCGAGTCTGCGCCGAAGCGGGTGTTCACGACGTTGCAGTCGGACTGGGTGTCCTGCTGGGGAGCCTGGCCGGCGACCATGGAGAGGTAGTTGTCCATGCTGTAGTGGCCGGTGCCGTAGTAGTTCTTCAGCAGCACCCCCTGCGCGGGCAGGGTCTTCCACAGGTAGCTGTTCTGGTTGAGGCCCGTGAACGTCGCGTCGTACGACTTGTTCTCGAGGATGATCAACCAGACGTGCTTGACCTGCCCGGGCTGCAGACCGGTCGAGGTGATCGTGGTGCCGCGCTGCGCGGTGCTGGCGTCGGCGACGGATGGCGTGGAGGTCGCGATGCCCGCGAAGGCGGCTGCGAAGATGCCTGCCGCTGCGACGAACGCTGCTGTGCGCCGTCGGCCCTTGGACGTGCCGGAGAGCTTCATGTGGAGAGTCTCGCGCCGCGGCGGCCCCCGCTCGGGGGACGGCAGGTGAACGGGTCGTGAGGGAGCGCACAGCGTGCGTCCACACGCGATGTGTCCGCACACGACCCGGCGCGCGCCGCCGCAGCGCGAGCGTGCCGGCGGCGCGCCCCGCGCCGCCGCGGCGCGAGCGTTCCGCCGGCGCGCCCCGCGCCGCCGCAGCGCGAGCGCGCTGCCGGGAGCGGGCCCGCATCGCCCGCCGGCGGCCGGGACGCCGGTCAGCTCGTCACACGACGGCGGCCGGCGATCCGCACGATCAGCCCGGCGACCACACCACCGAGGATCGGCGCGACGATGAACACCCAGAGCTGCGCGAGCGGGGTCGCTCCGCCGTAGACGGCCGTGGCGATCGAGCGGGCCGGGTTCAACGACGTGTTGCTGACCGGGATGCTGGCGAGGTGCAGGAGCGTCAGGGTGAGGCCGATGCCGAGGGGTGCCACGGCCTGGTACTCCTTCTTCGCGGTGATCGAGAGGATGACGGCGATGAAGACACCGGTGAGGACCGCCTCGACGAGGAAGACCGACCCGAGGCCGAACCCGGTCGGGCTCGCGTCGCCGTACCCGTTCGAGGCGAAGCCGCCGTCACGTGCCGCGGCGAACGCACCGGACTTCCCGCTGAGCACGGCGGCGATGATGCTCGTCGCGACGAGGCCGCCGACGACCTGCGACACGATGTACCCGACGACGTGCTTGGCATCCGTCCGTCCGGCAGCGAGCAGGCCGAGCGTCACAGCGGGGTTGAAGTGTCCCCCGGAGACGTGCCCGACGGCGGAGATGCCCGCGACGAGCGTGAGGCCGAACGCGAGCGCGACGCCGAGGTAGCCGACACCCTGCTGGTTGTCGGTCGCGCTCGGCACGTTGGCCGCGAAGAGAGCGGTGCCGACGCCGCCGAGGACGAGCAGGAACGTCCCGAAGAACTCGGACGCGTAGCGCGCGAGCGGGGACCAGTCGGCCGCGTCCTCGCGACGCTGTTCGGACGTGGACGCACTCACGGGGGTCTTCTTCGCCATGGCTTTCTCCTCATGCAGTGCGGCGAGCCGCGGACGCGACTCGTCGACAGGGGGTTCTGGTGTGGTGCAGGCACGACGGACCGGCCGGGAGGCGGTGGTCGCCTCCCGGGGTCCGGTCCGGGTCCGCCCCGGGGTGCGGGCTGGTGCACCCCGGGGGCCGCAGGTCGGTACCTGCGGGGCGGTACCTGCGGATCAGCGCACGCGCGTCAGTGCACGCGGGTGGGCTTGGCGAGGGCGGCGCGGGTGCCGCCGGTGAGGTGGACCAGGACCGGGACCTGCCGGCCCAGGGTCCGGTCGAGCACGGCGACGGCGTGGTCGACGGCGTCGAGGACGGTGACCGCGTCACCGCCGCGGCGCACGTTCACCCGGATCCGGGCGGCGCGTTGCTTCTTGACCAGGTACGTGTCGACCT
>CAJYUW010000038.1 GCA_913778205.1 uncultured Curtobacterium sp.
TGTCCTCGAACGCCTGGCGTGCGCGAGCGAGGGAGATCTCGGCCTCGGCGGCGCCCTCGGTGTAGTCGAACGCCGCTCGTGGGGTCCGCCGGGCCGCGATGTCGCGGAGGTCCCAGATCGTCAACGCGGATTCGAGCCGCTGCCGCCGGCTCGGCAGGGCGGGCTTCTTGAACTGCATCAACGGCGCCAGGTCACGCACCTTGGGGAACCGACGCTGCACCATCTCAGGACTCCTTCGGACGCAGGCGGAGCGCCTGCATGCCGCCGTCGACCGCGAGGTCGACCCCGGTGGTCGACCGCGCCGCCGGGCTGGACAGGTACGCGACCGCCTCCGCGACCTCGTCGGCGGCGACGAGCCGACCGTGCGGTTGGCGCGCCTCGAGCGCGGCCCGCTCCGCGGCGGGATCGGGGGCGGCGTCGAGGAGCCGCCCGACCCACGGGGTGTCGGCGGTGCCGGGGTTCACGGCGTTCACCCGGATCCCCTCGCGCAGGTGGTCCGCCGCCATCGCCCGGGTGAGCGCGGCGATCGCGCCCTTGGTGGCGGAGTAGAGCGCGCGCTGGGGGAGTCCGCCGGTCGCTGCGATGGAGCAGGTGTTGACGATGCTCGCGTTGCCCGATGCGCGGAGGTGGGGCAGCGCGGCGCGGGTGGTGCGCACGGCGCCGAGGACGTTGACCTCGTACACCCGGCGCCACTCCTCGTCGGGGTTGTCCTCGACGGTGCCCTGCGCGCCGATGCCCGCGTTGTTCACGACGACGTCGAGGCCGCCCAGTGCATCGACGGCCGCAGCGACCGCTGCGCGGACCGAGGCGTCGTCGGCGACGTCGCACCGGAACGACAGCGCGTCGTCGCCGGGGTGGAGGTCGAGGACGGCGACGGACGCGCCGCGGTCCCGGAGGCCGGCGACGATCGCGGCACCGATGCCGGACGCCCCGCCGGTGACGAGGGCGCGGACGCCCTGGTGGCTGTCGGTCATCAGGCTGCTCCGATGCTCTGGCGCTGCGCACCGAGGCCCGCGATGCTGAGCTCGACGACGTCGCCGGGGGCGAGGTAGGGCGCCCCGGTGCCGAGAGCGACCCCGGCGGGGGTGCCGGTGTTGATCACGTCACCGGGGTGCAGGACCATGAACTGCGAGAGGTAGCGGACGATCTCGACCGGGTCGAAGACCATGTCGGCGGTGCTCCCGTCCTGTCGCACCTCGCCGTTGACCGACAGCCGCATGCGCAGGTCTGCCGGGTCGACGGCGTCCGCCGTGACGAGCCAGGGGCCGAGCGGGTTGAACGTCTCGCAGGACTTGCCCTTGTCCCACTGCCCGCCGCGTTCGAGCTGGAACTCCCGCTCCGAGACGTCGTGGGCGATGGTGTACCCGGCGATGCACGCCGCGGCCTCGGTCCCGGAGGCGCAGTAGCGGGCGGTCGAGCCGATCACGATCGCGAGCTCGACCTCCCAGTCCGTCTTGGTCGAGCCACGCGGGACGAGCACCTCGTCGTCGGGGCCGATCACGGTCGACGGGTCCTTCATGAACACCACGGGCTCGGTCGGGATCGCCGCACCGGTCTCCGCGGCGTGGTCACGGTAGTTCAAGCCGATGCACACGACCTTGCCGGGCCGCACGACTGGCGCACCGCGGCGGAGCGCGTCCGCGTCGTCGACCAGCGGCAACGTGTCGACCTCGATCGCCGAGCTGCCGAGGGACGCGAGGAAGGCCGCGTCGATGTCGGGGGTCACACCGCGGAGGTCGCGGGCTCGGTCGTCATCGTCGAACACGACCGGGACCTCGTGGCCCGCGGTGCCGAGTCGGGCGAACTTCATGGGGGACTCCTCGTTGAGTTGGCGATGCTCCCCGCTGCGTGACAGCGCGGCGCAGGCGACGCGAGACATCCTATGTCTGACCACTACGTGATGCAAGGACGGGGCTTGATAGCCAGAGGTCGGCGAACACATCCGACCTCTGGATGCGTGGCAGTCACTCAGGCCGAACCAGAGGAGCCTGGGTGACGTCGCGCTTCGTTCACTCGAGGGAGCGACGGAGCCACCGTTCGACACCCTCGACGTGCGCCACCACGAGCGCCTGCACGAGCTGCGGATCGCGACGTCGGATGGCCTCGACGATCGCGGCGTGCTCGTCGAGGGTGCGCTGCACGGAGCCGCTCTGCGTCAGGCCTCGCCACACCCGCACCCGCACGGTCTTGCTGGACAGGGCGTCGAGCAGCCCGGACAGGTACTGGTTCCCGCCGATCGTCGCGATGGTCGAGTGGAAGTGCAGGTCGTGCGCCACGAGGTCCTCGACGCCCGTGGTGTCGCCGACCGCCGCCGTCAGCGTCGCCAGCTCGTCGATCTGCTGCTCCGAGGCCCGGGCCGTGGCGAGGACCGCTGCGGCCGGCTCCAGGATGCGGCGGACCTCGAGCAGGTCGACCAGCGATCGGTCGTGGTGCATGTCGACGACGAACGACACGGCCTCGAGCAGCACCGACGGCTCGAGCGAGGTCACGTAGGTGCCGTCCCCGCGGCGGACGTCGAGCACGCGCATCAGCTCGAGGGCCTTGACGGCCTCACGCAGACTGTTGCGCGAGAGCCCGAGGGACTCGCTGAGCTCCTTCTCTGGCGGGAGGCGCTGGCCGGGGCGGAGCTCACCACTGACGATCATCTGCTGGATGCGCGCGATCGCATCGTCGGTCAGTGACGCCACGTCACCACCTCCTGCTCTCCGCCGACGACGCTCGGTCACTGGTCGTCAGGTGAGACCATAGCCGGGAATGCCCGCGGGAGCGATCCCGGGCGTCAGGCGTCGGGCACCGTGCCCAGTCATCCGATGAATCAGCCGCCGACTCGGCGCAAGTTTCCCAAAACTCGCTGTTGACGGAGAAGAGGTCCGATGTTTTGATGAGCGCATTCGGTCGACGGCGACCGGACAGCGAAGGAGGCACGATGAGCCGCATCACTGGGATGCACGTGCGGGACGTGCGCTTCCCGACGTCGCGGAGCCTGGACGGGTCCGATGCGATGAACCCGGACCCGGACTACTCGGCCGCGTACGTCGAGCTCGCGACCGACGACATCGACCGACTCGTCGGGACGGGCTTCGTCTTCACGATCGGCCGCGGCAACGAGGTGCAGGAAGCCGCGATCGCCGCCCTCGCCGAGCACGTCGTCGGGCAGGACACCGAGTCGCTGCTCGACGACATGGGCGCGACGTGGCGGACCCTGGTGCACGACTCGCAGCTGCGCTGGCTCGGCCCGGAGAAGGGCGTCATGCACATGGCGATCGGCGCGGTCGTCAACGCACTGTGGGACCTCAAGGCCAAGCGTGCCGGGCAGCCGCTGTGGGCGCTGCTGGCGTCGATGTCACCCGAGGAGCTCGTGGACCTGGTCGACTTCCGGTACCTCACCGACGCGATCACGCCGACGGAGGCGCTCGACCTCCTGCGCACCGCCGAGCCCCTCCGGGCCGAGCGGAAGCGACGACTCGAGGCCGAGGGCTACCCCGCCTACACGACGACGCCGGGCTGGCTCGGCTACGACGACGACAAGCTCGCCCGCCTGTGCCGGGAGGCCGTCGAGGACGGCTTCACCCAGATCAAGCTCAAGGTCGGCGCCGACGTCGAGGACGACGTGCGCCGGATGCGCATCGCCAGGGAGACCGTCGGGCCGGACATCCGGATCGCGATCGACGCGAACCAGCGGTGGGACGTCGACGACGCGGTCGCGTGGATCGACCGCCTGCGGGAGTTCGACGTCGCGTGGGTGGAGGAGCCGACCAGCCCCGACGACGTCCTCGCACACGCCGCGATCGCCCGCCGGATCGACCCGATCCCGGTGGCGACGGGGGAGCACATGGCCAACCGTGTGATCGCGAAGCAGCTGATCCAGGCAGACGCGGCACGGGTGCTGCAGATCGACGCGACCCGGGTCGCCGGGGTGAACGAGAACCTCGCGATCCTCCTGCTGGCCGCGAAGTCCGGTGTGCGGGTGTGCCCGCACGCCGGCGGCGTCGGCCTGTGCGAAGCCGTCCAGCACCTGTCGATGTTCGACGCCGTGGCACTGTCCGGCGACCTCGACACGCGCTGCATCGAGTTCGTCGACCACCTGCACGAGCACTTCGTGACCCCGGTCGACGTGCACCACGGGCGGTACTGGCCGCCCACCACCGCCGGGGCCGGCACCGAGATGCACGCCGGCTCCCTCGACACCTACACCTACCCCGACGGACCGGCCTGGACGGCCACGGCACCGGAGTGCCCGGCCCGTGCCACCGTCCGGGTCGCCTGACGACCCGACCGAACCCGATCACCACGACGGAGTGGAGCGACCGATGCAACGACGACGACTCATCGCGGGGGTGGCAGCTGCGGCTGCCGCGGCCCTCGTCCTGACGGGATGCTCCGCCGGCAGCAGTGCCGGCGGCAGCCAGTCCGAGGACGCCATGACCTGGTCCATGTGGATCGCCGGGAAGGAGGACAAGGCCGCCTGGCAGAAGGTCGCCGACAGCGTCAAGAGCGACGACGGCATCACGCTGACGATCCAGGGCGCACCGTTCGAGAACTACTTCACGAAGCTCAGCGCGCAGCTGAGCGGCGGGAGCGCCCAGTGCATCGTGAGCATGCAGTCCCTGCGGATGGCGAACTTCACGAGCTCCCTGCTGCCCCTCGACGACCTGGCGAAGAAGGACAACCTCGACCTGTCGGCGTTCGACAGCACCGCGCTCGACGGTATGAAGGTGGACGGGAAGCTCTACGGCCTGCCCTACGACACCGGGCCCATCATGATGTTCTACAACCGCGACCTCTTCAAGCAGGCCGGGGTGTCCGAGCCCCAGCCGGGCTGGACCGTCGACGACTTCGAGCAGGCCGGCGCCGCGTTCAAGGCGAAGGGCATCACGATGTTCGGTTCGACGGTCGGTGACCTCAACCTCGAGTCGATGGTCTACGGCTACAACGGCGGGCGCGTCGTCACCACCGCCGGCAAGCTCGACCCGACGGACGCGAAGTTCGCCAAGGGCCTCGACTGGCTCGGCAGCCTGGTGAAGAACGGGTACGCCACGCAGGCGTCGTCCGACGCGTCGCAGCCCGGCAACGACTTCGCGTCCGGCAAGGTCGCGATGTACACCGACGGGCCGTGGTCGCTCATCAGCCAGAAGGCCAAGGTGAAGTTCGACCTCGGGGTCACGACGCTCCCGTCCGGTACCTCGGGACCGTCGACGTTCGCCGCCGGCTCGGGCTTCGGGGTGTCGAAGCAGTGCAAGTACCCGGAGCAGGCGTTCAAGGCGGTCGAGACGATGACCAGTGAGAAGGTCCTCACCAGCCTCGCCGAGCAGGGCCGCGCGTTCCCCGGCCGCACCGCGGCCCAGGGGGCCTGGTACTCCAGCGCCGGCATCGACGGGGCGGAGACCGCCCTCAAGGCGGCACTCGCGAAGTCCTCGCCGCTCCTCGGCAACAAGCAGAGCGACCAGCTCGGCCAGCTGTTCACCCAGTACGCGCTGCAGGCGGTGAACGGACAGTCGTCGGGCAAGGAGGCGATGTCCTCGATCGCCGGTCAGCTCGGCACGCAGTGACGGTCACCGCATGACGGACGGGAGGCGCGGGGCGGACCCGCACCGTGCCTCCCGTCCGACCCATCCCGGCTCCACCCCAGCGCCAACGACGAGGAGGTCGTTCGCATGACCACCATCCAAGACCCGCCGGCCGTGCCGGCGGTCGCGACCGCGGTCGCGGCGGGGACGCCAGCGCCCCGTCCGAAGGCCGGCGGCGACCCGGCGGGCGCCGTCGGACGCCGATCGTGGTGGGGAGCCGCCTTCGCCGCGCCCCACTCGCTCGGTCTCCTCGCGTTCACGGCGTTCCCGATCATCGCCTCGCTGGTCGTCAGCTTCATGAACTGGCCGATGCTCGGCGACCGCAGCTGGGCGGGGGTCGCCAACTACGCGAAGCTGTTCGCCGACCCGGTGTTCCGGACGGTCACGCTCAACACCACCCTGTTCGTCGTGCTGTACGTGCCGCTGAACCTCGTCGTGTCGCTCGGGCTGGCCGCCTGGCTGACGCCGCGGATCGCCGGACGACACGTCTTCCGGGTGCTCTTCTTCATCCCGACGATCACCCCGATCGTCGCGAACGTCGTGGTCTGGCGGATGCTGTACCAGCCCGGCGGTGCGATCGACGCCACGATGCAGTCCACGGTCGGCGTGCACGCGCCGAACTTCCTCGCCGACGAGCACTGGGCGATGCTCGCGATCGTCGCGATGAGCGTCTGGCAGGGCTTCGGCTACAACATGCTGATCTTCTCGGCCGCGCTCGACTCCGTGCCGGAGAACCTCGTCGAGGCGGCGCAGCTCGACGGCGCCAACGCGTGGCACACCTTCTGGTCGGTCAAGTTCCCGATGATCTCGCCGTCGATCTTCTTCGCGACGATGATGACGCTCATCACGTCGTTCCAGGTGTTCACGCAGCCGTTCGTCCTCACCAAGGGCGGACCCGGCACGGCGACCGAGACCCTCGTGCAGTACATCTACAACACGGGGTTCCAGAACCAGCAGCTCGGACTCGCCTCCGCGGGCGCCTGGGTGCTGTTCGTCATCATCCTCGGGATCACGGCGATCCAGTTCCTCGGACAGAAGCGGTGGGTGCACTATGAGTGAGCTGACCCGGACCCGCACCACCGGGTTCACGACCGCGAACCGCACGGTCAACCCCCGTGCCGTGTCCAGGAGCGCGACGGCACCGCGACCGGGACGCGTCCGGCACGCCATCGGCTACGCGCTGCTCTGCCTCGTCGCCCTGCTGTTCGTCGCGCCGCTCATCTACATGGTCGCGACGAGCCTCAAGCCCGCGGACCAGGTCTTCACCACCCCACCGACCCTCTGGGGGCGGTCGATCGAGTGGCAGAACTACGTCCAGGCGTTCACCTACCTGCCGTTCGCCCAGTTCATCCTGAACGGGATCTTCGTGGCGGCGGTCGGCACCGCG
Organism: uncultured Curtobacterium sp.; assembly: GCA_913778205.1. Lineage (GTDB taxonomy): Bacteria > Actinomycetota > Actinomycetes > Actinomycetales > Microbacteriaceae > Curtobacterium. Next base: position 6,955 of record CAJYUW010000038.1, read on the forward strand.
ATCAACGTCGTCGTCGCCGTGCTCTCCGGGTACGCGTTCTCCCGGCTGCGCTGGCGGGGCCGCAACACGGTGTTCCTGTTGTTCCTCGTCACGCTCATGATCCCGCAGGACGTCCTCGTCATCCCGATGTACGTGATGATGCAGGGCCTCGGCTGGGTCGACACGTTCCAGGCGCTCATCGTGCCGTGGGCGTTCACCGCGCTGGGCGCGTTCCTCGTCCGGCAGTTCTTCCTCACCGTGCCGCAGGAGCTCGACGACGCCGCCCGTGTCGACGGCGCCGGTCCGGTCCGGACGTTCTTCTCGGTGATGATGCCGCTCGCTCGCCCGACCATGGCCGTGCTCGCGGTGTTCTCGTTCATCGCCTACTGGAACTCGTTCCTGTGGCCGCTCGTCGTCGTCAACGACGTCAACGCGCACGGCACGATCCCGCTCGGGCTGCAGTCGTTCTTCGGCCAGCAGGGGTCCGAGTGGAACCTCGTGATGGCGGCGTCGGTGATCTCGATGCTGCCCACCGTGATCCTGCTCGTCCTGCTGCAGAAGCACCTCGTCAAGGGCATCGTCACCTCCGGCCTCGGCGGCCGGTAGCCGACCTCGCCAGGACGCGCCGCGCCTCCAGACCGTCATCTCTGAAAGGAAACCGCCGCACATGACCATCACCGCACCTGCAGCGCCACAGACCGACACCGACGCGAACGGGCTGCCCGCCTGGTTCACGCGCGACCGGTTCGGCATGTTCATCCACTGGGGGCTGTACGCCCTGCCCGCCCGGCACGAATGGGTGAAGAACCGCGAGCGCATCACCGACGCGGACTACCTGAAGTACTTCGACCACTTCGACCCCGACCTGTTCGACCCCGCCGACTGGGCACGTCGAGCCCGTGCGGCCGGCATGAAGTACGCCGTGCTCACCACGAAGCACCATGAGGGGTTCGCGCTCTGGGACTCGGCGCTCACCGACTACAAGTCGACGAACACCCGCTTCGGACGCGACATCGTCCGCGAGTTCGTCGACGCGTTCCGGGCGGAGGGCATCCGGATCGGCTTCTACCACTCGCTCATCGACTGGCACCACCCGGACTTCACGATCGACGGGGTGCACCCGCGACGCGACGACAGCCCCGAGGAGATCGAACGGCTCAACGCGGGTCGTGACATGGCCCGGTACCGCGAGTACCTGCACGGCCAGGTGTCGGAGTTGCTGTCGGACTACGGGCGGATCGACTACCTCTTCTACGACTTCTCGTACCGCGACACGGACCACGAGGAGTTCTGGGGCGGCAAGGGGCGCGACGACTGGGGTTCGGACGAGCTCATGGCGCTGACGAAGCGGCTGCAGCCGGGGATCATCGTCAACGACCGGCTCGACATCCCGGGCGACATCGTCACGCCGGAGCAGTACCAGCCGGACAAGCCGATGGAGCTCGACGGCGAGCCGGTGCCGTGGGAGGCCTGCCAGACCATCAACGGGTCCTGGGGTTACGACCGCGACAACCTCAACGTGAAGAGCGTGGACCTGCTCGTCCGCATGCTCGTCGACGGCGTCTCGAACAACGGGAACATGCTGCTCAACGTCGGCCCCACCGGCCGCGGCGAGCTCGACGGCGTCGCCGAGGACTCGCTCGCGGGCATCGGCGAGTGGATGCGGCGGCACGCCCGGTCGGTCTACGGCGCCGGTCCGTCGACGTTCCGGGCCCCGGCCGGCACCGTGTACACGCAGCGCGGCGACCGCCTCTACCTGCACCTGTTCACCTGGCCGTTCGAGCACGTGCACCTGGCGGGTCTCGCCGGCAAGGTGGCCTACGCCCAGCTGCTGAACGACGCGTCCGAGATCCACTTCCGGGAGATCCCCGAGGGCACGCGGGCGCAGAACACCGGACTCGGCGGGCAGCCGGCCGGCACGCTGACCCTGACGCTCCCCGTCGTGCGGCCCGACGTGGCCGTGCCCGTCGTCGAGCTCTTCCTGCAGGAGGACTAGTGCAGCGGATCCTCTCGCGCACCCGACTCCGGGCGGGCAGCGAGTCGGCGTACGACGCCCTGCACGCGACGGTGCCGGCGGCGCTCGCGGAGCGGCTCCGTGCCGCCGGGGTGCACGACTGGACCATCTGGCGGGACGGGCAGGACCTCGTCCACCTCATCGAGGTCGACGACTACCGCGCGATGCGTCGCTCGCTGGCCGACGACCCCGTGAACGCCGATTGGCAGGAGACCGTCAACCCGCTGCTCGAGACGGACGACGACTACTCCGGCAGCGACGACGGCATCCCGCGTGTCTGGTCGCTCGCGGACCAGGTGGACGGGGTCGCTCCGTGACCCTCGACCTGGACCGCGGACCGTTCTGGTTCGGTGGCGCCGGGATCGGCAACCTGCGGCGTCCGGTCGACGACGCGGACGCGCGTGCCACCGTGGACGCGGCGTGGGACGTCGGCATCCGTGGCTTCGACACCGCGCCGCACTACGGCCTCGGCCTGTCGGAACGGCGGCTCGGGGCTGCGCTCGCGGAGCGCCCCAGGTCGGAGTACCTCGTGTCGACCAAGGTCGGCCGGCTGCTCGTCCCCGGACGCGGCGGCGGCGACGACCTCGCGTCCGGCGGCTTCGCGGTCCCGAACGACCTCGTCCGCCAGTGGGACCCGTCCCCGTCGGGGGTGCGCCGGTCGCTCGACGAGTCGCTCGGGCGCCTCGGGCTCGACCACGTCGACATCGCCTACCTGCACGACCCCGACGTCTACTCGCTGACCGACGGGCTGACCCACGCGCTCCCGACGCTCGCCGACCTCCGCGACGAGGGCGTCGTCCGCGCGGTCGGCGTCGGGTCGAACGACGTGGGGGCACTCGCCGCCGCCGTCGAGACCGGACTGTGCGACGTGGTCATGCTCGCCGGCCGCTACACCCTGCTGGAACAGCCCGCGGCCGAGCTGGTCGCGCGGTGCGCCGAGGCCGGGGTCGACGTCGTCGCGGTCGGGGTGTTCAACTCGGGCCTGCTCGGGTCCAGCCGTCCGGCTCCCGACGCCACGTACGAGTACGCGGCCGCGCCGGGCTCGTTGGTCGAGCGGGCGAACGCGATCGCGGACGTCTGCGAGCGTCACGGCGTCACGCTGCCGGAGGTGGCCATCGCCTTCCCACGACGGGCTGCCGCCGTGCGGACGGTGGCCGTCGGCGCGCAGACCGCGGCGCAGGTCCGGGAGAACGCCGAGCGCGCGGTGGTCGACGTGCCCGAGGCGCTCTGGGACGACCTGCGGGCTGCAGGCCTGTTGGACTGAGCCGCGGGGCTGTCCGGGCGCGCGCCTGCTGGGGCGGGCGTGCGCCTGCTGGGCTGCGCCTGCTGGGCTGCGCGGCTGCCGGGTCCGGCGCCGAGCCGGGGGCACCCGTCCGTCGGGACGGGTGCCCCACCCGCATCGAACGTGGGCGGGCCCGCCCTCGGCCGACGCCGCGCACGGCGGGGTCACCCGGCGGCGAGCCGCTGCCAGGTCTCGACCACGGTGTCCGGGTTGAGCGACATCGACGAGATCCCGCGGCTCCGCAGGTGGTCGGCGAGATCCGGGTGGTCACTCGGCCCCTGCCCGCAGATGCCGACGTACGCCCCGCGTGCCCGGCACGCGTCGATCGCCAGGTCGATGAGCCGGAGGACCGCCGGGTTGCGCTCGTCGAACGCCCCGGCGACGAGTCCGGAGTCGCGGTCGATGCCGAGGGTGAGCTGCGTCAGGTCGTTCGACCCGATCGAGAACCCGTCGACGTGGTCGAGGAACCGGTCGGCGTCGAGCGCGTTCGACGGGACCTCGCACATCATCACCACCTGCAGCCCGTCGCGACCCCGCACGAGCCCGTGCGTGGCCATGAGCGCGACCACGTCGCGCGCCTCGTCGACCGTGCGCACGAACGGGATCATGACCCGGACGTTCCGGAACCCCATCACCTCGCGGACGGTGCGGATCGCCTCGCACTCGAGCGCGAACGCCTGCGCGAAGGACTCGGACAGGTAGCGGGCCGCCCCGCGGAACCCGATCATGGGGTTCTCCTCGTCGGGCTCGTACCGGCTGCCGCCGAGGAGCCCCGCGTACTCGTTCGACTTGAAGTCGGACAGCCGGACCACGACGGGCTTGCCCTCGAACGCGGCGGCGAGCGTGGCCACGCCCTCGACCAGGCGCTTGACGAAGAAGTCGCGCGGCGACCCGTACGCCGCGATGCGGTCCTCGATCTGCTCACGGACGTCCGCCGGCTGCTCGGCGAGCCGGAGCAGGGCGTTCGGGTGCACGCCGATCTGCCGGCTGACGACGAACTCCATGCGGGCCAGGCCGACGCCGGCGTTCGGCAGGGCGGCGAACGAGAACGCCTGCTCGGGGCTGCCGACGTTGAGCATCAGGTCGACGTCCAGCTCGGGCATCGCGTCGAGCTCGACGCGGTCGACCTGCACCGCGAGGACGCCGTCGTGCACGACGCCGGTCTCGCCCTCGGCACAGCTGACGGTGACGACCTCGCCGTCGCGCAGCTCGGAGGTCGCGGTCCCGGTCCCGACGACTGCGGGCACGCCGAGCTCGCGGGCGATGATCGCGGCGTGGCAGGTGCGGCCGCCGCGGTCCGTGACGATCGCGGACGCCCGCTTCATGATCGGCTCCCAGTCCGGGTCGGTCATGTCCGCGACGAGGACGTCCCCCGGCCGGAACGCGTGCATCTCGTCGATGCTCGACAGCACCCGGACGGTGCCGCTGCCGATCCGGGCGCCGATCGCCCGGCCCGTCACGCGTGGGGCACTGCCCGGCGCCTCGACGAGCCGGTACCGCTCGACGACCGCGGCCGAGGCGCGCGAGGCGACGGTCTCGGGGCGGGCCTGCAGCACGTAGAGCCGACCGTCGAGGCCGTCCTTGCCCCACTCGACGTCCATCGGGCGGCCGTAGTGCTGCTCGATCGTGACGGCGATGCGGGCCAGCTCGGTGACCTCGTCGTCACGGAGCGAGAAGTGCCGCTGCTGCGCCGGCGAGGTCGGCTCGAACGCCGTGGTCCGGCCGACCGCGGGGTCGTCGGTGAACACCATCCGCTGCGTCTTCGACCCGAGCACCCGGCCGAGGACCGCGGGACGGCCGGCGGCCAGGGCGGTCTTCGAGACGGTGAACTCGTCCGGGTTGACGGCCCCCTGCACGACGCCCTCGCCGAGACCGTAGGCGCTCGAGACGAACACCGCGCGGTCGAACCCGGACTCGGTGTCGAGCGTGAAGAGCACGCCGGCGGAGGCGAGGTCCGACCGCACCATGCGCTGCACCCCGACCGAGATCGCGACCTCGTCGTGCACGAAGCCGTGGTGCACGCGGTAGGCGATCGCCCGGTCCGTGTAGAGCGAGGCGAACACCCGGCGGACGGCGTCGAGGACGTTGTCGGTCCCGCGCACGTTGAGGTAGGTGTCCTGCTGCCCGGCGAACGACGCGTCGGGGAGGTCCTCCGCCGTGGCCGACGACCGGACCGCGAACGAGGCGTCCTCGGGGGACCGTGCGGCGAGCGCGGCGTACTGCGCACGGACCGCGGCCTCCAGCCCGCGCTCCAGCGGCGTGGTGAGCACACGACGCCGGATCTCGGCACCCGCGGCGGCGAGCGCCTGCGTTTCGTCGACGTCGAGCGTGCGGAGGGTGTCGCTGATCCACGCGGTCAGACCCGTGTGCTCCATGTGGCGCCGGAACGCCGAGGCGGTCGTCGCGAAGCCCTCGGGCACCCGGACCCCGAGGGCGCCGAGTTCCCGGAGCATCTCGCCGAGCGACGCGTTCTTGCCGCCGACGGACGGGAGGTCGGTCAGGCCGACGGCGTCCAGGGGCAGGGCGTCCGGCACGGTGGTCGTTCGTCCGTCGATGATCGTCATGGTGTCGCCTTTCGTCGTCGAAGCGCCGCGACCGGGTCGTGGCGGAGCGTGTCCACCACGGTGCGGTCCGGCGACCGTGCGTGGATCGACCCGGATCGTCGAAATACGCCGATTTTTGCGGTACGGTCCGATCCATGCAGGTCGACGACGACAGCGCACGCATCCTCGGTGCCCGGATCCGGCACTTCCGGACCGCAGCCGGGCGGACCCTGACCGCGCTCGCGGCCGAGCTCCGCACGACCGCGTCGACCCTGTCGCTGATCGAGAACGGCAAGCGCCCGGTGCGCGCCGCCGAACTCCCGGCGTTCGCCACCGCGCTCGGCGTCGAGGTGCTCGACCTGCTCCGGGCGGAGGCGCCCGACGCCCGTTCGGCGCTCGAGCTGGAGCTGCAGCGCCTGCAGGACGGCCCGCAGTTCGCCGCGCTGGGCGTGGCGCCGGTCCGGGTGTCCCGGTCGCTCCCGCAGGACGCCCTGCAGGCGCTCGTCCGCACGCTGCAGGAGCTCGACCGGAAGGCTCGCGAGGCCTCGGCGACGCCCGAGGAGGCGCGACGGGCGAACACCGAGCTCCGGGAGCGGATGCGCGCGCGGAACAACTCCCTGCCGGAGATCGACGCCCTCGCCGAGCAGGTCGTGGCGGACGTGGGGCACGAGGTCGGGGCGCTCACCCACCGCGAGGTGAGCCGGATGGCCGAGCGGCTCGGGTTCAGCCTGCTCTACGTCGACGACCTGCCGCACTCGACCCGGAGCATCACCGACCTCGAGAACGGCCGGATCTACCTGCCGCCCGCGTCCATCCCGGGCGGGCACGGACTCCGGTCCATGGCGCTGCAGGCGATGGCGCACCGGCTGCTCGGGCACCGACCGCCGGCGACCTACGCCCAGTTCCTCGAGCAGCGGCTCGAGATCAACTACTTCGCGGCGGCCTGCCTGATGCCGCGGCGGCAGGCGGTCGGGTTCCTCGCGGAGGCGAAGGCCGGACGTGACCTCGCGGTCGAGGACTTCCGGGACGCGTTCGGTGTGACGCACGAGTCCGCGGCCATGCGGATGACGAACCTGCTGACCGAGCACCTCGGCATCCGGGTGCACTTCCTGCGGGTGGGCGAGGACGGGGCGATCTCCCGCGCGTACGAGAACGACGACCTGCCACTCCCCACGGACGTGACCGGTGCGGTCGAGGGGCAGGTGGTCTGTCGGAAGTGGATGGCCCGACGCGCCGGCGACCGCAGTGCCCGGACCGCCGAGGCCCACCAGTACACCGACACCACGGCCGGCACGTTCTGGTCGTCGACGCAGACCGGGTCGGGAACGGACGGCGCCTTCAGCATCACCTTCGGGGTGCGGTTCGACGACGCCAGGTGGTTCCGGGGGCGCGAGACGACGGAGCGTCAGGTCTCGAGCTGCCCGGACGAGTCGTGCTGCCACCGTCCGCCGGCGCTGCTCGAGGCCCGCTGGTCGGAGGGTGCCTGGCCGAGTGCCCGCATGCACACCCGGGTGCTGGCGTCGCTGCCGTCCGGACGGTTCCCGGGCGTCGACGACACCGAAGTGTTCGAGTTCCTCGAGCGGCACACCCCCGACAAGGCCTGACGGTTCGCACGCAGCACGCCGGACGACGCTGTGTTCGGTATTCGTGAAGATCTGCGGAAATTCGGGACGGCGCACTCGTCGGGCCGCCGGGCGGCAGGCCCTGGGTCGCGTCGCGCAGGGGTGTGGGACGCGACCCGGACACGGACGGGAGGCCCGTGGCGGGCCTGCCACGTGCCTCCCGTCCGGATCTCGTCACCTGGCCGCGCGTCGGACGGGCGGCGCGCGTCGGACGGGCGGCGCGCGTCGCGAGCGGCGCCCGCCGGCCCTACGCTCGGGGTGTCCCACCGGTCGGACGTCCGTCGTCCCTCGTCCAGGAGTCCTCGTGCACAGCGCCGTCTTCGACTACTTCTCCCAGCCCGAGCTCCCGTCGCCCGTGCTGCCCACCGCCGAGGCGACCGCGCTCCTGGCCGCCGAGTTCGGCATCGACGCCGCGCTCGACCCGCTGGGCAGCCAGCAGGACCAGAACTTCCTGGTGCGGACCGCCGGGTCCGAGCAGCCGCTGGGCGTCCTGAAGATCAGCAACCCGTGCTTCACCGAGGCGGAGATCGACCTGCAGGACGTCGCGGCCGCCCGGGTCGCGTCCGAGCAGCCGGCGGTGCGGGTCCCCACCGTCCTGGCGAGCGGCTGGTGGGACACGAGTGCCGGGCGTCTGCACGCACGGGTCATCTCGTTCGTGTCCGGCAGCACGCTCACCGGGTCCGGTCACCTCCGGCCGGCCGTGGTCGCGCGGCTCGGCACCCTCGCCGCTCGCGTCCAGGTCGCGTTGCAGGGGCTCGAGCACCCCGCGGCGCACCGCACGCTGCAGTGGGACCTCCGGCACGCGGTCCGGGTCGCGCGCACGATCGCGGAGACCGAGCCGGACCGTGCCGTGGTCGACGAGGTCCTCGCCGCGGTGGACGGGGCCGCGTCGGTGGTCGAGGAGCTCGGCGACCGGCTCCCGCGGCAGCTCGGACACTTCGACGTCACCGACGACAACGTCCTGCGCCCGGACGGACCGGTGACCCTGCCGGACGCCGTCATCGACTTCGGGGACGTCGCCGAGTCGTGGGCCGTGGGCGAACTCGCGGTGACGCTGTCGAGCGTGCTGCACCACGACGGGGCGACGGTCTGGTCGGTCCTCCCGGCGGTACGGGCCTTCCACGCGCTCCGCCCCCTGTCGCCGGACGAGGTCGACGCGCTGTGGCCCCTCGTCGTCCTCCGCGGTGCGGTCCTGGTGCTGAGCGGCCGGCAGCAGGTCCGACTCGACGACGACAACGCCTACGCGTCCGACGCCCTCGACCGCGAGTACCGGGTCTTCCGGCAGGCCGTGTCGGTGCCGTCCGACGTGGTCACCGGGGTGCTCCGTCGCACGCTCGGGTTCCCGCCGGCCGCGGGCCCGACCTGGACGCGCCGGGTCCTCGGCGTCGACCCCGTGCTGCTCGACGGCGGGACGACGAGTCCGGTCCACGACGACGGTCGGTGGACCGAGCCCGGGGCGCTGGCGACCGAGGCCCGACGGCTGCTCGACGACGGCGCACCCGCCGTGGTGCTGCCGGCGTGGTCCCCGGTGCTGACGGACGCCGCGATCGGCGCCGAGGACCCGCCGGCCACCATGCCCACGGGTGCGACCCTCTGGCTCGCCGAGCCGACCACCGTCCGGCGCGAGGCGTGTGCCGACGGCGGGGCGGTTCTCCAGTTCGATCCGGCGGAGCCGACCGACGACGGACTGCGGCTGCCCGCCGGGGTCCCCGTGCGCGTCCGCGTCGTCGCGGCGGAGCACGGGAACGCCGACCTGCCGAGGGCCGTCTCCGCGGTCGCCGCGCCGGGCTGGCGGACGCTCCTCGGCGACCCGGCCGCTGCGCTCGGCACGCCGCCGACGGACGAGGGCCCGGCTGCGACGGGCGAGGGCCCGGCGGCGAGGGACGAGGGCGGCGCGCGCGTCGACGACCTGCTCCGCCGCCGTGGCCGCGTGCTCGCGGAGGTGCAGGAGCACTACTACGCCGAACCGCCCCGGATCGAGCGCGGCTGGCGCGACCTGCTCGTCGACGTCGACGGCCGCGTGTACACCGACATGGTCAACAACGTCGCGAGCGTCGGGCACGCACACCCCCACGTCGCCGCCGCGGCCGCCCGCCAGTACCGCCTGCTCAACACGAACTCGCGCTTCCACTACGCGGGCATCGTCGAGTACGCCGAACGCGTCGCAGCCCTGCTCCCCGACGATCTCGACACGGTGTTCTTCGTCAACTCCGGGTCCGAGGCGACCGACCTCGCCCTCCGCATCGTGATGGCCGCCACCGGACGGACCGACGTCGTGGCGATGCGCGAGGCGTACCACGGGTGGACCTTCGCGAGCGACGCCGTCTCGACGTCGATCGCGGACAACCCGAACGCCCTCGCGACGCGTCCCGCGTGGGTGCACACGGTCGACGCCGCGAACGCCTACCGCGGCGCGCACCGGGGAGCGGACGCGGCACGGTACGCACCCGAGGCCGCCGGACGGATCCGGGCACTCGCCGCAGCGGGCCACGAGATCGCCGGGTTCATCTGCGAGCCGGTGTACGGGAACGCGGGCGGCATCGCGCTGCCCGACGGCTACCTGCGGGAGGTCTACGACGCCGTGCACGAGGTCGGTGGTCTGACGATCGCGGACGAGGTCCAGGTCGGGTTCGGGCGGCTCGGGCACTGGTTCTGGGGCTTCGAGCAGCAGGGCGTCGTGCCGGACGTGGTCGCGGTCGCGAAGTCGGTCGGTGCCGGGACGCCGATCGGCATCGTCGTGACGCGTCGGGCGATCGCCGACCGGTACCGCAGCCAGGGGTACTTCTTCTCGTCGACCGGCGGTTCGCCGGTGTCGGCGGCGGTCGGGTCCGCCGTGCTCGACGTCATCGAGTCCGAGGGACTGCAGCAGCACGCGACCGAGGTCGGCGGACACCTGGCGGAGCGGCTCCGGGCGCTCGGCGACCGGCACGCGATCGTCGGCATCGTGCACGGGTCGGGCCTCTACCTGGGGCTCGAGTTCGTCCGCGACCGGACCACGCTCGAGCCCGCGACCGAGGAGACCGCCGCGATCTGCGACCGGCTGCTCACGCTCGGCATCGTGATGCAGCCGACGGGGGACCACCAGAACGTGCTCAAGATCAAGCCGCCGCTCGTCGTCACGAGGGAGTCGGTCGACCGGTTCGTCGACGCGCTCGACCGGGTGCTGACCACGGGCTGGTAGCCGGCGCAGCGCGTTCGCGGCTGCGGGGAGTTGACTGGCGACCCGTCCCGGAGAGGAACCCGATGCTGTCCCTGATCTACTCGAGCGTCGCGACGCGACCGCTCGGCGACGACGACCTCGCGCACCTGCTCGGACAGAGCCGGCGGTCGAACGAGCGCGAGGAGGTGACCGGCGTGCTGCTCTTCCGCAACGGCTACTTCCTGCAGCTGCTCGAGGGCCCGGACGCCGCCGTCCGTGCGAAGTTCGACCGGATCAAGCACGACGATCGGCACACGAAGGTGCGGGTGATCCTCGAGGACCAGGTCGAGGAGCGGCAGTTCCCGGAGTGGACCATGGGGTTCCCCGTGACCGACGCCGACCTCGCGGACGCCCCCGGCTACCGGTCGACGTTCGACGACCTCGACGCGGCACCCGACACGAACGTGCCGTCCGCTGCTGCCGTCCGGGAGCTCATCCGCTGGTTCCGACCGACCGGGCGCTGACCGGCTGCTGACCCGGGAGCCCGTGTGACGTCCGGGGACGTCACACGGGCTCCGCCCGTGCGTCATCCTTCGTCACGGGTCGACACCTCCGGACACATCGTGGCGTCGACCGGTGGGCCGGTGCCATCGTCCGTGCATGGCATCCATCTGCTTGATCCTCTCCGGGGCGGCGCTCCTCATCAACGGGCTCACCCTGCTCGGTCGCGTCCCCGGACGGGACAGCGGCGTGTTCAACGTCCTCGTCGGCAGCGTGCAACTCGTCCTGTGCGTCGCGGTCGCCGTCTCCGCGGACGGGGCGCTGCCCGCGCTGCTCGCGATCTCGGGCACGTTCCTCTTCGGGCTGACGTACCTGTACGTCGGCCTCGACGCACTCGCCGGCCTCGGCTCGACCGGACTCGGCTGGTTCTGCGGCCTCGTCGCCGGCGTCGCGGTCGTCTTCGCCGTGACGAACGCCGCCGTCGACCCCGTGCTCGGGGTCCTGTGGGCGACGTGGGCCGGGCTGTGGTCGCTGTTCTTCGTGCTGCTGGCGCTCGGTCGCCCGATCGGCCGCTACACGGGCTGGGCCCTGGTCGTCGCGAGCCAGACGACCACGACGGTGCCGGCGCTGCTCGGCCTCTCGGGCCACTGGCCGAGCGGGGCCGGGTGGACTGCCGCCGCCGTCGTGGTCGCTGCGCTCGTGTTCGGCGGCGCCGCCGTCCTCGCACGCCTCGGACAGCGGGCGGCGCCCCCGACGACCGAGCCGACCGTCACCGCCGCACCACCGCCCGTCGCGACCGCCTGACCGCCGCCGTCACGGCCGCGGCCACGCCCGACGCGACCGCCTGATCGCCGCCGCACCACCGCCCGTCGCGACCGCCTGACCGCCGCCGTCACCGCCGCGGCCACGCCCGACGCGACCGCCCGACCGTCACCACCGCCCGACAGCCACGACCTTCTGACCACCCCCCCCCGACCGGAGGAACCGCCCGTGACCACCACCACCACCGACGCCGCCGTCGACTACGAGACCCTCGCCGGCCGGTTCCGACCGATCTTCGACCGGATCGCCGCCGGCGCGAGCGCCCGCGAGCAGGAGCACCGACTCCCGTTCGACGAGATCCGCGAGCTGGCGGCCGCCGGGTTCGGCGCCGTGCGCGTCCCCAACGAGTTCGGTGGCGCCGGGGCGACCCTGCCTCAGACGTTCCGCCTGCTGACCGAGCTCGCCGCCGCCGACAGCAACATCCCCCAGGCACTCCGCGGTCACTTCGCCCTCGTCGAGGACCGCCTCGTCGCGCGTTCCGGTGCGCGCGACGTCTGGCTCGAACGCTTCGGGCGCGGCGAGATCGCCGGCAACTCCTGGACCGAGGTCGGCGCGGTGCAGATCGGGGACGTCATCACCAAGGTGACCCCGCAGGACGACGGCACCTTCCGGATCACCGGGCAGAAGTACTACTCCACCGGCAGCATCTTCGCCGACTGGATCGACACCTACGCCGAACGCACCGACACCGGCGAGCGCGTGATCGCGATCGTCGACGCCCACCAGCCGGGGGTCACGCACGGCGACGACTGGGACGGCTTCGGGCAGCGCACGACCGGGTCGGGCACGAGCACGTTCACCGACGCCGTCGTGCAGGCCGACGCGGTCATCCCGTTCGACGACCGCTTCAAGTACCAGACCGCGTACTACCAGGCGGTGCTCCTCACGGTGCTCGCGGGGTCGGTCCTCGCCGCCGAGCGCGAGATCGCGCTCCAGGTCCGGAACCGCAACCGCGTGTTCTCGCACGGCAACGCGGACACGTTCGCCGCGGACCCGCAGATCCTGCAGGTGGTGGGCGAGGTCTCGGCGGCCGGCTTCGCCGCGACCGCGATCGTCGACCGTGCGGCCGAGGCGCTGCAGCGCGCGTACGACGGAGCCGCCCTCGACGAGGTCGAGGACGAACGGCGCAACGACCGCGCCGAGCTGGCGACCGCCCAGGCGCAGGTCGCGCTCACCTCGCTCGCCACGACGGCGACCTCGCACCTCTTCGACGCGCTCGCCGCCTCGGGCGTCAGCACCACGAAGAACCTCGACCGGCACTGGCGCAACGCCCGGACCGCGGGCAGCCACAACCCGTGGGTGTTCAAGGCCCGCATCGTCGGCGACCACGCGGTCAACGGCGTGGAGCCGCCGCGCGTGTGGGCGATCGGCGCGACCCGCCGCGCCTGAGCGCGGGGACGGACCGGACGGGAGGCACGGATCACCGCAGCCGGTCGGCGCACGGTGATCCGGGCCTCCCGTCCGTCACGGCGCGCCGGGCGCGCGCCGCGGACCGGTCGTCAGCCGCCTGCGGGCGACCACCCGAGCGCCGGTCCGAGGTGCTCGGCGATGTCGTCGACGATCTGCGCGGAGTCCTCCGGCGCGAGGGAGAACGGCAGGGCGAACGCGACCTCCGTGGCGACCTGGTAGCCGGCGTCCGCGCGGAGTCGGTCGGCGATCTCCGCTGACGTCCCGACCAGGTCGGCGGCGAACAGCAGTCGGCCGGGTCCCTGCGGCACGCCGACGCGTCCTGACCGGGCCTCGGCGTAGGCCCGGTACCGGGCCACCTGCTCGGCGGACGCACTGTCGGTCGGGATCACGACCAGGCCCTGCGACACCCGCGCCGTGGTCGGGTCCGGGTGCGCGTCGAGGTAGGCGTCGACCTGCGCGCGCTGGTTGGTCGCGAAGTCCGTGCCGACCTCGCTGCGCGTCACGCTCGACGTGAGCAGGTGGAACCCGTTCCGCGCCGCCCAGACCGCGGACCGCGTGCTGCCCGTGCCGTACCAGAGCCGGTCGACGAGTCCGGCGCTGTGCGGCTGCACCGTGGTGGCGAACTCCTCGATGCCGCGGCGCTCGGCGACCTCGGTGACCCGGTCGCCGCGCACGAGGTCCCGGAAGCGCAGCAGTCGCGCGTCCCCCAAGTCCTCGTGCTCGGCCGTGTCGGGGTGGATCGCGTCGCGGTACAGGTCGTAGTGGATGGGTGTGCCCGACGAGAACCCGGGGTGCAGTCGACCGCCGAGGAGGACGTCGACCGTCGCGAGGTCCTCGGCCAGCCGGAACGGGTTCTCGGCACCGATGGGCGTCACGGCGGTGCCGAGGGCGATGCGGGAGGTCCGCTGCGACGCGGCCGCCAGCAGTGCGACGGGGGAGGAGATGCCGTGCTGCAGGTGGCGGTGCCGGAGCCAGGCGCTGTCGTAGCCCAGGGCCTCGGCTCGCTCGATGACCCGCAGCGTCTCCTCGTGTCCCGTCGCCGGGTCCGCGGGGTCGAACGTGCCGATGGTGAGGAATCCGAGTCGTCCGAGGGGGTCACCGTCGCGGGGCATGGACCGATCGTCCCAGATCCGCGGTCGGGATGCCCCCCCGTTCTGGGTAGACAGATCGGTTTGTCCCCTGTTCAGCGGACCGCTAGGGTCGACACCAGACGAGCCACACCCGACCGGTCCATCCCCGAACGACCGGGGTTCGTCGTCACGACGCCGTCCCGGCCCTCGAGCCCCCTGCTCGGGCCGGGACGCCGTCGACGGACCTGAACGGTTCCACGGGTAGGATCGCGCAGGTGCCGGACGGCCCACCGCTCGGGTGGAGCAGGCCTCCGGCGACGGAAGGACCAGGCGTGCCGGAGCTGCCCATCGCGTTCGAGGTCGGATCGATGGTCGTCGTCGTGGCGATCCTGCTCGCGGACCTCGTGATCGTCTCCCGACGGTCGCACGAACCGACCATGCGGGAGTCCGGGCTCTGGGTGGGCTTCTACGTCGGGCTCGCGCTGCTGTTCGCGCTCGCCGTGCTCGTCTTCGCGGGCGGTGACGCGTCGGGGCAGTTCCTCGCCGGCTGGCTGACCGAGTACAGCCTGAGCATCGACAACCTGTTCGTCTTCGTCATCATCATGGCGCGGTTCGCCGTCCCGAAGCCGATCCAGCAGGCGGTGCTCATGATGGGGATCATCATCGCGCTCGTGCTCCGCGGGGTCTTCATCCTGCTCGGTGCCCGGCTGATCGAGGACTTCTCCTGGATCTTCTACCTCTTCGGCGCGTGGTTGATCTGGACCGCGATCCAGCAGGTGCGCGAGGACCACGACGACGACGACCAGCGGGACAGCGTCATCGTCCGGGCGCTCCGGCGGCGGGTTCGGGTCACCGACTCGTACGACGGCATCCGGCTGCGCACGCGCGTCGACGGGCAGCGCCACTTCACGCCGATGCTCGTCGTGCTGGTCGCGATCGGCACCACCGACCTGCTCTTCGCGCTCGACTCGATCCCGGCGATCTTCGGCATCACCGAGAGCGCGTTCATCGTGTTCACCGCGAACGTGTTCGCGCTGATGGGCCTGCGGCAGCTGTACTTCCTGCTCGGCGGGCTGCTCGAGCGGCTGGTCTACCTCAAGTACGGGATCGCGCTGATCCTGGCCTTCATCGGCGTCAAGCTGGTCCTGCACGCGCTGCACCAGAACGAGCTGCCGTTCCTCAACGGCGGCGAGCACGTGGCGTGGGCCCCGGAGATCGGGACCTGGACCTCACTCGCGGTGATCGTCCTCGCGATCGGGGGCGCGACGCTCGCGAGCCTCGTCCGGATGCGGCGCGAGCCCGTCGAACGCTGACGACGCCGACGCCGACGCCGACGCCGACGACGCCGGCCCCGGCTCTGACGCCCGCCGAGGCCGCGGCCCTGGCGCCGGGACGCCCGTGCGCCGGAGACCGAGCACGACGACGGCGACCAGGTTCACCGCGCTGCCGACGAGGAACCCGGTGCTGCCCGCGGCGACGCCCGCCGTCGGGGCCAGGACTGCCATGAGTGCGACGCCCACGACGAACCCCGCGACCGAGGCGAGCGCCACCTGCCGCGAGCGTCCGGCCGCGAGCAGCAGGGCCGCGGGCACGAGCGAGGTCGTGAACACCCACACGCCGAGCACGAGGTACCGGAGGTCGGCCACCGCGGCCGCACCCTCGTCCGGGTAGACGAGCGGCAGGTACCAGTCCGCGAGCAGCGCGACCACGCCGAAGAGCACGGCGGTCACGGCGGCGAAGCCGGCGACGAAGCGGAGGGTCCCCGGTCCGCGGAGGCTCGCGGCCTCGGTGCGGTGCGCGAACGCCGGGACGACCACCTGCGCCACGGCCTGACCGACCATCGACGCCGGCGTCGCGAGGGAGAACGCCGCCGCGTAGACCCCGGCGTCGTGGGGCGTCGCGGTGACCTGCGCCGCGATCATGGCGAGTTGCAGCAGGCCGTTCGTCGTCAGACCGGCGAGGACGTTCCAGGCGGCGAACCGCAGGACGCCGTCGATCGGCTCCGCGCCGGCCGCGCGGTGCCCGGCCTCGACCCCGGCCCCGGCGCCGCGCGGCCAGCACGCCACGGCGAACACCGCGTAGCCGATGCCGAGCGGCAGCAGCACGAACGGCTCCGCCCGTGTGACGCACGCCAGCACCAGCAGGCCGAGCGTCAGCAGGCTCGTCAGGCCGTCCCAGGTGGCGACGCGACGCGGTCGGTCGTAGCCGAGCTGTGCGCCGCGGGCGTAGCAGTAGAGGCCGTAGCCCACGACGACCGCGACCCCGCCGACGACCGTGCCCGGCCCGTTGCCCCACACGAGGGCGAGCGGCACGGTGACCCCGGCGAGCACCAGGGACGACACGAGCATCGACGTCCCGAGGAGCCGGGTCACGGACGCGTCCGACCGTCCCGCGCGCATCGCGATAGCCAGCGCGCGGGCCGCGGTGTTCCCGGCCGCGGTCGGCCACAGCAGGGCGGCGAAGACCCCGAGCGAGAGGAGGGCCGACGACTGACCGAGCGCCTCCGTGCCGAAGACGCGGCCGATGACGACCGTCGCGAGCAGCTTCGTGGCGCCCTGGACGCCGATGCCGACGGTCGACAGCACCGCCGCCGAGGCGACGCCGGACCGCGTCGTCGTGACGGCGGACGGTTCAGTGCTCACGAGTCACGGAGCGTACCGATCCCACCCGGGAGACACCGACGCGGGCGCCCGTGGGTCACCGACGTCGTCGACTCGACAGCAGGCCGCCGACGACGACCGCCACGGCCGCGCAGAACATGATGAGCGTCGGGACGTCGAAGCCGTCCAGGTTCATGGGTCTCTCCTCCGGGTCACCGCAGACGGTACGCCGCAGGAGCTTGAGAGCCCGCGTGCTGCCGGGGTCCTCCCTGAGCGGGCGTCGAGCGTCCGGCGCGACCACGGGACGGACGGGAGGCGCGGTGCCGACCGGCACCGCGCCTCCCGTCCGATCGCTGGTCGCGGATCAGCGCAGGTGGGGATCAGGGCAGGTAGTACGTCGGGTTCGGCAGCTTGACGGTCCGGTCGGCGGAGCCGCCGATCAGGTCGCTGTACTGGTCGCCGAAGTTCGCCACGATGTCGTAGCCTCCGCCGGAGCGCGACTCGATGTGCGCCCGCGTCTGCGACTTGTACTCGATCGTGGTGCACTTCGCGGTCGCGCACGTGACGTACGACGGCTGCTGCGAGGTCCCGGTGCCGGTCCACTTCGTGTAGTAGGTCCGGTTGCCGTCCTGCTCGGCGGCGATCTGCGGGTAGCCGACCGCCTGCAGGTTGGCGACGGTGGCGTCCTGCTGGGCCGCGTTCCGCCCGGTGAGGCCGATCACGGTGCAGCCGGAGCGCTCCGCGACGGCGGCGAGCGACGTCATCGACGGGGTGGCCGGGAACCGCTGCTCCTGCACGTAGACGTCCTGGAGCGCCGGGTCGAACACGAAGTGCATCGCGGCGACCTCCATGTCGTAGGTCCACAGCGTGGTGTCGTCGGCGTCGAGGACGATCGCCGGGTTGCGGTGCTGGCGCGAGGCCACGACGCACTGCGCGGCGACGATCGGCGCCTGCTTCCGGACGATCGAGCGCATCTCGCGGATGTACGGGCTGTCGGTCTTGTCCGCGATGCCCGTACCGGGGTCGCCGTAGTACGTGGCGATGGTCTTCTTGACGGAGTCGATGTTCGGGATGCCCTCGCCGCCCTGGGTCGCACCGGACGAGCCGTCGGCGGCCATGCGGAAGTGCGTGCGCGGCGCGAGCCACGGCTCCCGCACGCCGGGCAGGTCGGCCGACGGCAGGGAGTAGGTCGGGTTCGGGAGCTTGACCTGCTCCTGGGCGTACCCGCCCTGCAGGTCGGACCACTGGTCGCCGAGGTTGTCGACGATCGTGTAGCCGAGGTCGCGCTCGATGTGGCGACGGGTCAGCGCCTTGTACTCGACGGTGGTGCACGACGCCGCAGCGCACTGCACGTACGACGGCTGCTGGGACGCGCCCTTGCCGGTCCACTTGGTGATGTAGTGGTCGGCGGTGAAGCCCTGGTAGCCGACCTTCTCGAGGTTGGCGAGGGTCGCGGCCTTCTGGTCGTCGTTCCGACCGGTGATGCCGAAGATCGTGAAGCCCATCGCCTTCGCGGTGTTCACGTAGGACACCATCGCCGGGACGGCGGGGAAGCGCTCGTCCTGCACCCAGACGTCCTGCTCGGCGGGCGAGAACACGAAGTGCATGTCCCCGACCTCCATGTCGTACGTCCAGAGCGTGGTGTCGTCGGCGTCGAGGACGATCGCGGGCTGCTGGTGGTGCGCGACCGCGCGGCGGTACTCCCCGCGGAGCTCCTTCGTCTGCTTGGTCATGATCGACCGCACCTCGCGGATGTACGGGCTGTCGTCCTTGTTCGCGATCCCGGTGCCGGGGTCGCCGTAGTACGTGGCGATCGTCTTCTTGACGGAGTCGATGTTCGGGATGCCCTCGCCGCCCTGGGTCGCACCGGACGAGCCGTCGGCCGCCATGGTGAACGAGGTACGAGGGGTGAGCCGGCCGTCGTGGTGGCCGGGGTCGTGCGCAGGGTGCGCGCTGGCGGAGAACGAGCCGGTCAGGACGGAACCGGCGACGAGCGCTGCCGTGGTCGTGGTGACGAGCACGGCGCGGCGGATCGGGAAGGGCATCGGTGTCGCTTTCGATCGATGGGTGGCCCTCGAAGGGGGCACGACGACGCTAGCTGGGAATCCACCCAGAAGCCAGTACCGAATCGGTACTTCCGAGGGTGTCGCGCCCCAGCGGTTTCCGGATCGACACGGACAGGTGGGCACTGCGTCTGTACGTTCGCGGGAAGGTCGCTGAACGCGACCGATGCAGAGGGAGCACACAATGGCCAACACCAGCGGTCGTCCGACCACCGTCACCGTTTCGTTCATCATCTGGTTGGTGGTGATCCTGGCGAACATCCTGTCGGGCATCATCGGCCTCGTCTCCGGCGGCAGCGCGGCAGCTGCCCAGGGCGTCGGCACCGCACCGCTCGTCGGCGGCGCGATCTTCGCCTTCATCCTCGCGATCGTCGAGCTCGTCATCGTCTTCAAGATGCGTGACGGCCGCAACTGGGCGCGCATCGTGCTGCTCGTCATCGCGATCCTCCAGGTCGTCGGCGTCGGCGTCGGCGCGGCCTCCGGCGGCAACGCCTTCGGCTTCATCGGCGGCATCGCGGTCATCGTCGCGACGATCCTCATGTTCGTCGGCGGCGCGAACGGCTACTTCGGCCGTCGCTGACTCGACCACGCCCGGACGGGAGGCACGGTGCCGGCTGGCACCGTGCCTCCCGTCCGTCCGGGACGCCGTCGGCACGGTGCGCCAACGACCGGCACGCGGCGGTCCATGTGCGCACGCTGCGAGCGGCACGCCCCGCGCGGTGCGAGGATGATCCGCGGTCGTCGCCCGGACGGCCACGCGACGGAAGAGACGACGGTGACCGAGACCCGCGCGCACACACCCGCGACCGACACCGGCGAGGACGGCGGACACGGTCCCGCGAAGGGCGTCGCCGCACTCGCGCTCGCGGCGCTCGGCGTGGTCTTCGGCGACATCGGCACCAGTCCGCTCTACGCGCTCCGCACCGTGTTCACGATCGACGGCGGGATCGTGAAGGCGACCGAGGAGGACGTCTACGGCGTCATCTCGATGATGTTCTGGAGCGTCACGGTCATCGTGTCGATCAAGTACGTCCTCGTCCTCATGCGCGCCGACAACAACGGCGAGGGCGGCGTCATGGCCCTCGCGGCGCTCGCCCGCCGGCTCTACGCCAAGCGGCGGGGCGGCGCGACGATCTTCCTCGTCATCGGCATCGTCGGGGTCTCCCTGTTCTACGGCGACTCGGTGATCACCCCGGCGGTCTCGGTGCTCTCCGCGGTCGAGGGCCTGCAGACCGCGGCGCCGAGCATCGAGCACCTCATCGTGCCGATCGCGGCGGTCATCCTCATCGTGCTGTTCGCGGTGCAGCGGTTCGGCACCGGCAAGGTGGGCAACCTCTTCGGCCCGGTCATGCTCCTGTGGTTCGTGGTGATCGCCGCCGCCGGCGTCCCGCACATCCTGCAGCACCCCGGTGTCCTGCAGGGGCTCTCGCCGACGTGGGCGATCTCGTTCCTCGTCGCGCACCCGTACATCACGTTCGTGGCGATGGGCGCGGTCGTCCTCGTCATCACCGGGGCCGAGGCGCTCTACGCGGACATGGGCCACTTCGGTCGCAAGCCGATCCTCCGCGCCTGGTTCTTCGTGGTGTTCCCCGCCCTCGTGCTCAACTACCTCGGGCAGGCGTCGCTCGTGCTGAGCGACCCGTCCGCGGCGAAGGACCCGTTCTTCCTGCTCTTCCCGAGCGGCCTGCAGCTGCCCGTGGTCATCCTCGCCACCGCGGCGACGGTGATCGCGTCCCAGGCCGTCATCTCCGGGGCGTTCTCGCTGAGCCGGCAGGCGGTGCAGCTCGGCCTGCTGCCGCCGCTCACGATCCGGCAGACCTCCCGGCAGGAGGGCGGCCAGATCTACCTGCCCGCCGTGAACCTCCTGCTGTTCATCGGGGTCCTGGCGGTGATGCTGACCTTCCGCTCGTCGGCGAGCCTCGCGACCGCGTACGGCGTCTCCGTCACGGGGGCGCTCGTCGTCGACACGATCCTGCTGCTCCTCGTCGTGAAGCCGCTCTGGCGGTGGGCGACGTGGAAGCTCGTCCTCGCGGCAGTCGTCTTCGGCGGGCTGGAGCTGACGTTCCTCGCGGGGAACCTGTCGAAGATCGTGCACGGCGGCTGGGTGCCGCTGCTCATCGCCCTCGCCGTCATCACGCTCATGACCACCTGGCGACGCGGGCGACAGCTCGTGCAGGAGGAGCGCAAGGAGCGGGAGGGCTCCCTGGCCGACTTCATCGAGAAGATCAACACGAAGGGCGTCCCGCGGGTCCGGGGCATCGCGATCTTCCCGCACCCGAACAAGGAGACGACGCCGCTCGCGCTCCGGGCGAACGTCGAGCACAACCACGTGGTGCACCGGACGGTGATCATCGTGTCCGTCATCACCGCCAACGTGCCGCACGTGCCGCACGCGAAGGCGTTCTCCCGCGACGACCTCGGCTACGAGGACGACGGCATCGACCACATCACCGTCACGTTCGGGTTCTCCGACGACCAGGACCTTCCGCGCGCACTGCACGCCGCGTGCCTGGCCGAGGTGCTGGAGCTCGACCCGGACGAGATGACGACGGCGTCGTACTTCATCTCCCGCGGTGCCCTCCGCCCGCAGCCGGGCAACCGGGGGATGGTGAGCTGGCGCAAGAAGCTGTTCGTCGGACTCGCGCACAACGCGGCCGACCCGGCGGCACGCTTCGGCCTGCCGGCACAGCGCACGGTGACGATGGGCAGCGACGTCGAGCTCTGACGGTCCGGTCGCCGTCCGTCCCGACGCCCGCCGCCGGCCCGACGCCCGCCACCGGCCCGACGTCCGCCACCGCCCCGACGTCCGCCGCCGCCCCGCCGCCCGGCACCGGCCCGCGCCGGGGCAGCGAGACGGGTCAGTGCGTGCGGCCGCGCAGACGTCCGACGCCGAGCACGATGCCGACGACGACCATGCCCAGCGCGAGTCCGAAGACCGCCGAGATCGCGGTGTCGACGATCCACGTCACGACCGGCCCCGCCGCCTCGATGCCGTGCTCGACGGCGTGCAGCAGGTCGTACGGGCCGTGCCAGACCGTCTCCGCGAGGTTCTGCACCACGAGGTGACCACCGACCCACAGCATCGCGACGGTGCCGATGACCCCGATCACGCGGAAGACGGTCGGCATCGCGCGCACGACCCGCGCCCCGGCCCGCCGGGTCGAGCGGGTCGGGCTCTTCATCATCTGCAGACCGATGTCGTCGACCTTCACGAGCAGGGCCACGGCGCCGTAGACCGCGAGGGTCATCACCAGGCCGATCACGAGCAACGCGCCGACGGTCGGCCAGAAGCCGAGGTCCGGGTCGAGGCCGGCGAGTGCGATGAGCATGATCTCGGTGCTGAGGATCAGGTCGGTCCGGATCGCGCCGAACACGAGCTTCGGTTCCGTCGTCGGCGTCTCGGACTCGGACTCGTGGTGCGTGCCGAACCACTCGGTGACCTTCTCGGCTCCCTCGAAGCACAGGTACGTCCCACCGATGAGGAGCAGCCACGGGAGCACCCCGGGCGCGAACGCGGACAGCAGGAGCGCCAGCGGGATGATGATGACGAACTTGTTGAACAGGCTGCCGAGCGCGATCCGCCCCACGACCGGGAGTTCACGGGCCGGCGCGATGCCCTGCACGTACTGCGGGGTCACGGCGGCGTCGTCGATGACCACGCCCGCGGTCTTCGCGCTGGCCTTGAGCGCGGCCGACAGGATGTCGTCGACGACCGCGAGCAACCCCACTGACATGCTGATCTCCTCGAGCCGGACCAGCCGTTGCTGTCCGACCGCTCAGCCTATCGGCTCTGGGAGACCCGGAACGGCC